>NZ_JBFAHN010000017.1:0-167406 GCF_040654175.1 Streptomyces sp. NPDC050738 | reverse complement strand
GCCCACATTGTTGTGGTTGGCTGTGTCCCTGTGGCGGGCCCCCCCGGTACGGCGGGGGGGGGGGCTGGTGTGGCCGCCGGGGCCCCCGTCGACAGGTCATGGCCGCATCACGCGACGGCGGTCCCCTCCAGCTCGACCATCTGGCCGGGGATCGCCAGCCGCGTCACCCCGAGCATCGTGGTGGTCGGCGCCACCCCGGCGGCACCCAACCGCGAACCCAGCAGGCCGTAGTGCGGGAACAGCACATCGACGTCGGTGGTGTACACGTTGAGCCGGACAAGGTTCGCGAGAGACATGCCGGCCTCGCCGAGCACGGCTTCCAGGTTGTCGAGGCTCAGCGTCAACTGGGCTGCCATGTCACCGTCGTGCAGGGGTTTGCCGTCGCCGCTCATAGCGGTCTGTCCGGAGCAGTACAGGGTCCGCGTGTGCCCCGAGACGAGCTCGCCCTGGTTGAATCCCATCTCCACCGACCACGTCACCGGGTTGACTGCCGTTCGCTCCACTGCCACATCAGCTCCATTCGTTTCAGGGGAAGTTCGACGTCGCAGTGAGGAGCCTTCCAACAAATCACGACACCCTTGGTCATGTATTCGCTACCGTTCTCGCATGCGCGCCGATCGACTGGTCTCGCTGGTGCTGCTGTTGCGTCAGCGCGGTCGCCTGACCGCGGACACGCTCGCCCGCGAGCTGGAGGTGTCCACCCGTACCGTGCTGCGCGACATCGATGCGTTGTCCGCGGCCGGCGTCCCGGTCTATGCCGAACGCGGCCGGCACGGTGGGTTCGCGCTGCTGCCCGGTTTCCGGACCGAGCTCACCGGGCTGAACCACGACGAGACCCTTGCCCTGCTGACCGCGGGACCGGGGCGCGGCAAGCAGGGGTTCGGTCTCGGGCCGGAGCTCGCATCGGCCCTGCGCAAGGTGGTCGACGCGCTGCCGGAAAGCCATCGGGTCACCGCGAGCGACGCGGCCCGGCGGCTCCTCGTCGAACCGGAGACCGATCTGCTGTCACGCCGGCCGGTCACGGAGGACGTGCCCGACGCGACCATGATCGAGGTCCGGCGCGCGGTGCTCGCCGGGCACCGGCTGCGCATCCATTACGCGGCCACGGGCCAGACGCCGCAGTGGCGCACGGTGGACCCGATCGGCCTCGTCACCGTACGCGACCGCCGCTATCTGCTGGCCACGCGATCCGGCGCGGACCGCACGTACCGGCTGTCGCGGATTCTGGCCGCCGAGGAACTCCCCGAACCGGCACAGCGACCCGACCGGGTCGATCTGGAACGGGTCTGGCAGGAGCGCTGCGCGCAGTTTCTGTCCGACGGCCACATCGCCGTGTCGATACGGGTGAACCCGGCGCGGCGGGAAGACCTGCTGGCCACCGCGCTGGCCGTCCGTACCGAGCAACCCGACGCGGACGGCTGGCTGCGGCTGGAAGTGACGTTCGAGGATGTACGGCACGCCGAGTGGGCGCTGTGGCAGCTCAGCACGGACGCGGAGGCTCTGGCCCCGGAGGCGTTGCGCACCGCGCTGCGCCACCGTGCCACCACGGTGGCCGCCCGGTACGAGGACCCCGGTCACGCTCAGTGCTGAACCTGCGCGTCAGGCAGCTCGGATAACGGCTCCTTCGAGAGCGGCACTGGTGGGTCCGCCGAACTGCGCGGCGGCTCGTTCGGTGGCCGCCTCGCGGGTGAGGGTGGGGCCGACGTGGGTGACGATCAGGCGGCCCACTCCGGCGGCGCGTGCCGTGGCGCCCGCGTCCTCCGGGGTCAGGTGGACCTGGGGCTCCTCCCCCGTGTGCCGGTCGATGTCGGCCTCACAGAGCAACACATCGGCCCCGTGGGCCAGTTCGGTGAGGGCGGCGCAGGGGCCGCTGTCGCCGGAGTAGGCGAACACGGCGCCCTCGCATTCGGCGCGCAGCCCGTACGCCTCGGTGTCGTGGGTGACGGCCCGGCTCGTCAGGCGCAGGGCGCCGAAGCGCGCCTCGTGGCCGTCGTGCAGGTCGTGGAAGTCCAGGATTCCGGCCAGGAATCCGGCGTCCTCGCGGCCGAGGAATGCGGCCAGGCGCTGGGCACAGCCGGCCGGTGCGTAGACGGGGATCGGGGTGGGCGGGGTGAGGCCGCCGTAGGCCAGGGCGTACACCGCACTGAGCAGGTCCGCGCTGTGGTCGGCGTGCAGATGGGAGATCCAGATGGCGTCCAGGCGCGCCGGGTCCGCGTACCGCTGCAGCTCGGCGAAGGTGCCGGGGCCCGCGTCCACCCACACGCGCGCTCCACCGCCGCTCAGCAGGTAGCCGGAGCAGGGGCGTCCGGGGCCGGGGTGCGGGGATGCTGTGCCGAGGACGGTGAGGGTGAGTGGGTGCGACATGCACGAAGGATAAGAGGGGGCCTCGTGGCGTCACGCCTCGTGTGACGGGGCCAGCGGATCCTCTGCCAGGTGGTGCGGGGCCGCCAGGGATGCCTCGTACGGGGCGCGCAGAAAGGTGTACGGGCCCAAGGGCAGTTCGCCCCACTGGGGGCGGTCGGGCTGGTGGAACGCGGACCAGGTGATCGTCTGCTCCGTGGCGGTGAAGGTGGCCAGCAAGGGCCAGCACGCGTCGATGCCGCAAGGGCAGCCCAGGAGGAACAGGGCACCGCTCACTTCATGGCGGAGTCCCCGTTGTGCGTCCCCCAGGAAGTGGGCTTGGGCCTGGCCTTCGACGTCGAAATACAGCGGGGCGTGCTGGCGCAGGAGGAACTCCTCACGCTCCTGCGGGGTGTCGTCATCGTCGTCGAGTTCCCGCCCCCAGAGCTCGCGTGTCGCGTCGGCGACCAGGGTGCGCAGGTCCGTGCCGTCGATCCGGATGCCCCATACGGTCAGGTGCGGGAGGTCGGGGTGGGGCTGGCGCAGGAACTGCACCTGGTGTGCGGTGGGACCTGGTGCATGCGGGTCGGATTTCGGGGGCATGGAGGTCATCTTGTGCGCGCGCCCCCTCCGCCGACCAGCGAATATTCGGATCAGGCGGCCGGACCGACCTTCGGGACGCTCGCCAACAGCAGTTGGGTGTAGGGGTGTTCCGGGGCCCCGAAGAGTGCGTCCCTGGTGCGGTGCTCCACGATCCGGCCCTGCGACATCACCGCCACCTCGTCGCTGACGTGCCGCACCACGGCAAGGTCGTGGGAGATGAACAGCATCGTCAGGCCCATGTCGCGGCGCAATCCGTCCAGTACACCCAGGACTTCGGCCTGGACCGAGCAGTCCAGCGCGGACGTCACCTCGTCGGCGATGATCAGCTCCGGCTCGACCGCGAGTGCGCGGGCGATCGCGATGCGCTGGCGCTGGCCGCCGGAGAAGGCCGCCGGGTAGCGGTCCGCGGCGGTGGGGTCCAGGGCCACCTTGGCCAGCAACTCCTCCACGCGGGGGCGGTGTTCGCGCAGTCTGCCCCTGCGCGGGTCGATCGCCTCCGCGATGGCCTCGCCGACCGTCATGCGGGGGTTGAGCGAGGCGTACGGGTCCTGCGGGATCAGCTGGATCCGGCGGCGCAGGGTCTGGAGGGCTCCCTTGCGTACGAGGGTCGAGTCCTCACCGTCGATCAGGATCCGGCCGCCGTGCGGGCGCACCAGGCCCACGATCGCCTTGGCCACCGTCGACTTTCCGGATCCGGACTCGCCGACCAGGCCGAGCGTGCGGCCTGCGGGCACGTCGAAGGTGACCTCGTGGAGCACACGGCGGCGTCCGGAGCCGTGGCCGAAGGAGACGTCCAGGTTCTCCACGCGAAGTACGGGCTCAGGCATGGGCGGGCTCCCAGTCGATGGCGTGGCAGGCGACGCGTGGTCCCTCGGTGCGCAGCACCGGGCGTTCCTCCGTGCACTGGGCACGGGCCAGCGGGCAGCGCGGTGCGAAGGCGCAGCCGGAGGGGCGTTCCGCCGGCTGGGGCGGGCGGCCGGGGATCGCGGCCAGGGGGCGGTCGCTGTCGATCGACGGCGTCGCCGCCAACAGGGCCTGGGTGTAGGGGTGTTGCGCCTTACCCTCCCGTAGGTCCGCCACCGGCAGCTCCTCCACCAGGCGGCCCGCGTACATCACCAGGACGCGGTCACAGACCGTCGAGACCACTCCCATGTCGTGCGAGATGAGCAGGACCGACAGGCCGTCGCGGCGATTGGCCTCCTGGATCAGCTTGAGCACCTCGTCCTGGACCGTGACGTCCAGCGCCGTGGTCGGCTCGTCCGCGATGATCAGCCGGGGGCGGGTGAGCAGGGCCGCGGCGATCATCGCCCGCTGGCGCATGCCGCCCGACAGTTCGTGCGGGTGCTGCTTCATGCGCTGCTCGGGGACGGTGAGATGGGCGAGGCGGAGTTGCTCCACCGCGCGCCGGTCCGCCTCCTTGCGGGGGATCCCTTCGTGGACGCGGAGCACCTCGGTGAGCTGGCTGCCGACCCGCAGGGTGGGGTTGAAGGAGGCCGAGGGGTCCTGGTAGACGATGCCGATCTCCCGCGCCAGACGCGCGGGTTCGGGGTCCCCCGTCAGGTCGAGGTCGCCCACGCGCAGGGTCGAGGCGTCTGCCGTGAGGCCGTCGGGGAGCAGCTTGGCCAGGGACATCGCCGTGAGGCTCTTGCCCGACCCCGACTCGCCCACGATGCCTACGATCTCGCCCCGGCCGACCTGGAGCGAGACGTCGTCGACGAGCACCGTGCCGTCCGGGAGGGTGACGCTGAGCTGCCGGGCCTCCGCGAAGGTGTCGGGTGTCGGCGGCTGCACCGGCTTCAACACCGCCCGGATCTTGGCCCGTTCACCCCGCGGCCTGTGCTCCTGCCCGGGGTTGGCCGCCGCCGCGAGTCCATCTCCGATCAGTCCGCCCGCGAGCCCCGCGACGACGATCGCCGCCGCCGGGCCCAGAGCCGGGGCCGGGTTGACGTAGATGCCCTCCAGTCCGGAGGCGAGCAGCCGACCCCAGTCGAAGTCCGCGCCGAGCCCCAGGAACGAGAGCCCGGAGAGCGCTTTGAGCGAGGCGGTGAACGCCACCGACAGCAGCACCAGCAGCGGTTCGGCGATGTTCGGCAGCAGGTGGCGGCGCAGCAGCCGCAGCGGTGAGACGCCGAGGAGCCGCGCCGTGGCGACGAAGTCCCGCCCAGCGACCGAGGCGGCGAGGTTGGTCGTCAGGCGGGCGAAGGCCGGGCAGGTCGCCAGACCGATCGCCGCCACCGACGTCGTGGCGCCGGGGCCGAGCACCGCGGCCACGATCAGGGCGAACAGGACGCTGGGGTAGGAGATCATCACGTCGATGAGCCGCTGACCGAGTTCTCGCGTACGGGGCCCCGCCACCCAGATCACGGCGCCGAAGCCGATACCGCCCACCGCGGCGACTGCGGTGGCCGCCAGGGTCATGACGAGGGTGGGCCGGGTGGCCGCCATGGTCCTGGCGAAGACGTCGCGGCCCAGCGCGTCCGTTCCGAACCAGTGGGCGGCGGACGCCGATTGGTGGGCGTTGCCGGTCAGTGTGTCGGCCGCGTCCCCCCAGATGAAGGGGCCGACCACGGCGAGCAGCAGCAGCCCGCCCAGCAGGACGATTCCGGCGATCAGCACCGGCGACCTCAGGGTGCGCCTCATGCGGGGCCCGCCTTTCCGGTCAGGGTCCGCGGGTCGAGGAGGCCCAGGACGACGTCGACAAGGAGATTGAGCAGCGTGGCGAGCAGCCCGAGCAGCAGGACGACGCCCTGCACGACCGGGTAGTCCCGGGCGGTGATCGCGTTGACCACGCCGGTGCCGAGGCCGGGCCAGGCGAAGACGATCTCGACGATCACCGTGCCGCCGAGGAGCCCCGAGAGGATCAGACCGCCGAGCGTGAGCGTGCTGGTCAGCAGATTGGGCAGCGCATGGCGTGCGTACAGCCGCAGCGAACGCAGCCGGTGTCCGCGCGCCGTGCGCATGAAGTCCTGGGTGAGCACGGCTGCCGTCTCCCTGCGGACGATGCGCGCGAGTGTGCAGACGGGCCCGACGCTGACGGCGAGCACCGGCAGCACCAGCGCGGAGAGCGAGGCGGCCCCGGCGGCCGGCAGCACACCCCAGGTGACCGCGAAGACCAGCACGAGCACGGTCGCCAGTACGTACTCCGGCACGGCTCCGGCGACCGCCGTGACGGCGGTGAAGCCGGAGTCCAGCCAGCGGCGTCGCCCGCCGCGGCAGGCGACGGCGACCGCCATGCCCAGCGGCACGCTCACCAGCAGGACCACCACCATCGCGATGAGAGCGAGCTGGGCGGTGAACGGCAGCCTGTCGCCGATCAGTTGGGCCACCGGGCGCCCGCCCGTGAACGAGTTCCCGAGGTCACCGTGGAACAGCCCGCCGACGTACGAGACGAACTGGTCCCACAGCGTCCGGTCCAGGCCCAGCTCATGGCGGACCTGTTCGATCTGCCCGGCGGTGGCACCCGACCCGGCCACCTGACGGGCCGGGTCGCCGGGGACCAGCTGGATCATCAGGAAGGTGCCGACGACCAGCGTGAGCAGCACACCGGCCAGGCCGACGAGCCTGCGCACCAGGAAGCCCGCCCACGGCGAACGGACCTTCCCCTGCGCCACCTTGACAGCGGGTGTCACCCGCACGGCCTGGCTCATCACTACTTCTTCAGCCGGATGGTGCCGGGGTCGTACAGTCCGTCGGGCGCGGCCGACACGATCCGGCTGCCGTCGACGTAGTAGACGTTGACCGCGGCCAGCGGTACGACGTCGGTGCGCGTCAGCAGTGACTTCTGGGCGGTGCCCCACGCGGCGCACTTGGCGGCGGTGTCGGTCGTGGACAGTGCCTGGCCGAAGGCCTTGTCGAAGTCCGGGTTCTGAATGCCGCCGAAATTACGGCCGTTGGGCGGCTCGGCGCCCGACATGAGGCTCGCCGGGGTGGTGAGCAGGTTCGTCAGGTTGAGGTTGGGCAGCACGGTGAGGTCCCAGTCGCCCTTGTTGCCGAGCACTTCGGTGCCCCAGGTCGCGCTGGCGACATTGCGCAGGGTGACCTTGGCGCCCGCGGCCTTCAGCGCGGCCTGGACGTACTCGTTGCCGGCGCCGCCCGCGACCGCGTTCGTCCCCTCGACGGTGATCTTCAGGCCCTTGAGGTCCGCGGCCGCCGCCTTGGTGTCGTACGCGGTGAGCAGCGACTCGTCCTTGGACACACACGGCACTGCGGCGTCGGCGATGCTGGTCATCAGCTGTCCGGAGCCGCGGGTGACGGCCTGGTTGAACGCCTTGCGGTCGAGTGCGGCCGCCACCGCCTTGCGTACCTTCGCGTCGGCGCCGGGGTGGCCCTTGCGCTCGTTGAAGACGACCATCATGCGCACGATCGGTGCGGGCTCCATCTTGAAGCCCGCCTTGCCGGTGAACCGTGCGGCGTCGGCCCCGGTGAATCCGGCGGAGTCCAGCGTGCCGGTCTGCAGTTCGTTGGCCATGGTGGCCTCGGACTGGATGACCCGCATGTCCGCCGACGAGGGGGCCGTGCCCGCGGGCTGCTTGGCGTACGCGGGGCCCCAGGTGTAGCCGTCGTGCGCGGTGAGGTTGTAGACGCTGCCCGGCTGCGCCTTCGTCAGGTAGTAGCGGCCCGTGCCCGCGCCCTTGCCGCCGTTCTTCAGCAGGTCGGGGTTCTTGAGCGCGGCCGGACAGATGATGCCCGACTGCGGCATCGCGAGTCCGAACAGCAGGTCGGACCAGGGGTTCTTGAGCTGGACGGTGACCTTGCGCGAGGCATCGTCCGACGTGGCGGTGACGGTGTTGCCCGCACCGAAGACCTGGGCGGCCGCGACCGCACCGTTCTTGGGGTCGCCGAACCGGTTGAGCGAGGCGGCGACATCGGCTGCGGTGAGCTTCGTGCCGTCCGTGCAGGTGATCCCGGACTTCAGGGTGAACTCGGCCTTGGTGGCGGTCGCGCTCCACTTCTCCGCGAGCGCCGAGACGATTCTGCCGCCGTCGTCACGGCCCACCAGCGAGTCGTACGTCATGCGCGCCATCTGGAAGTCGGCCGCGATCGTGCCCTTGCTCGGGTCGAGCGAGGTGGGGTCGGAGGCCATGACGGCGGTGACCCGCCCGCCGTCTCCCTTGGCCGAGGTCGATCCGTCGCCGCTGCTGGTCGTGCACGCGGTGGCGGTCGCGCCGAGTCCCACACAGAGCAGGATCGGTATGAGTCGGGGCGAAAACGGGCGTACTGATCTGGCCATGCGTGCCTCCGGGGCGCGACGGTGCGGTGTGGGCGGTGGGCTGGGCCGGTGTGAGGTCGGTTGGGGTTGGTCAGAGGGCGGGGCGGCGGTGGGCCCAGGGGCTGGCCGCCTCCAGCTGTGCGCAGAGCGACAGCAGTTGGGCCTCGCCGGCCGGGCGGCCGGTGAGCGAGATCCCGATGGGCAGTTCGTCCTCGGTCCAGTGCAGCGGCAGGCTGGCCGCGGGCTGGCCGGTGAGGTTGTAGGCGCTGGTGAACGGCGAGAAGAGGCTCTGGCGGCCGATCTGCCCCATCAGCTCCTCGCCGGGTTCGCCCTCGAAGTACGCGAGGGGCTGTGGCTGCATCCCCATGGTCGGGGTGAGGACCGCGTCGTACGGCTCGGTGGCCTCGACGACCCGGCGGCTGAGCCGCTGCTGCCCCGCGAGCGCGCGGTAGAAGTCCTCGGCGCTGGTCTGCCTGCCGCGTTCGCGCCAGAAGCGGGTGACGGGGCGCAGGAGCTCCTCGTGCTCGGGCGGGACCTCGTAGCGCAGGGCCTGAACTCCCCAGATGGTGAAGAAGAGTTCGCCGAGCTCCGCCACGAAGGGGTTGGCCACCTCTTCGACGTCGTGGCCGAGCGAGGTGAGGAGTTCGGTGGCCTCTTCGTACGCGGCCCGGCACACCGGATCCACCGCGAAGCCGCTGTCGCCCAGGTCGGCGTAGCGGGCGATCCGCAGCCTGCCGGGCTCCCGGGAGGTGTGCGCGAGGAAGGACTCACCGTCCGGAAGCGGCGGCGCCCAGTACGCGTCGCCCGGCATCGGCACCGACAGCGCGTCCAGCATCGCCGCCGCGTCCCGCACCGTACGGGACAGCGGGCCCTCCACGGCGAGGCCCGCCACATTGGCGTCGGGCCCCGGGCTCACCCGTCCCCGCGAGGGCTTCAGCCCGAAGATCCCGCAGCTGCTCGCGGGGATGCGCAGGGAGCCTCCCCCGTCACTGCCGTGCGCGAACGGTACGAGTCCGGCGGCGACCGCGGCCGCCGCCCCGCCGCTGGAGCCGCCGGCGGAGCGCGTGATGTCCCACGGTGAACGCGCCTGGCCCCGCACGTCGTTGTCGGTGTACGCGGACAGGCCGAACTCCGGCGTATTGGTCTTGCCGAGGCTGATCGTCCCGGCCGCACGCAGCAGGGTCACACTGTGCGCGTCCACGTCCGGGACGTGGGTGTCGTACGCCTTGGATCCGAACGTGGTGCGCACACCGGCCGTGGGCGTCAGGTCCTTGATCGCGGTCGGCACGCCGAACAGCGGCGGAAGCCCGTCGGGGTCCTCCGATGCGATACGCCGCTCGGCCGCCCGCGCCTGGTCCAGGGCCGCATCCGCGGTGACCGTGATGAAGGCCCCGAGCGTCGCGTCGTGGGCCTCGATCAGGTCGAGGCTGTGCCGGACGAGTTCGACCGGGCTCACCTTGCCGTGGCGTACGGCGCTCGCTTGCGCCACTGCATCCAAGCCGTCGTACATGTGCGGGTCTTCCCTCTCGGTCGTAGCGACGAACACGCTGAGAGAACGATTGCCCAACGTGCGGCAACCGGTCGGCGGTGACGCAGGAATCACAACCTCGCAGCGGCCCCCTGTCAATACCGACCGGTCAGTACGTCATGCGATCGCAACTTGGAATCATGCATTCCGAGCGGATTCGCCCTGGCAGGGGGACAGATACCGACCAGTCGGTCATTCACCCTTGTGCGACGGACGCCTGCGGGGTTAGGTTCCGCGGATAGGTCATCTGCCCGATGCGTGACCCGGGGCCTCAGTTGCCACGCTCGACGGATGGCAACAACGATCGGGCGGGTCCTGCGGGACCGTAATGCGGGGCTGTATCTGACGGGCGTCGTCGTCTCCGGTTTCGGCACCGGCGCGATGTGGCTGACAGCCGGGGTGTGGGTCAAGTCCCTCACCGGCTCGGACGCGTTGGCCGCCCTGACCGTGTTCGCGATGTGGGCGCCCTCGCTGACAGGACCGCTCCTGGGGACCCTCGCCGACCGCGTCCGGCGCCGACCGCTGCTGGTCTGGTCGAACCTCGTCGTCGCGGCTCTGCTGTCCGCTCTGCTCGCGGTGGACTCCGCGGACCGGCTCTGGATCCTCTTCGCCGTCCTGGCGGTGTACGGCGCGCAGGGCGTCGTGGCGGACGCCGCCGAGGCCGGTCTGATGGCTGCGGCGGTCGACCGGAGGCTGCTCGGCGACTTCAACGGGCTGCGGATGGCGGTGACCGAGGGCATGAAGCTCGTGGCCCCGCTCGCCGGCGCGGGCCTGTACGTCCGCTTCGGCGGCGCGGCGGTGGCGCTCCTGGACGCGGCGACCTTCGCACTGGCCGCCGGGATCTTCGCCTCGTTGCGCGTACGGGAGGAGAAGCCGGCCCGCGCCCCCCGCGGACAGTGGCTCGCCGACACCGCCGCCGGCGCCCGCACCCTGTGGCACTCCCCCGTGCTGCGGCCCCTGGTGTGCGCGGGCGGGGCGACGATGCTGCTCGCGGGGCTGAACGGGGCGGCGACGTACGCCGTGGTGGACCGCGGGCTCGGGCACTCGCCCTCGTACGCCGGTGTGCTGTACGCCGCCCAGGGCGCCGGCTCGGTCGCGGCCGGACTCCTCGCGGGACCGCTCATGCGGCGGCTGCCCGAGCGGGTGTTCGCGGCGGGCGGGATCGCGGTGTTCGCGGCGGCGGTGGGGCTGCGCGCGCTGCCCTACGACTCCGTGGCGCTGCTCTGCAGTGCGGCGATCGGGCTCGGTCTGCCGTGTGTGGTGATCGCTGCGCTGACCGCGGTGCAGCGCGAGACCCCGGCCGGGATGCTGGGCCGTACCGCCGCCACCGCCAACACCGCGGTCTTCGTACCGAATGCGCTGGCGCTGGCGGCGGGGGCAGGTCTGGTCGCCGTGGTGGACATCCGTGTACTGCTGCCGGTGGCCGGGGTGGCGGGGCTGCTCGCCGCCGCGGCTCTGGTCGGGTCCGGTCAGGCGAGGGCCGACCGTACAGCCGCCAGGTCCGCCTCGGACGCCAACCCCGCGTGATACAGGCGCAGTTGGGTCGCGCCGAGCTGCACCGCGCGGTCGACGTCCGCGCGCAGGGTCGCCGGGCTGCCGCCCATGCCGGAGACGACGGTGAAGTTGGCCGCGAGCACGGTGTCCTCGGTGGCGTGCTCGGCGAACGGGGCGAGCAGCGAGGGGCCGCCCGCGCAGGGCACGACCACGCCGTCGGCCACGGAGAGGATGTGGGCCGGGTCCACGCCGACGTTCGCGCCGCAGTGGTACGGGGTCGGATCCGCGTGCAGCAGGACCTGGAAGCCGGGGGCGGCGGCGGTACGTACGGCCGCCACGGCCTCCTCCTGGAGCGAACGGGCGGTGCGCGTACGCCAGTCGAGCGTAGCGGCGGCGACGTCGGCACCCAGCAGCTTCTCGATCGCGGGCCAGCCCGCTTCGGAACTGCCCGAGGACCAGAGGGGGTCGAGTGCGCGGCGGACGGCGTCCTTCAACTCCTCGGCGGGGAGGCCGAGTTCGGCGTAGCCGGCCGCGCACGAGGCGCAGAAGCAGAGCGACATCAGGTACTGGGCCGCGTCCCCGAGTCCCACGCCGGCGATCTTGTCGTGGGCGTGCAGGTGGGCGAGTCCGTACCAGCCGAGCGACTCCAGCTCGGTGCCGCTCGCGCCGGGGCGTGATGCCGCCTCGGCCGCGAGGTCGACGAGGTAGGCGCGGGTTTCCGGCTGGGCGATGCAGGGCGCCCAGGGGTAGCGGTCGCCGTAGGCGTTGACGACGGAGGTGGCCGGATGTTCGGCGCCCAGGCGGGAGTTGTGGGCCAGCACGACCCAGGTGTGCACGTCGAGCCCCGCGTCGGCGAGCGCGGCCGCCGCCTCGCCGTACGGGTCGGCGGTGGGGGCCCAGGAGCCTGCCGCGTACGGCCGCAGCGTGCGGCCCTCCCAGCGGGAGTCCGCCGGGTACAGGACGGACGCGTGCTCCGCGGTGACGATCCGGTGGACCGGGTGGCGCGGGGTCAGGGCGCGCGTGGAGTGGTAGGCGGAGGCGAGGGTGACCTGCTGGATGCCGAGGTCCGCGATGCGGGCGGCGGCGTCCGGGTCGCCGACGACGTCCCAGGGGTAGACGAAGGCGGAGGTCTTCACGCGGAGGCCCCCGAACCGAGGACGGCGCGCCCGCGCGCGATGATCGCGGTGAGCTGCGCGATGTGCTCGGCCGTCGGCTCGCTGAGCGGCGGGCGCACCTCGCCGACGTCCAGACCGCCGAGCCGCACCGCCGCCTTGACCAGCGAAACGGCGTATCCGCGGCCCTGGTTGCGCAGTTCGACGAGCGGCCGGTAGAAGCCGTCGAGGAGGCGGTTGACCGTCTCGTCGTCGTAGGAGTTGAGCGCCTTGTGGAAGGCGAGCGCGATGTCGGGGGCGAAGCAGAAGACGGCCGAGGAGTAGAGGGTGATGCCCAGCGACCGGTAGGCGAGGCCGGTGAGTTCGGCGGTGGGCAGTCCGTTGAAGTAGAGGAACTCGCTGCCGGGCAGTTCGGTCCGTACGGCGCTGACGATGCGCTGCATCAGGTCGAGGTCGCCGTGACCGTCCTTGAGGCCGATGATCCGCTCGACCTGGGCGAGCGCGACGACGGTCTCGGGGGTGAAGACAGCGTTGTCGCGCTGGTAGACGATGGTGTCCAGGGAGGTGGCCGCGGCGAGTTCGGTGTAGTGGCGCAGCAGCCCGGCCTGGTCGGCGACGACGAGGTAGGGCGGCATGGCGAGCAGGCCGTCCGCCCCGGCGGCCTCGGCGGTCCTGGCGTACTGGACGGCGAGCGCCGTACCGTAGCCCGCGCCCGCGACGACGGGCACCCGGCCCGCCGCCTCCTCGACGGCGGCGGCCACGAGCGAGCCGAACTCGTCCTGGGTCAGGGCGTGGAACTCGCCGGTACCGCAGCAGGCGAAGACCGCTGCGGCGCCGGAGTCGACTCCGCTCCGCACATGCGCACGGAAGGCGTCGAGGTCGATGGAGCCGTCCGGCCCGTACGCGGTGACGGGAAAGAACAGCAGGCCATCAAGTCGGCCGGCGAGGGCTGAGGACACGGGCGCTCCCTGGGGCATCCAGTCGTGCACAGTTCTGATCGGTGTTTATATTCTTGAACGCGACCACGCTAAGCCAGCAGCACACGGCCGGTCAAGACGGGAAACGCTGAGACGGACGTGGAATCCGAGGCTCCGCGCGACACTTGACGGGGCTCGGCGAGGCTCCTTAGTTTGTCCATGGATGTGAATAGCGTCTATGGACACATCCGTTCGGACCTGAATCACCGAGGAGAGTTCCGCCCATGCCCGCTCCCCGCACCATCCTGCTCACCGGAGCCGCCGGCGGCCTCGGCACCCTGATGCGGGGGCTGCTCCCCGCGTACGGATATGAACTCCGCCTCTTCGACGTCACCCCGATCGAGGGCGAGCCCACCGCGATCTGCGCCGACCTCGCCGACAAGGAGGCGCTGCGCGAGGCGGTCAGCGGTGTCGACGCCATCATCCACCTCGCCGGAATCTCGCTGGAATCGACCTTCGACAAGATCCTCAAGGCGAACATCGAAGGCACCTACAACCTCTACGAGGCGGCCCGCGAAGCCGGCGTCGCCCGCATCGTCAACGCCTCCTCCAACCACGCGGTCGGCTACACCCCGGCCCCCCTGGACGGCGAGCCGCTGATCCCGATCGACGCCGCGCGCCGCCCGGACACGTACTACGGCCTCTCCAAGTGCTTCGGCGAGGACCTCGCCCAGCTCTACTGGGACAAGTTCGGCCAGGAGACGGTCTCGGTGCGGATCGGCTCCTGCTTCATGGAGCCGACGTCGGTGCGGATGCTCTCGGTCTGGATGAGCCCGGGCGACGGCGCCCGCCTCTTCCACGCGGCACTGACCGCCGAGGACGTACAGCACTCGGTCGTCTACGGCTCCTCCGCCAACACCCGCCTGTGGTGGGACCTCACCTCGGCGAAGGCGCTGGGCTACGAACCCCAGGACGACTCCGAGCAGTTCGCCGAGAAGATCATCGCCGAACAGGGCGAGCTCGACCGCTCGAACCCGGCCCACACCCACCTCGGCGGCCCCTTCCTCACCGACCCGCCGATCTGGCCGTACTGAGCGAGCCGACCGCTGAAACGGGCGTCAAACGGGCCCGTCCGGACACCGGGCGGGCCTCCGTCGCGCCCGGACGGGCGCACCGCTCCAGGTGGAACACCCGCCGCCCCCTCCCGACCGGTCACAAACGGGCACGATCGAGCCCGCATTCTGCCTGTTCAACCTCCGGTCCCCGGCGGTACAACTCTCCAGACGGGCCCGAACGGGCAGCGCGAGGCAGCGGCAGAGGGAGGTGCGGGTGAAGTGAGTACGGAACAGCGCCGACGCGACATCGTCCATACGGCACGGCACGCGGGCTCCGTCGACGTCGGCGAACTCGCCGTCCAGCTGGGCGTCGCCAAGGAAACCGTGCGCCGCGACCTGCGCGCCCTGGAGGACCACGGCCTCATCCGCAGGACGCACGGCGGCGCCTACCCGGTCGAGAGCGCGGGCTTCGAGACCACCCTGGACGTCCGCACCACCCTGCATGTCCCCGAGAAACGGCGGATCGCGGCCGCGGCCGCGCAGCTCCTCGAGGACGCCGAAACCGTCTTCGTCGACGAGGGCTTCACACCGCAGCTGATCGCCGAAGCCTTCCCGCACGACCGCCGGCTGACCGTCGTCACCGCCTCACTGGCGACCGCCAAGTCCCTCGCCACCGCCGAGCAGACGACCGTACTGCTCCTCGGCGGCCGGCTCAGGCCCGGCACCCTGGCCACCGTGGACCACTGGACGACCAAGATGCTCGCCGGGTTCGTCATCGACCTGGCCTTCATCGGCGCCAACGGCATCTCCCGCGAACACGGCCTCACCACACCCGACCCCGCGGTCGCCGAGGTCAAGGCACAGGCCATCAGATCGGCACGCCGCAGCGTCTTCGTCGGCGCGCACACCAAATTCGGGGCGGCCAGCTTCTGCAGGTTCGCCGCGGTCTCCACCTTCGAGGCGATCGTCACCAGCACCCTGCTCCCCTCGTCGGAGGCGCAGCGCTACTCCCTGCTGGGGCCGCAGGTCATCCGCGCCTGACCCCGTACGACCACGATCCGCACGTCAACTCACCGGCTGCAACGGGCAGTCGGCAAGGCACCGTACGCCCTCGACCAGGAGCACCTATGCGAACCCAGAGCCGCCGGAGGCCACGCGCACTGCTCGCGCTGACCGCCGCAGGGACGCTGCTCTCCCCGCTGATCACCGGTTGCTGGACAGGAGCCGGAGGCACCGGGTCCGGCTCCCACTCCATCAATGTCCTGATGGTCAACAACCCCCAGATGACCGAACTCCAGAAGCTCACGGCCGCGCACTTCACCCGCACCACCGGCATCAAGGTGAACTTCACCGTGCTGCCCGAGAACGACGTGCGCGACAAGATCAGCCAGGACTTCGCCAACCAGGCGGGCCAGTACGACGTCGCCACCCTCTCCAACTACGAGATCCCGATCTACGCCAAGAACGGCTGGCTCCACGAACTCGGTACGTACGCGGCGAAGGACCCCGCCTTCGACCAGCAGGACATCCTGCCCCCGCTCAGCCAGTCCCTCACCGCCGCCGACGGGAAGCTCTACGGCGAACCGTTCTACGGCGAGTCGTCCTTCCTCATGTACCGCAAGGACGTGTTCGCCGCGAAGAACCTGACCATGCCGGCCCACCCCACCTGGCAGCAGGTCGCCGACCTCGCCGCGCAGGCGGACGGCGCGCAGTCCGGGATGCGGGGCATCTGCCTGCGCGGACTGCCCGGCTGGGGCGAGCTGATGGCCCCGCTCACCACCGTCGTCAACACCTTCGGCGGCACCTGGTTCGACAAGGACTGGAAGGCCCGCCTGGACTCCCCTGCCTTCAAGGAGGCCACCGACTTCTACGTCCAACTGGTGCGTGAGCACGGCGAGTCGGGGGCGGCCCAGTCCGGATTCGCCGAGTGCCTCAACAACCTCACCCAGTCCAAGACGGCCATGTGGTACGACGCGACCTCGGCCGCCGGACTCCTCGAGGCGTCGGGCTCCCCGGTGAAGGGGAAGATCGGTTACGCCCCCGCCCCGGTGGACAGGACGACGAACTCGGGGTGGCTCTACACCTGGGCCTGGGGCCTGCAGAAGACCTCCCACAACCCCGACGACGCCTGGAAGTTCATCTCCTGGGCGTCGAGCAAGGGCTACGAGAACCTGGTGGGCTCCACCAGTGGCTGGGCCAACGTCCCTGCGGGCAAGCGCACTTCGACGTACGAGAACCCCGCCTACCGCAAGGAGGCGGCGACCTTCGCCGACATCACCCGGGCCGCCATCGCCGACGCCAGGCCGCGCGATCCGGGGGTGCAGCCGCGCCCCGCGCCCGGCATCCAGTTCGTCGGCATCCCCGAGTTCACCGACCTCGGCACCAAGGTCTCCCAGGAGATCAGCGCGGCCATCGCGGGACGCCAGTCCGTGGCGAAGGCCCTGAGGAATTCCCAGCGGCTCGCAGCGAAGATCGCGAAGGAGTACAAGGGCCGATGACCGCCACCAGCGTCCCCGCATCCACGACCGCAAGGACCACCGCGTCCGCCCGCCCGCCCAGCGCCCGTATGCGCGCCTGGGCGACCCGCGCCCCGCTGCTCCCCGCACTGATCTTCATGATCGCGGTCACCCAACTGCCCTTCGTGGCAACGGTGGTGATCTCCTTCTTCAACTGGAACTCGCTCTACCCCAAGGCCCGCAGCTTCACCGGTTTCGCCAACTACCAAGAGGTCCTCACCGACCCGGACCTGCGCAAGTCGGTCCTGACGACCGTCATCCTGACGGCGGCGGTGGTCCTGACCAGCCTGGTCGTCGGCCTGGGTCTGGCGCTCCTCCTGGACCGCAGCTTCAAGGGCCGGGGCATCGTCCGCACGATGCTGATCGCCCCGTTCCTGGTGGTGCCGGTGGCGGCCGCGCTGCTGTGGAAGCACGTCCTCTACAACCCTGAGTACGGCCTGCTCAACGGCGTACTGCACTGGGTCGGAGGCGACGGCGCACCCCAGCGCGACTGGGTCTCCGCCAACCCGCTCATGGCGGTCGAGGCGTCCCTGGTGTGGCAGTGGACCCCGTTCATGATGCTGATCCTGCTGGCCGGCCTGCAGAGCCGCTCCCCCGAACTCATCGAAGCGGCCAGGATCGACGGCGCGGGCACCTGGCAGGTCTTCCGCTACCTCACCCTCCCCCACCTGCGCCGCTACCTCGAACTGGGCGCCCTGCTCGGCTCGATCTACATCGTGCAGAACTTCGACGCCGTCTTCACCATCACCTCGGGCGGCCTGGGCACGGCAAACCTCCCGTACACCGTCTACCAGTCCTTCTACCAGGCCCACGAGAACGGTCTGGCGTCGGCCGCCGGCGTCCTGGTCGTCATCGGCACGATCATCATCGCGACCTTCGCACTCCGCGTGGTCTCGTCCCTCTTCAGCGAGGAGGCGTCCCGCTCATGAAGTCCCTCCACCTCCCCCTCCGCCTCCACCGCGGTGCGGCGCTCGGCCTGCTGGCCTGGCTGCTGGGCATCCTCTTCTTCCTCCCCATCGCCTGGATGGCCCTCACCTCCTTCCACTCCGAGGCGAACGCGGCGACGAACCCCCCGTCGCTCACCGCCCCGCTCACCCTCGACAGCTACCGCGAGTTCTTCGGCGCGGGCGGCGGCGCCAGCCCCTGGCCGGCCCTTGCCAACTCCCTTGTCGCGTCGGGAGCTTCGACGCTACTGGTGCTGGTCCTGGCGCTCCCGGCGGCGTACGCACTCTCGATCCGCCCGGTGAAGAAGTGGACGGACGTCCTCTTCTTCTTCCTCTCCACCAAGATGCTGCCCGTGGTGGCGGGCCTCCTGCCCCTCTACCTCTTCGCCAAGAACACCGGCATGCTCGACAACATCTGGATGCTGGTCATCCTCTACACCTCGATGAACCTGCCGATCGCGGTATGGATGATGCAGTCCTTCCTCGCCGAGGTGCCCGTCGCGATCATCGAAGCGGCCCGGGTGGACGGCGCCCGCCTCCCCACCGTCCTGACCCGCATCGTCGCCCCGATCGCGGCCCCCGGCATCGCGGCAACAGCCCTGATCTGCTTCATCTTCAGCTGGAACGAGCTGCTCTTCGCCCGGGTGCTGACCGGCGTGGTCGCCCAGACCGCCCCCGTCTTCCTGACCGGCTTCATCACCAGCCAGGGCCTGTTCCTGGCCAAGGTGTGCGCCGCGTCGCTCGCCATCTCCCTGCCGGTGCTCGCCGCAGGTTTCGCCGCCCAGGACAAGCTGGTCCAGGGCCTCTCTCTGGGAGCCGTCAAATGAAGGCCGCCATCATCGAATCCGTCGGCAAGGTCGTCTACGGAGAAGTCCCCGACCCCACCCCGGGACCGCGCGATGTCGTGGTGGAGGTGGCCGCCTGCGGCCTGTGCGGCACCGATCTCCACATCCTCCAGGGGGAGTTCGCTCCCACCCTCCCGGTGGTCCCCGGCCATGAGTTCGCCGGCAGGGTGGTCGCACTCGGGTCGGAGGTGACGTCACTCGCCCTGGACGACCGGGTGGCGGTGGACCCTTCGCTGTACTGCTACGAGTGCCGCTACTGCCGCCTGGGCCACAACAACATGTGCGAGCGCTGGGCGGCGATCGGGGTGACGACGGCCGGCGGGGCGGCCGAGTACGCGGTGGCCCCCGCGGCCAACTGCGTCAGGCTGCCCGATCACATCAGCACCCAGGACGCGGCGCTGATCGAACCGCTCTCCTGCGCGGTGCGCGGCTACGACGTCCTGCGGACGCAGCTCGCCTCCCACGTGCTGATCTACGGCTCGGGGACGATGGGCCTGATGATGCTGGAGCTCGCGAAGCGCACGGGCGCGGCGAGCGTGGACGTCGTCGACCTCAACGAGGACAGGCTGACCACGGCGCGCACCCTCGGCTGCACGGCGACGGCGACCTCCGCCGAGGAGCTGTCGCGGGCCGGGGACGGCTGGAACGTGGTGATCGACGCGACGGGCAACGCGGCGGCGATCCAGGACGGCCTGAACCGGGTGGCGAAGGCGGGCACGTACCTCCAGTTCGGCGTGGCGGACTATGCGACGCGCGCCACGATCGACCCGTACAAGATCTACAACCAGGAGATCACGATCACTGGTTCCATGGCGGTCCTGCACAGCTACGAGCGGGCTGCGGAGCTCTTCGCGGCGGGCGTCCTGGACCCCGCGGTCTTCATCAGCGACCGACTGCCGCTCGCCGACTACCCGGCGGCGCTGGACCGCTTCAGCTCGGGCCTGGGCCGGAAAATAGTCGTCACCCCGGCACACTGACCGGCTACCTTCCGTGTCATGCCCAGACCACACGGATTCACCTGCAGCCAGCGCACCGACGGCACCGTGGTGATCACCCACCAGGGCCGCGCAGCGGGCACCCTGCGCGGCCCGCGGGCGGAACAGTTCCTGGCAGAGGTGGACTCGGGCGACCCGCAGCTGGTGATGGCGCGCTGGACCGGTGCGTACAAACACGGCAACGAGCGCACGGCCCGCAACCACCCCAGAAACCGCGGCTGACCTTCAAGGAACTGTAAAGACGGTCCGCTCGTTGTTCCCGGCATGACCGCAATGACCCCAGGCTCGAACATCCCGCTCCCGACCACCCGCGTCGCGGTGGACGTGTCGGCACCGGTGCGGCTCGACGTGTCGGGCCTGCTGCTCACCGCCGACGGCAAGGTGCGCAACGACGACGACTTCATCTTCTACAACCAGCCCGCAGGACCGGGCGTCACCTACCGCTCCGGCGGCGGGTCCGCCCCCGACGCGATCGTGATCGACACGGCCGCGGTCCCTGCGGGCATCGAGAAGATCGTCGTCACCGCCAGCCCCGACGCCGCGGGCCAGACCTTCCAGGGCATCGAGCCCACGGCCACGATCCGCGGCGCGGACGACGGCAGCGCGATCGCCTCGTTCACCCCGCCCCAGCTGGGCACGGAGACGGCGCTGGTCATCGTCGAGGTGTACCTGCGCAACGGCGCATGGAAGGTCCGCGCGGTGGGCCAGGGTTACGCAAACGGGCTGGCCGGTATCGCCACGGACTTCGGCGTCTCGGTGGAGGACCCGGCCCCCGCGGCCGCCACCCCGGCCCCGGTCGCCCCGCCGGTGACCGCCGCCCCGCCGGTCGCACCCCCGATGCCGCAGGCACCCCCGCCCGCCCAGCCCGCGATGCACCCCGCACCGCCCGCGCCCGCCCCGGCCGCCGCCCCCGCCCCTTCTTCCGGCAAGATCAACCTCGACAAGGGCCGGGTGAGCCTGCAGAAGAACCAGACGGTTTCCCTGGTCAAGGGCGGCCGCCCCCTCCTCACCCAGGTCAAGATGGGCCTCGGCTGGGAGCCCGCGTTCCGGGGCAAGGACATCGACCTGGACGCCTCGGTCATCGCGTACGGCCCGCAGCGCAACCACCTCGAAAGCTGCTACTTCGGCAAGCTCTCGATCCTGAACGGCGCGATCAAGCACTCCGGCGACAACCTCACGGGCGAGGGCGCGGGTGACGACGAGGTGATCGTGGTCGACCTGGGCCGCATCCCCGCCGAGGCCTCGGGCCTGGTCTTCACGGTGAACTCCTTCACGGGCCAGAAGTTCACCGAGGTGGCCAAGGCGTACTGCCGCCTGCTCGACGCGGCGACCGGCGAGGAGCTGGTCCGCTTCGACCTGACGAACACGGAGCCGCAGACGGGCGTGATCATGGCAAAACTGATCAGGCAGTTCTCCGGCGAGTGGGAGATGACGGCGGTCGGCGACTTCGTGAAGTCCCGCACGGTCCGCGGCATGGTCAAGCCGGCGGCCGGAGCGCTGTAGGAGCACGCAGAGCAGAAACCCCGAGGGGCGGCGCCCACTGAAACAGTGGACCCGCCCCTCGGGGGACGCCGTCGCGGCAGGTCAGTCGAGGCAGAACTCGTTGCCCTCGATGTCCTGCATGTTCAGGCACGACTCGTTCTCTTCGTCGGCGAGCAGCAGCTGCCCGCGGACCGCGCCGAGCGGGATCAGCCGTGCGCACTCGGCCTCGAGTGCGGCGAGGCGCGCCTCGCCCACGAGGCCGGTCCCGACCCGGACATCGAGGTGGACCCGGTTCTTGACGACCTTGCCTTCGGGGACGCGCTGGAAGTACAGCCGCGGGCCCACGCCGGAGGGGTCGGCGGCCACGCAGCCCTGGTGCTCGTACCCCAGCACCTCGGCCCAGAACTGGGCGACGCGCTCGGGGTCCGCGCAGTCGAAGGTGACCTGAACCTGCTTGATCGAAGACATCGGCCCACCATAGTGGCGCATGATCACTGGCGGTAGCCGCTGAGGAAGCGGCCGATGCGGCTGATCGCGGCGTCCAGGTCGTCGGCGTACGGGAGCGTGAGGATCCGGAAGTGGTCCGGGGTGGGCCAGTTGAAGCCCGTGCCCTGGACGACCTGGATCTTCTCGCGGAGGAGCAGGTCGAGCACGAACTTCTCGTCGTCGTGGATCTTGTGGATCTTGGGGTCGAGACGCGGGAACGCGTACAGGGCACCCTTGGGCTTCACGCAGGAGACGCCGGGGATCTCGTTGAGCTTCTCCCAAGCCTTGTCGCGCTGTTCGTGCAGTCTGCCTCCGGGAGCCGTGAGCTCGCGGATCGACTGGCGGCCGCCGAGCGCGGCCTGGATGGCGTACTGCGCCGGGGCGTTGGCGCACAGGCGCATGGAGGCGAGCATCGTCAGGCCCTCCACGAAGCTCTTCGCGTGCTGCTTGGGGCCGGTGATCAGCAGCCAGCCGGAGCGGAAGCCCGCGACGCGGTAGGTCTTGGAGAGACCGCAGAACGTGAGGACGACCAGGTCGGGGGCGAGGGCGGCGGCGCTGTGATGCACCGCGTCGTCGTACAGGATCTGGTCGTAGATCTCGTCGGCGAAGACCATCAGCCCGTGCCTGCGGGCCAGGTCGAGCATGCCCTCGACGATCTCGCGCGGATAGACGGCGCCGGTGGGGTTGTTGGGGTTGATGATGACCATGGCCTTGGTGCGGTCCGTGATCTTCGACGCCATGTCGTCGAGGTCCGGGTACCACTCCGCCTGCTCGTCGCAGAGGTAGTGGACCGCCTTGCCGCCGGCGAGGGTGGTCACCGCCGTCCAGAGCGGGAAGTCCGGGGCGGGGATGAGGACTTCGTCGCCGTCCTCGATGAGCGCCTGCATCGCCATGGAGATCAGCTCGGAGACGCCGTTGCCGAGGAAGATGTCGTCGACGGAGATGTCGGGGATCCCGAGGGCCTCGTAGCGCTGGGCGACCGCGCGGCGGGCGGAGAGGATGCCGCGGGAGTCGGTGTAGCCATGGGCCTGGGGCAGCATCCGGATCATGTCCTGGACGATCTCCTCGGGCGCCTCGAAGCCGAAGAGCGCGGGGTTGCCGGTGTTGAGGCGCAGGACGCTGTGGCCCGCCTCCTCCAGCGCGTTCGCCTGCTCGATCACCGGGCCGCGGATCTCGTAACAGACCTCGCTCAACTTGCTCGACTGGCGGAACTCCATGCCGTGGCCCTCCCAGGTCTCACTTGCGTCACTTGGTTTTACCAAGCCCGAGCTTGGAAAGTCCAACTTCTTGTTTAGACTGCGTGCCATGTCACGCCGAAGCTACGACCAGTACTGCGCCGCCGCCCGAGCCCTGGACTCCGTCGGCGACCGCTGGACCCTGCTGATCGTCCGCGAGCTCCTTGCGGGCCCGCGCCGCTACACCGACCTGCACGCCGACCTGCCCGGCGTGAGCACCGACGTGCTGGCCTCGCGGCTCAAGGACATGGAGCGCGAAGGGCTCGCGACACGGCGGAAGCTGCCTGCACCCGCCTCGGCTTTCGTGTACGAACTCACCGCACGGGGGCGGGAGTTGCTGCCCGTACTCACGGCCCTGGCCGAGTGGGGCGCACCCGCGCTGGCCGAGCGCCGGCCCACGGACGCGGTACGGGCGCACTGGTTCGCCGTGCCGCTGGCGCGGCGGCTGGAGAGCGTGGCCGGCCTGGTGGAGGTACGGCTCGACGAGGGCGTCTTCCACGTACGGACCGGGGACGGCGACCCGCTGTACGGCGAAGGACCCGCCGACCGGCCCGATGCGACGGTCACCATGGACGCGGACACCTGTCTCGGTCTCGTACAGGGCGAGTTCACGCTGGAGGAAGGCGTGCGGGACGGGCGGGTGAAGATCGAGACCGCTTGACTTCGCGTGCACGCGAACGTGCAGACTCCGGCACGCAACGGCAACTGCTGCCGCTGCGGGGGCCGATGGGGAGGACTGCGCGATGAAGCAGCGAAGCATCCGTGGGGCGGGCGAGGTCAGTGGGATCTGCCTGGGCGCGATGGGTTTCGGGACCTGGGTGGACGAGGCGACCTCGTTCGCGATCCTGGACCGGTTCCTGGAGGCGGGCGGCACGTTCATCGACACGGCGGACTGCTATGCGTTCTGGGTGGACGGGGCGAGCGGGTCGGAGAGCGAACTGCTGCTCGGGCGGTGGCTCGCCAGCCGCGGGGTGCGCGATCAGGTCGTCCTGGCGACGAAGGTCGGCGGGCTCGCGACCGGGCCGCTGGACGAGTGGCCGGGGAACGCCGAGGGACTCTCCGCGCCGGTGATACGCAAGCAGGCCGAGGCGAGTCTGCGCAATCTGGGCACCGACCGCATCGATCTGTACTACGCACACATCGAGGACCGGCGGACACCCGTGGACGAAACCATGGGCGCCTTCGGGGAGTTGGTCGACGCGGGGAAGGTACGGGCGCTGGGATGCAGCAATCTGGCCACCTGGCGGATCGAGAAGTCGCAGGCGGCGGCACTTGAGCTCGGGGCGACGCCGTACAGCGCGGTCCAGCAGCGGCTCACCTATCTGCGGCCGAGGCCCGGAGCGGACGGCGGGGTCAATCCCTTCGCCACCGACGAACTGCTCGACTACGTGCGCAACGAGCCGGAGTTGACGCTGATCGCCTACTCGCCGCAGCTCGGCGGCGCCTACTCCAACCCCGCCAAGCCGATACCGGCCGAGTACGACCACCCGGACTCGACCGCACGCCTGGCGGTGCTGCGCGAGGTGGCCGGGGAACTGGGCGCGACGGTCAACCAGGTGGTGATGGCGTGGCTGATGCAGGGGACGCCCGCGGTGCTTCCCGTGGTCGGAGCGAGCAGTGTGGCGCAGCTGGAGGAGAGTCTGGGCTCTCTCGAACTCCGTTTGGAGGGAGCGGTGTTCGAGCGATTGGGTTGCGCCACGAACGCGTGACGGATCCCACGCCCGAATGGGGGTTAACTGTCAGTGGCAGGCCGTAACCTTGTTCGTATGCCCACCACCCCTTCCGCCTCCGAGGCGAACGACGCCATCCGGCGGTTCGTCGACGCCCAGTCGGCGGACGGCGAATGGCCGGCCGAGGACTATGAAGTCCTGCTGGTCGAGTGGGCGGCGGCAATCCGCGCGAGCGGCATCGAGCCCGCCGCCTAGAGCGGCAGGGCGTCCGGCGCGTACGCGACGAAGCACCCGACACCGTCCGTTCCTGCCAGAACCGGACACCGGGGGCCGTGCAGAGCCAAATCCGGCGCAATAGTGCCTTGCCGCCCAGAGCTCCGGACAAGATCCTGATCCCGGACACAACGACGGCCGACTCCGGCCGCCGCCCTTCACCCTGAGGTCCGGCTGCGCCCGGGAACCGGCGGGGGGCATCCAGCCGCTCCACCGCTGCCGGCCACGGCCGGCAGCGGTCATCACACCCCTGCGGCGGATGCCTGCACGTGGCTCCTCCGCAAGCCTCAGGGAAGGACCACGCCCGTGGAACCGACGCCCCCGACCACCCGCTGGAACGCGCTGCGGCGCAGAGCCGCCGTCTACGCCGCAGCCCTGGCGTTCGCCGCAGGCGGCCTGACCGCGCTGGCCACCCCCGCACACGCCGACACGGCCACCCTGACCTCGGCGAACGCAACGATCAGCATCAGCCCGACCAGTGCCCCGCCCGGCGCCCTGGTCACCATCACCGTGGCGTTCACCAACCCGTACACGGATCCCTCGACGTTCCTGGCGGAGCTGTTCTCCACCGGCTCGGGCGGCCCGTTCGCCCCCGGAACCTGCACCACCGATCAGGGCTCCGCACCGGAGCTGTGCAGCGCCAACGGCCTCGACAGCGCCGACCCCAACCACCCGCACCCCATCGTGTCCTGGGGCACCTTCGGCGGAACCCGGATCCCGGCGCAGTCCGCCGGCGCGGTGACCATCAACACCACCGTGCGCGCCGACGCCCAGCCCGGCGCCTACGGGTTCGACCCCTACGGCGAGACGTACGGCGATGCCCACGGGTACGTACCGGAGTACTTCTCCCCGGACAGCGCGACGTTCACCGTCACCGCCCCGCCGACAACCGACCTCGGTGTCGCACTGACGGCGACCCCCGTTCCCCGGCTCCTCAACGGCCGTATCGACTACACGCTGACGATCACCAACAACGGCCCCGCGACCGCCACCACCGGCACCGTCAAGGCCCCGCTGCCCGCCCCGATGGGCGCCACCAGCCCTGACTGCACCGTCGCATCGGGTGCGGTGACCTGCACCGTCACCAACCTGGCCCCGGCCGCGAGCGTCACCCGGCACTTCAGCGCCCCCGTCGGCCTGCTCAGCCTCGGCACCACCTACAAGGTGACCGCCACCCGCACCGCGAGCAGCCCCGCCGACACCAACGCGGCCAACGACTCCGCCAGCCGCAGCTGCACCGCCCTGACCTCGCTCATCATCAACTGCTCCTGACAGCAGTCGTGTACGGCTCCGCCCGCTAGCCCTCGGCCCCGGGCAGCGGGTCCTGCATCACCTCATGGCGCCGGGTCCTGATCTCCGGACCCGGCCCCGGATGCAGCTTCGCGTCGCACGCGGGCCCAAGGCCCGTCCTGCGCGAGGCCTTGCCCTTCAGGGGGCGGCCGCACATACGGCACCGCACCGGGCGGCGTACGCCCTCCGGTGCGGAATCGGGCAGAAGTTCGGAATCCTGGGTCACCCGGTCAGTGTGACCGAACGGATCACTCCAGGCGCGTTGACGCCCTCCTGGATCAGGGTGAGGTAGCGGCCGATCTGCTGCGGTGTCCCGGCCCCCAGCTCGGTCGCGGTGGCCACCGCATGGGTGAGCCGAAGGAGTTCGGTGGGCTCGAGGTCGGCCCGTACGGCACCAGCCTTCTGCGCGGCCGCGAGGAGATCCGATGCCGCGTCCTTCAGGCGGCCGCTGCAGACCGAGATCACCGGCGAGGTGCCATCGGTCATCGCCTCGCCCAGGAGCGTTTTGAGGCCGCTGAGCCGGATCATCTGCTCGGCCAGGAGCTGCAGCCACTCGGCCAGCAGGTCGCCCGCGGGCCGCTCGGAGGCGATGAACTCCAGTGCCCGGTCGGTGAGTTCGTCGATGCTTTCGAGGTAGACCGCTTCGAGGAGGTCCCGCCGGGACGGGAAGTGCCGGTAGAGCGTGCCGGATCCGACCCCCGCACGCTTGGCGATGTCGTCGAGCGACGCGTCCGCGCCGCGCTCGGCGAAGGCCACGGCGGCAACTTCGAGCAGGCGGTCGTAGTTGCGGCGCGCATCGGCGCGCATCGGCTTGGGCATCGGCGAACTCCTCTGGTTCCTGGCACTCCTTGCGAAGCGGGGATGGTCTCCGTATCTTAGCGAGTGCTAACCGGAGACAGTCCCCGCTTTCCTCGCGGGCAGTAAGTGCTGCCCCCATAAAGGGAGTTGAAGATGTCCACCTCGTCCGTCGACTCAGCCGCACCACCGCAGACATCCGAAGGACCCCTCCAGCGGCCCGGAGTCGTCCTCTTCGTCATCGTCACCGCCTACCTCATGGTCGGCGTCGATTCGACTGTGGTCAATGTAGCGCTGCCCGACATCCAGCAGGACCTCCGCTTCACCCCGTCCGGGCTCTCCTGGGTCCTCAACGCCTACACCCTCGCCTTCGGCGGATTACTTCTGCTCGGCAGCCGCGTCGGCGACATCATGGGCCGCCGCCGCACCCTCACCGCGGGCGCCGCCCTCTTCGCCCTCGCCTCGCTGCTCGGCGGCCTCGCCACCGACTCGGCCTGGCTGCTGGCCGCACGCGCCCTGCAGGGCGTCGGCTCCGCACTCATCGCCCCCTCCACGCTCGCCCTGATCACCACCAACTTCGCCGAGGGCCCCAAGCGCAACCATGCGCTCTCGATCTATACCTCGATGGCCAGCATCGGCGCCTCGCTCGGCCTCGTCGTGGGCGGCATGCTCACGTCCTGGGCCTCCTGGCGCTGGGCGCTGCTCATCAACGTCCCGATCGGCGTCGGCGTCGCCCTCGCGCTCCCCCGCCTGGTCCGGGAACCTCCGCGCCATACCGGACATTTCGATGCCGCCGGGGCGCTCACCGGCACGGCGGGCATGACCGCGCTCGTCTACGGCTTCATCCGCGTCTCGGACGGCGGCTGGGGCGACTCCCAGGCGGTCACCGCGTTCTCCGCGGCCGTCGTGCTGCTCGCGCTCTTCACGTACGTGGAGAGCCGTGCGGCCCAGCCCATCGCACCCCTGCGGCTCTTCGCGCACCGCAACCGCGCGGCCGCCTACCTCAATGTCCTGCTGATCCCGGCCGGGATGTTCGGCGCCTTCTTCTTCCTCACCCAGTACGTCCAGAAAGTCCTGGGATACGGCCCCCTGCGGGCGGGCGTGTCGTTCCTGCCGCTGACCGCCGCGATGTTCGCGGTGCTCCGCTTCGTGCCCCGGCTGCTGCAGCGACACGGCCCCAAGCCGGTCCTGGTCACCGGCGCCCTGCTGATCTCCGGCTCAGCCCTCTGGCTGACACGACTGAGCCCGACCGGGAGTTACGCGGCCGGGTTGCTCGGCCCCATGCTGCTGCTGGGGCTCGGGGTGGGGATGAGTTTCATGCCGCTCAACGCGACGATCCTCGCGGGAGTGGGCACGCGGGACGCGGGCTCCGCCTCCGGCCTGCTGCAGACATTGCAGTGGCTGGGCGGGACGCTGGGTCTTTCGGTACAGGTGACGGTCTACGGCACAGCGACCCGGCATGCCACCGGATCACCTCAGGCCGTGCTGACACACGGCGCGACCAGCGCCTTTCTTGCGGGCGCACTGATCACACTCTGCACGGTTCCGGTCGCCGCCCTCGCGATCAAGGGCAGGCGATCGGACCGTAACTGACTCAGAGCTTGGTCAGCTTGGCGTAGGGGCTGAGGATCCTCCCCTGACGCCCGGAGAAATCGATGAGCACGGCGTCGTTGTCGCCCTCGATTCCAATGACTCTTCCGAGTCCGAACTGGTCATGCGAAACCCGGTCCCCCACATCGAAGATCTCGATGGGTGCGGCTGCTTGGGCCGGGCGGTTGAAGGGACTGGAGGGCAGGTGGCGCCGGGATCCGGCTGACTTAGTCATTGCTCTCAGTATGCGCCCACCGGACCCCTCACGCCATGTCCGTCCTTCCGCAGCACCTTGATCACCGGGCCCAGGGCCAGTGCGCGTCACGTCCCGCCTCGAGCAGCTGGACCATCCGGAAAGCGCTGTCCGACAGACCCCCGAAGACATGCCGTCCGGCCTTGCCCGACGGGGCGTGACCGGCCCGGTAGCCCGCCAGGTTCCAGGTGTAGACGGGCACCTGTGCGGGCACTCCTGCGGCCACGTCGCCGTGGTGACTCCAGGCCGCCTGCTCGTCCGTAACAATCAGGACTCGGTCGTGGTTTCGGTAGTGCTTGCGAACGGCTTCGGCCGTGTTGGTGCCGCCGCGGCTGCCGAAACGCTTGAGGACATTGAGGACGGATTCTCCCTTCCGGTACTTCACGGGCGCGCTGTTCGTACCGAACTCCACCAGGTCTCCTGCGGCCGCCCGGATCGCCAGCGCGGTTCCGAAAATCGCCGCCGCGTCGGCCCGGTTGAGCTGCGAGCGGGCCGAGAGCGGAGACCACATCGAGCCCGAGCGGTCGACCAGGATCAGGGTGCGGCCCGGCAGCGCCGGCACGTTGGCGAGCGAGTGGCCGAGTGCCTGCTCCAGGGGGTAGGCCCAGCGCAGCGACGGAGCGTGCTGGTACGCGGACAGATAGCGGAAGGGGAACTGCCGCGACTTCGCGACCACTTCCGGGTCGGAGATCTTGGCCGCGACCTGGGCGGCGACGGTGTCGCTGACGCCGGCCTCGTCGAAATTGCGGAGATTACGGACCAATGCCATGGCCCCCATGGACGGAATCACCGACTCCCACGCCGCCGCGTCCATCGGCCCCTGCAGCCAGCCCGCGAGGGACTCCCAGGTCATCCCGGCCGCCGCGAGACGCGCCGGCCCGTCCGGCGCGGTGACGACGGCGCGACGCTCCGCGACCGGGAGCGCCATGAGCGCCCCGTGGGCGGTCAGGGTCCGGTCGGATGCGGGTGCCACGGCGGTGTCGGGGTTGTGGCGGCGGTCGAGGGCGTAGCGGAACAGCTCGCCCTGCCAGTGCTTGGCAGGGTCGGGCGAGGCGTGCACGAGGTTGAGGACGTCGCCGAAGCGGTAGCCCTTGGAGGCGGTGTCGTACTTCAGGAGCGCCTTGCCGCTGTAGAGGCGCCGGACGGCGTCGGCGATGCCGCGCTTGACGGGCTTGGGCACGGCGCGTCCGTGGGTGGAGGTCCAGTACGCGAGGAGCTCGCCGGGCTCGTCGGGGCGCAGCAGCACGGAGGCGATCACCTGACGGTTGGACGGGCCGTCCTCGGCGCCCGCGGCAAGGCGGGCGCGTACGTACTCGGCGGCGCCGACGAGGGCCGCGGTGCGCATGTTGCCGTCGCCGCGCAGCCAGCCGAGGAGACCCGCGGTCCACTGAGGGTCCTCGACGGCGAGCCGGTGCACGAGCGCGGTGAAGCGGTCGTCGCGATCGCCTGCGGACTCGTAAAAGGTCTGCTGGGACACGAAGTTGGCGACCGCGAGGAGATAGAGCTCGGAGCGTGCGTCGCGCAGATGCCCGCGGCCGCCCTGGTGGGTACGGACCACCTGACCGGTGCTGAGCACGGGCGAGGTGGGCGGGGCGGCGTGGGCCGCGCGGGTGTTGAAGCGTGCCATAGGAATTCCCCCGAATTGCGGATAAAGCGGGCAGGGGAAGGCGTAGCGATGGAGGGTGCCCGAGATCGGGAGGCGGCGACGGTGCATGACAGCTGCTCTGAGAGCCTCTGAGCTACACCGGCCCGAAGCCGGTGACGGGACTCGAACCCGCGGCCTGCTGTTCCGGAAGGAACCGTCGCCTGCGCACCGGGCACCTCCCGATGCTGAGCCTCCCGAGGTCGAAGCACCGGGAGGTGCATGAAACTGTGGTGTCCAGAGATCGAGGTCGGCGGAACCGACAAAGGTGCTCTGACCCCTGAGCTACACCGGCACGAGTGCCGGCGACGGGACTCGAACCCGTGACCGCCCCATTATGAGTGGAAGTAGGTCCTGCCTGCGCACCTGGACGAGATTCACTGTAGGAGCGTGGTCACGCACCGCGCCAAGGGTTTTCCGGGACGGCGCAACCAAGTGCGCCCCCGCACGCGTCGCACAGATCGTCACCAGCCCGAAGGGGGCCACCGCATGGCACAGGTCGCGGGGTACCGGATCGTCGCACCGCTCGGCGGAAGCGGGGATCAGCTCGGGATCGCCCCTGACGGGGGCCACGTCGTGGTGCGTACCGTCAGTGAACGGCACGCAGCCGACCCGGAGTTCCGGGAGCACTTCCGGCGCGAGACGTCCGCCGCACGGGCCGTGAGCGGCCCGTACACCGCCAATGTCGTGGGCGCCGACGCCGACGCGCCGCGGCCGTGGGTCGCCGCCGAGTACTGCGCGGGCGTCTCGCTCTCGGAGTCGGTCGCGACGCTCGGACCGCTGGGACCCGGCGAACTGGGCACGCTGGGCACGATGGCCGCCGAGGCGCTGCGCCGGATCCACGGGGCGGGAATCCTCCACTACGGACTGAAGCCGGCCACGGTCGTCATCACCCGCAGCGGCCCCAGGATCACCGGTTTCGGCGGGTGCGGGAGCGGGGGTTCACCGGGGTTCATCGCGCCTGAACTCCTCAGCGGCGAGGGCGGTTCGGGGCCCGCAGCCGATGTGTTCGCCCTCGGTGCGCTGCTGGCGCTGGCCGCGACGGGGCGCAATCCCCATGGGGCCGGCGGTGCGCAGCAGGTGCTCTACCGGACACGTCACTCGGGGCCCGACCTGGTGGGCGTACCGGACGCGGAGTGGGCGGGCTTCCTCGCGCGCTGTCTCGCCAAGTACCCGGCGGACCGCCCGTCCGTCCCCGAGCTGGCGCAGTGGTGTGCCGCGCATGCCGGGGACGAGCCGTGGTGGGACCGGGAGCCGCTGTCGGGGATGATCCTCGGCGAGGAGGAGTACGTCGCCGAACTCGCGGCGATGGACGGCGAGTTCGGCGACGGTACGGACGGCAGCGGCTGGGACGGGATCAGCGGGGCTGGCGCTTCCACGGTCCGGTGATGGCGAGCATGATGCCCGGCACCTGGATGTTGGCGAAGAGGGTGTCCCCGTCGGGCGAGAAGGTCACGCCGGTGAACTCGCTCCACTCGGGCGCGTCCGCCGTGCCGATGTTGAGTTCGTTGCGGGCGATCGGGTAGGTCACACCGCTGTCGGTCGCCCCGAAGAGGTGGGACACGCCTTCGCCGTCCTCGGCGATGACCAGGCCGCCGTACGGCGAGACGGTGATGTTGTCGGGGCCGTCGAAGGCGCCGTCCTTGGAGGGGTCCGGGTTGACGCCCAGGAGCACCTTCAGGGTGAGGGTGCGGCGCTTCGGGTCGTAGAACCACACCTGTCCGTCGTGCTGGACGGGGCTCTCCGCGCGGGCGAACGAGGAGACGATGTACGCCCCGCCGTCGGCCCACCACATGCCTTCGAGCTTGCGCGCCCGGGTGACCTGAGTGTCGGTGAACTGCTTGCGCACGGAGACGGTCTTGGCGTCGCGGTCGGGTACGTCGACCCAGTCCACGCCGTAGACGGTGCCGATCTTGGTGGCGCGGGACAGGTCGTCCACGAAGGCGCCGCTCTGGTCGAAGACCTTCGTGGCCTGCAGGACGCCCGCGTCGTCGGCGAGGGTGCGGAGCTTGCCGCGGCCGTGGGTGAAGCCGTGCGGCGGGGTCCAACGGTAGAGCAGTCCGTTGGGGCCCGACGCGTCCTCGGTGAGGTAGAGGTGACCGCGCTTGGGGTCGACGACGACTGCCTCGTGGGCGTAACGGCCGAGCGCCTTGATGGGCTTGGGCGCCCGGTTGGCGCGCCGGTCGCGGGGGTCGACCTCGAAGACGTAGCCGTGGTCCTTGGTGAAGCCGTTCTTGCCGGCCTTGTCCTCGGTCTCCTCGCAGGTCAGCCAGGTGCCCCAAGGGGTGGATCCGCCCGCGCAGTTGGTCGCGGTGCCGGCGATGCCGACCCACTCGGCGACCTGGCCGCCGCGGTGCACCTCGACGACCGTGCAGCCACCGGCCGCAGCCGGGTCGTAGACCAGACCCTCGGCGAGCGGGACGGGGTGCGGCCAGTTGGCGCGGGCGCCGGCCAGCTCATGGTTGTTGACCAGGAGGGTGGAGCCGCGCGAGCCCGCGAAGGTGGCGGTGCCGTCGTGGTTGGAGGGAGTGGACTCGCCGGACTCCAGCGTGGTGACGCCGGTGCGGGTGATGATCCGGTACGAGAAGCCCTTGGGCAGCGCGAGGATGCCCTTGGGATCGGATATCAGTGCGCCGTAGCCGGGCGTGTGGTGGTGCCCGTGGTCGTGACCGTGGTCATGGTCGTGGTCGTTCCCGTGTCCCTCGGCGGCGAGAGCGCCGGGCGCGGTGGCCAGCGCGCCGACGGCGCCCGTGAGGGCGACTCCCGCACCGGTGAGGGCGGACTGTCTGGTGAATTCCCTGCGGCTGAGCGGCATCCCGGGTCTCCTGAAGGACTCGTACGGCGCGAACGATTGCGGGCTCACGCTCCCGCCCGCGTATAAACGGCGGTTGAACAGCACGCGACTTCGAGAGGCCTTTCCCCATGAATCTCCCAAGTGCCGGCCGGCGCGTCCTCGTCAGCGGTGCATCGCGCGGTCTGGGCAGGGCGGTGAGCCAGGCGTTCGCGGCCAACGGCGACCGGGTCGCGGTGCATTACGGCACGCGTGAGGAGGACGCGCGGGCGACGCTCGACTCCCTTGCCGGTACGGGCCATACGCTGGTCGGCGGCGATCTGTCGGACCCCGCGGGGGCGGCCGCGGTCGCGGACGCGGCGGCCGGCGCGCTGGGCGGGATCGATGTCCTGGTGAACAACGCGGCGGTCAATGTGCGCCATCCCCTCGCCGAGACGTCGTACGAGGACTGGGCCGCGCTCTGGCAGCAGCATGTGTCGGTGAATCTGCTGGCCACGGCGAATCTGAGCCATCTCGCCGCACGCCGCATGATCGACGCGGGCACGGGCGGACGGATCGTCAACATCGGTTCGCGCGGCGCCTTCCGGGGCGAGCCGGACCATCCGGCGTACGGGGCGACCAAGGCGGCGGTGCACGCGCTGGGCCAGTCCCTGGCCGTCTCGCTCGCGCCGTACGGGATCGGGGTGGCCTCCGTGGCCCCCGGCTTCTTCGAGACCGAGCGGGTCGCGGGGCGGCTGAGCGGGGCGGAGGGCGAGGCGATCCGGGCGCAGTCGCCGTTCGGGCGGGTCGCTTCGGCCGGGGAAATCGCGGACGCGGTGCTGTGGCTGGCGTCGCCGATGGCCGAGTGGTCGTCGGGGGCGGTCCTCGATCTCAACGGGGCTTCCCACCTCCGTACATGAAGAATCTTCGTAAACAAGGTCAAGTACCCTGAATCGCCTCCAATCCGAAGATTCAGTGCAGAATGCCTTGACCGTCGGTGCCGTCGGGAATAGACATGGCCCTACCTGCTTCACCTGTAGGGGAGGCGAGCCGATGTGGACGCACGACAGGCTCGCACCCTCCATGAGAGCCGGCTGATGCAGCTGGCCAACGTGACCGGGGTGGGCATCGGGAGGGACGAGCACTCGGGCGAAGACGTCATCGTCGTCTTCGTGACCCGGACAGTGCCCCGTGACCGGCTCCGGCAGGAAGACGTGGTTCCGTACGAGCTCGACGGCATACCCGTGCGCGTGATCGCGATCGGGGACGTCGACGCCCAGCACGACGAGCCGTAACGGATCCCTGCACACGGATCTAGCGGAAAAGAAGGTGGTCTGGCGTGAGCCAGCCCGAGATGATGCGCGGCCCGACCGGCGGGCAGATCAGTGACAGCTCCCGCCATCAGGCGACGTCCGATTTCATGCGGGCCCAGTCGCCGCTCGCCAATGTGGTCGGCTTCGGCCACGGCGTGAAGTGGACCGACGGAAGGCCGACCGGCGAACAGGCCGTCGTCGTGTTCGTCACCCAGAAGGTTCCCGAGTCGATGCTGCCCGAACGGGACGTCGTCCCGCAGCAGATGGACGACGGCACCCCGACCGACGTCGTCGCGGTCGGTCACGTATCGGCACAGCGCCACCAGCAGCAGAGCGGCCGGCGCGGGGTCCCCGCGCAGGAAGGGTCGTCCTACCGCGGCGACGGCGGCGTCTCCGAGCAGCTCGCCCAGCTTTCGCAGCCGGTGCTCGAAGAGCTGCGCGAACTGGGGTCGCTCGACCCGCAGACCCTCAAGCGCCGTATGCGGCCCGCGCCTTCGGGGATCTCCGTCGGCAACGTCCGGGTGACGGCCGGCACGCTCGGCAGCGTGGTGTACGACTTCCTGCCCGGCGCCACGACCGACCCGCCGGGGCCCGGCATCGGCACCCCGCCCGCGTTCTACATCCTCTCCAACAACCACGTCCTCGCGGACTGCAACCGCGCACCGCAGGGCAGCGCGATCGTGCAGCCCGGCGTCTTCGACGGCGGGCAGGACCCGGCGGACCGGATCGCGACCCTTGACCGGTTCATCACCATCCAGTTCGCCCCGCAGATCCCGCTGGAGCGGCAGAACAATATCGTCGACGTGGCGCTCGGCAAGGTCGAGTTCCAGGACGCGACGCGCGAGCAGTACTTCAGCGGCGCGCCGCGCGCGTGGCGCCGCAAGTCCAATGTGGCGGTCGGCGACCCGGTGAAGAAGACCGGCCGTACGACCAACATCAGCTTCGGCCGCATCATCGCGACCGACGCGACGATCGACGTCAACTACGGGACCGCGGGCACGGCCCGCTTCAAGGACCAGATCCTGACGACGAACATCTCGGCGGGCGGCGACTCCGGTTCGCTGGTGACCTCCCCCGACAATGTCGCGCTCGGCCTGCTCTTCGCGGGTTCGAACGTGGTGACCGTGGTCAACCACATCGAGAACGTCCGTGCGCTGCTGCGCGTCGAAATCGCCGAGCAGCTGGCCTGACGGGAGGAGGCACCATGACCACTCAGGCACGCAAGTCGTCCAAGGGACAGTCGTCGCGCTCCGAGCACCGCTACCTCAATCCGCAGGGTGCGGAGGTCAAGACGCGTGACGAGGCCTTCGCCATGCAGCAGGACGTGACGGCGGACGCGGTGCAGACGGCCGCGAAGCTGGAACTCCACAACGGCTCGGTGACCTTCGCCATCGAGGTGAAGTACAACCCGAACACCTACCCGCACGTGGTGACCGGCGGCAAGATCAGCAGCGGCATCAGCGGCGCACCGTGGGAGATCACGGGCGGCTACATCGGCGAGCAGCTCAGGCTCGACGCGAAGCGGGCGGGGCAGGGGTCGAGCGCGAATACGGTCACGATTGTCGGCGAGTACCAGAATCCGCCGGCGTACCGGGGCACCTATGGCTTCGACGGGGCTTCGTCGTCGTTCAAGCACACGACCAAGTACGAGTGCTGACGCGGTAGTCGGGCGCGGGTGGGGCGGGGCCGGGGGCAGCTCCCCGGTCCCGCTCGATCCGCACGGGTCGCGACCCCCAGGTACGCGACCTGCGGCCGCGTGTCCTCACACGCCGGACGGGCTTGAATTTGCCGGCACCGGCTTGATCGTGCGGGTGCGGGGCAGATGCCCGTGGATCCCCGTACTCACTCGCACGATCAAGCTCGCGCCAGGCCAACTCAAGCCCCTCCGGCGATTGAGGAGCGGGGTCTGGGGCGGAGCCCCAGGATCGGGGAGGGGCGGGGTGGGGAATGGCCCCGCGCAGCGGCTCACCCGCCCCCGCCCGGCCCCGGGTCAGGCCCGTGACCTCGCCTTGAACGCCGCCTTGCGCGCGTCCTTCGCCGTCCGCTTGTCGGAGTGGAGGCGGCCCATCGCCTCCAGCACGTCCGCCGTCGCCGGGTGCTCCACCCGCCACGCCGCCTCGAAGAAGCCCGCGTGCTGCCCGACCAGGCCCTCCACCAGCCCCTGGAGCTCCTCCAGTTCCCCGTCCGCGTCCAGCTGCGCGGCAATCGTGTCGATCGCCAGCCAGAAGATCATCGACTCCGGCGGGGCGGGGACGTCCGCGGCCCCCCGCTCGACCAGCCAGACCCGCGCCAGGCCGCCCAGTTCCGCATCGTCGAGCACCCCGCGTACCTCGGGCTCCGCCTCGTCCGCGGCCACCAGCGACAGCGCCTGCTGGCAGTAGAGCCTGCGCAGCGGCCCGCCCTCGTCGCCGCCGCGGGCCGCCGAGAGCAACTCCCGTACAGCGGCGGCCGGTTCGCGCCCCTCCAGCCATCCCAGCGTCTCCGCGCGGGCCGAGGCTTCCGGGAAGTACGCCAGTGCGTCGAGCAGTACGTCGGCGCCCTTGTCCGCGAGGTCGCCGACCGCCGGCGCCTCGACGCCCGCGTCCAGCATCCGGGCCCGGATGCCGTACAGGCCCAGAGGCGTGAGGCGGACCATGCCGTAGCGCGACACGTCCTCGTCGTCGACCGGCTCCGCCGGTTCGTCGCCCGCCTCGACCATCAGCGCCTCGTCGACCGGCTGGTACTCCACGAGCCCGATCGGCTCCAGCACCCGGAACTGGTCGTCGAGGCGCATCATCGCCTCGGACACCTGCTCCAGCACGTCGTCGGTGGGCTCGCCCATGTCCTCGGGGACGATCACCGAGGCGGCCAGGGCGGGCAGCGGCACCGCCTCGCCCTCGGGGCCTTCTCCGGCCACGGTCAGCAGGTAGAGATTGCCGAGTACGCCGTCGAGGAACTCGGACTCGACCTCCGGGTCCCACTCCAGCGCCTCGAAGTCGATCTCCCCGTCCTCGCCCACGAGATCGGCGAAGTCGTCGAAGAGGGGGGCGATCGCGTCGCCGTACACGGCCTCCAGGCCGTCCAGCCACAGCCCGAGGATGTCCTGCGGGCTGCCGGAGGTGACGAGCGCCAGATTCTCGCCGGCGGTGACGGTGCCTTCGCCGTCCTCCTCCTCCGGGTCCTCGACGTCGAGGAGGCCGATGTCGACGGCCAGCCGCCACGCCTCGCTCGCGTACGCCGCCCCGTCCTCGTCGGCGACGATCCCGAGCGCCTCGGCGGCAGCGGGCAGCTGCGCCTCCACGAGTTCGCCGCCGGCGGCGACCCGCGTGTCGGGCCCGGCCCAGCGCGCGAGCAGGACGGCCCGTGCGAACAGCGGCGAGGCGAGCGCGTCCCGCGCCAGTTCCGCGTCGGAGTTCAGCCGCACCGGCGGCAGGGTCGGGCGGTCTGCGGACATCGGTGGTTCTCCTTGGCGGGGGGTGTACGGCTCGGCAGCGCCCCAGCGTAGACGCATTTCTCCCCATGCCACCCGGTTCATGTACCCGTCAGCTGTCGTCCACCGGACAACCCTTGACAACTCCCCTGCCCACGCAAGAGATTTACGCGCGTAGAACACTGAGAACGCCGCCACCCCTCGCCCCTCTCACCCCCGGAGTTCCGTGATGCCTGCCGCCCGTACTTCCAGCCTCCCCAGATCAGCCGCGGTCGCGGCCGTGGTCGCCGCCGCCCTGGGCGCCGGTCTGCTGGCCGGTGCGTCCTCCGCCTCGGCCGCCGAGGTCCGTATCCACGACATCCAGGGCGCCACCCGGCTCTCCCCGCTGGCCGGCCAGAAGGTCGAAGGCGTGCCGGGCATCGTGACCGGGATCCGTACGTACGGATCGTCCAAGGGCTTCTGGTTCCAGGACGCCTCCCCGGACGACGACGCCGCCACCAGCGAGGGCATATTCGTCTTCACCAGTTCGAACCCGACCGTCGCGGTCGGCGACTCGGTCACCGTCTCCGGCACGGTCAGCGACTACGTCCCCGGTGGCGCCTCCAGCGGCAACCAGTCCCTCACCGAGATCAGCAAGCCGACGGTGACCGTGGTCTCCTCGGGGAATGCCGTCCCCGCCGCGGTGGTCCTCAACAGCCGCTCGGTGCCCGACCGTTACGCCCCGGCGGGCGACACGGCCGCGTCGAACAGCATCAACGCCCTCACCCTGCAGCCGAAGAAGTACGCCCTCGACTTCTACGAGTCGCTTGAGGGCATGAACGTCCGCGTCGGCTCCTCCCGGGTGACGACGGCCACCGACGCGTACTCCGAGCTCTGGGTGACGGTCAAGCCGCACGAGAACCAGACGCGCAGGGGCGGCTCGCTCTACGCCTCGTACGAGGACCAGAACACCGGCCGCCTGCAGATCCAGTCGCTGATCCCGACCGCCACCGAGGCGTTCCCGACCGCCAATGTCGGTGACGTGGTCACCAGCGGCGCCCAGGGCCCGCTGGACTTCAACTCCTTCGGCGGCTACACCGTGCTGGCGACCAACTCGCTGACGGTGAAGGACAACGGTCTCCAGCCCGAGGTCATCCGCCCGCAGCGCAAGGGTGAGCTGGCGGTCGCCACGTACAACGTGGAGAACCTCGACCCGACCGACCCGCAGTCGAAGTTCGACAACCTCGCGGCGGCGGTCGTGAACAACCTCGCCTCGCCCGACATCGTCGCCCTGGAGGAGATCCAGGACAACAACGGCGCCAAGAACGACGGCACGGTCGACTCCAGCGTCACCGTGAAGAAGTTCACCGACGCGATCGTCGCCGCGGGCGGCCCCGCGTACGAGGCACGCACGATCGACCCGGTCGACGGCAAGAGCGGCGGCGAGCCCGGCGGCAACATCCGCCAGGTCTTCCTCTTCAACCCCGACCGCGTCTCCTTCACCGACATCCCCGGCGGCGATGCCACCACCGCGACCACCGTGGTGGGCGGCGGACACGGCCAGGTGAGCCTTTCGGCTTCACCCGGCCGCATCGACCCGGCGAACGCGGCGTGGGCCAACAGCCGTGTGCCGCTGGTGGGCCAGTTCGCCTTCCGCGGCGAGAAGGTCTTCGTCATCGCCAACCACTTCGCGTCGAAGGGCGGCGACTTCGCCCTCACCTCGCAGTACCAGCCGGTGCCGCGCTCCTCGGAGACCCAGCGCCACCTCCAGGCGCAGGCGGTGAACACCTTCACCCAGGAGATCCTGAAGGCCGACAAGCACGCGAACGTGCTGGCCCTCGGCGACATCAACGACTTCGACTTCTCGGACACGACGAAGCTGATCGAGGCCGGCGGCGCACTGTACTCGGGCATCAGGTCGCTGCCGAAGAACGAGCGCTACACCTACGACTACCAGGGCAACTCGCAGGTCCTGGACCAGATCCTGGTGTCACCCTCGGTCCGCAGGGGCGGCTTCTTCTTCGACAGCGTCCACATCAACTCGGAGTTCGCGGCACAGAACAGCGACCACGACCCGCAGGTGATCCACTTCCGGCCGTAGTCGCCCCGCCCGGGGCGGAGTTGCGGGGCCGGGCCCCGTTTCTCCATCCCGGTCCCGGGCGCACTCTCCGGGCGGGACGACGCCGCGTCCGGAGAAGGGGACGGTCGGCCGCCACGGCGGCCGGCCGGCTCGTCGGGGCCGGGCCCGCGGAGTGATCACGCGCCGTCGTCACGGATCGCCGCGACGGCGCGTGCCAGCAGCGACCGCAGCAACTCCCTTTCTCCCGGATTGAATTCACCGGAGATACGACGCTCGATCGCCACGGCAAGCACGTCGGCGGCCTCGAACGCCTCGCTCCCCCGGCTGGTGAGCCGCGTCTCCAGCACATTGCCGTGCCACGGGTGTGGGGTGCGCTCGACGAGGCCGCGCTCCTCCAGGTTCTTCAGCACCACGTTCATCGCCTGCGGGGTCACCAGGCAGGCCCGCGCCAGCGCCGCGGCCGAGATGCCGGGCGATCCGCTCAGGCCGAACAGCGCCGCGTACTGCGGAACCGACAGCCCGGCCGTCTTCAGCGCGGCGCTCTTGGCGGCGATGAGCTCCTGCTCCGCACGCTTGATGTCGAGGCCGAGGCGGTCCTCGGGAGGCATAGTCACCTGACGAGCATAAGAGGTGTGCACATCGTCAAGATATTGATAATGTTCAACATCATGATGATCCCCGAGAGTCACCTCGACCTGCTCACGCGCCCGCTCTTCGTCCACCTCGCCACCAAAGGGCCGCACGGAATCCCGCACGTCAACCCGGTATGGGCCATCTGGGACGGCGAGTTCCTGCGCTTCACGACGAGCACCGACCGGCGCAAGCACAAGAACGTCGTAGCTGATCCACAGGTCTCCATCTCGGTCAACGACCCGGACCAGCCGTACCGCTATCTGGAAGTGCGCGGCGTGATCGAGCGCATCGAGCCGGACCCCGAGGGCGCCTTCTTCGACGTCCTCGCCCAGCGGTACGGCCTGGAGTACGAGGCCCCGGTCGGCGACGCCGAGCGCCGCGTCGTCCTGGTGATGCGCCCCTCCCACACCACCTCCCAGTGACGCACCTTCCGAAGACGGCACGGTGACCGGGGCAACGCCTCGTCCGCGCATACCCTCTTGACTCCCGGCAGTCGCGGGTGCGGAGAGCGGAGCAACACATGGAACGGCCGGCGTGGAGTCGCAGAGTCTTCCTGGGGGCGGTCGCCGCCGCGGGTGCCGCGGGATGCGATACGGAGGGGACCGGCCGGTCCGGGCGGAGCACCTCCGGGCGCCCGGCCTCGCCCGCCGCGAAGGCCTCGGGCCGGGAGAACGACCAGAGCGGTGACGCGGACTGGCGGCTCAAGGGGCGCGGCGGGCAGCGCGAGATCGAGGGGTACGCGGACCGGGTGAGCGTCGCCCGCGGCGAGCCGTTCCGGCTGCATGTGCACACGACCGCGAAGACGTTCAGGGCCGAGGCGTTCCGGATGGGCTGGTACGGAGGCGCGCTGGCGCGCAAGGTCTGGGAGTCCCCGTCGGTCAAGGGGCGGCAGCAGCGGCCCGCCTCCGTCCACCCGGCGACGTACACCGTCTCGACGCGCTGGGACGCGGACGCGGAGGTGTCCACCAAGGACTGGCCCGAAGGGGCGTATCTGATCCGGCTGACCGCGGCGAGCGGCGGCCAGCGCTATGTGCCGATCACCGTGCGGTCGGCCTCCACGCACGGCCGTGTCGTCCTGGTCAACGCCGTCGCGACCTGGCAGGCGTACAACACCTGGGGCGGCCACAGCCTCTACAACGGCCCCGGCGGCAAGGGCGACGACGCGCACCGCTCGCGCGCGGTCAGCTGCGACCGGCCCTATCACCGGGACGGGGACGGGCTGTTCCTCACGTACGAGCAGCCGGTCGTCGCGCTCGCCGAGCGGCTCGGGCTTTCGCCGGCGTACGTCACCAACATGGACATCGAGCGCGACCCGAAGCTGCTGGTGGGGTCCACCGCGGTGATCAGCCTCGGGCACGACGAGTACTGGACGCAGCCCATGCGCGACCGGATCACGGCCGCCCGCGACCAGGGCACCAACCTCGCCTTCCTCGGCGCCAACGCCTGTTTCCGGCGCACCCGGCTGGAGCCGACCTCGCTCGGTGCGCACCGCCTGGTCGTCTGCTACAAGAACGACTGGCCGCAGGACCCCGGCCGCCCCGAGGGCGGGTACCCGACCACCAACTTCCGTGAGCCGCCGCACGCCCAGCCGGAGAACTCCCTGACGGGCACGCTCTACGAGTCCAATCCGACGACCGCCGACTATGTCGTCACCTCGCCGGGCCACTGGCTCTTCGCGGGTACGGGCGTGAAGCAGGGCGAGAAGTTCCCCGGTCTGGTCGGCACCGAGTACGACCGGGCCAACGGCTCGGAGTCCACGCCGCGCCCCATCGAGGTGATCTCGCACTCGCCGCTGACCTGCCGCGGGATCAACTCCTTCGCCAACTCCGCCTATTACACGGCCAAGAGCGGTGCGGGGGTCTTCAACACCGGCACGATGCGCTGGATCGGCTCGATCAACGGGGACGGCGGGCACGGCATCGACGCCCGTACGGCGAAGTTCACGTCGAAGGTCACAGAGAATCTGCTGCACGCCTTCGCGGCGGGGCCAGCCGCCCGCGCGCATCCGGCCCACGACAACCTGGACCGCCTCCACCCGTACGCGGGCGACCCCACCTGGTCCCGCGAGAACCTCTGGTAGGGCCTTCTACGCGGGCCAGCGCCCTGTCACCCGCCGGACCCCTTCGGCCCCACCGCGGTCGACGGCCGCCTTGACCACGGAGAATATCGCCCCGTGCAGGGCGGCCGAGATCAGCACCTCGCGCCATGCGCGCTCGTCGTCGAGCGGGTCGGGGGCCTCCCGCCCGTCCCCGACGAGCCGCCAGGCCCGGGTGCAGAGGGCGCCCGCGAGCATCCCTCCGCCCATCCCGAGGATCAGACCCACGGGTTTGTAGCACAGGCTCATCTTCCGCTGCTTACTTGCCATGCTCTCCTCCGGTCAGTCTCGCCAACTGCCCCTGGAACCAGTCGAGTCTGGCCTGGAGCAGGGCCGCCTCCGCAACCAGTTCGGCGGCGGTGACCGCGGTGTCGACATCCGCCTCGGGCGAGGCGATCACCCGCAGCCCCTCGCCGCCGAGCCGTGCGAAATCGGCCAGCGAGAGTGGTGTGCGTCCTCCGGCGCATGCCCCGCAGACCGGCTCCAACACCTGCCAGCCGGGCCGGCCCCACCCTCCGTCGGCCAGTCCGGTCGAGGTGCGCCGGCAGGCGCAGGGGCCGACGGTCGCGCTGCGGACCCGCTGGCGGGCGTAGCGCATCCCCAGCTCGAAGCGGATGTACGCGCCGAGCACCGCCACGTCCAGCAGGACCGCCTTGCGGTACTCGGCGGCGCAGAGCAGCGCCTGTGCCTCGCACCGCTCGTGCAGGGCGTGGAATCCGCAGTCGCAGAAGCGGGACGGGGAGCGGTGGCGGCGCCCGTACGCGCACCGGGCGTCGTCCAGTACTCCGTACGGCAGGGCCGAGCCGATCGAGATGCCGAGGAACCCGGCCCGGGTGCCGTCCTGGGACAGCACCGGGTGGGCGATCTTGTAGCCGGTGGGCGGCTCCGTCGGGCGTTCCTCGGGGAGCCGCAGCCTCATCGGGCGGCCGTCACCTCTGCGGGCTCCGGCTCGGGGAGCGCGAGGTCCCCCGACTCCGGGAGCTCGTCGACCTGTTCGACCTCCATGGGCCGCTCTTCCGCGATCCCCGTGGCGAGTGCCTTGCCGAGCCTCATGGCGACCTCCGCATGCGCTGTGGACGTAACTCACCGATGGCGCCATGGTGACGCACAGGACCGGCCCCCGCCAAGACCGCCTTCCGGCCGGACTGTTCAGCGTTGCTCACGCTTCACCCCAAGAAGAACTAAGTGGACCTTCACGCTCCAGCCGTCGGACACTGCCCTTATGACCACAACACGCCCTTTCGGCCGCGCCCTCTGCGCCATGATCACGCCCTTCACCGCAGCGGGCGCCCTGGACCTGCCCACCGCACAGAAGCTGGCGGCCAGGCTGGTTTCCGAGGGCTGCGACGGCCTCGTCCTGAACGGCACCACGGGCGAGTCCCCGACCACGTCGGACGCCGAGAAGACGGCACTGGTACGGGCGGTGCGCGAGGCGGTCGGCTCCGCGGCGCATGTGGTGGCGGGCGTGGGCAGCGCGGACACGCGCCACACCGTCGAGCTGGCGCGGGCGGCCGAACAGGCGGGCGCGGACGGCCTGTTGGTGGTCACCCCGTACTACAGCCGCCCGCCCCAGCCCGCCGTCGAGGCGCACTTCCGCACGGTCGCGGACGCGACCGACCTACCGGTGATGCTGTATGACATCCCGGGCCGCACGGGCACCCGGATCGAGCCGGAGACGATGCTGCGGCTGGCGAAGCATCCGCGCATCGCGGCGGTCAAGGACTGCGCGAACGACCTCCTCGGCGCCACCAAGGTCATCTCCCGTACGGATCTCGCCTACTACTCGGGCAGCGAGGAGATGAACCTTCCGCTGTACGCGGTGGGCGGCGCGGGCTATGTCAGCACGGTCGCGAACGTGGCCCCGCGCCAGGTGCGGGCGGTGCTCGACGCGTATGACGCAGGTGACACGGCACAGGCGGCCCGCCTCAACCACCTCCTGCTCCCCCTCACCGAGTTGATGATGGCGAGCGGCCTGCCGGGCACGGTCACGGCGAAGGCGCTCATGGACGCGGGCCCGGTCCGCGAACCACTGCAGCCCGCCGGGCGCGAGGCGACCGACGGGCTGCGGGAGGCGTACGAGGCCCTGCTGCGGGGCTAGTTGCCAGTTGTTAGTTGTGGCTGTGGAGGACCTCGTTGAGGCCGCCCCAGACCGCGTTGTTCGGGCGGGCCTCGACCTTGCCGGTGACCGAGTTGCGGCGGAAGAGGATGTTCGAGGCGCCGTTCAGCTCACGGGCCTTGACGATCTGGCCGTCGGGCAGCGTGACGCGCGTACCCGCGGTGACGTACAGACCGGCCTCGACGACGCACTCGTCGCCCAGCGCGATTCCGACGCCGGCCTCGGCGCCGACCAGGCAGCGCTCGCCGATGACGATGCGGACGTTGCCGCCGCCCGACAGCGTGCCCATGGTGGAGGCGCCGCCGCCGATGTCGGAGCCGTTGCCGACGACGACTCCGGCGGAGATGCGGCCCTCGACCATGGAGGTGCCGAGCGTCCCTGCGTTGAAGTTGACGAAGCCCTCGTGCATGACGGTGGTGCCCTCGGCCAGGTGCGCACCGAGGCGGACGCGGTCGGCATCGGCGATGCGGACGCCCTTGGGGGCGACGTAGTCCGTCATACGCGGGAACTTGTCGATGGACGTCACCTGGAGGTGGAGGCCCTCGGCGCGCGCGTTGAGCCGTACGGTCTCGATGTCGTCGACGGCGACGGGACCGAGCGAGGTCCAGGCGACGTTGGCGAGCAGCCCGAAAAGCCCGTCGAGGTTCTGGCCGTGCGGCTTCACGAGCCGGTGGGAGAGCAGGTGCAGTCGCAGGTACGCGTCGTGCGCGTCCAGCGGCTTGTCGTCGAGCGAGGCGATGACGGTACGGACGGCGACGACCTCGACCCCACGACGTGCGTCGGCCCCGATCGCCTTGGCGGCGCCCGCACCCAGCAGCTCGACGGCACGCTCGGCGCTCAGGCGCTCGGTGCCGGCGGGACCGGGCTCGGCGGTGAGCGCGGGGGCGGGGAACCACGTGTCGAGGACGGTGCCGTCGGAGGTGAGGGTGGCGAGGCCGGCGGCGACGGCGCCGGTGGAGCGTGAAGAAGTCGTTTCGGTCATGTCCGAACGCTAACCGGCGGGGGCGTGCGCGGGCGAACCGGTCTCAGCGTCCGAGCCCGCCGAAAGCCCCGCCGCGGGTGCGCGCCGCCGCCCCGCTCCGATCAGGACCGCCCCCGCCGCCCCGGCGAGTACCGCGCTCAGCGGCCACAGCACCCCCGGCGCGGCGGAGTACAGGGCGCCGCCGAGGGGCGGGGCGAGGACGACGCCGCTCACGGAGACTCCCGCGTACAGCGACTGGAAGCGGCCCTGGGCGTGGTCGGGTGCCTGGTCGGCGACGTACGCGGTGGCCGGGGTCTTGTAGAGGATCTCGCCTGCGGTGAGCAGCACCATCATCGCGACGGCCACCAGCACGGACGCCCCCAGGATGAGGGCGGCGTAGCCGAGGCCGACCAGGACCAGCCCGGCGCCGACCACGGTGAGGGGAGCCCGTTTGCGCAGGGCGATGGTGGCCGGGAGTTCCAGGCAGAGGATCAGTCCGCCGTTGATCGCGATCACCCAGCCGTAGACGGCGGTGGAGATGCCGTGGTCGCCGAGGAAGACGGGCACGGTGGAGAAGAGCTGGCGGTAGACGATGTCCGCGCAGAAGATGGTGACGAGCAGCAGCAGGACGGTGGGCCGCGCCTTCAACTCCCGCCAGATGCCGGGTGCTTGGGCGTCCCGCGCGCCGCGCGCCCGCTGCGCCCCGTGCGCGGGCAGCACCCGGGAGGCGTAGGCGGCGAAGAGCAGACTGCCGATGCCGTCGATGACGAAGAGCCAGGTGTACGAGAGCGAGGCGGCGACCAGCGCTCCCATCGGCGCCCCCACGGTGAATCCGGCGTTGCTCGCGAGCCGCATCACCGCGAAGCCCTGGCGCCGGCTGCCTTCGGGTACGGAGACGGCGACGAGGGCGGAGTTGGCGGCCCTGACCACGCCCGATGCGTACTGGCAGAGCGGCAGGACCGCGTACAACGCCGGGGTCGGCAGGACGGGCAGCGCGATGAGCCCGGCACCGCTGAACGCGGCGGCGGCGAGCAGGACCCGGCGGTGGCCCCACCGGTCCCCGTACCAGCCTCCGGTGAAGTTCCCCGCGACGATGCCGACGCCGCCGATGCCGCTGAGCAGGCCCGCCTGGGCGAGGGGCAGGCCGCGCTCGCCGGTCAGGTAGACGAAGAGGTAGATGAAGGTGAAGGCGACGGCCGCGTTGAAGAAGAGGCCGAAGGCCAGCAGCCAGACGGTTCTCGGTATCTCCCGCACGGTTTTCACGCTGCCGTCCCCCACTTGAGTAAGTTCCCTTAAGGAACGGACTATGGCAGCATGCTTCCCACAGGTCAACGGCCGAGACGAAGGAGCCGGTCATGCCCCAGCGCACCAGCCTCAACGACGCCGACTGCGCGATCGCCCAGGCCCTGGACGTCGTCGGCGACTGGTGGACCCTGCTGATCGTGCGCGACACGGCACGCGGGGTGCACCGCTTCGACGCGCTCCAGCGGGAGCTGGGCATGTCCCGCAAGGTGCTCACCGAGCGGCTGAAGCTGCTGGTCGACGCGGGCGTGCTGTCGCGCGAGCCGTACCAGGACCGGCCGCCCCGCCACGAGTACCGGCTCACTCCGCGCGGCCGCGCCCTGTTGCCCGTACTGATCGCACTCCAGGACTGGGGAGACGCCTGGGTGCTGGGAGAGGGAGAGATGATGGCGACGACGACCGAGGCCTCGCAGGAGGCCGGGCGGGTGCACGGGCTGATCGGCACGCGCCTGCCGGAGATCCAACTGCTGGATTACGACGGCGAATTGCGCGATCCGGTGTCCCAGGAGACCGCGCACACCGTGCTGTACTGCTTCCCCAGCGCCTACGCCCGGCGCGACGGCTACCCGCCCGGCTGGGCGGGGATCCCGGGCGCATCGGGGTGCACGCTCGAATCGTGCACGTACCGCGACCAGCTCGCGGAGTTCACCGCGGCGGGTGCGAGCGTCCACGGCGTCTCCACCCAACGCCCGGACGAGCAGCGGGCGTTCGCCGACAAGGAAGGGCTGCGCTTCCCGCTCCTGTCGGACGCCGACCTCACCCTCGCCGCGGCCCTGCGCCTGCCGACTTTCAGGGCGGCCGGCGTGAGCCGCCTCAAGCGCCTGACGCTGGTGGTGGACCGTGACCGTACGATCCGCGAGGCGATCTACCCGATCACCGACATCGAGGCGAGCGTCCAGGCCGCCCTGGCCGCCGTCAGGCGATGACGCGGGCCAGCATCTCGCGGGTCTCGACGGGGTCGAACTCCCGCCCGGTGAGCAGGAGTTGGATGACGAGCCCGTCGATCAGCGCGACCAGGGCATGGGCGGTGGCGGGCGAGTCGACGTACCCCCCGATCACCTCGACGAGCCCGTCGAGCCACTCCGCGGCGACCGGCCGCAGCGCCTCGCGGCGCAGGGCGGCGAGGTAGAGCTCGTACTCCAGGAGCATCCGGCCGCGGTCGCCGCCGACGAGGCGGCCGAGCAGCCGGGTGATCCGGTCGGCGAGCGGATCGTCGCTCTCGCCGAGGATCCGCGCCCAGCCGTCGACGGCGGTCTGCGGCTCGCCGTTGACCTGCCGCAGGGCGGCCACCAGCAGCTCGTCGAGGGTCTTGAAGTGGTACGTCGTCGAGCCGAGCGGCACATCGGCCTCGGCGGCGGCCGAGCGGTGGCTGAGACCGGCGATGCCCTTCTCCCCCACGACCCGGATCGCGGCGTCGATGATCCGCTGCCGGCGGTCGGGGTCGAAGCGGCGGGCCATCAGTGGGAGCCGCCCAGATTGAGCAGCACCACGCCGCCGATGACCAGGGCGATGCCCGCGAGCTTGGCGGCGCTCGCCTGCTCCCCCATGAAGAGCATGCCGATGGCCGCGATGGCGGCGGTGCCGATGCCGGCCCAGATCGCGTAGGCGGTGCCCACGGACATGGACTTGAGGACCTGGGCCAGGAGCGCGAAGGCCAGGACGTATCCGACGACGGTGATCAGCGAGGGCCAGAGCTTGCTGAAGCCCTCGCTGTACTTCATGGCGGTGGTCCCGCCGACCTCTGCCGCGATGGCCGCGGCCAGCAGTACGTAAGGCATGTGTACTACCGTACACAACGGCCCGGCTCACCGCCGACGGCCGACGCGCGAGGCGCCACACCGCACAGACGCCGGGACCCGGCCGCGTCACGAAGGGACGGCACACCAAAGACCCCGGCCACGCCAGCAGTACGCCGCGCCCGCGCGGACCGCGGGCCACGACCGTCGCCGCAGAGCCCCTACCCGCCGTATACGTAAGGCGTCGTCGTGCTGAGCCGGGCGAAGCCGAGGCGCTCCAGGATGGGCCGGCTGTCGTCCGTGGCGTCGACCTGCAGATAGCGGTAGCCGCGTTCGGCCGCGATACGGGCCCGGTGCGCGACCAGCGCCCGGTAGATCCCCTTGCCCCGCCACTCCGGGGCCGTCCCCCCGCCCCACAGACTCGCGAAGTCCGTCCCCGGCTGGAAATCGATCCGTGCCGAGCACACCGCCCGGTCGCCCGCCATGGCCACCACGGCGACGATCCCGTCCGGGTCCCGTGCGAGCTGGGTCAGCACCTGGTGCTGGAGCCGCGCACTGTCCGAACCGAAGGCCTCGTCGTGGGCCTCCCCCATGAGCCGTACACCGGCCGCATCGGTGACGGTCAACAGCCGTACGCCGTCCGGCAGTCGGACCTCCGTCGGCTGATCCGCCACCTCCGCCACCATCAGCGCCTCGGCGGGCTCCGCCACGAACCCGGCCGCCGCGAGCCGCGCCCCCAGGTCGTGCGGCGCGTCGTGGGAGTAGAGCTTCCACTCGAATTCCAGCCCCAGCGCCCCGTAGTGCTCCACCTGCGCCGCGATCGCCGCATCCGCGCCGTCCTCGGTCAGCTCCGAGAAGAGGACCCCGTTCCAGTCGCCCTCCCCACCCGTCTGCCGTACGACACCGCCCGCTCGCTCCACCCGAACACCGGACCCGTCCCCCGGTGTGTCCCTGCGCATCTGCCGGTCGAAGACCGCACGTACCGCATCACTGTTCATGCGGCCACTCCAGCACCCGGCCCCACCTGCGGCAACCAGATATCCACAGGCCCCGTAGCATGCGAAACGAAGACGATCACGAACCTGGAGGTACCCCCGGTGGACCGCTCCCCGATCATCCTGGACAGCGACCCGGGCCTCGACGACGCCGTGGCCCTGCAATACCTCCTGGGTACGGGCCTGTGGGACCTCAAAGCCTTCACCGCGGTCGCCGGCAACGTCCCGCTCGACCTCACGTACCGCAACGCACGCGCCCTGACCCGCGCCCTGCGCATCGACGGCGACGTCCCCGTGCACCGCGGAGTGGGCCGCACCTTCAGCCGGATCAGCCCGGACTCCGGCGGCTTTCACGGCCAGAACGGGCTGGGCGAGGAGGTCATCCCCGACTCCACGGCGCCCCACCAGAGCGAGTCCGCGGTCCAGGCGATCCTGCGGCTCTCCAAGCAGTACGAGGGCGAGCTCACCCTGGTCGCCACAGGACCGCTGACCAACGTCGCCGCGGCCCTCATCGAGGACCCGGACCTGGCGCACCGCCTGAAGAAGCTGGTCTTCATGGGCGGCGCCGTACGCACCGGAAACATCACCCCCGTCGCCGAGTTCAACGTCTGGGCCGACCCCGAGGCCACCGACATCGTGGTCAGCTCCGGAGCCCCGTACACGATGGTCGGCCTGGACGCGACGCACGCCTGGCGCTTCACCCACAACGACCTGGACACGCTCGTGGCGGCGGGCCCCGGCCAGGAGCTCACCGCGAACCTCATGCGCCACTACCTCACGTCGTACGACGTGAACGCCGGCGAGAGCGACTGCCCGCTGCACGACCCCCTGGCGGTGGGCGTGGCCGCCGACGAATCGTTCATCACGGCGGCCGAGGGCACGGTCGTGGTGGAGTGCGGCAGCGAACTCACCCGTGGCCAGACGGTGTTCCTCCCGGCCGCCGAGGCCCGTACGTACGCGTACAGCAGCTTCATCACGGACCGCACCCACCTCACGGGCCGGGTCGCCCTGGGCAAGGGCCCGCGCAATTTCAGCGCCCACTTCACCGAGACGCTGCTGCGCTGGCCGTCCGCCGTCGGCTGAGGAGGTATCCGGCCGACCGGTCAGGAATCAAGAAGCGAGGTCCGGGGGCCGGAGCTAGCGTGGATTCCGGTCGGCCCCGCCGGGTCGGCACGACCCACGACAGCGGGAGCGACCATGACCGACTCATCCACCCAGGGCATCAAGACGGTGCTCCACCCCGTCTCCGACCTCGATGCGGCGAAGGCGGTCTACACCGCCCTGCTCGGTGCGGAGCCGACGGCCGACTCGCCCTACTACGTCGGCTTCGACGCGGCGGGCCAGCACATCGGCCTGGTCCCGGGCGGCGGAGCCGAGGGCGCGACGTCACCTGTGACGTACTGGCATGTGCCGGACATCGAGGCAAAGCTCTCCGAAGTGACCGCCGCGGGTGGCAAGGTGAAGGAGCCCGCCCACGACGTGGGCGGCGGCCGCCTGGTGGCCACATTCACCGACCCCGACGGCAATGTCCTCGGGCTGCTCCAGGACAGCTGAGCCCCCGCCGACACCCGCCGCCGCACCCCAGGAGACACGGACCCACCATGGCCACGAGGAAGAGCACGCCGGCACCCGAGCCGCACACCGCCGACAGTCACGACCTGATCCGCGTTCTCGGAGCACGCGTGAACAACCTCAAGGACGTCAGCATCGAGATCCCGAAGCGCCGCCTCACGGTGTTCACCGGGGTCTCGGGCTCGGGCAAGAGCTCGCTGGTGTTCGGCACGATCGCCGCGGAGTCGCAGCGGCTGATCAACGAGACCTACAGCACCTTCGTGCAGGGCTTCATGCCGACGCTGGCGCGCCCCGAGGTCGACGTACTCGAAGGTCTGACGACCGCGATCCTCGTGGACCAGCAGCGGATGGGCGGTGACATCCGCTCCACCGTCGGCACCGCCACCGACGCCAACGCGATGCTGCGCATCCTCTTCAGCCGCATCGGCAAGCCGCACATCGGCTCGCCCCAGGCCTTCTCCTTCAATGTCGCCTCGGTCAGCGGCGCGGGCGCCGTGACCATGGAGCGCTCGGGGCGGACCGTGAAGGAGCGCCGCGAGTTCTCCATCACCGGCGGCATGTGTCCGCGCTGCGAAGGCCGGGGCTCGGTCACCGACTTCGACCTGACGCAGTTGTACGACGACACCAAGTCGCTCAGCGAAGGGGCGATCACGGTCCCGGGCTACAGCATCGACGGCTGGTACGGCCGGATCTTCAAGGGCTGCGGCTTCTTCGACCCGGACAAGCCGATCCGCAAGTTCACCAAGCGCGAGCTGAACGACCTGCTCCACAAGGAGCCGACGAAGATCAAGGTCGAAGGCATCAACCTCACGTACGAGGGCCTGATCCCGAAGATCCAGAAGTCGATGCTGTCCAAGGACGTCGACGCGCTGCAGCCGCACATCCGCGCCTTCGTGGAGCGGGCGATCACCTTCACCACCTGCCCGGAGTGCGAGGGCACCCGGCTGAGCGAGGCCGCCAGGTCCTCGAAGATCAAGCGGATCAACATCGCGCAGGCCTGCTCGATGCAGATCAGCGACCTGGCCGACTGGGCCCGCGGCCTCAAGGAGGCCTCGGTGGCGCCGCTGCTCGCGACGCTGCAGCAGACCCTCGACTCGTTCGTGGAGATCGGCCTCGGCTACCTCTCGCTGGACCGCCCTTCGGGCACGCTGTCGGGCGGCGAGGCACAGCGCGTGAAGATGATCCGCCACCTCGGCTCCTCGCTCACCGATGTCACGTACGTCTTCGACGAGCCCACCGCCGGCCTGCACCCCCATGACATCCAGCGGATGAACGACCTGCTGCTGCGGCTGCGGGACAAGGGCAACACGGTGCTCGTGGTGGAACACAAGCCGGAGACGATCCGGATCGCCGACCACGTCGTGGACCTGGGCCCCGGCGCGGGTACGGGCGGCGGCTCCGTCTGCTTCGAGGGCACCGTCGAGGGACTGCGGGCCGGCGGCACCATCACCGGCCGCCACTTCGACGACCGGGCCGCCGTCAAGGAGTCGGTACGCAAGCCCACCGGCGCGCTGAAGATCCGCGGCGCGAAGGCCAACAACCTGCGGAGCGTGAACGTCGACATCCCGCTCGGGGTGCTGACCGTCGTCACCGGCGTCGCAGGCTCCGGCAAGAGCTCCCTGGTCCACGGCTCGATCCCGGCCGGCGAGGGGGTCGTCTCCATCGACCAGGGCGCGATCAAGGGCTCGCGGCGGAGCAACCCGGCGACGTACACCGGGCTGTTGGAGCCGATCCGCAAGGCCTTCGCCAAGGCCAACGGCGTGAAGCCGGCCCTGTTCAGCGCCAACTCCGAGGGCGCCTGCCCCCATTGCAACGGCGCCGGGGTCATCTACACCGACCTGGCGATGATGGCGGGCGTGGCCACCCCCTGCGAGGAGTGCGAGGGCAAGCGCTACCAGCCATCGGTCCTCGAATACCTCCTCGGCGGGCGCGACATCAGCGAGGTGCTGTCGATGCCGGTGAGCGAGGCCGAGGAGTTCTTCGCCGACGGCGAGGCGCGCCTCCCTGCCGCGCACAAGATCCTTGAGCGGCTCTCGGACGTCGGCCTCGGCTATCTCACCCTCGGCCAGCCGCTCCCGACCCTGTCGGGCGGCGAACGCCAGCGGCTCAAGCTGGCCACGCACATGAGCGAGAAGGGCGGCATCTACGTCCTCGACGAGCCGACCTCGGGTCTCCATCTCGCCGACGTCGAGCAGCTGCTGGGCCTGCTGGACCGCCTCGTCGACTCCGGAAAGTCGGTCATCGTCGTCGAGCACCACCAGGCGGTCATGGCACACGCCGACTGGATCATCGACCTCGGCCCCGGAGCCGGTCACGACGGCGGCAAGGTCGTCTTCGAGGGCACCCCGGCCGAGCTCGTCGCCGACGGCTCCACGCTCACCGGCGAGCACCTCGCGGCGTACGTCGGGAACTGACCGGTCAGGGAGCGAACTTCACAGCCAGCCAGTTGCTGAAGGCCTCGACGCGGGGCCGGCTGCGGGTGTTCTGGAACGCCCGGATCAGCCACTCGCCGCCGTCCCCGCGCACCAGCAGATAGGTCTGTACGGACCGAGCGCGCCGGCCGGGCTCCTGGCGCCGGCCCTTGAGCACGCCGCCGCGCGAGTGCAGCAGCGCGGTGTCGGGCCCGAGCAGGACGACGTCGTCGATCTCCGCCCAGAGCCGGGAGCCCTTGAGGACCCCGTCGAAGAGGCCGCGATGCCCTTCCGCGACGCCGCCCCGCCCCACCATCCGGCCGCCGAAGAAGGTGACGTAGTCGGCGTCCTCGGTGAAGGTGCGGGCGTACGCGTCCGCGTCGCCCCACGCCGCACGGTGCACCTCGAAGGCGGTGTGGATGTCACGGACCGACTCATGGACGTTCCCGGCGACCTTCATGGCTTCTCCCTGGCTCGCTTCGGCTAAGATTGCTTGCACACATGCAATATATGCATGTGTGCATGTAATGGCAAGAGGCATCACGCGGCATCCCGACGAGAGGCGAACACCCATGGCCGACCAGGACCGCGCGGACCAGCTCCGCTCCCACGCCGCCACGTACCGCGCCTATCTCACCGCCGTCGTCCTGCACGGCCAGACCGCGGCCGACACCCTCGGCCAGAGCTCCACCGACCTGTACGCCCTCAACATCCTTCAGCTCGCGGGCCCCATGACGACCGGCGCCCTGGCCGAGCGCACCGGCCTCACCCAGAGCGCCACCACCCGCCTCGTCGACCGCCTGGAGCGCAGCGGCTGGGCCCGCCGCAACCCCGACCCCGCCGACCGCAGGCGCGTCCTGGTCGAGGGCGTCCCGCCGACCCGCGAACAGGACGAGGCGGCCTTCGGCGAGGCCCGGCGCCGGATGGCCGAGGTCTTCGGCGCCTTCAGCGAAGCCGAACTGAACGTCCTCTTCCGTTACTTCGCACAGGCCACCACCGCTCTGACCGGCTACGGTGTCCCGTCCAAGACATGACACGGCACGACGCGGGCAACGGGAGCAGGCAGTGGCACAGAACTCTGGGTGGGGCGGCGCGTACGGAGGGCCGCCCGGATACGGCACCCCTCCGGGGTGGGGCGGCGGCTGGATGCCCCCGCAGGCACCCAAGCCGGGAGTGATCCCGCTGCGGCCGCTGAACATCGGCGACCTGCTCGGCGGGACGCTGTCCGCGTTCGGCCGTTACTGGAAGCCCTTGGTCGGGATAGCCGCGACCCTCTACGGAGGGGCCGCGGTGCTGGTCGCGGGCATGATCGGCATCCTGTACGCCACGCTGTCGGACACGTTCCGCACCGTCTTCGACTCGACCGAGCACGACGTCGCCTGGCACGAGGTGCGCGCCCTCGTCTTCGGTTTCATCGCCCTCTGGGTGGTCGCCCTGCTCCTGATCACGTTCTGCTCGGCGATGATGTACGCGACCTGCGCGGTGGTCCTCCAGGCGGCCGTCCTCGGTACGCCCGCGACCTATGGCTCCGTCTGGTGGCGCGCGCTCTCGCGGATGCCCGCCGTGCTCGGCGCCCTCCTGCTGGCGGGCCTCGCGGCCACGGTGCCGATGCTTCTGATCATCGGCGTGTTCGCCGCCCTGATCGTGGCGGCAGCGAACGCCGACGACAGCCTCACGGCGCTGCTCGTCCTGGGGCCCCTGCTGTTGCTCGCGGTCATCCCGTTCGCCCTCTGGCTCTGGGTGAAGTTCAGCCTCGCGCCCTCCGCCGTGGTCTTCGAGAACCGCAGCCCCGTCGACGCGCTGCGCCGCTCCTCCGAGCTGGTGAAGGGCGCCTGGTGGCGGATCTTCGGGATCTCGCTTCTCACCTCGGTGATGGCCGGGACCGCGGGCTACTTCATCCAGCTGCCCTTCAGCCTCCTCGGCAGCTTCCCCTCCATGACGATCGGTGACGACCCGGGCACCGCCCAGCTCGTCACCGTCTTCGCCGGCTACTTCGCCGCTTTGCTCGTAGGCCAGCTGGTCAGCCAGATCATCACGGTCACCTTCCCCCAGCTGATGACCGGCCTGCTCTACGTCGACCAGCGCTTCCGCAAGGAGAACCTGGCCCCCGTACTCGCCGAGGCGGCGGCTCAGGACGTCACGGGTTCAGCGTGAACCAGGTGGCGCGGGACTTCTTCCACTCGACGTGGGCGAGGTCCTTCGCGTCCGTGCCGTCCCCGTAGAGGTCGGCCGACCCGTCGTCGGTGATCAGCTGGGCCTGGGCGCCCGAGACGCTCAGGTCCGGCACGTCCACCACGGCCTCCCAGCCACCGGCGTCGCTGGTCGGCAGGTCCAGCTTCTTCACCGGGGCGTGCCCGGCGACCCCGTCCCAGGAGTAGAGGGCGTACGGGTCGGAGTTGTCGTCGGCGGCCCAGGAACCGGCCACGATCAGATACTGGTTCGCGGCATTCTTGCGGATGTCGCGGATGGCGAGGCCGCCCAGATCGAGCTCGATGGCCGTACCGAAGACAGCCTTCGCCCCGCTGCCGGCCACCTTGTCGAAGTTGGTGACGGGCACGATCAGCGCCTTGCCCCCGTTCTTCGGCGGTACGAGCGGCGCACGGAATCCGAGGTACGCGGTCGTGGTCGACCCCGGCGCGAACTCGAGGCCCTCGACGTTGAATCCGTCGATCTGCTTGGGCACCTGGCCGTCGGCGGTGCCGGCCGCGAATCCGTAGCGGTTGCCGTTCGCCTTGTCCCAGGCGACGAGGTCGTCGCGGAGCTTGCCGTACGAACCGCCCACGGTCAGCGCGGTGCTCGCACCGGAACCGCTCACCGTGGTGGTGAAGACGGTGTTGCGGTCGGCCTTGTACTCGCCGTCCTTGTTGTTGCCGAGGGACCCGGTCCAGTAGATGGTGTTCCCCACCCGGGTCGCACCCTCGATGTCGATCTCCTTGTCGGCGCCGAGCGCGTCGCCGACGTCCCAGGTCTTCACCGGTGCGCCCGAGACCGAACGGCTGTAGAGCCGCAGGACGTTGGACTCGTCGTCGGCGACGATCACATAGCCGCCGCCCGCGTCGACGGCGGCGGAGGCGTCGGAGGACCCGGTGAAGTAGCGCGTCTGCGGCCCGTACTGGACCGCCGGGGACGCCGCGTAGTTCAGCGTCCTGGTGGCGGTCTTCCCGCCGAGCCCGGTGACCTTGAGCGTGAGGTTGGTGTACCCCTGCGCCTTGGCGGCGACGGTCACCGTACGGGAAGCCCCGGTCCCCGTGACGACCACGTCGCCCGTACCGGCGACGGAGGACTTCGAGGTGGCGGATGCGGCCACGGTCAGCGCGGACACGTCCGCGCCGCTCTGGCCTATGGTCACCGTGACCGTCGGGTCACTGGTGGCACCGACGGCACCCGAGAGGTACGAGGCCGAGAGCGTGATGGTCGGCGTGCCGTAACTCGCCGCCTGTGCAGGTGTGTTCAGGCCCATGACGGCCAGCGTAAGCAGACCGCTCGCGGCGGCAACCGCCGTGCGGCGGGAGAGCGAAACGTAAGACTGCACTGGGTCCCTCTCGACGTGGTGATCTCGACGAGAAGGTTCCGGTTCCTGCGCCAACTGCCGGAGCACGCCATACGTACAGAAGGCGAACAACGCCGGACGGCCCCGGTGCACGGGTGCACCGGGGCCGTCACGAAGCGGCGGAGATCGGACGAGAGATCAGACGTTGAAGCCGAGCGCGCGCAGCTGCTCGCGGCCGTCGTCGGTGATCTTGTCCGGGCCCCACGGCGGCATCCAGACCCAGTTGATCTTCAGCTCGTTGACGATGCCCTCGGTCGCCGACTTCGCCTGGTCCTCGATGACATCGGTCAGCGGGCAGGCCGCGGACGTCAGCGTCATGTCGAGGGTCGCGATGTTCGCGTCGTCGACGTGGATGCCGTAGATCAGGCCGAGGTTGACGACGTCGATGCCCAGCTCGGGGTCGACGACGTCGTACAGCGCCTCGCGGACCTCCTCCTCGGAGGCCGGCTTGGTCGTCAAGCCCTCGGTGGGTGTCACAGTGTTCTCGCTCATGCTGTCTTCCTTTCGGACTCGCCCAGCGCCTGAGCGGTCGCGTCCTTCCACGCCATCCAGCTGAGCAGCGCGCACTTCACACGGGCGGGGTACTTGGAGACTCCGGCGAACGCGACCGCGTCCTCCAGGACCTCCTCCATCGCATCGTCCGGCTCCAGCTTGCCCTTGGACTGCATCAGTTCCAGGAACGCGGCCTGGATCTTCTGCGCGTCCTCGAGCTCCTTGCCGACCAGCAGCTCGTTCAGGACGGATGCGCTGGCCTGGCTGATGGAGCAGCCCTGGCCCTCGTAACTGATGTCGGCGATGCGGTCGCCTTCGTACTTGACGCGCAGCGTGATCTCGTCGCCGCACGTCGGGTTGACGTGGTGCACCTCGGCGTCGCCGTCCCGAAGACCGCGCCCGTGCGGGTGCTTGTAGTGGTCCAGGATGACTTCCTGGTACATCGAGTCAAGCTTCACGATCGATCCCCAGCCCTTAACCGAAGAAGTTCCGTACGTGCTCCAGGCCGTCCACCAGGGCGTCGACCTCGGCAGGCGTGGAGTACAGATAGAACGACGCTCGCGTGGTCGCAGGAATTCCGTACCGCAGGCAGACGGGGCGCGCGCAGTGGTGGCCGACCCGGACCGCGATGCCCTGTTCGTCCAGGACCTGGCCCACGTCGTGCGGGTGGATGTCGCCGAGCGTGAAGGAGATCGCCGCGCCGCGCATCTCGGCCGTCGGGGGGCCGATGAACCGCAGGTCCGGAATCTCGCCGAGGCGCTTCATCGCGTACTCGGTGATCGCGTGCTCATGCGCGGCGATCTTGTCCATGCCGATCGCGGAGAGGTAGTCCACGGCCGCACCGAGGCCGACGGCCTGGGCGATCGGGGGCGTACCCGCCTCGAACTTGTGCGGCGCGGGGGCGTACGTCGAGGAGTGCATCGAGACGGTTTCGATCATCTCGCCGCCGCCGAGGAACGGCGGCAGGTCCTCGAGGAGCTCCTGGCGGCCCCAGAGGACGCCGATGCCCGTCGGGCCGACCATCTTGTGGCCGGTGAAGGCCACGAAGTCGGCCTGCAGCGCCTGCACGTCGAGCACCATGTGCGGGGCGGCCTGCGAGGCGTCGATGCAGACGAGCGCGCCGACCTGCTGGGCGCGCCGGATGATCGCCTCGACCGGGTTGATCGTGCCCATCAGGTTGGAGACCAGCGTGAAGGAGACGATCTTCGTCTTCTCGGTGATGATCTCTTCGATGTTGGACAGGTCGAGACGGCCGTCGTCGGTGAGGCCGAACCACTTCAGCTTCGCGCCCGTGCGCTGCGAGAGCAGCTGCCACGGCACGATGTTGGAGTGGTGCTCCATCTCCGTGATGACGATCTCGGTCTCGCGGTCCACGCGGTAGGGCTCATCGGCCCAACCGAGCATGTTGGCCACGAGGTTGAGCGACTCCGAGGCGTTCTTGGTGAAGATCACCTCGTCGCGGCTCGGTGCGTTGATGAAGGCGGCGACCTTGTCGCGGGCGCCTTCGTACAGTGCCGTGGCCTCCTCGGCAAGCACGTGCACGCCGCGGTGGACGTTGGCGTTGTGCTGCTCGTAATAATCGGTGAGCGCGTCGAGGACCTGGCGCGGCTTCTGCGAAGTGGCCGCGTTGTCCAGGTAGACGATCTTCTTTCCGTCATGGATGACCCGGTCCAGGAGCGGGAAGTCCTTGCGGATCGCCTCGACGTTGTAATCGGACGCCGTGAGGAGGCCCGGCAGTGTCGTCACTCGGAAGCGCCGCCCTTCGTGGTGTAAGCCTCGTAGCCCTCGGTCTCCAGCTTGTCGGCGAGCTCGGGACCGCCGGACTCGGCGATGCGACCGTTCGCGAAGACGTGCACGAAGTCGGGCTTGATGTAGCGCAGGATGCGCGTGTAGTGCGTGATCAGGAGCGTGCCGACCTCGCCGGTCTCGCGGACGCGGTTGACGCCCTCGGAGACCTGACGCAGCGCGTCGACGTCCAGACCGGAGTCGGTCTCGTCGAGGATCGCGATCTTCGGCTTGAGGAGCTCCATCTGGAGGATCTCGTGGCGCTTCTTCTCACCGCCGGAGAAGCCCTCGTTGACGTTGCGCTCGGCGAAGGCCGGGTCCATCTGGAGCTGCTCCATGGCGCCCTTGACCTCCTTCACCCAGGTGCGCAGCTTGGGGGCCTCGCCGCGGATCGCCGTCGCCGACGTACGCAGGAAGTTGGAGACCGAGACACCGGGAACCTCGACCGGGTACTGCATGGCGAGGAACATGCCGGCGCGGGCGCGCTCGTCGACGGTCATCTCCAGGACGTCCTCGCCGTCGAGCGTGACGGTGCCCGAGGTGATCGTGTACTTGGGGTGGCCGGCGACGGAGTACGCGAGGGTCGACTTGCCGGAGCCGTTGGGGCCCATGATGGCGTGGGTCTCGCCCTGCTTCACGGTCAGGTCGACGCCCTTGAGGATCTCCTTCGTACCGTTCTCGGTGTCGACGGAGACGTGCAGGTCGCGGATTTCAAGCGTTGCCATGGGTGACTCAGGACTCCTGGGATACGGAGACGAGCACATCGTCCCCTTCGATCTTTACGGGGTATACGGGGACGGGGCGCGTCGCGGGAAGGCCCGAGGGCTTGCCCGTACGGAGGTCGAAGGACGATCCGTGCAGCCAGCACTCGATGGAACAGTCCTCCACCTCGCCCTCGGAGAGCGAGACGTTCGCGTGCGAGCAGATGTCGTTGATCGCGAACACCTCCCCGTCCGTGCGGACCAGCGACACCGGCGTGCCGTCGAGTTCCACCCGCTTCGGGGTGTCCTCCTCCAGCTCGCTGAGCGCGGCCACCTTGACGAAAGACATCAGACGGACGCCTCCAGCTCCGCGTCGATCTTGGCGAGGAGGCGCTCCTCGACGTCCGGCAGACCGATCTGCTGGACGAGCTCGGCGAAGAAGCCGCGGACGACGAGGCGGCGGGCCTCGGTCTCCGGGATGCCGCGCGACTGGAGGTAGAAGAGCTGGTTGTCGTCGAAGCGGCCGGTCGCCGAGGCGTGGCCGGCACCCGCGATCTCGCCGGTCTCGATCTCCAGGTTCGGTACGGAGTCGACGCGCGCGCCGTCGGTGAGGACGAGGTTGCGGTTGAGCTCGTACGAATCCGTGCCCTCGGCGGCGGCCTGGATCAGGACGTCACCGATCCATACCGCGTGCGCGTCCTGGCCCTGCAGCGCGCCCTTGTAGGCCACGTTGGACTTGCAGTTGGGGACGTTGTGGTCGACCAGGAGGCGGTGCTCCTGGTGCTGGCCCTGGTCGGTGAAGTACAGACCGAACAGCTCGGCGTCGCCGCCGGGGCCCGCGTAGGTGACGCGCGGGTGGAGGCGTACGACGTCGCCGCCGAAGGTGACCACGACCGACTTGAAGGTGGCGTCCCGGCCGACCAGCGCGTTGTGCTGGGCGATGTGGACGGCCTTGTCGTCCCAGTCCTGGACGGATACGACGGTGAGCTTCGCGCCGTCGCCGAGCAGGTACTCGACGTTGGCCGCGAGGACCGCGTCGCCGGTGTGGTCGATGACCACGACGGCCTCGGCGAAGGCACCGAGCTCGATGACCTGGTGGCCGTAGGCCACGCCGCCGATGCCGTGCACGGAGATACGGATCGGCTCGGTGAGCACCGCCTCCTTGGGCACCGAGACGACGCCGGCCTTCTCGAAGGAGGTGAACGCCTGGGCGGCGACCCGGTCGACGGGCTTGCCGGCCTTGCCGATGCGCGCGTCGTCGCGGCCGACCGTCTCGACGGTGACGCCGTCGGGGGCGGTGACCTCGACCCGTACACCGTCACCGGTCGCGGTGGCGGAGCCGTCGTGCAGACCGCGCAGGCGCTCCAGCGGGGTGAACCGCCACTCCTCCTCGCGGCCGTGCGGCACGGGGAAGTCGGCCACGTCGAAGGACGGCGGCGCGCTCATGCGGGTGGCGCTGGTGGACTCGGCGGCCACCGCGATGGAGCCGGCGGTGGTGGAACCCGCCGGGATGTTCTGAGCCTCAGCCATGGCTGTCGTGGTGCTCACTTTCTGCGTCAAAGAAGAAGAACTGCGGGGTTGGCGGCTGCTAGCCGACCGAACCCTCCATCTGCAGCTCGATCAGCCGGTTGAGCTCCAGGGCGTACTCCATCGGCAGCTCCTTGGCGATCGGCTCGACGAAGCCGCGCACGATCATCGCCATGGCCTCGAACTCCGTCATGCCGCGGCTCATCAGGTAGAAGAGCTGGTCGTCGGAGACCTTGGAGACGGTCGCCTCGTGGCCCATGGACACGTCGTCCTCGCGCACGTCCACGTACGGGTACGTGTCGGAGCGGGAGATCGTGTCGACGAGCAGCGCGTCGCACAGCACGTTGGACTTGGAGCCGGGCGCACCCTCGCCGATCTCGATGAGACCGCGGTAGGAGGTGCGGCCGCCGCCTCGTGCCACCGACTTGGAGACGATGTTGGAGGAGGTGTTCGGTGCCATGTGGACCATCTTGGCGCCGGCGTCCTGGTGCTGGCCCTCGCCCGCGAAGGCGATGGAGAGCGTCTCGCCCTTGGCGTGCTCGCCCATGAGGTAGACGGCGGGGTACTTCATCGTCACCTTGGAGCCGATGTTGCCGTCGACCCACTCCATGGTCGCGCCCTCGTAGGCCACGGCGCGCTTGGTGACCAGGTTGTAGACGTTGTTCGACCAGTTCTGGATCGTCGTGTAGCGGCAGCGGCCGCCCTTCTTCACGATGATCTCGACGACCGCGGAGTGCAGCGAGTCGGAGGAGTAGATCGGGGCGGTGCAGCCCTCGACGTAGTGGACGTACGCGTCCTCGTCGACGATGATCAGCGTCCGCTCGAACTGGCCCATGTTCTCCGTGTTGATACGGAAGTAGGCCTGGAGCGGGATCTCGACGTGGACACCCTTGGGCACGTAGATGAACGAACCGCCGGACCACACGGCCGAGTTGAGCGACGCGAACTTGTTGTCGCCGACCGGGATGATCGTGCCGAAGTACTCCTGGAAGAGCTCCGGGTGCTCCTTCAGCGCGGTGTCGGTGTCCATGAAGATGACACCCTGCGCCTCCAGCTCCTCGTTGATCTGGTGGTAGACCACCTCGGACTCGTACTGGGCGGCGACACCGGCGACGAGGCGCTGCTTCTCCGCCTCCGGGATGCCCAGCTTGTCGTAGGTGTTCTTGATGTCCTCGGGCAGGTCCTCCCAGGAAGCGGCCTGCTTCTCGGTGGAGCGCACGAAGTACTTGATGTTGTCGAAGTCGATGCCGGAGAGGTCGGAGCCCCAGGACGGCATGGGCTTCTTGCCGAAGAGCTTCAGGCCCTTGAGGCGGAGCTTCAGCATCCACTCGGGCTCGTTCTTCTTCGCCGAGATGTCGCGTACGACGGCCTCACTGAGGCCGCGCTTCGCCGCGGCACCGGCCACGTCGGGGTCGGCCCAGCCGAACTCGTACGTACCCAGACCCTCGAGATCGGGGTGGGCAGTCTCCGTAGGGAGCGTCATGCGGGGTTCCTCCCGGCCGTGCTGGCGGATGCTGAAACTTCGGTCTGTGAAATCTTGGGAATGAACGTCGTGCACACTCCGTCGCCGTGGGCGATGGTGGCCAGACGCTGCACATGGGTCCCGAGCAGGCGGGAGAAGACCTCGGTCTCCGCCTCGCACAGCTGCGGGAACTGCTCGGCGACATGGGCGACCGGGCAGTGGTGCTGGCAGAGCTGTTCGCCGACCGGTGCGCTGCGCGCCGTAGCAGCGTACCCGTCTGCGGTCAACGCCTTGGCAAGCGCCTCCGCGCGGCTCTCGGGTGCCACGGCCTCGATCGCGGCGCGGTAGGTCTCGGCCTGGGTGGCGAACCGGGCGCGCGCGAAGTCCATGATGGCCTCTTCGCTGCCGGCCTTCTCGGCGATCCAGCGGAGCGCGTCGGCCGCGAGCTTGTCGTAGCTCTGGTCGAAGGCGTCCCTGCCGCAGTCGGTGAGCGCGAAGACCTTGGCCGGACGGCCGCGGGTCCTCGCCCCGTACACCCGCTGTTCGCGGGGGACGATCACATCGTCGGCGACGAGGGCGTCGAGATGGCGGCGGACGGCCGCCTGGGTCAGCCCGAGCCGGAGCGCAAGGTCGGCCACGGTGGACGGGCCGTGGTCCAGGATGGAGCGCGCGACGCGGTTGCGGGTGGACCGCTCACCGGTCGCGAGTTCCTCCTGGGGAGCCTCGCCAACGTTTTTCACAACACCATTGTTGCGTAATTCTCCAGACCCTGGCAACCCTGGTCCGGATCATGACCGGTGCGGTGCATCACTTAGGGATACCTAACCTGACCTGCGGAAATGATCATTGATCGATCAAATCGGTGGCGCGTCGGGCGCGGTCGGAGGAGACTCTCCGCCCATGTCGACACCGCCTCTGACCGGCACTTTGTGCACCCGGGCCACGATCGCCGCCGACCTGCGCGCGCTCGGAGTCGAACCCGGCGAAACGCTGCTCGTCCACTCCTCGCTCAGCTCGCTCGGCTGGGTCTGCGGCGGGCGCGTCGCCGTCGTACAGGCGCTGCTCGACGCACTCGGCCCCGAGGGGACCCTGGTCGTCCCGACGCACACGGGGAACAACTCCGACCCCGAGCAGTGGGGCAACCCGCCCGTCCCCGAGGAGTGGTGGCCCGCCATCCGCGAGTCGACGCCCGCCTACGACCCCCTCACCACCCCCAGCGGTGGCATCGGCGTGATTCCCGAGGCGGTACGGACCTGGCCGGGCGCCCTGCGCAGCGCGCATCCCCAGACCTCGTTCGCGGCGGTGGGGCCGGCCGCGGCCGCGCTCACTGCGGGCCACGCGCAGGACTGCAGGCTCGGCGAGCGCAGTCCGCTCGCACGGCTGGAGAAAGCGGGGGCGCGAGTGCTGCTGCTGGGTGCGGGCTTCGACAGCTGTACGGCCTTCCACCTGGCCGAGTACCGGATCGAGGCACCCGAGGCCGACGAGGGGCGCGCGGTCATGACCCCCCTGGGGCGCCGCTGGGAAGTCGTGCGCGAGACGTCGATCTCCAGCGACCGCTTCGACGAGCTGGGCGCGGACTACGAGAGGGACAGGCCGGTGATCCGGGGCAGGGTCGGCGCGGCCCAGGTCCGGCTGTTCCCGGTGGCCGAAGCGGTCGCGTACGCACAGCGGTGGCTGCCCGTGCACCGTCCGCCCGAGGTCTAGGAAGCCGGAGCCGTACCGCGTGCAGAGCGGCCGCGGAAGGTTCGTAGACTCGCAGCCATGAGCACAGACCCCGCCGTCGAGGTCCGCGGCCTCGTCAAGCGGTACGGAACCAAGACCGCGGTCGACGGCCTCGACCTGAGTGTCGCCACCGGCACCGTCACCGCCGTCCTCGGCCCCAACGGCGCCGGCAAGACCACCACCGTCGAGACCTGCGAGGGCTACATCCGCGCGGACGCGGGCACGGTCCGCGTCCTCGGTCTCGACCCGGTCGCCGACGCGGCGAAGCTCCGCCCGCGGATCGGTGTGATGCTCCAGTCCGGCGGCGTCTACTCCGGCGCCCGCGCGGACGAGATGCTCCGCCACATGGCCAAGCTGCACGCCCACCCCCTCGACGTGGACGCCCTCATCGAGCGCCTGGGTCTGGGCAGTTGCGGCCGTACGACCTACCGCAGGCTCTCCGGCGGCCAGCAGCAGCGCCTCGCGCTGGCCCTGGCCGTGGTCGGCCGCCCCGAGCTGGTCTTCCTGGACGAGCCGACCGCGGGCCTGGACCCGCAGGCCCGCCGCTCCACCTGGGATCTCGTACGGGAACTGCGCACCGACGGCGTCACCACGGTCCTCACCACCCACTTCATGGACGAGGCCGAACAGCTCGCCGACCACGTGGCGATCTTCGACACGGGACGGGTCATCGCCGAAGGCACCCCCGAGTCCCTGTGCCGAGGCGGCGCGGAGAACACCCTGCGCTTCACCGGCCGCCCCGGCCTCGACGTCGGATCGCTGCTCAAGGCACTCCCCGACGGCACCACCGCCGCCGAACTCACCCCCGGCGCCTACCGGATCACCGGCCAGGTCGACCCCCAGCTGCTCGCGACGGTCACCTCCTGGTGCGCCCAGCACGGCGTGATGCCCGACGGGATCGCGGTGGAACGCCACACCCTCGAAGACGTCTTCCTGGAGCTCACAGGCAAGGAGCTGCGCGCATGAGCGCCGCCGGAACATTCGCCCCGCGCCCCGGAGCCGCCCCGCTCCCCCGCATGATCGCCGCGCAGGCGTCCTTCGAGACGAAGATGCTTCTGCGCAACGGCGAGCAGCTCCTCCTGACGGTGATCATCCCGTCGCTCCTGCTGGTCCTCTTCTCCTCGGTCGACATCATCGACACAGGCAAGGGCAAGTCCGTCGACTTCCTCGCCCCCGGTATCCTGGCGCTGGCCGTGATGTCCACCGCCTTCACCGGCCAGGCGATCGCGACCGGTTTCGAGCGCCGCTACGGAGTCCTCAAGCGGCTCGGCGCATCCCCGCTCCCCCGCTGGGCGCTGATGTGCGCCAAGACCCTGGCGGTCCTGGTCACCGAGGTCCTGCAGATCGTCCTCCTCACGGTGATCGCCTTCGCGCTCGGCTGGTCCCCGCACGGCAACCCGGCGGCGGTCGTCCTGCTGCTGGTCCTCGGTACGGCGGCCTTCTCGGGCCTGGGTCTCCTCATGGCAGGCACCCTCAAGGCGGAGGCCACGCTGGCCGCCGCGAACCTGGTCTTCCTGCTGTTCCTGGTGGCGGGCGGGGTCATCGTCCCGATGGACAAGTTCCCCGGCGGCGTCCAGTCCGTACTGAACCTGCTGCCGATCTCCGCCCTCTCGGACGGGCTGCGCGACGTGCTGCAGCACGGGGCGTCGATGCCCTGGGGCGACCTGGGGATCCTCGCCGTCTGGTCGGTACTCGGCCTGGGTGCGGCTGCCCGCTTCTTCCGCTGGGAATAGATATGCACCCCTAGTGAAAGCGTGCACAAGCGTTCCGCCTACGATGTCCCCGTGCCAAAGCTGACCCGAGCCGAAGTCGCTCAAGCCGTGCGAAACCCGCTCGCCTTCATCGCCGAGCGCTGGACGCCCACTCCCAAAACCGTTCAGCGCGCCGCCATGGCCGCCCTGGTGATGGCGGTGGTCATCGTCGTCACCGGCGGCGCGGTGCGCCTGACGGGCTCCGGCCTCGGCTGCCCGACCTGGCCCAAGTGCACCGACCAGTCGCTCACCACGACCAGTGCGATGGGCTTCCACGGCATCATCGAGTTCTCCAACCGGATGCTGACGTACGTGCTGTGCGCCGCGGTCGGCTGGGCGATCATCGCGGCCCGCGCGGCTGAGCCCTGGCGCCGTGATCTGACCCGGCTCGGCTGGGCGCAGTTCTGGGTGGTCATGGGCAACGCGGTGCTCGGCGGCATCGTCGTGCTGGTCGGTCTCAACCCGTACACCGTGGCCGCGCACTTCCTGCTCTCCTCGGCCCTGATCGCGATCGCCGTCGTCACCTGGCAGCGCACCCGCGAAGGCTCCAGCGCACCCCGCCCCCTGGTGGGCAAGGCGGTCCTCCAGCTCACCTGGCTGCTGGTGGTCGCATCGGGCGCACTGATCGCGGTCGGCACGGTCGTCAGCGGCGCGGGCCGGCACGCGGGCGACTCCAGCGATGTGAAGCGCATCCCGCTCGACTGGTCGATGATCGTCCAGCTGCACGCGGACCTCGCCTGGCTGGTGGTGGCCCTCTCGGTCGCGCTCTGGTTCGTGCTCAAGGCGGTCGACGCACCGCAGGGACCCCGCAGTCGGGCCCGCGACCTGTTCCTGATCCTGATGTTCCAGGGCGTGCTGGGCTACATCCAGTACTTCACGGAGACCCCGGAGATCCTGGTCGGCCTGCACATGCTGGGCGCCTGCCTGGTCTGGATCGGTGTGCTGCGCGTCCTGCTGTCGCTGCGCGAGCGGCCGACGACGGACACGGAAATCCCTTCGCAGTCGGACAGTTCGGCGCTTTCGGCGGTCTAAGCGGCATCGAGTCCGTACACGCGGCGGGCATTGCCCGCCGCGATCATCCCGGCGACCCGTTCCGCGTCCGTGACCGACCAGGCGCCGTCGCGCACCCAGCCTCCGAGAACCCGCTCCAGCGCCTCCCGGAAGACGCGCGCGCCCACCACGTGCAGTTCGGGAACCCCGTAACCGCCGCTGGAGAAGAGCAGCTTCCCGAACGGCGCGAGCTCCAGGATCTCCGCGAGCACGGCCGCGGCGCGCGCCCCGGTATGGGCGAGGGCCGGGCCGAGGTCGGCGTACACATGCGGGTAGACGCTCGCCAGATGGGCGGCCTGGCGGTGGTACGGATAGCCGTGCAGCAGCACCAGATCGGTGCCGTGTCCGGTCGCGGCCGCGGCGAAATCGGTGAGCAGCAGGGGGTCCCCGACGCCCACCTGCAGTTGCAGAGGTAACCCCGAGGCGACGGCGTTCCACAGCAGATGCCGCAGCAGTACGGGGTCCTTGAGCCGCCCCCCGACCTGCCGCCCGGCCAGCCAGCGCCCCGCCGCACCCCGCACTTCACCGGGGCCCGGAGGCTCCGGCGCCAGGGCGAGTCCGTGCCGTACACAGGCGACGGAGGTGAAGGCGACCGCGGTGCAGGAGGCCGCGTGCACCGCCTCGGCGAGGTTGGCGAGGAAGGACTCGACGGTCCCCGAGGTGTCGGCGACCTGCTCGGCCAGTAACTCCAGCCGTACGATCTCGCGCGCGTCCGCAGCGCCTGCCGCCGCCATCTCGCCGGGCCCGGTGAGGTCCCCCGGCATCCCGGTGTCCACGAGATACGTGGAGACACCGGTGCCGCGCAGCAGCCGCCGCCCCGACTCCACCACCCCGAGCTCCCTGCGGCGGGCGAGATAGCGGGCCGGCGGGCAGTGCGGTTCGAGCCCGAGCAGCGGCGGGCACCAGCGTCGTACGGCGAACCCGGTCTGGGTGTCGAAGTAGGTGGTGCCGGGCGCGGGCGGCCCCGTGGTCCTGCCCAGATACGACTCGAAGGTGCCGAGCCCGAGTTCCGTGCGGAGCACCCCGTGGCAGTACTGGTCCACCAGGGACGGCGTTTCGATCATCCGGACTCCCGCAGTGGACGGTGCTTTCCACAGTCCTAACGGGCAAGAGCGCCTCAGGTGTTGCTCGGGCCGCCGACCTGGATGCCTGCCATGCGGGTCCACTCGTAGGGACCGGTGCGCACCTTGGCGGCGAACTCCCCGTCGAAGTCCTCGTGCACGGTGACTCCGGCCTTCTCGGTCGCGGCCTGCGCGAGGGCGTAGCTGGACGCGACCAGGTCGCCCCACTCGCCGTCCTCGCCGACGAGCACGATGCGCGCGCCCTTCTGCCCGATGTACGCGACCTGCGCCTCGGCGCCGCCGTGCGACGCGGAGAACGCCTGGATCTGCTTCGCGAGCCTGGCGGCCCTGCGCTCGTCCTTGGCGGCCTGCTTCTCGTCTACCTGGGTCTCAGCCATGACGGCATGCTACTCACGGGTAGCGGCCGGCGCGACAGCCGGGTGCGCACAGACGTGTGCCCCGGAGCGCATGGGGGCTGCCGGGGCACACGTACAAGAAAGGTCAGCGCAGGAACGGGTCCACGGCCACCGCGATGAACAGCAGCGACACATAGGTGATCGACCAGTGGAACAGCCGCATCTCCTTGAGCTTCGCGCCCGTCACTCCGCCCTTGGCCCGCGACTGCAGCCCGTGCGCCTCCCAGAGCCAGAAGCCACCGGCCAGCAGGGCCACCGACGTGTAGAACCAGCCGGTGTAGCCGAGCGGAGTGAGCAGCAGCGAGACGGCGACCATCACCCAGCTGTAGATGACGATCTGACGGGCCACGACCGTGTTGGACGCGACCACCGGCAGCATCGGGACGCCCACGCGTGCGTAGTCGTCCTTCACCTTCATGGAGAGCGGCCAGTAATGCGGCGGCGTCCAGAAGAACATGACGAGGAAGAGAATGACGGGCGCCCACGACATGGAATTGGTCACCGCGGACCAGCCGATGAGCACCGGCAGACAGCCCGCGATGCCGCCCCAGACGATGTTCTGCGAGGTGCGGCGCTTCAGGATCATCGTGTAGACGACGACGTAGAAGAGCAGTGCGCCGAGCGCGAGGGCCGCCGAGAGCCAGTTGACGAGGAGCCCGAACCAGAGCGTGGAGATCACTGCGAGTGCGAAGCCGAAGGCCAGGCACTCGCGCGGCGACACCATCCCGGTGACCAGCGGACGCTGCGAGGTGCGGTCCATCAGCGCGTCGATGTCACGGTCGATGTACATGTTCAGCGCGTTGGCGCCGCCGGCCGACAGATAGCCGCCGATGCACGTCGCGAGGACCAGCCAGAGCTGGGGCACACCCTGCTCCGCCAGGAACATCACCGGCACCGTGGTGATCAGCAGCAGTTCGATGATCCGCGGCTTGGTCAGCGCCACGAATGCCTTGACGCGAGCCCCGAATGGCCGATGGGCCCCTGGGCTGGGAGTCAAGACGACCCCTGCGGGCCGGGACTCGAGCGCCGTCACGCACACCCCTGACAGAGAATTCCCAGCAAGTCCCCATGGTTCCCGGGCGTGAAGGCCCGGTAAAGACTTGCGCTTACCACGCCACTCTAGACGTTGCCCATACGCCGTTCTTCGCGGGGGTGGGCTCGTGTTGGAGCGCACCGCGCACGGGACGAATCGCTCGCCGACAGGCGAAGTGCGCCCGCCGCCTGCACCCTGGGAGTGACTGTCTTTTGCCGACAGGCACTCGAAAAACTGCGCGTTCCGGCGGGGGTAGGCTCGACAACGCCCGGTGCGCCCAGAGTCACCGGGATACAAACATGTGGAGAGGAGCCCTGACCCAGGGTGAGCACCAAGCCGACCACCACAGACCTCGAGTGGACCGAATTGGACCAGCGGGCCGTTGACACGGCACGCGTCCTGGCCGCGGACGCCGTACAGAAGGTCGGCAACGGCCATCCCGGTACGGCCATGAGCCTGGCCCCGGCCGCCTACACCCTCTTCCAGAAGGTGATGCGGCACGACCCGGCGGACGCCGACTGGACCGGCCGCGACCGGTTCGTCCTCTCTGCGGGACACTCGTCCCTGACCCTTTACACCCAGCTCTACTTCGCCGGTTTCGGCCTGGAGCTGGATGACCTGAAGGCCTTCCGCACCTGGGGCTCCAAGACCCCCGGTCACCCGGAGTACGGCCACACCACGGGCGTCGAGACGACCACCGGGCCCCTCGGCCAGGGTGTCGCCAACGCCGTGGGCATGGCGATGGCCACCCGCTACGAGCGCGGTCTGTTCGACCCGGAGGCGGCCCCCGGCACCTCCCCGTTCGACCACTTCATCTACGCCATCGCCGGTGACGGCTGCCTCCAGGAGGGCATCTCCGCGGAGGCGTCCTCGATGGCCGGGCACCAGAAGCTCGGCAACCTCGTCCTGCTCTGGGACGACAACCACATCTCGATCGAGGGCGACACGGAGACCGCGGTCTCCGAGGACACCTGCGCGCGGTACGAGGCGTACGGCTGGCACGTCCAGCGCGTGGCGCCCAAGCCGGACGGCGACCTCGACCCCGAGGCCCTGTACGACGCGATCGAGGCCGCGAAGGCGGTGACGGACAAGCCGTCCTTCATCGCGATGCGCTCGATCATCGCCTGGCCCGCCCCGAACGCCCAGGGCACCGAGGCCGCGCACGGCTCGGCGCTCGGCGACGAAGAGGTCGCGAACATCAAGCGCGTGCTGGACTTCGACCCGGAGAAGACCTTCGAGGTCACCGACGAGGTCATCGGCCACACCCGCAAGGCGCTGGACCGCGGCCGCGAGGCCAAGGCCGAGTGGGAGAAGACGTTCGCCGCCTGGCGCACCGCCAACCCGGAGCGCGCCGCCGAGTTCGACCGCATCAGCGCGAGCGAGCTCCCGGCCGGCTGGGAGGAGAAGGTTCCCACCTTCGAGACCGGCAAGTCGCTCGCGACCCGTGCCGCCTCCGGCAAGGTCCTCGAAGCGCTCGGCCCGGTCCTTCCCGAGCTGTGGGGCGGCTCCGCCGACCTCGCCGGCTCGAACAACACCACGATCGACAAGACGTCGTCGTTCCTGCCCGAGGGCAACCCGCTGCCGGGTGCGAACCCGTACGGCCGGACGATCCACTTCGGCATCCGCGAGCACGCCATGGCCGCGGAGATGAACGGCATCGCGCTGCACGGCAACACCCGCATCTACGGCGGGACGTTCCTGACGTTCTCCGACTACATGCGCAACGCCGTCCGCCTCTCGGCGCTGATGCACGCCCCGGTGACGTACGTCTGGACGCACGACTCCATCGGCCTCGGCGAGGACGGCCCGACGCACCAGCCGGTCGAGCACCTGGCCTCGCTGCGCGCCATCCCCGGCCTCAACGTGATCCGCCCCGCGGACGCGAACGAGACCGCGATCACCTGGCGCGAGGTCCTGCGCCGCGGCCGCAAGAAGTACGGCGAGAGCGCCCCGCACGGCTTCGCACTGAGCCGCCAGGGCCTGCCGACGTACGACGCGAACGAGGACGCCGCCAAGGGCGGCTACACCCTCTTCGACGCCGAGGGCGGCGAGCCGCAGGTCGTGCTGATCGCCACCGGCTCCGAGGTGCAGCTCGCCGTCGAGGCGCGCGAGCAGCTCCAGGCCTCCGGTGTCCCGACGCGCGTCGTCTCGATGCCGTGCGTCGAGTGGTTCGACGCCCAGGATCAGGGGTACCGGGACTCGGTCATCCCGCCGTCGGTCAAGGCGCGCGTGGCGGTCGAGGCCGGCATCGGTCTGACCTGGCACCGCTTCGTCGGTGATGCGGGCCGGATCGTCTCGCTGGAGCACTACGGTGCCTCCGCCGACGCCAAGGTCCTCTTCCGCGAGTTCGGTTTCACCGCCGACGCGGTCGTCTCCGCGGCCCGGGAATCGATCGCCGCCGCAGCGCGCTGACGCCAGTACACGATCTAGTAGGAGATGCAATTCTCATGACAGACGCACTCAAGCGCCTCTCCGACGAAGGCGTCGCGATCTGGCTCGACGACCTGTCGCGCAAGCGCATCACGTCCGGCAACCTGGCCGAACTGATCGACCAGAGCCACGTGGTGGGTGTCACCACCAACCCGTCGATCTTCCAGAAGGCGATCTCGAGCGGTGACGGTTACGAGCAGCAGCTCACCGACCTCGCCGCCCGCAAGGTCACCGTCGAGGAAGCCATCCGCATGATCACGACGGCCGACGTGAGGGACGCCGCCGACATCCTGCGCCCGGTCTTCGACGCGACGGACGGCCAGGACGGCCGGGTCTCCATCGAGGTCGACCCGCGCCTGGCCCACAACACGGCGGCCACGGTCGCCGAGGCCAAGCAGCTGGCCTGGCTGGTGGACCGGCCGAACACGCTCATCAAGATCCCGGCGACCAAGGCCGGCCTGCCGGCGATCACCGAGGTCATCGGCAAGGGCATCAGCGTCAACGTCACGCTGATCTTCTCGCTGGAGCGCTACCGCGCGGTCATGGACGCCTACCTGGCGGGCCTGGAGAAGGCGAAGGCCGCGGGCCTGGACCTCTCCAAGATCCACTCGGTGGCGTCCTTCTTCGTGTCCCGCGTGGACACCGAGATCGACAAGCGCCTGGACGGCCTGGGCACCGACGAGGCCAAGGGCCTCAAGGGCAAGGCGGCGGTGGCCAACGCGCGTCTCGCGTACGAGGCGTACGAAGAGGTCTTCGCCTCCGAGCGCTGGGCGGCCCTCGACAAGGCGCAGGCCAACAAGCAGCGTCCGCTGTGGGCCTCGACCGGCGTCAAGGACCCGTCGTACAAGGACACGCTGTACGTCGTCGACCTCGTCGCCCCCAACACGGTGAACACCATGCCGGAGGCGACGCTCGACGCCACCGCCGACCATGGCGAGGTCACCGGGAACACCATCGCCGGCACCTACGAGCAGGCCCGCGCCGAGCTCGACGCCGTCGAGAAGCTCGGGATCGCGTACGACGACGTCGTACAGCTCCTGGAGGACGAGGGCGTCGAGAAGTTCGCGGACGCCTGGAACGACCTGCTCAAGTCGACCGAGGCGGAGCTCAAGCGCCTCGCCCCTTCGGAGGGCTGAAACCTTGTCAAGCAGCAATCCGCTGCGTGACGCCGCGGACCGACGGCTCCCGCGTATCGCGGGGCCGTCGGGCCTGGTCATCTTTGGCGTCACGGGCGATTTGTCCCGTAAAAAGTTGATGCCCGCCGTCTACGACCTCGCCAACCGCGGTCTGCTCCCGCCGGGCTTCTCGCTCATCGGCTTCGCCCGCCGCGAGTGGCAGGACGAGGACTTCGCCCAGGAGGTGCACGACTCCGTCAAGGAGCACGCGCGCACCCCCTTCCGCGAGGAGGTCTGGCAGCAGCTCATCCAGGGGATGCGCTTCGTCCAGGGCACCTTCGACGACGACAACGCCTTCGAGCAGCTCAAGGCGACCATCCAGGAGCTCGACAAGGCGCAGGGCACGGGCGGAAACTTCGCCTTCTACCTCTCCGTCCCGCCGAAGTTCTTCCCCTCGGTCGTCCAGCAGCTGAAGAAGCACGGCCTGGCGGACCAGAAGGAAGGCTCCTGGCGCCGCGCGGTCATCGAGAAGCCCTTCGGCCACAATCTGGAGAGCGCGCAGGACCTCAACAAGGTCGTGCACGAGGTCTTCCCGCCGCACGAGGTCTTCCGTATCGACCACTACCTCGGCAAGGAGACCGTCCAGAACATCCTGGCGCTCCGCTTCGCCAACACCCTCTTCGAGCCGATCTGGAACCGGTCGTACGTCGACCACGTGCAGATCACCATGGCCGAGGACATCGGCATCGGCGGCCGTGCCGGGTACTACGACGGCATCGGCGCAGCCCGTGACGTCATCCAGAACCACCTTCTGCAGCTGCTCGCGCTGACCGCGATGGAGGAGCCCGCCTCCTTCGACGCGGACGCGCTGGTCGCGGAGAAGACCAAGGTGCTCGGCGCGGTGAAGCTGCCGGCGGACCTCGGCAAGGAGACGGTGCGCGGCCAGTACGCGGCCGGGTGGCAGGGCGGCGAGAAGGCCGTCGGCTATCTCCAGGAGGACGGCATCGACCCGAACTCCAAGACCGACACCTATGCCGCGGTGAAGCTGGAGATCGACAACCGCCGCTGGGCGGGCGTCCCGTTCTATCTCCGTACGGGCAAGCGCCTGGGCCGTCGCGTCACCGAGATCGCGGTCGTCTTCCAGCGCGCCCCGCACTCCCCCTTCGACCACACGGCGACGGAGGAGCTGGGCCAGAACGCGATCGTCATCCGCGTCCAGCCCGACGAGGGCATCACGATGCGCTTCGGCTCCAAGGTGCCCGGCACCGCGATGGAGATCCGGGACGTGTCGATGGACTTCGCGTACGGCGAGTCCTTCACCGAGTCCAGCCCCGAGGCGTACGAGCGGCTCATCCTCGATGTGCTCCTCGGCGACTCCAACCTCTTCCCGCGGCTGGAGGAGGTCGAGACGTCCTGGCGCATCCTCGACCCGATCGAGGAGTACTGGGACTCTCACGGCAAGCCCGCGCAGTACGAGTCGGGCACCTGGGGACCTGTCGAGGCGGACGAAATGCTCGCACGAGACGGACGGAGCTGGAGGCGCCCATGAAAATCGACCTGACCGAAACCACGGCCAGCAAGGTGAACAAGGCCCTCGTCCAGGGGCGCCGCGCGATCGGCACCCCGGCCGTCGGCATGGTGCTGACCCTCGTCATCGTCACCGACGAGGAGAACGCCTACGACGCGCTCAAGGCCGCCAACGACGCCTCGCGCGAGCACCCTTCGCGCACCCTGGTCGTCATCAAGCGCGTCTCGCGCTCGCCGCGCGACCGCGCCAAGGCACGTCTCGACGCCGAGGTACGGGTGGGCTCGGACGCGGGCACCGGCGAGACGGTCGTGCTGCGGCTGTACGGCGAAGTCCTGCACCACGCCCAGTCGGTGGTCCTGCCGCTGCTGCTGCCCGACGCCCCCGTGGTCGTCTGGTGGCCGGTGAACGCACCGCTGGACCCGGCGAAGGATCCGCTCGGTGCGCTGGCCCAGCGCCGTGTCACCGATTCGTACGCCGCCGAGCAGCCGATCCACGAGCTGACCGCGCGCGCCGCCACCTACACCCCGGGCGACACCGACCTGTCGTGGTCGCGCATCACCCCGTGGCGCTCGATGCTGGCCGCCGCGCTCGACCAGGTGCCGGCGAAGATCGCCGGTGTCGAGGTGGAGGGCGAGGAGTTCAACCCGAGTGTCGAGCTGCTCGCCATGTGGCTCGCCGAGCGCCTCGGCGTTCCGGTACGGCGCACCATCTCGGCGGGGCCCGGACTGACCGCCGTACGGCTGGACACGGACCACGGTCCGATCGTCCTCGACCGTGCCGACGGTTCCCTGGCCACGCTCTCCATGCAGGGCCAGCCGGACCGTGCGGTGGCGCTGAAGCGGCGCGAGACCTCGGAGCTGCTCGCCGAGGAGCTGCGCCGTCTCGACCCGGACGACACCTATGCGGCCGCGCTGGCGTACGGCGTGGACCGCCTGGGCGAGCCCGGGACCGCGTCCGCACCGGCCGCCGAGACCGAGGAGAAGCCTGTCGCCTCCGAGGCCCAGCAGGAGGCAGCGGCGAAGAAGGCTCCGGCCGCGAAGAAGGCTCCGGCCAAGAGGGCGGCGTCGAAGTGAGTGCTCCGCAGCTCGTCGTCCACCGCGACAAAGAGCTGATGGCACAGGCCACGGCGGCCAGGCTGATCACGAAGATCCTGGACGCCCAGGCCTCGCGCGGCTCGGCGTCCGTGGTCCTCACGGGCGGCCGCAACGGCAACGGCCTGCTGGCCGCCCTGGCCGCGTCACCGGCCAGGGACGCGATCGACTGGTCGCGGCTCGACCTGTGGTGGGGCGACGAGCGGTTCCTGCCCGAGGGCGATCCGGAGCGCAATGTCACGCAGGCCCGCGAGGCCCTGCTGGACTCCGTTCCGCTGGACCCGAAGCGGGTGCACGCGATGGCGGCATCGGACGGCGCGTACGGCAATGACGTGGAGTCCGCGGCCGCTGCGTACGCCGCCGAACTGGCCGCCGCCGCAGGGCCGGAGGACCATGGTCCGGTCCCGACCTTCGACGTCCTGATGCTGGGGGTCGGCCCGGACACGCATGTGGCCTCGCTCTTCCCCGAGCTCCCGGCCGTACGGGAGACCGAGCGCACCGTGGTCGGTGTGCACGGCGCCCCGAAGCCGCCGCCGGTCCGTATCTCGCTCACGCTGCCCGCCATCCGGGCCGCGCGTGAGGTGTGGCTGCTCGCCGCGGGCGCGGACAAGGCGGGGGCGGCCGCTGTCGCCCTGTCCGGTGCCGGGGAGATCCAGGCCCCTGCGGCGGGTGCCTACGGCCGCAGCAGGACGCTGTGGCTGATGGACTCGGCGGCGGCTTCCGAGCTGCCGCCGCAGCTCTACCCGCCGACCGCCTGACGGTCGTCGCTGTCACGCAGACCGGCCCGCGCCCCTTCCGAGGGGCGCGGGCCGGTCTTTTTCGTCACGAGGACTCTCAACGACCGCGCAGGGTCCGGTACTTCTTCACCAGAGCCGCGGTGGAGCTGTCCAGCTGCTCGGCGCCGGCGCCCTCGGTCAGGATCGGCTCGACCTTCTTGGCGAGGACCTTGCCGAGCTCGACTCCCCACTGGTCGAAGGAGTCGATGTTCCAGATCGCGCCCTGGACGAACACCTTGTGCTCGTACAGCGCGATCAGCTGGCCGAGCACGGACGGGGTGAGGGTCTCCGCCAGGATCGTCGTCGTCGGGTGGTTGCCCTTGAACGTCTTGTGCGGCACGAGCTCCTCGGCCACGCCCTCGGCCCGTACTTCCCCGGGGGTCTTGCCGAAGGCCAGGGCCTGGGTCTGGGCGAAGAAGTTGGCCATCAGCAGGTCGTGCTGGGCGACCAGACCGGGCAACAGGTCGGCCACCGGCCGGGCGAAGCCGATGAAGTCCGCCGGGATGACCTTCGTGCCCTGGTGGATCAACTGGTAGTACGCGTGCTGCCCGTTGGTGCCCGGCGTGCCCCAGACGACCGGGCCGGTCTGCCACTCGACCGGATTGCCGTCGCGGTCCACGGACTTGCCGTTGGACTCCATGTCGAGCTGCTGGAGATAGGCGGTGAACTTGGAGAGGTAGTGCGAGTACGGCAGCACCGCGTGCGACTGGGCGTCGAAGAACGCGCCGTACCAGACGCCCAGCAGACCGAGCAGCAGCGGCACGTTCTCCTCGGCGGGGGCGGTGCGGAAGTGCTCGTCGACGAGGTGGAATCCGTCGAGCATCTCGCGGAAGGCGTCCGGGCCGATCGCGAGCATCAGCGAGAGGCCGATGGCGGAGTCGAAGGAGTACCGTCCGCCGACCCAGTCCCAGAACTCGAACATGTTCGCGGTGTCGATGCCGAAGTCGGAGACCTTCTCGGCGTTGGTCGACAGTGCCACGAAGTGCTTGGCCACCGCCTCCTGATCGGCCTTCAACTCGGTGAGGAGCCAATTGCGGGCGGAGGTGGCGTTGGTGATGGTCTCGATCGTGGTGAAGGTCTTCGACGCGATGATGAACAGCGTCTCCGCCGCATCCAAGTCCCGTACGGCCTCGTGCAGATCGGCGCCGTCGACGTTCGAGACGAAGCGGACGGTGAGCCCGCGGTCGGTGAAGGATCGCAGCGCCTCGTACGCCATCGCCGGACCGAGGTCGGAGCCGCCGATGCCGATGTTGACGATGTTCTTGATGCGCTTGCCGGTGTGACCGGTCCACTCCCCCGACCTGACGCGCTCCGAGAAGGCGCCCATCTTGTCGAGCACTTCGTGCACGCCGGGGACGACGTTCTCCCCGTCCACCTCGACCACGGCGCCGCGCGGGGCGCGCAGCGCGGTGTGCAGGACGGCGCGGTCCTCGGTGGTGTTGATCTTCTCGCCGCGGAACATCGCGTCCCGCAGCTCAGCGACTCCGGTCGCCGCGGCCAGCTCACGGAGCAGGCCGAGCGTCTCGTCGGTCACCAGGTGCTTGGAGTAGTCGAGATGCAGGTCGCCGACCTGCAGGGTCCAGCCCTCCCCGCGGCCCGGATCGGCGTCGAACAGCTCCCGCAGATGGGTCTCGCCCAGCTGCTCCCGGTGCTTGCCCAAGGCAGTCCACTCGGGCATCTGGTTGAGCTTGGTACGGCCTTCTGCGTTCATCTCGGACATCAGTCCATTCTTCTCGAACCTGCGTACATGCCCCGCTGCACATCCAACTTAAATGATCTGACGTGCGAGTGACGCAACGGCGGCCACGAAGAGGCCGGCTGCCAAGAGGGCGGGGGTGTTCAGTCCCCAGGCGGCGGCCACGAAACCGCCGATCAGCGCACCCGCGGGGGCTCCGCCGGTCGAGAGCGTACGGAAGGCCGAGCTGATCCGGCCCACCATCGCCTCCGGACTGCGCTGCTGCATCAGCGTCACCTGATTCACGTTCCACACCATCCCGCATGTCCCGAACACCGCCATGGCCGCGATCGTCACCCCCAGCTCGCGGACGGTGCCCATCGCCACCAGGCAGCAGCACTGGACCGCCCCGGCGGCGAAAACGCTCCGTATCCGCCCGATCCGGTCCGCGAGCCTTCGCGCCAGCAGCCCGCCCACCAGGCTGCCCGCCCCGTACCCGGTGATGGCGGCCGCGTAGCCGGCCTGCCCGCCGCCGAGCCAGCCGGTGACCTGGAGGACCAGCGTGGCGATGAGCGCGCCCATGCCGATGTTGCAGAGCGTGGTGGCGATGCAGAGCGCGCGCAGCGTCCTGTCCTGCCACAGCACCCGTATCCCCTCGGCGATGTCACCGCGCAGGGTGGCTCCCGCGGCCCTGGGCGGCCGCTCGGGCGCCGCGAGCCGCAGGGAGGCGACCAGGCAGGCCGCCAGGACGTACGAGGCGGCATCGGCGGCGTACGGCACGGACGCGCCCGCCACCAGCAGGACCGGCACCAGCGGGGCGGCGACGAAGCCGCCCACGATCTGCTGTGCGGTCATCAGCCGGGCATTGGCGCTGCCCAGCGCCTGGGCCGGCACCAGCGAGGGCAGCAGAGCGGTCGCGGCGTTGTCGAAGAGCGTCTGCAGCGTGGTCAGCGCGAAGGCCAGCGCGATCAGCAGCGCGATGGAGGCATGACCCAGGCCCACCGCCACCGCGAAGGCCGCCATCAGCGTGCCCCGCACCAGGTCGACGGACCACATCGCCCGCCGCTGGTCCACCCGGTCGGCGACCGCCCCGCCGAGGAGACCGAACAGCAGCCAGGGCAGATATCCGCAGACCGTCACGAGCGAGACCAGAACCGGATCGCGGGTCAGCGAGGCGGCGAGCAGCGGCATGGCGGCCGTGCGCAGCGAGTCTCCGAATCTGGAGACGACGGCCGCGCTCCAGAGCCGCCCGAACCCCCCGCGCCAGGTCGGCGCCACCACCCCGGTCACTGCCGTCGTCACAACTTCCCCTCCCGGTCCGCTTCTTCACGACCGTAAGGGGTGCCACTGACAACGCGTCTCTCAACGCGGTCCGGCCGGACACCCCTTGAGGTGTCCGGCCGGACCGGTGCAGTGTTAGATCTCGCCCCGCAGCTTCGCGAGGGCCTCGGCGAGAATCGCCTCGCCGTCCTCGTCGCTGCGCCGCTCCCGTACGTACGCGAGATGCGTTTTGTACGGCTCGGTGCGCGGCGGGTCCGGTGGATTGTCGCGGTCCTGACCGGCCGGGAACCCGCAGCGCGGGCAGTCCCAAGTCTCCGGAACGGTCGCGTCGCTGGCGAAGCTCGGCTGCGTCTCGTGCCCGTTCGAGCACCAGAAGGAGATGCGGAGGCGCGGCGCGGACTCGCCCCGCTCGGCCTCACCCATCGGCCCCGCGCCGACCCGGCTGCCCCGGATCGCGTTGCCACTTGCCACGGTGTAACTCCCTGCGTGATGGTGCTCGAAGATGCCCCAGTCTACGTAAGGCCCAACGCACGTCCAGCGATTGGAGTTACTCGCAGCTCGTCAGCTGTCGAACTTCATGAGCAGACCCACCACGACAATGCACGCGAACCAGAGCAGACCGATCACCACGGTGATCCGGTCGAGGTTGCGCTCGGCGACCGAGGAGCCGCCGACGGACGACTGCATGCCGCCACCGAACATGTCGGAGAGGCCGCCGCCCTTTCCCTTGTGCATCAGCACCAGCAGCATCAGCAGCAGGCTGAAGACGATGAGGGCGATCGAGAACCCCATGATCACGGCTGGACCAACTTCCTCGGACTTGGACAGTGCTTGCATTCAGGTGCTCAAAACGTACTGCGGGGGCCGGGCGGCTGTCTCCAGCCCGCTCGGCCCCCGCAAGGGTACGACGGATCCGCGCTACCGCATACTCACTGGTCGCGGAACCGGACGATCTTGACGAACTCCTCGGCGTCGAGCGCCGCGCCACCGATCAGTGCACCGTCCACATCGGGCTGCGCCATGATCGCCGCGACGTTGCCGGACTTTACGCTGCCGCCGTACTGGATACGGACCGCGTCGGCCAGTTCCTGCGAGTACAGCTCGGCAAGACGGACGCGGATCGCGCCGCAGACCTCCTGCGCGTCCTCGGGGGTCGCGACCTCGCCGGTGCCGATCGCCCAGACCGGCTCGTACGCGATCACGATCGACTCGGCCTGCTCGGCCGGGACGTCCTTCAGGCCGCCGTCGAGCTGCGCGAGCGTGTAGGAGACCTGGTCACCGGCCTTGCGGATGTCCAGGCCCTCGCCGACGCAGAGGATCGGGGTGAGGCCGTGCTTGTAGGCCGCCTTGACCTTGGCGTTGCAGACCTCGTCGTTCTCGGCGTGGTACTGGCGGCGCTCGCTGTGGCCGACGGCGACGTACGTGCACTTCAGCTTGGCCAGCATCGGGCCCGAGATCTCGCCGGTGTAGGCACCGGAGTCCTGCGCCGAAATGTCCTGGGCGCCGTACTTGATCTTGAGCTTGTCGCCGTCGACCAGGGTCTGCACGGAGCGCAGGTCGGTGAAGGGCGGCAGGACGGCGACCTCTACGGCCTCGTAGTCCTTGTCCGCGAGCGCGAAGGCGAGCTTCTGCACGTGGGCGATGGCCTCGAGGTGGTTGAGGTTCATCTTCCAGTTGCCCGCCATCAGCGGGGTACGAGTGGTGCTCATGAAAAGTCAGCCCTCCAGGGCGGCGAGGCCGGGGAGCGTCTTGCCCTCGAGGTATTCGAGGCTCGCGCCGCCACCGGTCGAGATGTGGCCGAAAGCGTTCTCGTCGAAGCCCAGGATGCGGACCGCGGCGGCGGAGTCGCCACCGCCGACGACGGTGAATGCCGGGGAGTCGAGCAGCGCCTGGGCGACGGCCCTGGTGCCCTCGGCGTAGTCGGGGTGCTCGAAGACGCCCATCGGACCGTTCCAGAAGACGGTCTCCGCGTCGGCGAGCTTCGAGGCGTACAGCTTGCGGGTCTCGGGACCGATGTCCAGACCCTCCTGGTCGGCCGGGATGGCATCCGCGGCGACGGTGCTGGGGTTGGCCGGGGCCTTCGTCTTGAGGTCCGGGAACTCCGTGGAGATCAGCACGTCGACGGGGAGCACGAACTCCACGCCCTTGGCCTTGGCGCGCTCCAGGTACTCCAGGACCGTGGGGACCTGGTCCTCCTGCAGCAGCGAGATGCCGACCTCGTGGCCCAGGGCCTTGAGGAAGGTGTACGCCATGCCGCCGCCGATCAGGATCCGGTCGGCCTTCTCCAGGAGGTGGTCGATGACCCCGAGCTTGTCGGAGACCTTGGCACCGCCGAGCACGACCGCGTACGGGCGCTTGACGTCCGAGGTGAGCTTCTTCAGTACGCCGACCTCGGTGGCGATGAGGTAGCCCGCGGCGTGCGGCAGACGCGCCGGGAGGTCGAAGACCGAGGCGTGCTTGCGGTGCACGGCGCCGAAGCCGTCGCCGACGTACACATCGGCGAGCGTGGCGAGCTGGTCGGCGAAGGCGCCGCGCTCGGCGTCGTCCTTGGCGGTCTCGCCGGCGTTGAAGCGGAGGTTCTCGAGGACGGCGACCTGGCCGTCGGCGAGGCCCGCGACGACGGCCTTGGCGGACTCGCCGACCGTGTCGGTCGCGAACGCGACGTCGGCGCCCAGGAGTTCACCGAGGCGTGCGGCGGCGGGGGCGAGCGAGAAGGCCGGGTCCGGGGCGCCCTTGGGGCGGCCGAGGTGCGAGGCGACGACGACCCGCGCGCCGGCCTCGGCGAGCTTGGCGACGGTCGGCTGCACGGCGCGGATGCGGCCGTCGTCGGTGATGGTGGTGCCGTCGAGCGGCACGTTGAGGTCGGCGCGGACGAATACCCGCTTGCCCGCGACCCCTTCGGCGAGAAGTTCGTCGATCGTCTTCATAAATGCGGCTCCTCAGAAGGCCTGATCACGTACAACACGAACCACACAGCCAACAGGGCCCGGGCGGCGCATCATTGCGCCGGCCCGAGCCCTGCTGATCACATCTTGGTGCTCTCGGTGCTGATTAGAGCTGGCCGCCGACGAAGACGGTCAGGTCGACCAGGCGGTTGGAGTAGCCCCACTCGTTGTCGTACCAGCCGAGGATCTTCACCGTCGTGCCCTCCTGGACCATGGTCAGGGAGGAGTCGAAGGTGCAGGACGACGGGTCGCTCACGATGTCCGAGGAGACGATCGGGTCCTCGGTGTACGTCAGGAAGCCCTTGAGGTCGCCGTCGTCGGAGGCCTTCTTGAACGCGGCGTTGACCTCGTCCTTGGTGACCTCGCGCGCCAGGGTGACGACCAGGTCGGTCGCCGAACCCGTCGGGACCGGCACGCGCATCGCGATGCCGTCGAGCTTGCCCTTGAGCTGCGGCAGGACCAGGGCGGTCGCCTTGGCGGCGCCCGTCGTGGTCGGGATGATGTTCTCGGCTGCGGCGCGGGCGCGGCGCAGGTCCGAGTGCGGGTAGTCCAGGATGCGCTGGTCGTTGGTGTACGCGTGGACCGTCGTCATCAGGCCCTTGACGATGCCGAAGTTCTCGTCGAGAACCTTGGCCATCGGCGCCACACAGTTGGTGGTGCAGGAGGCGTTTGAGATGACGTGGTGGTTGGCCGCGTCGTACTTGTCGTGGTTGACGCCCATCACGATCGTGATGTCCTCGTCCTTGGCCGGAGCCGAGATGAGGACCTTCTTGGCGCCACCGGCGATGTGCTTCTCGGCGTCGGCCTTCTTGGTGAAGAAGCCGGTCGACTCGATGACGACGTCGACGCCCAGCTGACCCCAGGGGATGTCGGCCGGGTTGCGCTCGGAGAGCACCTTGATGGTCTTGCCGTCGACGGTGATGGTGTCGGCGGTGTGCGTCACCTCGGCCTTGAGGCGGCCCAGAATGGTGTCGTACTTCAGCAGGTGGGCGGTGGTCGCAGTGTCACCCAGGTCGTTGACAGCCACGATCTCGATGTCCGCACCCTGCTCAAGGAGCGCGCGGAAGTAGTTGCGCCCGATGCGGCCAAAGCCGTTGATGCCTACGCGGATCGTCACGAACCGATCTCCTCGTTGGTACGCCGGTTTTTGACTGCCGGCGAGTTGTATGGGATGTCCCCGACCGCCTCCGACCCTACCTCCCCAAAGCCCCCAAGGTGACATCGAGAGGGTCCGTTAGGGGGCCGCGCATGGCACGGCGACCCGTACCCACCAGTAGGGTTACGGGCCGCCGCGGCCGTGAGGGGACCTTGGTCCTCTCTTTGTCAGCGCAGGCTCGTCAGCGCCTTCCCGACGAGCTTCGCGCGGTCCGCCGCGCTCGGTACGTGCTCCAGGCCGAAGCCGAGGAGCACGGTGTCGCGGGTGGTGACCGCTCCGTACGTCTTGAAGAGCTCACCGGTGCGCGCCCAGTCGTTGGTGACGGGCGGGCTGCCCGCGGGGGGTCCCGCGACCGTCCAGGCGCCGAGCGAGGTTTCGAAGCCCTCGGTCTCGACCGCCTGGCCGCCGACGACGACGGAGGCGTTGTCCGCGAGGACACCGTGGCCGCCGGTACCGGGGTCGGTGATGTAGCTCAACGACACCTCGACCTTCTTGCCCGCGTAGGCACTGAGGTCGAAGGAGACCGGCTGCCAGCCGGCCGATGCGCCGGTGAAGGCGTTCCAGACGCCGCTGGTGCCGCTCGCCGTGCAGCCGGTGGAGGCCTGCGTCAGGTAGCGCTTGAGTGCGGGGTGCTCCTTGATGTAGAAACCGGCCTCGCACTCGGCGGGAACGGCGGTGCTGGTGGCGCCGCCCGTCTCGGGCAGGGTGGTCCAGTCCTCGGCTCCGGCCGTGTGGGCTTCGAGCACCGCGTTGTCGTATCCGGGCTCGGTGTCCCACAGGAGCTGGAACTTCAGGCTGGGGGCGTCTGCTGCCGCGACACCGGTCAGGTCGATGGTGTGGGTGAGTCGCTTCCAGGCGTCGTCCGTGTGGACGGCGGCGGCCATTCCCGTGCCCTCGTAGGGGCCGTAGGGGTTGACCGTGCCGGCGAACTGGCCTGCGCCCGCGCTCTTGAACTGCGGATAGGTGGCGACGGGCAGGTTGTCGGAGGTGATGCTGTACGACCCTGCCGCGTCCAGCGGGTTGCCGGGTGCGCCCGCGAGCGCACCGGAGTAGCCCGCCAGTTGGCCGGACCCGGTGAAGGCGGTGGCGCCCGCCGATGACGTGCGCGAGTAGGCGCCGAGGTAGTACTGGCTGAAGTCGTTGGTGCGGGTGCCGCCGATGTCGACGGAGCCGCCCGCCTGTTCGCCCGCCTCGATCAGCTTGCCGCCGTCGTTGAGGTAGTCGCGCAGGGCGAGCTGGGTGGTGAGGCCGGGGCGCGGGGCGCCGGTGTAGTGCACGACCTGACGGAAGTGGTCGAGCACGGCGAGCGCGTCGGGGGCGCCCTGGGTGGCGACGTCCCAGACGAGGGGCCGCTTGCCATTGGCCTTCAGCGCGTCGACGTAGGCCTGGGACTGGCTCGCGGTCGCGCCTTCCTCGGCCACGACGAGGGTGTCGGCCCTGGGGATCTGGGCCACGGTGTAGGTGAAGTGCTCGCTGGAGGTGCGCTTTCCGTGGGCGGTGCGACCGGTGTACCAGACCTCGACCTTGTCGCCCGGGTCGGCGTCCTCGACGGTGGCGCGGTAGGCGTCGAAGTAGAGGTTGTCCTTGCCGCCGTAGGTCTCGCCGCCCCTCCAGGCCTTGAGGTCCTCATCGTGTGTACGGCCGCCGTTGATGCGGTAGTTGAGCTCCTTGTCGCGCACCGACTTGCGGGCCACCACGGAGACCTGCTGGTCGGCGCCGCGTGCGTAGGACGTGGTGAAGGCGGCCGGCGTGAAGTCGGCGGCGCTCAGGCCGACCGAGGACGACGGCTGGTCCGGGTGGGCGGCGGTCTCGGCGACGGAGAGCGCGAAGGGGATGTTCTTCGCGAACTCGTCCTGGATCAGCTTCTCGTCGTCGGGGAAGTCGAAGACGGACCCGCAGTCCTCGGGCTTCCACACGTCGGCGGGGTCGATCGCCGATGCCGTCTGGCAGGTGCTCATCTCCGGGGTGAACATCGCCACGCCGTTGACGTTGCCGGCGTGTCCGTCGGCCTCGCCGTTGGTGGTGTAGAGCTCGGAGGAGACCTGCGGGTGGTAGCCGGGGATGGCCGAGTTGTCGGGGGTGCCTGCGAGCGCCTTGTAGAGCACGTCGTCGGGGGTGGGCGTGGCCACCTGCCAGCCGACTCCGTACAGCAACAGCTCCGCGGCCGAATGGTAGTTGATGGCGTAGGTGAAGCCGATGCGCTTCTCGAAGGCGTCGAGCGCCTTGGTCTCGGGCTCGGAGCCCGGGGCCGTGCCGCGGTAGGTCTCGTTGGCGGGGCTGGGGGACGAACCCTCGTCGTCGTAGCCCCACTTGTAGGCGAAGTTGCGGTTGAGGTCGACGCCGTCGCCGGTGGCTGTCGTGCCGTCACCGTTGTTGTCGTGGAGGTTCTTGCGCCACTCGCGGTCGCCGTCGGGCTTGAAGGTGTAGTCGTAGCCGTCGGGGTTGGCGGAGAGCACGAACCAGAGTTCGGTGGAGTCGACGAGCTTCGTGATCTGCTGATTCTTGCCGTAGTTGTCGAGGTAGTAGTGCATCAGCCGCCGGGTCATCTCGGGGGTGATCCACTCACGGGCGTGCTGGTTCGACATGTACAGCACGGCGGGCTTGGAGCCGTCCTTGGTCTTCTTCGCACCCTTGGAAAGCTTCAGCGCGAGGATGTCCTGGCCCTGGACGGTCTTGCCGATGGAGACGACCTTGGTGAGGTTCGGGTTCGCCTGGCCGGTCTTGACGATCTCCTCCTGGAGATTGCCCTTCCCGCTGTACGGGCGGAAGACTCCGTCGCTCGCGGCCTCCTGGGCGCTCAGCGCCTTCGCCGAGACCTTGTGCTCGGTGAGGTCGACGCCCTTCTTCTCGAGCTGGCCGGCCTGTTTGTCGGTGAGGTAGACCTCCACCTCGGCCTTGCCCTGTTTCGGCGCCTGTTGGCTCAGTTCCTGGCCGTCCTGACCGGCGGCGAGCAGCAGCGGTATCTGTTCCTTGGTGACCTGAGCATGGAAAACCTTGATGGCGTCGGACCCCGGATCAGGTGTCTTCGCGCCACTGGCCTGGGCGACGGGCGCCGCCGCCAGACCGGCTATCAGCAGTGAAGCCGCGGCGAGGATCGATCTCGCTCTGCGTCTCATGTGCCCCCCTTGCTGTTGTCTGCCACGTGAGTGGCATGACGACAGGCTGATGACACCTCATGATCATGTCAAGGGTGCAGAAATGGAACGCAAAAGACCGCTGCCGGGCCCCAACTGGGGCCCGGCAGCGGTCGACGGAAAGGGAGGGCGCGGTTCAGCCCACGAGGCTGTCGTCCAGCTCCTCGCTCAGATCCTCGCCGAGGTTGGACTCCGTACCCGGGATGCCCAGGTCCTGGGCCCGCTTGTCGGCCATGGCCAGCAGGCGGCGGATGCGGCCTGCGACCGCGTCCTTGGTCAGCGCAGGGTCGGCGAGTGCGCCCAGTTCCTCCAGCGAGGCCTGCTTGTGCTCCATGCGCAGCCGGCCCGCGGCGGCCAGATGTTCGGGAACCTCGTCCGCGAGGATCTCCAGCGCGCGCTGGACCCGGGCGCCCGCGGCGACCGCGGCGCGCGCCGAGCGGCGCAGGTTGGCGTCGTCGAAGTTGGCGAGGCGGTTGGCGGTGGCACGGACCTCGCGGCGCATCCGCCGCTCCTCCCAGGCCAGTACCGACTCGTGCGCGCCGAGCCGGGTCAGCAGGGCGCCGATGGCGTCTCCGTCGCGTACGACCACGCGGTCCACGCCGCGCACCTCGCGCGCCTTGGACGCGATCTGCAGCCTGCGGGCGGCGCCGACCAGGGCGAGGGCCGCCTCGGGCCCCGGGCAGGTCACCTCCAGGGAGGAGGAGCGGCCGGGCTCGGTGAGCGAGCCGTGGGCCAGGAACGCCCCCCGCCATGCCGCTTCGGCGTCACAGGTGGCCCCCGAGACCACCTGTGGGGGGAGACCCCGGATCGGACGGCCGCGGCCGTCCACGAGACCGGTCTGGCGTGCCAGTTGGTCGCCGCCCGCCACTACCCGTACAACAAAACGCGAACCTCTGCGCAACCCGCCGGGGGCCATCACGATCAGCTCCGAGCTGTGCCCGAAGATCTCCAGGATGTCCCGCTTGAGCCTGCGCGCCGCCATCGCGGTGTCCAGCTCCGCCTCGATCACAATCCGGCCACTCACCAGGTGGAGACCGCCGGCAAACCGAAGAATCGCCGAGACCTCCGCCTTCCTGCAGCAGGTCCGGGTGACGGGAAGCCGGGAAATTTCGTCCTTCACCGCTGCCGTCATCGCCATGGGCCGATCCTTCCATGCATCCGAAAAATACGGTCGTACGCGGCGGCCAGCAGCTCGGGGTCGTGTGTGGCCGAGCTGTCGGGCGCGGCCACCGGCGCCAGTTCGACCGTCGCCCCGAGCCGTTTGGCGGCTTCGGTCAGGCTCTCTCGGTCTCGCACGGCGGCCTCGTCGGCCAGAACCACGTCGAAGGCGAGTTTAGGGGCGTGTCGGGCCAAAACCTCCAAATGACGCTGCGGTGAGAAGCCATCTGTTTCACCGGGTTGTGGCGCGAGGTTGAGCGAAAGGACCTTCCGGGCCTTCGTGACGGTGAGCGCGTCGAGCAGTTCGGGCACGAGGAGATGCGGGATCACGGAGGAGAACCAGGAGCCGGGACCGAGCACCACCCAGTCCGCGTCGAGCACCGCGGCGACCGCCTCGGGAACGGCCGGCGGGTCGCTGGGGACGAGGTGGACGGACTGCACCTCGCCCGGGGTGAGCGCGACGGTGGCCTGGCCGCGGACGGTGTCCACGTCGTCGGGGCGGGCCGGGTCGTGGCCTCGTACGAGAGCTTCCAGGTCCAGCGGGATCGCGGACATGGGCAGCACCCTGCCGTGCGCGCCGAGCAGCTTGCCGACCAGGTCCAGGGCCTGGACGTGGTCGCCGAGCTGTTCCCAGAGGGCGACGATGAGGAGATTTCCGACCGCGTGCTCGTGCAGATCGCCCTTGGACTCGAAGCGGTGCTGGATGACCCTGGACCAGGTCTGGCCCCAGTCGTCGTCGCCGCAGAGCGCTGCGAGGGCCTTGCGGAGGTCGCCCGGCGGCAGGACGCCCAGCTCCTCGCGCAGACGTCCGCTGGAGCCGCCGTCGTCGGCGACGGTGACCACGGCGGTGAGGTCACCGGTGATCCGGCGCAGAGCGGTGAGCGACGCGGAGAGACCCATGCCGCCGCCGAGGGCGACGGTCTTGGGCTGGGCGCCGCGCTTGCGGCCCAGCCGGTTCAGCCGCAGGGACGACTTCACTCGCGCCCCATGTCCCGGTGGACGATGACGGTCTCCACCCCGGCCGCGGCGAGTCGCTTGGCGAGCTTCTCGGAGGTGGCGACCGAGCGGTGCTTGCCGCCGGTGCAGCCGACCGCGATGGTGACGTAGCGCTTGCCCTCACGGCGGTAGCCCGCGGCGATCAGCTGGAGCAGCTCGGTGTAGCGGTCGATGAACTCCTTGGCGCCGGGCTGGTTGAAGACGTAGTTGGAGACCTCTTCGTTGAGACCGGTGAAGGGGCGCAGCTCCGGGACCCAGTGGGGGTTGGGGAGGAAGCGCATGTCGACGACGAGGTCGGCGTCGACGGGCAGGCCGTACTTGAAGCCGAAGGACATCACGGTGGCCCGCAGCTCGGGCTCCTCGTCGCCCGCGAACTGGGCGTCCATCTTGGCGCGCAGCTCGTGCACGTTGAGCGAGGAGGTGTCGATCACCAGGTCGGCGTCGCCGCGCAGCTCGCGCAGCAGGTCGCGCTCGGCGGCGATCCCGTCGACGATGCGGCCGTCGCCCTGGAGCGGGTGCGGGCGGCGCACCGACTCGAAACGGCGGACCAGGGCGTCGTCGGAGGACTCCAGGAAAACGATCCGGCGGGTGACGTGCTTGGCCTCGAGGTCGGCGAGGGATTCGCGCAGATTGTCGAAGAAGCGTCGGCCGCGTACGTCGACGACGACGGCGATCCGCGCCACGTTGCCCTGCGAGCGGGCGCCGAGCTCGACCATGGTCGGGATCAGGGCGGGCGGCAGGTTGTCGACGACGAACCAGCCGAGGTCCTCCAGACACTTGGCCGCGGTGGAGCGTCCCGCGCCCGACATCCCGGAGATGATCACCAACTCGGGGATGGCCGGTTCGCCTCCTGCGGTGGCCTCGGCCGGCGTGCCGTTGCCCGTGCTGCCCGTGCTCACGTGTGCTCCGTCCCGTTCCTGCTGGTGCTGTTGTTCCTGGTCCTGGTCGTCACTGCTCATGCGCGCTGCCCCCGTCGTCTTCCATGATCTCTCCTGTTGCCGTGTTCACGGCGGGTGCGGCCGGTGCCGCCTGGGCGAGGGCCGCTGCCACGGTCTCGGCCGTCTTGCGGCCTATCCCGGGAACTTCGCAGATCTGGTCAATTGTGGCCTGCTTCAGCTTCTTCACCGAGCCGAAGTGCTTGATGAGGGCCTGTTTGCGGGTCTCGCCGAGGCCGGGCACGGTATCGAGCGGGCCCGCCTTGAAGCGCTTTGCGCGCTTGGCGCGCTGGTAGGTGATGGCGAAGCGGTGAGCCTCGTCACGTACCCGCTGGAGGAGGTAGAGGCCTTCGCTCGACCGGGGCAGGACGACGGGGTCGTCGTCGCCGGGGAGCCAGACCTCTTCGAGGCGCTTGGCGAGGCCGCAGACGGCGATGTCGTCGATGCCGAGCTCGTCCAGGGCGCGCTGGGCGGCGGCGACCTGAGGCTGGCCACCGTCGACGACCAGGAGCTGGGGCGGATAGGCGAAGCGCTTGGGGCGGCCGTCGTCCTCGGTGGGGGTCTCGCCGGGCTCGGACTGCTCCGCCCACTCCCCCGTCTCCGCCTTGTCGGCGAGGTAGCGCTTGAAGCGGCGGGTGATCACCTCGTGCATCGAGCGGACATCGTCCTGGCCCTCGAAGGTCTTGATCTGGAAGCGGCGGTACTCGCTCTTGCGGGCCAGGCCGTCCTCGAAGACCACCATCGAGGCCACCACGTCGTCGCCCTGCAGGTGGGAGATGTCGTAGCACTCGATACGGAGCGGAGCCGAGTCCAGGTCGAGTGCCCCGGCGATCTCCTCGAGGGCGCGGGAGCGGGTGGTGAGGTCCGACGCGCGCTTGGTCTTGTGCAGGATGAGGGACTGCTGGGCATTGCGCTGGACCGTGGCCATCAGGTCCTTCTTGTCGCCGCGCTGCGGGATGCGGAGCGATACGTTCGACCCGCGCCGCTCGGCGAGCCAGGCGGCGACCGCCTTCTCGTCCTCGGGGAGCGCGGGGACCAGCACTTCCTTGGGGACGGCGTCGCCCTTCTCCTCGCCGTACAGCTGCTGCAGCGCGTGCTCGACGAGGCCTGAGGTGTCGACGGCCTCGACCTTGTCGGTGACCCAGCCGCGCTGGCCGCGGACCCGGCCGCCGCGTACGTGGAAGATCTGGACGGCTGCTTCCAGTTCGTCCTCGGCGACGGCGATCAGGTCGGCATCGGTGGCGTCGTTGAAGACGATCGCGTTCTTCTCCAGGGCGCGCCGCAGGGCCTCGATGTCGTCGCGCAGGCGGCCGGCCTTCTCGTACTCCATCTCCTCGGCCGCCTCGTGCATCTGCTGCTCCAGGCGGCGGATGTACGTGCCGGACCGGCCGGCCATGAAGTCGCAGAACTCCTCGGCCAGTTCGCGGTGTTCCTCGGGGGTGACGCGGCCGACGCAGGGGGCCGAGCACTTTCCGATGTAGCCGAGGAGACAGGGGCGGCCGATCTGGGCGGAGCGCTTGAAGACCCCGGCGGAGCAGGTGCGGACGGGGAAGACGCGGAGCATCAGGTCGACGGTCTCGCGGATCGCCCAGGCGTGGCCGTACGGGCCGAAGTAGCGCACGCCCTTCTTCTTGGGGCCGCGCATGACCTGGACGCGGGGGAATTCTTCGTTGAGCGTCACCGCGAGCGACGGATAGCTCTTGTCGTCGCGGTACTTGACGTTGAACCGCGGGTCGAACTCCTTGATCCAGGACCATTCCAGCTGGAGCGCCTCGACCTCGGTGGAGACCACCGTCCACTCGACGGAGGCGGCCGTGGTGACCATCGTGCGGGTGCGCGGGTGGAGGTTGGCGATGTCCTGGAAGTACGAGGAGAGGCGCGGGCGGAGGCTTTTCGCCTTGCCCACGTAGATCACCCGGCGGTGTTCGTCACGGAATTTGTAGACCCCCGGCGAGTCGGGGATCTGTCCCGGCTTCGGGCGGTAACTGGAGGGGTCGGCCATGGTGGACAGCCTACTGGCGGGGGCTGACAGTGGGGCCCGCCCGGGGAGGCGGGCGGGCCCCGGCGAATCAGCGGCGGCGCCGTCGTACGGTCACGGCCCCGGCGGCCAGCAGGGCCGCTCCGGCCGCGCCCGCGGCGGCGGGAGCGAGGGAGGAGTCGTGGCCGGCGGACGCTGCGGCATGGGGCTTCGGTGCTGGTGCGCCGTAGCCGCCCGCCTTGCCGGACTTGGCGTAGGCGGAGCCCGGGAGCTTGTCGCCGTAGGCCTGCTGGACGTGGTGACGGTAGGCGGTGAGGGTGGTGCCGTGCGCGCCGATGGTCCGTACCGCGTCCTCGTCCAGGGGCAGGACCTCGGCGCCCTTGCTGACGTACCAGGCGTCGATCTGCGGTTCGCGGAAGACCGTGCCGCCGGGGAGGCTGCGGGCGCCGGCCGCGCTGTAGCGGGTCTCGTCGTCGCCCGTGGCGATGTTCACCACCTGCCATGTCGAGCCCTGGCGGGCGGTCCAGAGGGAGGCCTTCTGTCCGTCGGAGGAGACCGCCGTACTGGCCATGAAGTCGAGGTGCGCGACCGCGGCGCCGGGGCGTCCTGCGACGAATTCCGGGGCGAGCGTGTAGACGGGGACGGTTCCGCCTTCGATACGCGGGGCTGCCGCGGACAGGGCGACCTTGCCGTCGCGGGCGAAGAAGCGCGAGAGCGTGGTGAGGGTGGCGGGGGCGGTCGCCGCCGCGTGGGCCGCCTTGGTGTCCGGCGAGGGGGCGCTCGCGGAGGCGTGCGGCGCCGCGAGCAGGAGCAGGGTCGCCGCGGTGCCGGCGAGGACCGCTCGGCCAAGACGTCCGGTCATCGCGTCACGCCCCTATCCGGTAGAGCGAGTGGGTCCAGGAGAACTCGTTGTTGTTCACGTACCAGGCGTGGGAAGCCCAGTTGTAGCGGTCGTTGGAGGGCCAGGGGTCGCCCCAGTAGACCCAGCTGTTCGCGCTGTCGTAGCCGTACACGACATGCATGTGGCCTCCGCCGCTCGACCACTGGATGCGGGTCTCGACGGGGCGGTTGGCGTCGATCTCGCTCTGGACGGTGGTGTAGCGGAGCCAGCCGGTCACATACGAGCCGGAGTTGATGCCCGCCCAGTCCAGGCCGTTCTGGACATCGCCGAGGCTGGCCTGGGAGTTGGGGCAGTCGTAGCCCTGCTGGCGGCCGAAGGCGGCGTTGCAGAACTGGTTCTGGGAGTAGGTGCGGCCGAACCAGGTGGCGATGGTGTTGCCGCTCGCCGCCCAGCACCAGTTGGTCTTCTGCTGGGACTGCATGGTGATGTTCAGGCGTTTGGCGGCCGCGACCGCGGCGGTGGCGGTCGGCGTGGTCTGGTCCGCCGAGGCCGTCGTCGCCGGTGCGGCGAAGATCGCCGCGGCCAGCAGGGCGGCTGCGGAGAGCCATCTCTTCTTGTTGCGCATCGCGTTCCTCCCGGGGCGGGGGGTGGGTTGGAGGAGCGCGTCCGGACGCTGCTGAGGAGCATCGGCGGTTGTCGGGGTCAGGTCAACACGCTTCCGTACGGCGCGGGACGGCACTGTGAACAGCGGGGGTGGAGTGTGAACGGCCCTTGCCGGTACGGTCGGTCGCCCGGCGCCTCCACCCCGCGCTCGTTGTGAACGTTCACCTGAGGAGTCCGTATGGGACATCCCGAGGCCGATCTCGCACAGATGCTGCACACGGGGCCCTTCCATCTGGCCCTGCGCACGGCGATCGCGGTGCGCGGGCTGCCGCTGCAGCGGGTGCAGCACCGGCTCGCGAGCCGTGGCATCAAGGTCGGTGTGACGAGCCTGAGTTACTGGCAGCAGGGTGCGCGCCGCCCCCAGCGGCCCGAGTCGCTGCGCGCCGTGCGCGCGCTGGAGGACGTACTGGAGCTGCCGGGCGAGTCGCTGTTGCGGCTGCTGGACGCGGAGGGCGCGCGGGCGGAGGTCGAACGGCCCGCCACTCGCTCCTACCGGTCGCTGGTCGAGTCGTCAGGCGCCGTCGAGCGGCTCATCGCGGGGCTGGAACTGCCGACGGACGGCGGGCTGCACACGGTGGGGCATCACGAGCGGGTACGGATCGGCGCGGGGCGCGAGCTGACGGGGCGCGATTCGGAGCATGTCGTACGCGCCCACCGGGACGGCATCGACCGCTATCTGGCGATCCACCGCGGCGATCCGGGGTGCGATCCGGCCGGTGTGGTGGTGCGGGCCGGCGAGAACTGCCGTATCGGGCGGGTGCGATGGGAGCACGAGAGCGGGGTGCTGGTGGCCGAACTGCTCTTCGACGCACGGCTGCGGGCCGGGGAGACCTATCTCTTCGGGTACGGCTTCGAGGACGGGACCGGAGGCGAGAGCAGCGAGTACGTGCGGGGCTTCAGCTTCGGCGGCGGCCAGTACGTGCTGCAAGTGCGCTTCGACGAGGGGGCGTTGCCGGTGCGGTGCAGCAAATTCGCGCAGGCGTCGGCGGGCGCGGTGCGGGCCGCGCGCTCGGATCTGACGCTGAGCGGTGTCCGCCGGACGGTGCATCTGGTGGAACAGGGACTGCGGCCCGGGATCCTGGGGATCGGGTGGGACTGGGCCTAGGAAGTCCCGGGCCGCAGGTTCTGCCTATGCGTCGGGGCCCGCGATGAGCTTGCCGCCCGTCACCTTGACCGGGACCTCGGGCAGCGGCTTGGTGGCCGGGCCCTGGATGACCTTGCCCGTGGTCACGTCGAAGCGGCTGCCGTGGCAGGCACAGTCGCCCTCCGTCTTCACGACCTTCTCCAGGACGCAGCCCGCGTGGGTGCAGGTGGCGCTGAAGGCCTTGTACTCGCCCTTGGCCGGGCAGCTGACGACCAGCTTCTGTTCGCGGTAGAGCACCGCCCCGCCTACGGGCACCGCGTCCGCCGCACCGAGATCGACCGGGGCGGTCGGGGTGGCCGACGTCCCGCCCTTGGATTCGGTCGAGCAGGCGGTGAGCCCCACCCCCGCAACGCCCGCGAGCGCGGCGCCCTTCAGCACGGAACGGCGGGCGGCAGGCAGGCCTGACATGGAGTCTCCACTGGTCAGAGGCGTCGGTGACAGAAGCGACGATACCGGGGGAGATCAACGCGGACCGCGCAGGGCTCAGAGGAAGCCGGCGACCGCGCTGCGGAAGCCTTCCGGGTCCTCCGCCCAGGGCAGATGACCGGCGCCGCGGAGCGTGATGCGCCGTACGTCGGGGAGCGCGGTCTCCAGCGAGTCCACCACCCGGCGTGCGCGGATGTCCTTCTCGCCGTCGACGATCAGCACCGGGATCTTCAGCACCTCACACCGGTTGCGCAGCGCGGGGCGGCCCCAGCTCCGCTTGTTCTCGGCGTTGAGTGCCTTGTTCGACGCCTGGTTGATGGCGTACCAGGGGGTGGCCATCGCCTCGGCCAGCTCCATGGCGCGGCCGCGGCTCTGGAACTCCACCGACCACTGCAGTACGGCGCGTTCGCGACCCGTGGCCTCCGCCCAGCGGTCCAGGTTCTTGCCCAGCGCCTTGCGGAAGGCTTTCGCGTACTGCGGGTGCCAGGAGGTGACCGGGTCGATGCCCATGCCCGAGACGTACACGATGCGACTCACCCGGCCGGGGTGCTCCAGGGCGTAGGCCAGGGCGAGTTGGGCGCCCCAGGAGTGGCCGAGCAGCACGATCTGCTCCAGGCCGAAGTGGTGGCGTACGGCTTCAAGGTCCGCGACCGCACCGGTCAGGGTGTATGGGCCATCGGACGGGGCGGAACGGCCGCAGCCCCGCTGGTCCCAGCGGTACACGCTGTGGCCGGGGAGCAGTGCGGCCACGTCCTGAAGGGTGTCCCAGAGGCCGGGGCCGCCGTGGCAGAGGATGACCGGCGGGCCTTCTCCGCCCTGTGCGGCCCAGAGTTCGGTGCCGTCGTCGGTCTTCACCACTGTCTCGTTCATGGCGCCAGTCTGCCTGCGGAAACGTTTGGCCGCGTGCAATTGCAGGTGACGTCAGCCGCGTTGGCGACGGGCGGCAAAACGGCCGCAGCCGTTCCGGAACGTTCCGGAACGGCTGCGCGAACTGGGCCTGCCCGCTACGCCTTGCGCGCGCGGGCCGTCTTCTTCGCCGGTGCGGCCTTGGCCGCGACCGTCGTCTTCTTGGCCGCGGTCTTCTTGGCCGCCGCCTTCTTCGCCGGCTTGCGCGCCGCGGGCACTCCCGCGTCGCTGATCCGTTCGGCATCGAGGATGTCGCGCAGGAACTTGCCGGTGTGGCTGGCCGCGACGCCCGCGACCTGCTCGGGCGATCCCTCGGCGATGACCAGACCGCCGCCGCTGCCGCCCTCGGGGCCCATGTCGATGACCCAGTCCGCGGTCTTGATCACATCGAGGTTGTGCTCGATGACGACCACCGTGTTGCCCTTGTCTACCAGACCGGAGAGCACGTTGATGAGCTTGCTGATGTCCTCGAAGTGCAGACCGGTGGTCGGCTCGTCCAGGACGTACACCGTGCGGCCCGTGGAGCGCTTCTGCAGCTCGGATGCGAGCTTCACGCGCTGCGCCTCACCACCGGAGAGCGTCGGCGCGGACTGACCCAACCGCACGTATCCCAGACCGACTTCATTGAGGGTCCGCAGATGGCGGGCGATCGTCGGGACGGCCTCGAAGAAGTCCAGGCCCTCCTCGATGGGCATGTCCAGGACCTCGGCGATGGACTTGCCCTTGTAGTGGACCTCCAGCGTCTCGCGGTTGTAGCGCGCTCCGTGGCAGACCTCGCACGGGACGTACACGTCCGGCAGGAAGTTCATCTCGATCTTGATCGTGCCGTCGCCGGAGCAGTTCTCGCAGCGGCCGCCCTTGACGTTGAAGGAGAAGCGGCCGGGGAGATACCCGCGGACCTTCGCCTCCATCGTCTCGGCGAACAGCTTGCGGACGTGGTCGAAGACTCCGGTGTACGTCGCCGGGTTGGACCGGGGCGTGCGGCCGATCGGCGACTGGTCGACATGGACCACCTTGTCGACGAGGTCGTCGCCCTCGACGCGGGTGTGGCGTCCGGGGACGGCGCGCGCGCCGTTCAACTCCCTTGCCAGGTGGGTGTAGAGGATGTCGTTGACCAGCGTGGACTTGCCGGATCCCGAGACGCCCGTGACCGCGGTCAGGACGCCGAGCGGGAAGGAGACGTCGATGTCCTGGAGGTTGTTCTCGCGCGCGCCGTGGACCGTGAGCCGGCGGCTCGGGTCGATCGGGCGGCGAATGTCCGGGGTCGGGATGGCCCGCTTCCCGGACAGGTACTGGCCTGTGATCGACTCCTCGTTGGTGAGCAGCTCCTTGAGCGAGCCGCTGTGCACGACCTTCCCGCCGTGCTCACCGGCGCCAGGACCGATGTCGACGACCCAGTCGGCGACCTTGATGGTGTCCTCGTCGTGCTCGACGACGATGAGCGTGTTGCCCATGTCGCGCAGCCGCACCAGGGTCTCGATCAACCGGTGGTTGTCGCGCTGGTGCAGGCCGATGGACGGCTCGTCCAGTACGTAGAGCACGCCGACCAGGCCGGAGCCGATCTGGGTGGCGAGGCGGATGCGCTGGGCCTCGCCGCCGGAGAGGGTGCCCGCGGCGCGGTTCAGGGAGAGGTAGTCCAGGCCCACGTCCACCAGGAACTTCAGGCGTTCGTTGACCTCCTTCAGCACTCGCTCGGCGATCTTCTTGTCGCGGGCGTTGAGCTTCAGGACGCCGAGGAAGTCCGCGCACTCGCTGATGGACATCGCGGCGACCTGGGCGATGGACTTCTCCATCACGGTGACAGCGAGAACGATCGGCTTGAGGCGCGTGCCCTCACAGGTCGGGCAGGGCACTTCGCGCATGTAGCCCTCGAAGCGCTCACGGCTGGAGTCGCTCTCGGACTCCGCGTGACGGCGCTTGACGAAGGGGACCGCCCCCTCGAAGGAGGTGGTGTAGGCGCGCTCGCGGCCGTAGCGGTTGCGGTACCGGACCTCGATCTGGGTCTTGTGACCGTAGAGCAGAGCCTTCTTGGCGCGCTGCGGGAGCCCGGCCCAGGGGATGTCGGTCCGGAATCCGAGCTCTTCGGCCAGCGCGTTGACCAGGCGGTTGAAGTACTCCTTGGTGTGGCCGAGCGACCACGGGGAGACCGCGCCCTCTTCGAGGGACTTGTCCTCGTCAGGGATGATCAGCTCGGGGTCGACCTCCATGCGCGTGCCGATGCCGGTGCACTCGGGGCAGGCGCCGAAGGGCGAGTTGAAGGAGAAGGAGCGGGGCTCCAGCTCCTCGAAGGAGAGGTCGTCGTACGCGCAGTAGAGGTGCTCGGAGTACATCCGCTCACGCTCGGGGTCGTCCGCCGGGAGGTCCACGAAGTCCAGCACGACCATGCCGCCGGCCAGCCCGAGGGCCGTCTCGACGGAGTCGGTGAGGCGGCGCTTGGCGCCGTCCTTCACCGTGAGGCGGTCGATGACCACCTCGATGGTGTGCTTCTCCTGCTTCTTCAGCTTGGGCGGGTCGGAGAGCTGGATCGTCTCGCCGTCCACGCGCGCCCGGCTGTAGCCCTTGGTCTGCAGATCGGCGAAGAGGTCGACGAACTCGCCCTTGCGCTCGCGGACGAGCGGGGAGAGCACCTGGAAGCGGCTGCCCTCGGGGAGCTCCAGGACCTTGTCGACGATGGCCTGCGGCGACTGGCGCGCGATGGGCCGGCCGCACTGGGGGCAGTGCGGCTTGCCGATGCGCGCGAAGAGCAGGCGGAGGTAGTCGTAGACCTCGGTGATCGTGCCGACCGTCGAGCGCGGGTTGCGCGAGGTCGACTTCTGGTCGATCGAGACGGCCGGGGAGAGGCCCTCGATGAAGTCGACGTCCGGCTTGTCCATCTGACCGAGGAACTGCCGGGCGTAGGAGGAGAGCGACTCGACGTACCGGCGCTGCCCCTCGGCGAAGATCGTGTCGAACGCGAGGGAGGACTTGCCCGATCCCGAGAGCCCGGTGAAGACGATCAGGGAGTCGCGCGGGAGATCGAGCGAGACGTTCTTGAGGTTGTGCTCGCGAGCGCCACGAACGATGAGACGGTCGGCCACGCCGGTTCGCACCTTTCTTGAGGGGGGTGACAGGGGGCAGCCCCCCGTCGTTTTCAGACTAGAGGGAGCCACTGACAACGCCCGGCTGGTTGCTTCAGATGGCAAGAAGCCCAACAAATCCAGACCATCAAAAATGCCTGACGCCGCCATCGAGCGTATAGCACGTGCATTCGATTCCAGGGTGTGGTCCGACACCTTCACCCGAACGTGTGGCGGCGCTAGGGTCGGCCCATGATCGATCACGTGCGCGACCTGGCCCTCGTCGATGCGGCGACGGAGCGACTCCTGAGTGCGGCCGCCTCTCTCGACAACGCCGCAGTCGCCCAGGCGTCACGGCTTCCCGGCTGGAGCCGCGGACATCTGCTCGCGCATGTGGCCCGGAACGCGGACGCGCTGGTGAATGTCCTCGCAGGCCGCCCCATGTACGAGAGCGCCGGAGCACGCGACGCCGACATCGAGCGTGACGCCCCGCGGGGACTCCGCGAGCAGCTCGGGGACGTACGGGAAAGCGCCCAGCGGTTCCAGCACGAGGGCGGCGAGCCGGCGGACTGGGCGCGGACCGTCGAGTTGCGCAACGGTGTGACCGATTCCGCCTCCAGGGTGCCGTTCCGACGCCTCGTCGAGGTCGAGCTGCACCACGTCGATCTGGGCATCGGGTACGAGCTGGAGGACCTGCCCGAGGAGTTCGCCTTCCGGGAGATCGACTTCCTGGCAGCACGGTTCGGCCGCCACCCCGAGCTTCCGTCGATCGCGCTGGCCACGGACTCCGGGCGGATCTGGACCAGCGGCGACGAGTTCACGGTCGGGATCTGGACGACGGGCGGCGGGCGCGACGGCGGCCCGGTCGTGGTCACCGGCGGCCACACGGACCTGCTCGGCTGGCTGGCAGGCCGGCGCGACGGGGCAGCACTGACCGTCGAAGGCGGCCCGCTTCCCGTACTGCCCCCGCTATAGGCTGGCCGTCATGACGTACAGCGGAGCGGTGAAGGTCGGCGGCGGCGCGGACGTGCACGAGCTGACGGACCTGATGATCTCCAAGGTCGCGGTCGGCCCGATGAACAACAACGCGTATCTCCTGCGCTGCCGGGCCACCGGTGAGCAGCTGCTGATCGACGCCGCCAACGACGCGGCGACGCTGCTCCAGCTGATCGGCGACGACTCCATCGCCTCGGTCGTCACCACCCACCGGCACGGCGACCACTGGCAGGCCCTGGAGGCCGTCGTCGCCGCGACCGGTGCGCGGACCTTCGCGGGCCGGTACGACGCCGAGGGCATCCCCGTCGCCACCGACGTGCTCGTCGGGGACGGCGACACGGTGCGGGTGGGGCGCGTCGAGCTGACCGCGCGGCATCTGGTCGGCCACACCCCGGGCTCCATCGTCCTGGTCTACGACGACCCGCATGGCCACCCGCACGTCTTCACCGGCGACTGCCTCTTCCCGGGTGGCGTCGGCAACACCTGGGACGACCCGGCGGCCTTTGCCAGCCTGCTCGCGGACGTCGAGGCCAAGCTCTTCGCCGTACTGCCCGACGAGAGCTGGATCTACCCGGGGCACGGGCACGACACCGCGCTGGGCGACGAGCGGCCGCACCTCGCGGAGTGGCGCGAACGCGGCTGGTAGCCGGGACGCACCGTGAGCTCCGCGAGGGCGGGGCCGGTTACTTGATGTCCGCCTGTTCGCGGATGTCGCAGTCGGTGAAGGTCGGCTTCTTCGTCGTCAGCGACGCGAGCTTCTGCGAGAGCTTGTCGACTTCCGGGTCCCGGCTGTTGCGCATGGCGTCGTCGTAGGAGTTGAACTCCACCACGACGAGGAAGCGCTTCGGGCGGGCGCGGTCCTGCAGGACGGTCCGGTGGACGGGGTGGCCCTGCTTGCCCTGGTGCTGCTGCTCGAACTGCTCGATGACGGAGCGGATCTCGTCGATGCGCTCGGTCTCGAATTCGATGATCTGCGCGAACTTCATGGGGTCCTCCCCCGCTCGCGGCACCCCCGTCCTGTCCGGGAGCGCTCACCGTACAAGCAAGCACCGGCCGGAGCGGGCGGCAATGCTCCGCTCACTCCGGCCGGTGCTGAACATCCCTACGCCGTACGCCCGTCACGGGGTCAGACGTCGATGCTGTCCTTCGGGGACGTCTCGGCCTCGGCCTGCTTCTTGGAAGCCATGAGGCTGGTGATGGTGGTGACGATCAGGACACCGCAGATCACCGCGAGGGAGACCGGGATGGAGATCTCGGGGACGTGCACCCCGGACTCGTGGAGTGCGTGCAGGACCAGCTTCACGCCGATGAAGCCGAGGATCACCGAGAGTCCGTAACTGAGGTGGACCAGCTTCTTGAGCAGGCCACCGATCAGGAAGTACAGCTGGCGCAGCCCCATCAGGGCGAAGGCGTTGGCGGTGAAGACGATGTACGGGTCCTGGGTGAGGCCGAAGATCGCGGGGATCGAGTCCATCGCGAAGAGGATGTCCGTCATGCCGATGGCGAGCATCACGACCAGGAGCGGCGTCATGACCTTCTTGCCGTGCTCTTGGATGAAGAGCTTCGTGCCGTGATAGCGGTCGGCCACGCCGAACTTCTTCTCGACGGACTTCAGGAGACGGTTCTCCTCGAACTCCTCTTCCTCGTCGTCGGATCGCGCCTCCTGGATGAGCTTCCAGGCGGTGTAGATGAGGAACGCGCCGAAGATGTAGAAGACCCAGGAGAAGTTGGCGATGACCGCGGCGCCGGCCGCGATGAAGATCGCGCGCAGGACCAGGGCGATCAGCACGCCGAAGAGCAGTACGCGCTGCTGGAGGTGGGTGGGCACCGAGAACTTCGCCATGATCAGGATGAAGACGAAGAGGTTGTCGACACTCAGCGACTTCTCGGTGATGAACCCTGCGAAGAACTCGCCGGACGCCTGGCTGTTGCCCCAGATGAGCAGTCCGATGCCGAAGAGCGCGGCCAGGGCGATCCAGACGACGGTCCAGATGCCGGCTTCCTTGATCGATACATCGTGCGGCTTGCGCCCGATGAAGAAGTCGACCGCGACGAGGGCGCATAGACCAAGAATGGTCAGCACCCACAGGGTCAGAGAAACATCCATTACGTACGCCTCCGGCGATTGCTACGGCTACTTGATCAGCGTCGTCGCTGCCGGAGGTCTCTTCCACCCGAGCCGGTACGACCGGCTTCCCGGGCCGACGCCCCGGGACCTGATCAGGTCCGTATTGACGGGTACGCCGCACTTGGGGAGTACTCCCCTCCGCACTGAGGAGACTACAGGAAGTACCAAGAGTAGGTAAAGGGATTGGTAAAGGAAGCCCAAAAGAGCAGGTCAGCGGCGCCACGTACGGCGGGCTGAGGCGACTTGGCCGAGGACTTCGCCCAGGAGTCGGCCGCCCGGGGGTGCCTGCAGGGGTTCATACGTCCAGGCGTGACCGACCCAGGGGTCGGCGAGATGGTCGTCGGGGACCGGTGTGATGCGCAGGAGCGAACGCCAGAGCGGGTCGAGCACCGGGCCGTACGCACTCGCGTCCTCGCGGTCGGCCACCATCATCAGGTGGACGCCGACGGACGGGCCCTCGTCGGCGAGGTAGCGCAGCTGGGTCAGGGCACGGTCGTCGAAGCCGTGCGGGAAGTCGTTGACGATCAGCAGCTGCTCGGCGGTGTCCACCCCGGCCGGAAGCGCGTCGGCCGCTCCGCCGCGCACGGCCATCTGCACCAGGTCGACGCGCTGGGTGAGCTTGGCGAGGACCGCGGCCACTCCCCCGGCGCCGGTCGCCGGGGGCTCGTCCAGGACGCCGGAACTCACCAGCGGGACGAGCGAGGAGGCGGCCGCACCCGCCGGGTCGATGACGTGGACGGTGAATTCGCCCGCCGGATAGACGGCGAGGAGGCGTGCGGCAACCGCGACGGCGGTGTCCATGGCGAGCTGCTTGAGCTGCGCCTGATCCATCAGCAGGGCCGCCTCGGAGCCCGTACGGCCGCTGTCGATCCACAGGCCTCGCTCCAGCGGCAGCCGGACGAGCATGGGGATGCGCAGGTCGGGACGCTCGGGCAGGTGCAGATCGCCGACACGCAGCGCCATGGGGTTCTCCATGGGCAGCTGGTAGGCCGACCAGAGAGGGCTGTCCCAGCGGGCGTACGCGAGCGGCAGGGCCGGCTCCACGACCTGGGATTCGGCGAGGAGCTGGGCGATGTCACGCTCCAGGACCTCCCGGGCCTGGGCGATCAGGGCGTCGCACTTGGCGCGGGCCTGCTCGCGGGCGTTCGTACCCGCGTTGCCGATGCGGTTGCGGGGGTCGGAGAGCGCCTTGTCGAGCTCCTGCTCCAGGCGGGACTCGGCGAAGTCCACGGCGCTGCGGTACGCGGCCGTGGTGCGGGCCAGGTCCTCGAACATGCCCCAGACCTGGTTGTAGAGCCGCTCGTCCATCGACCAGCCCGAGGCGTCGCCCGCCACGGGCACGGGGGCCCGGCCCGGCTGGGCGGGGGGTGCGGCCGGGGGCGGCGGCGGAGGTGCGGTGGTCCGGCGGCGGGGGTGTGCGTAGTCGACGGGGCCGCCTTCGGGGACGGGCTGCTGGGGGTGGGGCGGGGTCTCCGGGGGCGCTGCGGGACGGTGGTCGCCTTCCGGCCCGGGTGGTCCCGCGGTCGTACGGACCCGGTCGCCGTCCGTCGTACGCGGCGGAGGTGCGGCCACCGAGCGGGCCAGGCCGCCCGCGACGGCGTCCAGGATGACGGAGGCCAGCTCATGGCCGCGCGGGAGGCCCTGGTCGGTGAGCATCTCGGCGAGGCCGCCCGCGTAACCCTGGCCCACGGCGCGGACCTTCCACGCGCCCTGTCTGCGGTAGAGCTCCAGGGCGACGACCGCCGACTCCGCGTCAAGGCCGGTGATGGTGTAGCTGGCGACCTCGGATCCGTCGAGGGAGGTCACGGCGACGAAAGGCGCGGCGAGGGAGGCGAAGGACGCCGGTCCGCCGACGCCGACGGGCAGGGCGAGCAGTACGTTCACCCGGTGCACGGTCTCGGGGACGGCCTCCAGGTCCACGGCGAGGCGGTGGTCGGCAGCCGCCTGGCGGGAGACCTCCAGGCCGGGCAGCTGGGGGGACCCGGGGTGGGCGACCCACTCGGTGCCCCTGACGGTGCCCTGTTCGTCGCCGAGCGTGGCTCCTGCCACGACCGGGTGGCCGGCCGACACCCGGATCTCCAGTCGGCTCTGGGGAAGGGGATGGTTCTGTCCCCGTACCAGCTCGGCCGTCATCGCCCATTCCCCCTTGTAGCACTGCTGCTGCTGTTGATGATGTGCGGCAGCTCCCGGCGACGGCTGGCCTCCGGGAGCTGCGAGCAGACTCGAACCGCTGTCGCTGCCTACAGGTGCGGCAGGATCGACGGCATCAGGTCCTGGAAGGTACGGCCGTTGGCAGGGGTGCCGATGGCCGTCATCTGCCAGCCGGATCCGGCACGGTGCACCTTCGCCATGATCTGCGCGGTGTACTGGCCGCCGCCGTCCAGCGTGTAGCGGGCGAGCTCGTCGCCGTTGGTCTCGTCGACGAGGCGGCAGAACGCGTTCTGCACCTCCTGGAACGTCTGGCCGGTGAAGGAGTTCACCGTGAAGACGATCTGGTCGATGTGGACCGGCACGCGCTGGAGGTCGACCACGATCGACTCGTCGTCGCCGCCCTGGCCGGCGCCGCCGACCAGATTGTCGCCGGTGTGCTTGACCGAGCCGTCGTCGCTGACGAGGTGACGGAAGAACACCACGTCGACCGGCTGCTTGTCGGCGAAGAGCACTGCGGATGCGTCGAGGTCGATCTCACGCGTGCGTGAGCCGAACAGCCCGCGGCGCGGTGCCGCCTGCCAGCCGAGCCCCATCCGCACCGAGGTGAGTGTGCCCCCGTCGTTCTTCTGCAGGCTGATGGCCTGACCCTTGGTCAGGTTGACGCCAGGGCCCTTGGCAAAATTGGCCGTCACACGCTGTCCCTTCTCCGATATTCCCCACGTTTTCACCGCACCCTACGCAGTCGCGGCCCGGAGGCAGGACCCCCGGGCCGCGATTGTGGCGGTCTTGCAACACACCAGGTGCGGCAGGGTCAGGCCAGGCCGCCTTCCTTCATCTGGCGCAGCTCCTTCTTCAGTTCGCCCACCTCGTCGCGGAGGCGTGCGGCGACCTCGAACTGCAGGTCGGCGGCGGCCGCCCGCATCCGCTCGGTCATCTCCTCGATGATTCCGGCCAGTTCGGCCGCGGGACGGTCGGTGGCGACCGCCTTGGAGCCCTTCGTCTTCCGTCCGGCAAGTGCGGGCACCGGCGCCTTGGCGCCCTTGCCCTCCTTCGCCTGCCGGTAGCCGGAGCCGAGCAGTTCCTCGGTGTCGACCTCCTCGCGGGCGATCGTCGCGACGATGTCGTTGATCTTCTTCCGGAGCGGCTGGGGGTCGATGCCGCGTTCCTTGTTGTACGCGACCTGCTTCTCCCGGCGCCGGTTGGTCTCGTCGATGGCCTGCGCCATCGCCGGGGTGATGGTGTCGGCGTACATGTGGACCTGGCCGGAGACATTGCGCGCCGCGCGGCCGATGGTCTGGATCAGCGAGGTGCCCGAGCGCAGGAAGCCCTGCTTGTCGGCGTCGAGGATGGCGACCAGCGAGACCTCGGGCAGGTCCAGGCCCTCACGCAGGAGGTTGATGCCGACCAGCACGTCGTACTCTCCGGCGCGCAGTTCGCGCAGCAGCTCGATACGGCGCAGCGTGTCGACGTCGCTGTGCAGGTACCGCACCTGGATGCCCAGTTCGAGGAAGTAGTCGGTGAGGTCCTCGGACATCTTCTTGGTGAGGGTGGTGACCAGGACCCGCTCGTCCTTCTCCACGCGGGTGCGGATCTCGTGCACCAGGTCGTCGATCTGGCCCTCGGTCGGCTTGACCACGACCTCGGGGTCGACGAGGCCGGTGGGGCGGATGATCTGCTCCACGAAGCCGTCGCCGCGCGAGAGTTCGTACTTGCCCGGGGTGGCGGACAGGTAGACGGTCTGGCCGATGCGCTTCTGGAACTCCTCCCACTTCAGCGGGCGGTTGTCCATCGCGGACGGAAGCCGGAATCCGTGGTCGACCAGAGTGCGCTTGCGGGAGGCGTCGCCCTCGTACATCGCACCGATCTGCGGGACCGTGACGTGCGACTCGTCCAGGACGAGGAGGAAGTCCTCGGGGAAGTAGTCGATCAGCGTGTGCGGGGCGGTGCCCGGCTCACGGCCGTCGAAGTGCATCGAGTAGTTCTCCACGCCGGAGCAGGAGCCGATCTGGCGGAGCATCTCGAGGTCGTACGTGGTGCGCATGCGCAGCCGCTGGGCCTCCAGCATCTTGCCCTGCTTCTCCAGCTCGGCGAGGCGCTGCTCCAGCTCCTTCTCGATGCCGTTGATCGCCTTCTCCATGCGCTCCGGGCCTGCCACATAGTGGGTGGCCGGGAAGACGTAGACCTGCTCGTCCTCGCTGATGATCTCGCCGGTCAGCGGGTGGAGCGTGGAGAGCGCCTCGATCTCGTCGCCGAACATCTCGATGCGGACGGCCAGTTCCTCGTACACCGGGAAGATCTCGATGGTGTCGCCGCGCACCCGGAAGGTGCCGCGGGTGAACGCCATGTCGTTGCGGGTGTACTGGATGTCGACGAAGCGGCGCAGCAGCTGGTCGCGGTCGATCTCCTCGCCGACCTTGAGGGACACCATCCGGTCGACGTACTCCTGCGGCGTGCCGAGGCCGTAGATACAGGAGACGGAGGCGACCACGATGACGTCGCGCCGGGTGAGCAGCGAATTCGTCGCGGAGTGGCGCAGCCGCTCGACCTCCTCGTTGATCGAGGAGTCCTTCTCGATGTACGTATCGGACTGCGGGACGTACGCCTCGGGCTGGTAGTAGTCGTAGTACGAGACGAAGTATTCGACGGCGTTGTTCGGGAGCAGCTCGCGGAATTCGTTCGCCAGCTGTGCGGCGAGGGTTTTGTTCGGCGCCATGACCAGGGTGGGGCGCTGGAGCTTCTCGATCATCCAGGCGGTGGTCGCCGACTTTCCGGTGCCGGTGGCGCCGAGCAGGACGACATCCTTCTCACCTGCGCGGATGCGCTTTTCCAGCTCGGCGATGGCCGCCGGCTGGTCACCGCTGGGCTGGTAGGAACTGACGACCTCGAAGGGCGCCACCGTGCGTTCGATCTTGGATACGGGCCGCATGGAACCACCGTACGACCCACCACTGACATCGGCGGCCGGTCACCAGCCTTTGGGCCGCTCGGGGACGCGCGAGGCGGGGGACGGGCCCTGCTCCTCCCAGGCCGGCGTGCCCATCACCACCAGCGGGTCGAACATCACGACCACGCCCGCCAGGAACAGGAAGACCACCGGCCCGATCAGCATCGGGGCGAGGGCCGCGGCCGACGAGTCCCCGACGATTCCGCTCGCGCCGCTCCCGTGCAGCGAGACGCTGAGCGCCGCCATGCCCGTGTAGTGCATGCCGCTCACCGCGACGCCCATGACCGCACTGGCGCCCAGGCTCGCCAGGAAACCGTGGATGGACACGGCGGCCCACAGTGCGGCGGTGGCCGCGACCACGGCGATCACCACGGAGACGGCGACGATCGGGGTGTTGTACTCGAAGCGTCCGTTGAGCCGCATCCCTGCCATGCCCAGATAGTGCATGGTGGCGACGCCCAGGCCGGTGATGGTGCCGCCGGTGATCAGGGCCATGGGCGTCGGACCGCGGTAGCCCACGATGAAGATCCCGATGCCGACCATCACGATGGCCACGCCGAGGCTGGCGTAGGTCGTCGGCCGGTCGTAGCTCAGCGGGGCACCCTCGACCTTGAAGCCCATCATCGCGATGAAATGCATGGTCCAGATCCCGGAGCCGATGGAGAGCGCGCCGAGTGCCAGCCAGCCGGATTTCCACGACCGCTCGATCATCAGGGACCTGGTGGTGCAGCGCAGCCCGAGAGCGGCGCCCATGCAGGCCATGAGAAAAGCGGCGAGAGGAGTCACCAGTCCGTAACTGAATCCGTCGACGTGACCGTGCATGACTGAAAGTCCCTCCCCAGGGCCCCGCTTGGCGCGTTCCGGCGAGAGTAGCGGAACCCGCACTGTCAGTGGGCGGTCGTACGGTGGTTTGTGTGAACAGCGATACACAGGACCGGGACACAGCGCAGGACATCGCATGGGCCGTCGTCGAAAGCGACATCGGGCCGCTGCTTCTCGCCGCCACCGACCGGGGGCTGGTGAGCGTCTGCTTCCATGCGGACGCCGCGGTGCGCGAGAAGCTGCTCGCGCAGCTCGGAGCGCGGCTGGGCAAGGAGCTCGTCGAGGCACCGGAATCGGCCCGGCTGGCCGAGCCGATACGACAGCTGGCGGCGTACTTCGCGGGCGGGCTGCGGGAGTTCACGCTGCCGTTGGACTGGTCGCTGACCTCAGGGTTCAACCGCCAGGTGCTGCGCGAGCTCGCCACCGGTGTGCCGTACGGAGCGGTGGTGGGATACGGCGACCTGGCACGACGGGTCGGTCAGCCGGGGGCGGCACAGGCGGTGGGGTCCGCGATGGGCTCCAATCCGCTGCCGGTCGTGGTGCCGTGCCACCGGGTGGTGGAGAGCGACGGCGGGCTCGGCGGATTCGGCGGCGGGCTCGAGACGAAGCGCCTGCTGCTGGCTCTGGAAGGGGTGCTGCCCCAGCCGTTGTTCTGATGGCACACTTCCGCGGTGACCACCACCTCTGCCTCGCCCGAGCCCAGCGACTATGTCGCCCGACTGCCCATCGGGGAGCAGCCGACGCTGCCCGCCGACTCCATGCTGAGCTGGGAGACCTTCCCCTTCACCGGCGACATCCGCGTCAAGCCGCTGACGCCTCCGGTGCTGCCGGAGCCCGCCCGCAACGGCGAGGACGGCCCTGAGGGCTGCTTCGCCTGCGAGCGCCCGGTGACGGAGGCGATATGGGCCGACGAGCACTGGCGGGTGGACCCCACACCTGGAGAGCAGCAGCGGCTCCCCGCGACCGCCATGCTCCAGCCGCGCGGTCACCACGATCTGACCGACCTGCCGCCCGAGCGCTCCGCCGAGCTGGGTCCGATGATCCAGCGCGTCGAGCGGGCGATGCTCTCGCTGGGCGGGATCGCACGCGTGCACATCAACCGCTGGGGCGACGGCGGCGCACATCTGCATCTGTGGCTGCTCGGCCGCCCGGAGGGGATGACCCAGTTGCGCGGCAGCTGCCTGCCCCTGTGGGAGGAGACGCTGCCGGCCGTCCCCGACGATGAGCGGCGCGCGACGCAGCGCGCCATCGCCGCCGCGCTCGCGGCCGACGGCGGCACGGCGTACGCACAGTGAGCACCACCCGCACCGGCGCTCCGATATCCGAGGGCGAACTGCCCGCCCTGCGGCGCCGTATCAACGCCGTGCTCATCATGAGCCAGATACTGGGCGGCCTCGGCGTCGCGACGGGCATCGCGCTCGCCGCCGTCCTGGCCAAGCAGGTCAGCGGCACCGAGGCGCTGTCCGGACTCGCCCCCACCGCGACCGTGACCGGCACCGCTCTGCTGTCCATGCCGCTCGCCGCGCTGATGACCTCGCGCGGGCGCCGGCCCGGTCTTGTCCTCGCCTATCTGATCGGGGCCGTCGGCGCGGGGGTGGTCGTGCTGGCCGCCGTGATCTCGAACTTCCCGTTGTTGCTGGTGGGCATGGCCGGATTCGGTGCGGCGTCCTCCGCCAATCTGCAGGCGCGGTTCGCGGCCGCCGACCTCGCCGAGCCCGAGCGGCGTGCGCGCGCCATCTCCACCGTGGTCTGGGCCACCACGATCGGTGCGGTCCTGGGCCCCAACATCGCCGCTCCTGCGGGCCGCAGCGTGTCCGGACTCGGCATCCCGGCTGCCGCGGGCCCCTTTGTCTGGTCGGCCGGGGTCTTTCTCGTATCGGCCGTGCTCATGGCCGTGATGCTGCGGCCCGATCCCCTGCTCACCGCGCGTGCGCTGGCCCCTGCCGAGGACCAGCACCCGGCCGGACGTTCCCTGCGGGCCGGAGTCCGGGCGGTCCGTGAATCGCCCCGCGCGCGGCTCGCGTTGGTGGCGGTCGCCGTGTCGCACACCGCCATGGTGTCGATCATGTCGATGACGCCGGTCGCGCTCAGCCACCACGGGGCGAGCATCCAGTTGATCGGTCTGGTCATCTCGGGTCACATCGCGGGCATGTACGCGTTCTCACCGCTGATGGGGTGGCTGTCCGACCGGTTGGGACGGCTGTCGGTGATCGGCCTGTCGGTGGGGCTGCTGTGCTGCGCCGCTCTGCTCGCGGGCACCGCGGGCGACAGCCACGGGCAGACCGCGGCCGGGCTTTTCATCCTTGGGCTCGGCTGGTCCGCCGGGCTCGTATCCGGCTCCGCGCTGCTCACCGATTCCGTACCGCAACCCGCACGCGCGGCGGTCCAGGGGCTCTCCGACCTGACCATGAACACGACGGCGGGCATCGGCGGCGCGGCAGCGGGCCTGATCGTCGCGCAGGCGAGTTACGGGTGGCTCAATGCTGCCGGCGCCTGTCTACTGCTTCCGCTGGCCGCACTCGCCCTCTTCACCAGGCGCGGAAAAGCGGCCCTTACAGGCTGATGTGGTACGCCTTGCGCAGCGTCTCGTGGACCGTCCACGTCGTACGGTCGCCCTCGCGCAGGACGCACGCCGAGCCCGGGCCGATCTCCAGGGTGTCGCCGCCCTCGACGGCCACGGTCGCCCGTCCGCTCACCACCACGAAGAGCTCGTTGGCCTCGGTGTCGGTCACCACGCCGGGCGTGATCTGCCAGATGCCGCGCAGCTGCTTGCCGTCCGGCGACTCCCACAGCACCTTGCCGGTGACCTGCGGCTCTCCGGTGACGATCTGTGCGGGGTCAAGCGGTTCGGGCTCGAGTTCGGCGTCGGGTATGTGCACGGCGAAGGAGGCGGGAGCTTGATCGATTGTCGTCATGGCGGCCACCTTAGGGGGTGCCCTGCGCACTCTCTCCGGCGACCAGGAAGGGCTGGAAGAGATCTGGCCGCGATCGGCAGCGAGCCGACCGTAAAACAGTCGCGTGCTGTCCGTGCGGGAACGCTAGCCGGACCCGTCCTCCGGTAGCAGACTCCACCTCGCGCACGAGCCACATCATCCGCGAGCAGAGCCGAAGGGACGGCGAACCATGAGCGGAAACAGGGCAGTCGCGTATCTCAAGCCCGGAGCGGTCGAGGTCAGGACGATCGACTACCCGACGCTTGAACTTCAGGACGGGCCGGGAGTGGCCCCCGCGAACGTCGGCCGCAAGTGCCGGCACGGGGTCATCCTCAAGGTGCTCGCCACCAATATCTGCGGCAGCGACCAGCACATGGTGCGCGGCCGCACCACCGCACCCGAGGGCCTCGTCCTCGGCCACGAGATCACCGGAGAGATCGTCGAGCGCGGCCCGGACGTGGAGTACCTGGACATCGGGGACATCGTCTCGGTGCCGTTCAACATCGCGTGCGGCCGCTGCCGTAACTGCAAGGAGCGCAAGACCGGTATCTGCCTCAACGTGAACCCGGCCCGACCGGGCGCGGCCTATGGCTATGTCGACATGGGCGGCTGGGTGGGCGGCCAGGCCGAGTACGTCCTCGTTCCGTACGCCGACTTCAACGCGCTGCGCTTCCCCGACCGGGACGCGGCCCGCGAGAAGCTGCTCGACCTCACCATGCTGTCCGACATCTTCCCGACCGGATTCCACGGTGCGGTGACGGCGGGCGCGGGGGTCGGGTCGACGGTGTACGTGGCCGGGGCGGGTCCGGTCGGGCTCGCTGCGGCGGCGTCCGCGCAGCTGCTCGGTGCCGCGGTCGTGATCGTGGGCGATCTCAACGCCCAACGCCTGGCCCAGGCACGGAGTTTCGGCTGCGAGACCGTCGACCTCACGCGAGGCCGAGTGGAGGAGCAGATCGCCGAGATCCTGGGCGAGCCCGAGGTGGACGCGGCGGTCGACGCGGTCGGCTTCGAGGCGCGGGGACACGGCCGCGCGGACGCCCCTGAGGCGCCGGCGACCGTGCTCAACTCCCTGATGGGGCTCACGAAGGCGGGCGGGGCGCTGGGCATTCCCGGCCTGTACGTCACCGACGACCCGGGCGGCGTCGACCAGGACGCACGTACGGGGACGCTCAAGGTGCGCCTGGGGCTCGGGTGGGCGAAGAGCCACCGCTTCACCACAGGGCAGTGCCCGGTGATGAAGTACCACCGGGCACTCTCGCAGGCGATCCTGCACGACAAGGTGCACATCGCGAAGGCGGTCAACGCGACGGTCATCGGCATCGAGGACGCGCCGCGCGGCTACGCCGAGTTCGACCAGGGAGCGAGCCGTAAGTACGTACTGGATCCGCATGGCGCACTGAACGGGGTGAACCCGGTCTGACCTGCGGCGACAGCTCTGTGCGGTCGATTGTCAGTGGTGCCGATTACCTTGGAATCACTGAAGATCGGCCGCACAGGCCGGTCCGTGGGGAGGGGTGTGCCATGGCTGCTGCGCGGGCGGGGAAGACGACGTATCTGGAGTTGTCGCAGGACGACGGCGGGGCGCACAAGTTCTACGAGGTGACGGTCAACGGCGTGACGGTTTCGGTGCGTTACGGACGGATCGGCGCGGACGGGCAGCACCAGGTCTCGACGTTCCCGACCGCGGAGAAGGCGAAGGCCGCGGCGGCAAAGAAGATAGGCGAGAAGGCACGAAAGGGGTACGCGCCCGCGGTGCGGGGGCAGCGTGCCGCCCGCCCCGTGACGCGACGTCAGGTGACCTCGGCGCCGTCGACGGCGCGGGCGACGGCACCGGTGCTGTGGCGGTTCCGTACGGGTGCATCGGCCTTCGGGATCCACATCGACGAGGACCGCTGCTGGGTGGGGAACCAGCGCGGCGACGTCTACACCCTGGGGCACGACGGCGAGGTTCTGGCGCGTTTCTCACTGCCGGACGGGGTCAAGTGCCTGGTGGCGGACGACTTCTGGATCTATGCGGGGTGCGACGACGGCAAGGTGTACGACCTGTCGTCGAAGGTGCCCTTCGCCGCCTATGAGATCGCCGACGACGTGGACATCTTCTGGCTGGACATCCGCGAGGGCGTACTGAACGTCGCGGACCGCAACGGCGGGCTGACGGTCATCGACCACGAGGACGAGTTCCAGTGGTCGCGCAGGTCGGCGGGGTCCAGCGCGTGGATGGTGCGAGCGGACGACCGCGCGGTCTTCCACGGTCACAGCCACGGCGTGACGGCCTATGCGGCGGACGGCAGCGGGGAGTTGTGGCACACCCGCACCACGGGGAACGTGCTGTTCGGCTGGCAGGAGGACACGGCCGTCTACGCGGGCACCGGGCGGCGCGTGGTGGAGCGGCTGTCGAAGGCGACGGGCCGGATCGAGGCGACGTACACCTGCGACACAGCGGTGTACTCCTGCGCCACGTCCCCCGGCGGCCGGTTCGTCTTCGCGGGCGACTCCGCCTCCTCGGTGTACTGCTTCGACGCGGACGGCACCCGGCTGTGGAAGCTGGGTACGGGCGGGGGCTCGGCGCTGTCGATGCAGTACCGCGACGAGCGGCTGTACATCGTCACGACGGACGGCTCCCTGGCCTGCATCGACGCGAGCGAGGCTGCGATCGCGGCAGCACAGAGCGGTACGGTTCCGCTCGCCCGGGACGTCAAGGAGGCTGCCGCGCTGCCGACTTACACCCCAGCGGCGACCGTGTCGGCGGTGGCGACGGTCAGTGCGGTGCCCGCACCGGGCGCCGGCATCGTCGTGGAGTGCATCCAGGTGGGCGGACGGCTGCGCGTCCAGGTCGTCTCGGACGGCTATGAGCCGACGTGGCACGTGCAGTTCCCGCGTTCCATACGGCAGATCGGCGCCCGCTATGTGGTGGACGCGCTCCACACCTCGTCGGGTGGCTTCTACCGGGTCCGGGGCGAGATAAAGCGGCTCGTTTGACCCTTCGGGTTTGCCGGTGCGGGCACTGCGCCAGGGATGGGGACATGTCAGAGACAACGCTGGTGCAGTCCGCAGAGGTAAGGGAGGCGCTGGACCGGCGCCGTCCCGTGGTCGCCCTGGAGTCGACGATCATCGCGCACGGCCTGCCGCGGCCCCGCAATCTGCGGGTCGCGGAGGAGCTGGAAGCGCTGGTACGGGAGCGTGGCGCGGTCCCGGCGACGATCGCCGTGCTGGATGGCCGGCCCCATATCGGCCTCGACAAAGCCGAGTTGGAGCGGGTGGCGAGCGACGAGTCGATACGGAAGCTGGGCCACCGGGACCTCGCCCCGGCACTGGCGGCGGGGGCGAGCGGGGCGACGACCGTGTCGGCGACGGCGTTCCTGGCCGCCCGGGCGGGGATCCGGGTCTTCGCCACGGGAGGGCTCGGCGGCGTACACCGGGAGTGGACAGGGACGCAGGACGAGTCGGCGGATCTGCGGCTGCTCGCCCGGACGCGGATCGCGGTGGTGTGTGCGGGGGTGAAGTCGATCCTGGACGTGCCGGCGACGCTGCAGCGGCTGGAGACGCTGGGGGTGGGGATCGTGGGGTACGGGACGGGGACCTTCCCTGGGTTCTATCTGAGCAGCTCGGGCGAGCCGGTGGACTGGACGGTGCACACGCCGGAGGAGGTGGTGGCGGTGATACGGGCGCAGGCGGCGCTCGGCGGGGCGGAGGCGGCGCTGATCGTGGCCAACCCTGTCGCGCAGGCGGACCAGTTGGACCCGGAGCTGCACGACCGGGTGCTCGCGGAGGCGCTGGGCGAGTCCCGTAAGCAGGGGATCGTCGGTCAGGCGGTGACGCCGTTCCTGCTGGAGTATCTGATGAGGAGGACCGAAGGGGCTTCCCTGGAGGCCAACTTGGCGGCGGTGCGGGGCAACGTACGGCTGGCGGCCCGCATAGCGGCGGCGCTGTGAGCACGGCGGCCGGTGCGCTGCTGGTCATCGGGGACGTGGTCACCGACATCGTGGCCCGGCACCGCACCCCGCTCGCCACCGGGACGGACACCGCGGCGGAGATCCGGACGCTGCCAGGCGGCGCGGGGGCCAACGTGGCGTGCTGGGCGGCGGCTTCGGGGGTGTCGGACGTACGGCTGCTGGCGCGGGTGGGGACGGGCTCCGCGTCCTGGCACGAGCAGCGGCTGCGGGACGCCGGAGTGCGGCCGCTGCTGATTCCCGACCCGCACGCGCCGACCGCCACGGTCATCTCCCTGGTCGACGCGGCAGCCGAGCGCACCTTCCTCACCGACAGCGGCGCGGCTCTGCGGCTGGCCGTGGACGACTGGGCACCCGAGCTGCTGGAGGGCGTCGCCCATCTCCACCTCTCCGGCTATCTGTTCTTCGCGGACGTCAGCCGCGATACGGCCCGGCTGGCGGCGCGGGATGCCCGGGCGCGGGGCATCCCCGTCAGCGTGGATCCGGCATCCACCGGGTTCATCACCGCACTGGGCGTGGACTGTTTCCTGGACGCGGTGGAGGGCGCGGACCTTCTGCTGCCCAACGCGGATGAGGCACGTCTGCTCACCGGGCTTGCCGAACCGGCCGACGCGGTGGTCAAGTTGAGCCGCCACTTCCCTCTGGTGGCGGCCACGCTGGGCGCCGGCGGGGCACTGGTGGCAGCCTCCGGTGCGGTGACGGCCCGCGTCCCCGCAACCGAGGTGCGGGCGGTGGATTCGACGGGCGCGGGGGACGCGTTCACCGGCGGCTTCCTCGCGGCGCGGCTGTCGGGGGCCGACGATGCGGCGGCCGCGGCGGCGGGCTGCCGGGCGGGCGCGATGGCGGTGACAGTGATCGGCGGACGGCCGGGGGCGGCATGAGATCTCGTACGGCGGTGAGAGCGGTGGTGTCGGCGGTGGCCGGCTGCGCCCTGGCAGCGGGATGCACGGCCTCGCACGACAACACCACCGAACCGACCCGCACCACAGCCCTGCCACAGACGCAGACACCGACGCCGACGCCGACGCCGACACCGCTGCCTGCCGACTTCGGCACCGAGGACTCGCGCATCGTGCGCTGCGTCGAAGCCGAGGCCCACGTCTCTCCGGTCACCGCCGGGCCGCCGAACCCCCAGGACGTCACCGTCGGCCCGCTGACCTGGAAGGGCCTCAAGGACAGGGCGCGTTCGGATCGCGAAGGATTCGGCACGAAGCAGAGCGACGGCTGGCACTACAAGATCGGTGTGGAGATCACGGCGGGCGCGAGCGCCACCGTGAGTGTCGCCCCGCAGGCCCGCGGCAAGGCGGGCCTCGCCTATGGCCAGCAGTGGGACTACACCGCCGCTCAGGAGGTGGCGTTCCACGCCTGCCCGAAAGCCAGGACCGGTTACATCGGGGGCTTCGTGGTCGCGGACCCCACCGGCCGCAGCTGTCTGCCGCTGGACATCCGCACCGGCGAGGCCCCGCCCCGCCGCATCACGGTCTCGCTCGGTGCCGGGACGTGCCCGGACTAGCCGTTCCAGGCGAGGTGCTCCGGATGATCCATCCGTACGACGACATCCGCGGTCCCCGCCGGGTCGGTCTCCTCCTCGTACCGGCGGAAGGCGGGCAGCGCCCACTGCTCGTCCTCCCCCGTACGACGCTGGAGCGCACCCGGCGAGAGCCGCAGATGCACGCTGAGGTCGAAGGGGAACCAGTGCCCGAACAGCAGCGGCCCGTGCACCAGAACCACCGTGTTCTCCGGCAGTTCCCGGTACGGGCTCCGGGTCGCCCTGTCCTTCACCGGGTCCCACAGATCGGGCAGCACGCGCCCGCTGCCACCCGCCTCCAGCGGCCCGAACACCTCGCGCCACAGGGCACCGGTGTCGAACCACCCGTCGTAGTAGGAGTCGGGGTCCTGTTTCCCGTACTCGAACCGCAGCGAGGCCGGCCGCAGGAACCCCTGCGTCCCCACCACGAACACGGACCGCCCGCGCGCCCGCAGCGCCTCCGCGAGCGACTGCGCCAGCTCGCCCGTGCCGGCGGCCGCCGCCCCGTCGATCGCCACCTTGGCCCACGCCCCGCCGTCGCCCGCCTCGAGTCGGTCCGCACGGCGGGCGAGGAACTCGGTCATCCGTTCCCAGGTGATCGCTTCAAGTCGTCGCACCCGACCATCATCACCGACGGCACACCATTACCCTGCGCACCATGGACCTCGCATTCGCCCAGAAGTTCGCAGCGGAGTGGCAAGACGCCTGGAACTCCCACGACTTGGACCGCATCCTCGCCCACTACGACGAGGACGTGACCTTCTCCTCCCCCATGATCGAGCGCTTCAGCGGCGACCCGTCGGGCACGGTCCGCGGCAGGGCCGCGCTGAGGGAGTACTGGAGCGTGGGCCTCAGCCGCATCCCCGATCTGCGCTTCGAGGTGATGGACGTCCGCGCGAGCGTCGACTCCCTGGTCATCGACTACCGCAACCAGATCGGCGGCCGGGTCTACGAAGTGCTGACGTTCCGCGGCGACCGGATCGTCGCGGGCTTCGGCGCGTACGGAGAGGTGCTCGCCGACTGAGCTAGGAGCAGCCCGCCGGGGCGTCCGCGTCCACCGAGATCGGAGCCCCTTCGGGCAGCAGATAGGTCACGTACAGCACGACCGGATCGCTGCCCAGATTCCGCCCCACATGGATGTGCCTGCCGCCCGCGGGCTCCACGAAGGACTTCCCCGCCGGCGTCGTCTCCACCGAACAGTCGTCGAGCGTCCGCGTCAGCGTGCCCGACTGCACCACGGCGATGACCTGCCCCGGGTGGTAGTGCCACCCCGTCGACCCGCCGGGGGCGATGGTGATCGTCCGTACGACGACGTCCGTGGCCCCCTTGGTCTTGAGCTTCAGCGCCCCCTCCGAGGTCCCTTTCGCGAGGACCGTCGCGCTCACCCCGGTCCCGGGCGTGGCCACGGCGGCCGACGGCACGAGTCCCAGCGCCGCCACACACCCGGCCACGACAAAGGCCTTCCTCATCTGCACCCCTCAGCTCGCGTTCCCCTGCAAACCGCCTCACCGTACTGGCGTCGGCCGTATCCCCCGCATGCGCCCAAACGATCTCAGCCATACGCTCCAGAGGACCGGAGCAGCGCATGTAAGCAAAGTATTCAAAGTTCATTTGCCCGCATAGAAGTATTCCCTTCGCCGCCTTGAAGAGGCAGGATGGCTGACGATCTGCCGAAGCCGATCTCCCGATGCGCGAGACGAGAGAGCAGCTGATGTCGAAACTGGCCACCCCTGCCACAGGCCTCGCCCCGTCCCTGGACGAGGCACCACTGAGGCCCTTCCACCTCCGGGTGACGGCGACGACCTTCGGCGCCAACTTCTCCGACGGCTACGCGCTGGGCATGATCGGCGCGGTCCTCTCCACCCTCACGAGCACCCAGGACCTCTCGGGCGTCTGGCAGGGACTGCTCGGCGCATCGGCCCTGATCGGCCTCTTCTTCGGCTCGATCATCCTGGGCCGGGTCGGCGACATCATCGGCCGCCAGAAGCTCTACATCTACAACTTCGTCCTGATCACGCTGGCCTCGGCGGCGCAATTGTGGGCGAAAGACCCGATGGCGCTCTTCGCGCTCCGCGTCCTGATCGGCTTCGGGCTCGGCGCGGACTACGCGGTCGGCCCCACCATGCTCTCGGAGTTCGCGCCCAAGCGGCTGCGCGGCATCCTGCTCGGCTCGCTGACCGTGATGTGGACGGTCGGTTACGTCATCGCCGGCATCCTGGGCACCTACCTGGGCGACACGGAGAACGGCGCGTACATCCTCCTGGCGACCGGCGCGATCCCGGCCCTGCTGGTGCTCCTGCTCCGTATCGGAACGCCCGAGTCACCCAGCTGGCTGATCAGCCAGGGCAGGGTCGCCGAGGCCCGCTCGATCGCCAACAAGTACCTCAAGTGCGAACTCGGCGACGCGGCGAACGCTCCGGCGTCGACCCACACGAACCACTCGGACGCCTACCGGGAGCTGTTCTCACCGAGTCAGGCCAAGCGGACATGGTTCGGCCTGGTCTTCTACAGCGCGCAGGTGTTGCCGTACTTCGCGATCTACACCTTCATGCCGACGATCCTGGAGACACTCAACGTCCCGGACGTGAACCTCCAGAACCTGCTGCTCAACCTCTTCCTCCTGGCGGGCGGCGTCGTCGGCCTGTGGTTCCTGCAGAACACCGGCCGCCGCCCCCTGGTGATCATCACCTTCGGCATCATGACGGTGGCGCTGTCCTTCGTCGGCGTCTTCGCGAACGCCTCGACGATCGCGCTGATGATCCCGTTCCTCGTCTACACCTTCGTGATGGCGGGCGCATCGAACCTCACCCAGGTCTATCCGGCCGAGCTCTACCCCACGCACCTGCGCGCCACGGGAGTCGGCTTCCTCAACGGGACGAGCCGTATCGCCTCGGCCATCGGCACGTTCATCCTGCCGGTCAGCCTGGACGCCTGGGGACTGAGCTGGTCGATGTACTGGCTGGCGGGAGTGCTGCTGATCGGCACGCTGGCGTCGATCGCCTGGGCGCCGGAGACGAAGGACTCGGTCACGACGTCAGGCGGCTGAACTCCTCCGCACGCAGGAGCGGGCCCGAGGGTATGTCCAACCCCCGGGCCCTTTTGATGCCGCCCTGCTGCGCACGCCGGCACGCTTGAGGGCTCGGATCATTCGTTACGTCGTCGCGCTCTGCCATTGAGCTACCGCCCCAGGAAGAGGGGCGGGCGGGGGTCGAACCCGCAACCGACGACCCTGTCCGGGCCCGGTCGATCCGGCGATGAGCGGCGAATGCTGAGTCTGGAGCAAGAGTCTGAGATTGATCGCGGTCTGCCTCTGCCAGTTGGGCTACCGCGGCACGCAATGCCGCGAGGAGGACTCGAACCTCCACTGGAACCGCGTCGTCACGACAAGCTTCAGTCTGAGCTTGCGCTCCTCGCGCACCCCGGCCGCACGATGGCGCCCGGGGAGTTCTTGGCGGCTACCCGAACAGGTAGCCGAAGACGGCGTCGCCCACCCGCTCGTCCGACACGTCCACGCCATTCGCCTCTTCGCGCGCGAACTTCACGGCCTGCTGAAGCTTCTCCACGCGGGCCAGCACCTCGTTCACGCGCCGGGCGGGCAAGGCGCCCGAGAACTTCACGGTGGTCCAGTACCCCACCGGCACATCCTCGTAATACACCTCGACCTGAGCGGGATGCTGCTCCGTGGCCTCCGCCTTCACGTGGTTGCGCGGCACCTTCTTGGTCCGCACGGTCCGTACGGGCTCGGTCCGCCACGCGTCGGTGGACGGATCCTGCGCCCACGACTCGGATGCGTCCAGCACAGGAAGCTTCCGTACAAAGGTATGGAGATCGGTGAGCTGCTTCTCCAGGAAAAGCAGATAGGAGACCGGCACGGCGCCCACCAACACCCGCCCGTCCACGACGACATCGGCCCGCGCCGAGCAGTTGGCCCAGTCCTTGGTGGCGGTGACATCGAAGAGCCGCGTCAGTGTCGCAGCGGTCTCCCGCAGCACGTCCTCGGCCTGCACCTGCACGCGGGTGGACTCGGGCGGAAGCTGCTCGCCCTCTTCGTCCTTCGGCTGGTACGTACGCGAGATGCCCGACAGCAGCACGGGCTTCTGCAACCCGTGATGGGCGGCGGTGAGGTCCTGGTGGGACTTGGACTTGATTCCCTTTTCGACGGCAATGATCTGATTGAGTTTCGCCACGAAAGGAAAGCTACCAACACCAACTCCCTTTCTTCGAACGAATATTGGACGCCCGATGTCCGACCTCACCGTCATCGAGCCCCGCAGGCCACGGCACTGCGCGGAATGCCACCAAGGGCCGTACCCACGCCTGTTCATGGAATCCGACACTCCGCGCTGCCTGGACTGCGCGGACCTCGGCCACCTCGTCTACCTCCCCCGAGGCGATACGGCACTGACGCGCAGGGCGAGCGAGTACAGCACCCTGTCCGCGGTGGTCGTCCGCTTCAACAGAAACCGCGGGCGCTACGAACGCCAGGGCATCCTCGTCGAGGAGGAAGCCCTCGCACGGGCGGAGGAAGCCTGCCTGGCGGACGAGGAGTCGAGGGCACGCCGCCGTACGAGAGACGCGCAGCGCCGCACCACCCAGGACGCGGCCTTCACGACGGTGCTCGCAGCCGAGATATCCCGCCTCTACCCGTCCTGCCCACCGGAGCGCGCCCAGGAGATCGCCTCCCACGCATCGCTCCGCGGCAGCGGCAGGGTGGGCCGGAGCGCGGCGGGCAGGGCACTGAACGAACACGCCACAACAGCGGCCGTACGAGCGTCGGTTCGCCACGTGGACACCCCCTACGACGAACTGCTCATGGCGGGAACACCACGCAACGCAGCGCGCTCAGTCGTGTCACTGGCCATCGAGGCAGTGCTCGCAGCATGGCGCACCCCGACGGCTCCGCATCCCAACTCCGCACCCCCTGCGTGACTTGACGGTGCATCACGCCGGGCACCTCTTATCCATGACAGTTCGCCCCCTGCTCCTCCTGGACGTGGACGGCCCGCTCAACCCGTACGCGGCACACCTCCCGCGCCTGCACGGCTACGCCACCCACCGCCTCCACCCCTCCAACTGGCTCTCGCGCCAGACCCCGGGTTCCCGGGCGCACCGCCGCGGCCTGCGCGTCCACCTGAACCCCGGCCACGGCGCCCGCCTCACCGCGCTCCCCTTCGAACTGGCCTGGGCTACCACGTGGATGCACGAGGCGAACGAAATGATCGCCCCGGCCATAGGCCTGCCGCCCACACTCCCCGTCATCGAATGGCCCGAGCTCTTCGCACGCGACCCCGACGGCCTCTACTGGAAGACCCGCCCTCTTCTCGAGTGGGCGGCGGGACGCCCCTTCGCCTGGGTGGACGACATGATCACGGACCGGGACACGACTCACATCGCGGAGCACCACGACGCCCCGTCGCTGCTCCTGCGCATCCACCCGCGTCACGGCCTGCGCGCCTCGGACTTCACGACACTCACGCGCTGGGCGAAGTCCCTGTGAGAGCACCCGGCAGGCGGCCGCCTAAGCTGCCGCCCATGACGGACACGCTCCTGGACACACTCGGCTCCGGCAAATACCTCCTGGTCACCACCTACAAACGCGATGGCACCACCGTCCCCACCCCGGTCTGGGTGATCCGCGACGAAAAGGCCCTCGGCGTATGGACCGTGACCGACTCCTGGAAGGTCAAGCGCATCCGCAACCGCGGCGACGTCCTGGTCGGCCCGTGCGACCTGCGCGGCAACCCCACCGGCGCATCGGTCCCGGCCACGGCGGAAATCCTCGACGCCACGGGCACGGCCCGCTACCGCACCCTGCTGGCCCGCAAATACGGACTGATCGGCCGCCTCACCCTGCTCGGGAGCAAGCTCCGAAGGGGCGCCACCGGCACGGTCGGCATCCGCATCACCCTCGTCAACTGACCTGTGGCTCGTCGCCAGGGCGTTGTCACTGGGGCGTTGTCACTGGGGCGTTGTCAGTGGGGTGCTGTTCACTGGAGTCATCACTATCCGTAACCGGCGAGTGGGGGACTCGATGGTGGACAGGGGCAGGTATGTGTCGTTGGCGGGGCTTCGGGGGCGGGGGTGGACACCGGCCATAGTGCGGAATCTGCTGGGCGAGCCGGACCTTTGGGGGCGCAGCTCCCGGGATCGGGCCATGCCTTCGGTGAGGTTGTACGGGGCCGAGCGCGTCGAGGTGGTCGAGCGGGGGGCGAAGTTCACCGCGGCACGGCGGGCCGCGGTGCTGCGTGGGGTCGCCACGGTGCGTGAGGACGGTGGCGGCAGGAGTGCCGCCCTGCTGGCGATGGTCCGGGCCACGCCGATCGTGGTGCCGCGGCTTGCTCCGCGCATCCTCGCCGAGCGGTCCGTACGACACCGGAATCTGATCGACGAGCAGCACGCGCGGGGGCGGGCGGGGCGAGTGCCGGATCCGGCCACCGTCGCCGATGCGGATCCGCCTGCGCTGGCCCGGTGGATGGTCAACTACCTGCGCCATGCGCTGACTCGCTATGACGACCTGTTGCAGGGGCTGATGGACGACTCGGGGCGGGATGCGGCCGAGACTCTGCTGCGGCGGCGGGTGTACGGGGCGATCGCCGCCGTCTATCCGGAGTTGGGCGAGGAGTGCCGACGGCAGCTCCTGGAGCGGGAGGCCGGGGGTGAGAGGTGGGGAAGGTGAAGGTGGTGGAGCTGCGTCAGTCGCGGTGGAGTGCTGACACGGGGTTGTCCTTCGGCTCGCCGCGGGGCCACCAGTCGTCGCGGCCCGGGTCCGACTCGTAGGCGTACCAGCGGTTGTCCTGGCCGAAGCGCAGTTGGAGCGATCCGCCCGGGAGGGTGAGGTGGTTGTGGGTGGGCTGGAAGCGGGGGTAGCCCGCTGCGGCCAGGGCCGGGCGGGCCCGGTCGAACGGGCCTGCGGGCGGGTCCCACACGGTTTCCAGTACGGACAGACCCATGACTCCCGCCGCACCGCCCTGCCGCCAGGCCGCGACCGCCCGCGCCAGGTCGGTGGGGGTCCGGCCGGTGGCCGCCGCGAGGTCGCGGTAGAGCGTACGCGTGGTGGCGGTGAGGCCCGCGGTGGGGCGCGCCGCCGCCCGGCGGACCGCGTCCTGCCAGGCGGTGAGGTGGGCGACGGGGTCGTGCCCGGTGGTGAGGAGGGTGTGCGCGCGGGCTGCCGCGTCCGTGGCGAGGTGGTCGAGGCACAGGGCGTCGACCCGTCCGGGTGCGGTCGGGTACGCCGGCGGCGTGCCCGGGTGCGGGGGGACCTGGAGTGGCGGCGGGAGCGGCGGGAGGTAGCGCACGGTCAGGGCTTCGCGCGCCGGGACTCCGGGAGCCGGGGACGCGGGCGGTGTCTCGCGCGCCGTGTGGGCGGCGTTGCGGTGGCCGAGCTCTTCGAGGAGTTCACGCTCCGCCTTGCCCCGCATGAGGAGCAGGACGAACGGATCCTTGTCGAGGAGGACGGCCGTCTCGTAGCAGAGGGCCGCCGCATGTTTGCAGGGACGGCCGCTGTCCGGGCAGGAACAGGACGGCAGGAGGTCGCCGCGGGCGGGCAGCAGGGCGACACCCGCCTCGGCCGCCGCGTCCACGAGCGAGTGCGGCATGTCCTTGTCGAGGAGCGCCGCGATGTGGCCGGGCTGGGCGGCCGCCTCGTCGAGGAACTGACTCCAGTCGGTGTCCGAGAGCGTCTGGAGGCGCAGTTCGGTGCGGTACGGGCGTGGGCGGCTGCCCTGGACGTAGGCGATGATGCGGCCCGGGGTCACATGGACCGAGAGCACGTGACCCGCCTGCTGATAGCTCCTGCCCCGGGCCAGGCGCGCCGGGTCGAGGGAGAGCGCTTCGAGCGCCTCGACCCACGCCGTACCCCACCAGCTGCTCATCCGGGCCTCCGCAGGGAGACCAGATCGGCGAGCTCCCTGTCACCGAGCTCGGTGAGCGCCGACTCACCGGAACCGAGGACCGCCTCCGCCAACGCCCGCTTGGATTCCAGCATTTCGGCGATGCGGTCCTCCACCGTGCCCTCCGCGATGATGCGGTGCACCTGGACGGGCTGGGTCTGGCCGATGCGGTAGGCACGGTCGGTGGCCTGCTCCTCCACGGCCGGGTTCCACCAGCGGTCGTAGTGGATGACATGGGCCGCCCTGGTGAGGTTCAGTCCGGTGCCGGCCGCCTTGAGGGAGAGCAGGAAGACCGGGGATTCGCCTGACTGGAAGCGGTCCACCATCTCCTCGCGCCGGGCCACCGGCGTTCCCCCGTGCAGGAGTTGGGAGGGGACGCCGCGCGCGGCGAGGTGGTGGGAGAGGAGCTGCGCCATGGCGACGTACTGGGTGAAGATCAGCACCGAGTCGTTCTCCGCCAGGATCGTGTCGAGGAGTTCGTCGAGGAGGGCGAGCTTGCCCGAGCGGCCCGACAGCCGGGTCGGCCCTTCCTTCAGATACTGCGCCGGGTGATTGCAGATCTGTTTGAGGGCGGTCAGCAGCTTCATGATCAGGGCCCGGCGCCCGAACCCCTCATTGCCCTCGATCGCCCCCATCGACTCGCGGACCACCGCCTGGTAGAGGGAGGCCTGTTCACGGGTGAGGGAGACCGGATGGTCCGTCTCCGTCTTGGGCGGCAGCTCGGGGGCGATGCCCGGGTCGGACTTCTTGCGGCGCAGGAGGAAGGGACGCACCAGGCGGGCCAGTCGCTCCACGGCCTGGTCCTCCTCGCCGTTCTCCACGATGCGGGCATGGCGGGCGCGGAAGGTCTTCAGCGAGCCGAGCAGGCCGGGTGTCGTCCAGTCGAGGAGCGCCCACAGCTCGGAGAGGTTGTTCTCGACCGGGGTGCCGGTCAGGGCGACGCGGGCCGGCGTGGGGATCGTACGCAGGGCTTTGGCCGTCGCCGCGTTCGGGTTCTTGATGTGCTGCGCCTCGTCGGCGACCACCATCCCCCATTCCTGGGCCGCCAGTTGGGGAGCGCTGGTGCGCATCGTGCCGTACGTGGTGAGGACGAAGCCGCCCTCGTCGAGGACGGAGAGCGAGCGGTCGGTGCCGTGAAAGCGGCGCACGGGCACGCCGGGGGCGAACCGGGTGATCTCCCGCTGCCAGTTGCCCATCAGGGAGGCGGGGCAGACCACCAGGGTCGGCTCGCGGCGGTCACGGTGGAGATGGAGGGCGATGACGGTGATCGTCTTGCCCAGGCCCATGTCGTCGGCGAGGCAGCCGCCCAGTCCCAGCGAGGTCATCAGGTCCAGCCAGGACAGGCCGCGCAGCTGATAGTCGCGCAGGGTGGCGTTCAGCCCGGGCGGCTGGGGGTGCGGGGGCAGCTCTCCGGTGAGGCGCGCGTGGAGGGTGGCGAGCGCGCCCACGGGGACCGCGTCGACCGTCTCTCCGTCGACTTCCGCGCTGCCGGTCAGGGCGACGGAGAGTGCGTCCACCGGCTCCAGCAGGCCCAGTTCCCGCTTGCGGGCCTTGCGTACGAGATCGGGATCGACCACCACCCACTGGTCGCGCAGGCGCACGATCGGGCGGTGCGACTCCGCGAGGATGTCCATCTCGGATTCGGTCAGCTTGTCCTCGCCGAGGGCCAACTGCCAGCTGAAGGAGAAGAGTTCCTCCGCGTCGAAGAACGACGTGCCGTCGGTGGCCGAGCCCGGCGCCGGGCGTACCACCGCGGTGGCCGTGAGCGAGCGGGCCAGCTCGCGCGGCCAGTGCACCGCCACGCCGGCGGCCGCGAGCTGTGCCGCGGCCGGGCCGAGCAGGTCGTACAGCTCCTCCTCGGTCAGCGGCAGTACATCGGGCACCCGCCGCTCGAGGAGCTCGGCCAGCGGGGGCCACACGCGGGCCGCCCGGCGCAGCGCGAGCACGGCGTCGATCCGCACCCGTGGCCCGAAGTGTTCGTCTCCATCGCCCGCCCAGAGGCGGCCCGCGTCGAGGACGAGTGTCGGGTCGGCGAGGCTGTGCACCTGGACGACGGCGGCACCCGCCCGCCGCTCGCCCTGCTCGGAGTCCGCGGCGTGGTCGAAGAGGTCGTACCCGGAGAAGTCGAGCCGGAGCGAGATCTGCACCCCCGCGTCCGTGCCCGCCGCCACCTCCACCGCCCACTCGCGCAGGCCGGGGAGGTGCTGCCGCTCCTGCGCCGCATAGGGGGCGCCCTCGGCGTGCGCGGCTGCCGGGGTGCGCGGCAGGGTGTCGGCGACCGCGTCGAGGAACGAGCGTACGAGCGCTTCCGGTTGGGGCACTTCCAGCGGCGTCCGGCCGGGCAGCGGTGCCGCGTACGCCTGAGGGGGCATCGATGCCGCGACCGCCCTCAGGTGCGCCACGTCCTCGGCGTCCAGCGGGCCGGCCCGCCAGGCGTCGTGGTCGTCGGCGGTCAGTCCGGGGAGCAGTCGCCCGCGCGCCGCGAGCTGCAGGGCGTGCAGCGCGGCCGCACCCCAGCAGCGGGCGGCCGGGTGGGCCACCGGGCTGTGCCGTGCGGCGACCAGGACGGGCAGCGCCTCGGTGACGGTGAGGGTGACCGCCGGGACCGTACGACGGCGGGCCGCGGAGCCCTGGAGCGTGACGACCGTGAGCTCGTCGGGGCCCGGCGGGAGGGTGCCGTCCGGGTCCCAGAAGGCGAACCGGCCCGCACGCGGCACGGATCCCGGCAGGAAGACCGCCGCACGGCGCACCAGAGCCGCCGCCTCGGCCCGGGGTGTCTCCTCCACGCCGCCCACCCGCCCCTCCCCGCTCGCGTCCCGTCCAGGTTCTGATCTCGTCGCGAGTCTAGGCGCGGGGTCCGACAACGCCGGTGACCAGGCCGTCCGTGCAGCTCAGGGCGTGCTCGTCACCTGTTGCAGCACGTGGTCGAGGAGTGTTTCGACCAGCTTCTTCGACTCCTCGTCGAGGTCGTCGTCGGCGGGGACCTCAAGGACGGTTCCCCAGGGAGATTCCGTGAGCCCTTCGTCCCGGGCGATCGCATACGCCTCCAGGTTGTCGGTGATCATCGTCAGCAGCTGCTGGAACCGCTCCTCGCCCAGCCGGGTCCGGAGCTGCTCCATCAGCAGCACGGTGTAGGAGTCCACCTCGTCGCTCATGTCGGAACCGTAGGCACCCGGCTCGCACACCGGGGCCGTATCCCTGCTCGACCACTCGTACGAGTGCACGAGCGGCATCGGAGCGCACGGTCGGCGCGCGGAGCTCGGCGCACGCCGTCCCAGAGGCAGGAAATCCGGCTGACGCGGAGCCCCCCGACCATGCAGGGTGAGGGCTCCCCGTCCGCACCCACCCGCAGGAGGCGACCGCCATGGTCCAGCGCACCACCGTGCCCACACTCTTCCCGCCCCCCATGTACGCCCATGCCGCCGTGGTCGAAGCCGGGCAGCGGCTCGCCTTCATGGCCGGCTCCGTGCCGCTCGACGCCAAGGGAAATCTCGTCGGCGAGGGCGACCCGGTCCGCCAGACGCAGCAGGTCATCGCCAACCTCGACGAAGCACTGCGAGCCGTCGGCAGTGATCTCTCGCAGACCGTGGCCACCACCGTGTACGTCGTGGGCGACGAGCCCGGAGTGCTCACCGAGGTCTGGGAGGTCGTACGGGCCTCCGGCCTCAGCGACGGGCCCCACACCTCGACCCTGCTGGGCGTCTCCTGCCTGGGCTACACCGGACAGCTGGTGGAGATCACCGCGACCGCCGTCGTGCCATAGCCGCCGTGCGGCCGTGCCGCGGGGGTCCCCCGGGCGGCCGAGCACCGGATGCCGTACGGCCGCGGTCACGGCAGGGTTGCCTGCGACAGCGACTCTCCGTACAGACGAGGACTGCTCATGTCCGATCCCCGGCACCGGCGTCTCGGCATCATCGCCGGGGCGATGCTCCTGCCCCTCGCCGTCGCGGGCTGCTCCGGCCTCGGCCGCAGCGCCGTCGGCACCATCTCGTACACGACGCAGGACGGCAGGGTCATCAGTGAGACCAGCCCGTCCGTCAGGGGCTGCCACGTGCTCCTGGGCGAAGGCGGCGCGAAGGAGATCCTCAACAACACGCTGGTCGACCTGGTCATGTACCCCAACGCGGACTGCACCGGCGAACCGTCGGCGTACTCGGCCACCACGCTGACGAACCGGGTCGCGCCGACCACCAAGAACTGGCACAGCTTCACGATCGTCCACTGACCGCGCGCAGGCCGTATGGCTCGCACCCCGCAGTGCGGGGTGCGAGCCATACGGCCTGCGTGGCGGTCCGAGTACTACGCCCGCCTGCGGACCAGCGTGACCAAGGGCTTCGCGTGGTGGCGGCGGGCCCGGGCGATCAGGACCAGCGGCACGATCAGGACGAGGGGCATGAAGGCGTTCTGCGGGTCGAGCAGCGTCAGCTGGACGGCCGACGCGCCGATCATGAGTCCGATGTACGCCACTGCGGCCGCACTGGCCAGTGCGGGGATGAAGAGAAGCGCCACGGCACCGGAGAACTCCAGCGCACCGATCACATACATCGACCAGTGGGCCCAGCCCATGCGGTCGAACGACTCCACGGCGTCGGACTGCGCGATGAGCTTGGCGAAGCCGCTGAAACCGTAGAGCAGGGCGAGCAGGATCTGAGCGGTGCGCAGGACGACGGCACCGCGGGTGCGGGTGCGGGTCGTGCCGATGGTGGCAGGGGCGCTGGTCTGGGTGGCGGCGGCGTCGGACATGGTGTTCTCCTCCGGGAAGCGTTCCGTTGCTTACGAAGGGGTAGACCGGGCCGCGGCCCGGAACTCATCGCTGCGGCAGCGCCCGCACCCAAGTTCCGTCTTCCGTCAGGTATTTGTCGACGAGAAGGCCGGCCCCGGCCAGGTGGTGCTCGAACTCCTCCTTGGTCAGCGCGCGCGACTGGAACGTCTGGGTCCAGGTCGCGTCGGGGTAGATGTACTCGCAGTACAGCGTGTCGACGCCGTCGCCGACCGGCGTCGCCGACTCGATCCGCACGATCCCGCCCGCGCCGTTGTCGCGTTCGCGCGGCAGCCGGGTGTGCCAGTCGAGGCCCTCGCGCTGGATCAGGACACAGCCGTCGGGCGTCCGCACGCCCGGGCCGGTCCCTCCGTACCCCTCACGCTTCGCATCGCTCATGTACCGCACAACGAACGGCTGTTGACCGCCGTTCCCTACAGCTCGAACCAGCCGTGGCCGATGTACCAATGCCCGCCGGCGAGGAGGTGGCCTGCGACGGCCCGCTCCACTCCGGTGCGCTGCGGGAGCGTCGCGGGGTCCAGTTCGGGGTTGCCGAAGACGAAGGAGACGGGCTCCCGGTCGCTCGGCTCCTCCGACCGGTAGGCGGTGCGGAACAGGTCCTGGAAGTGCACGATGTTGGAGTCGGCGGGCAGATACGACCGCAGTTGCGGATCGAGGAGCCAGGAGTGGCAGACCGCCACCCGGCAGGGCTCATCGGGAAAGTGGCGTGCGAAGAACTCCTTGGCCGAGGCGATGGATTCGGCGCAGGCACGGGGCGTCAACGGGCCCAGAAAGTCCGGGACATGAACGCTCAGGCAGGGGTCGCCCGGCGCGGAGGGCATCCCGGCCGCACGAATCGCCCGCCCCGTCCGGCCGCCGAGTACGGCGCGCTGGAAGTGCAGCCGCCCGAGCTGATAGATCTCCCCCCGGAAATGCAGCCGCATCCATCCCGGCACGCTCAGCCCACCGCTGCCGTGCCGCCTGCGGTGCACGGCCACCTGGCGCCCCAGATCGGCCAGGGTGTGCCTGGCGATGCGCTCGGGTATCCCGCGCTCCTGGTGGTACGCCCTGACGTACGGCAGCGCCGCCACGCACACGAACACCGGGAACCAGTGCTCCAGCGCCCCCAATCCGTCCGGCAGGGGCGGCAGTTCGGAGTAGAGCTCCACCGTCCCCAGGTCCCGCACCAGCGCCTCGACGGACCGCTCCAGCAGATCCGCCAGCTCCGGTTCGTCCGTGAACCTGCGTCCCAGAACGACCAGTTCGTTGATGTCCTCGTGCGGCACCGCGAGATCCAGCAGCACCGCGGGCAGATCCTCCATGGGCAGCATGCGCGCCACCCTAACCAGTCACCGACTGACACGGCCCCACACCGGGTACAACCTCAGTAAGAGGCGATGACCATGCGCACAGGGAGTGAGCCGACGACCGCACGCAGTCCGCTTCGGATGCGGTTCTGGCTGAGCATCTGGGGTCTGATCTGGGCGATCGGCGGCACGGTGGCCTTCACGGCCGCGGACCGCCCGGGCTGGGCGGCGGCATGCGGCGCGCTGGCCGCGGTCATCGCGGTGGACCTGACCATGATCGTCCGCCACATCCATCAGGGTCCGCACTACCAGCCGGGGCGCGACGTCCCTCCGTACGAACCGGACCGGGGCGGCCGGCGCCGCTAGATACGCGGCCGAGGTCAGTCCTCGCCGTCGAAACGGGCCGCCTTGAGGTACTCGGGCTTCGGGTCCAGGGCTGCCGCGAGGCGGAAGTGGCGGCGGGCCTGTTCCGGGCGGCCCGCCCGCTCGAAGGTGCGGGCCAGCGCGAAGTGGGCGAACGCATTGTCCGGCTCGCGCTCCAGGACCAGCTGGAACTCCAGCTCTGCCGGGCGCAGTTGGGCCGCCGCGAAGAAGGAGCGGGCACGCAGCAGTCGGGCCGCGGTGTTCTCCGGGTGGGCCGCGATGACCTCGTCCAGCAGCTTCACGGCCCCGCGCGGGTCCCGGGCGGCGAGCAGCTGCTCAGCGGCGCGGTAGTCGATGACATGGGTCTCTGGGGTGCTGTGGGACACGCTTCCATTCCTTCCCGATACTCACCTGCGCAACGCATCCCGCGTCCCTCGTATTCCGGTCGCGGTGCGCTCAGAACCCTGCGACGAGCAGCGCCAGGCCCAGGGTCAGGACCGCCGCCCCCGCCGCCACGAACCACCGGTCGACCGCTGTCGGCTCGCGGCCGAGGAGGACCACGTCCCGTGGGTCCTCCGGTGCGTACGAGAGCTCGGCCCGTGTCCCCGGCTCCAGCGGTACGGGTGAGGGGATCTCCAGGACGCGCCCGTCGACGGTCTCGAACTGCAGGAGCGGCCGGTCGGCGCCCGGCGGTGCGGGTTTCACCAGCGCCCAGGCGCGCAGGCCCGCCTCGCCGATGCGCCGGGTCTGCCGCAGCCCGTGGGCACCCGCGAGCAGCGCGACCAGGCCGCCGAAGGCGGTGAACCCTGCCAGCACGATCAGCACGGAGGCGATCGTAGTGCGGGGCGTCCCCCGGCGGGGAGGCTTTGACGCAGGGCTAACGCCCCGCGCGCTCCGTCAGTTCCGCCCAGACCTTGCGGACCTGCGGCTCCAGGGCGGGCAGCGGCCCGTCGTTGTCGATGAGGAGATCCGCGATCGCACGGCGATCGTCGCGGGTGGCCTGCGCCGCCATCCGCGCCTGCGCCTCCTGCTCCGCCATGCCCCGCAGCCGTACCAGACGGCGCAGTTGGGTCTCGGGGGACGCGTCGACGACGACGACCAGGTCGTAGAGCGGGGCCAGCGCGTTCTCCGCCAGCAGCGGGACGTCGTGGACGACCACCGCGTCCGGCGCGGCGGCTCGCTCCAGCTCTGCGGAGCGGGCACCGACCAGCGGGTGCACGATCGCGTTCAGGGTCCGCAGTTTCGCCTGGTCGGCGAAGACGATCGAGCCCAGTTTCGGGCGGTCCAACGACCCGTCGGCGGCGAGCACTTCTTCACCGAAGGCTTCGACGACGGCCGCGAGCCCGGGAGTTCCCGGCTCGACGACCTCGCGAGCAATTTTGTCGGCGTCGATCAGCACCGCCCCGTATGAGACGAGCAGCCGCGACACTTCACTCTTGCCGGCGCCGATTCCGCCGGTCAGGCCCACTTTCAGCATGGGCGGAATCCTAGGGGGTGTCCGGTGGACGCTCCCTAGAGGTCGCCCTCCCGCTCCGCGAGGAAGCGTTCGAATTCGAGGCCGATCTCTTCCGCCGACGGCAGATCCACCGGTTCGGCGACCAGGCTGCCCCGGCTCTCCGCTCCGGCCATCGCGTCGTACTGGTGCTCAAGTCCCTGCACGAGGGTGACGAGCTCCTCGTCGCCCTCGCCGATCTGACGCTCGATCTCGTCCTGCGTGCGCTGTGCCTCCGTACGCAGGGCGTGCGCGACGCCCGGCAGGACCAGGCCCGTGGCCGCGGTGACCGCCTCCAGTGCGGTCAGCGCCGCATCCGGGTACGACGAGCGGGCCACGTAGTGCGGGACGTGCGCCGCGACGCCGAGGACGTCGTGGCCGCTCTCCGCCAGCCGGTACTCCACCAGCGACTCCGCACTGCCCGGGACCTGTGCCTCGTCGAACGGGGAACGGTGGCCCGGCATCAGATCCGTGCGGTTGCCGTGCGGGGTGATGCCGACCGGGCGGGTGTGCGGGACGCCCATCGGGATGCCGTGGAAGTTCACCGAGAGGCGTACGCCCAGGCGCTCGACGATCTGCCGTACGGCGACCGCGAAGCGCTCCCACTCCACGTCGGGCTCGGGGCCCGAGAGCAGCAGGAAGGGGGCGCCTGTGGCGTCCTGCACCAGACGTACGTCCAGTGTCGGCGCCTCGTAGGCGGACCAGTGGTCGCGCCGGAAGCTCAGCAGGGGGCGGCGGGCACGGTAGTCCACGAGCCGGTCGTGGTCGAAGCGGGCCACCACCTGGTGCGGGAGGCTCTCCAGCAGGTTCTCGACGATCTGCTCGCCGGTCTCACCTGCGTCGATGTATCCGTCGAAGTGATAGAGCATGACAAGACCCGCAGACTCCTGCGCCAGCGCCACGTCGACGACAGCGAGGCCCTTGGGCTCCCATTCATACAAATCCTGCGGATCAAGCACGATTACCGCTCCTCCTCGTGTTCATAGGGAAGAACGTGGCGAGGGACGCGGGCATTCCCCTCCCGCGTCCCTTCTCAGCAACCTTTCACCTGCGTCAGGCGAGGACGCGCGCGTGCAGCGCGGTCACCGCCTTGCGCGCGGAGGTGAACGCTCCGTGCTGCCAGGCGTCGGTGTAGCTCAGCCAGTCGCCCGCGAAGTAGACCCGTCCTGTGCCCTCGTTGAGCGGTTTGTAGCGGGGGGCGTCGGGACCGCCCACGGTGTCGTGCCAGGCCGCCTCCAGATGCGGGGTCTGGCGCCAGTGGTGGGAGAAGGAGGAGGCGAGTTCGGTGCGGTACTTGGGGCCGTAGATCTTCTCGCCCGCCGCCACCGCACGCTTCTCGCGACCGGCCGGGGAGAGTTTGGCGTAGGAGTCGGCGACGGTGTCGTAGTTGTAGTAGCCGACCATGACGCCCCGCTCGCCGTGGAATCCGTAGCTCGGGTGCCAGATGTGGGTGACATCCAGATCGGTCTCGGTGATGCCGCCGTAGATCCGGTGATCGAGCTCCCACCAGCGCGACCTGTACTCGAGACCGATCTTGCCCGCGGACTGCGGTTTGATGGCCTCCAGGGCGCTCTGGACGCCCGCGCCGAGGTTGTGCGGGATCTTGGCGAGGATGTTCGGCGGAAGCGCGCCGATGCAGTAGTCGGCATCGATCTGCCGGGTCCGGCCGCCCTGCGTGTATGTCACCGAGACGCCGTGCGCCGTGTCGGTGATCCGGGTGACGGCCGCCCCGGTGCGGATCTTGTGGGCGCCGATCGCCCGGGTGAGGGCCTTGGGTATCTGGTCCATGCCGCCGACCGGCTGGAACATCAGCATCGCCTGGTCGTAGCCGAACTCGAAGGAGAAGTAGCGGCCTACACCCGTCGAGAAGATCTCCGATGCGGTGGGTACGTTCCCGAGCTCCACGCCCGGGGTTCCCGCGGCGGCCGGGACGGTGGTGAAGCCTCTGCGCTCACCGCCCGTGTAGTCGAGCTTGTCGCCGAGCGCACCGAAGTCCTTGAGGAACTCGACCAGCCGCTCCTGGTCTGCGGCATCGAGGTCCCGGTCGAGTGCGCCCTTGTTCGTGGCCTTGGCGAGGAGTTCGGAGACGTAGCCGTACATGTCGGCCTTGGCGGTGCGGTAGCGCATCGGCGCGGTCATGCCGGCCGACTCGTTGTAGAGGTAGGCGTCCGCGTTGGTGTTGGTGAACACCTCGAGCGGAACGCCGAGTTCACGGCAGTAGTCGAGGGTGACCATCCACTGCGGGAGGCGGGCGGGGCCGGCGTTCATGTACTGGCCCTGGCTGAAGCGTGCCGTCTGGTGATTGCCGTAGAGGTCGGTGGTGGAGTCGCCCCCGCGCACCGTGAAGTTGCGGCCTCCGGTGCGGTCCCTGGCCTCCAGGACCGTACAGTCGTAGCCCGCCTTGCCCAGTTCGTACGCCGCCGCGAGCCCGGCGATGCCGCCGCCGACGATGACCACCTTCGCCGCGCCTTTGCCGCCGCTCAGATGGAAGTCGCTCGCCTTCGGCGCGTGGAAGGCGGGCTCTCGGGTCGCGGCCTGTGCGGTCGGGGCGAGACCGAGGGCGCCCATGGTGGCGAACATCGCGCCCGCGCCGCCGGTGAGACCGACGTTGCGCAGAAAACCGCGACGGCTGGTCCGGGAGGTGATCGCATCCTGTGCCATGTGCAGGATCCCCTTCTGATCTTGGGTAGTTGCTGCGGGGATCCTGGCAACGGCCTGTTACGGGCCGTCATTTACTCGTGTATCCCACACGTTGCTCCTCCCTCACCACCCCCGGCGCACCCCCGAACGACAGCGAGGCCCGCCTCCCCGAAGGGAAGCGGGCCTCGCTCTCAGCTAGTTACCAGCTGACGGTTCAGAGCTTCAGCTCTGGCCGCCCGCCAGCTTCTCGCGCAGGGCAGCCAGTGCCTCGTCCGACGCCAGGGCGCCGGAGTTGTCGTCCGACTCCGAGGAGTACGAACCACCCGAGATCGCGGCACCCGCACCGGCGCTGGCACCGGCGGCGGGGGCGGCAGCACCCTCGGCCTCGGCGGCGGCGTCGGCCTCGCGGGACTTGATGACCTGGGCCTGGTGCTGCTCGAAGCGCTGCTGCGCCTCGGCGTACTGGGTCTCCCAGACCTCACGCTGCGACTCGAAGCCCTCGAGCCAGTCGTTGGTCTCGGGGTCGAAGCCCTCGGGGTAGATGTAGTTGCCCTGGTCGTCGTACGACGCGGCCATGCCGTACAGCGTCGGGTCGAACTCGACCGTCGCCGGGTCGGCACCGAAGGCCTCGTTGGCCTGCTTCAGCGAGAGGCTGATGCGGCGGCGCTCGAGGTCGATGTCGATGACCTTGACGAAGATCTCGTCGTTGACCTGGACGACCTGCTCCGGGATCTCCACGTGGCGCTCGGCCAGCTCGGAGATGTGGACCAGACCCTCGATGCCCTCGTCGACGCGCACGAACGCACCGAAGGGAACGAGCTTGGTGACCTTACCGGGAACAACCTGCCCGATCTGGTGCGTCCGGGCGAACTGCTGCCACGGGTCTTCCTGCGTCGCCTTGAGCGACAGGGAGACGCGCTCGCGGTCCATGTCCACGTCGAGAACCTCGACGGTGACTTCCTGGCCGACCTCGACAACCTCGGAGGGGTGGTCGATGTGCTTCCAGGACAGCTCGGAGACGTGCACGAGACCGTCGACGCCACCCAGGTCCACGAAGGCACCGAAGTTGACGATCGAGGAGACGACGCCGGAGCGGACCTGACCCTTCTGGAGGGTCGTGAGGAACGTCTGGCGGACCTCGGACTGGGTCTGCTCGAGCCAGGCACGGCGGGACAGGACCACGTTGTTGCGGTTCTTGTCCAGCTCGATGATCTTGGCCTCGAGCTCCTTGCCCACGTAGGGCTGGAGGTCGCGGACACGACGCATCTCGACGAGGGAAGCAGGCAGGAAGCCACGGAGGCCGATGTCGAGGATGAGACCACCCTTGACGACCTCGATGACGGTACCGGTGACGATGCCGTCTTCTTCCTTGATCTTCTCGATCGTGCCCCAGGCGCGCTCGTACTGCGCACGCTTCTTGGACAGGATGAGACGGCCTTCCTTGTCCTCCTTCTGGAGAACCAGGGCCTCGATCTCGTCGCCGACCTTGACGACCTCGTTCGGGTCGACGTCGTGCTTGATCGAGAGCTCGCGGCTCGGGATCACGCCTTCGGTCTTGTAACCGATGTCGAGGAGAACCTCGTCACGGTCGACCTTGACGATGACGCCCTCAACGATGTCGCCATCGTTGAAGTACTTGATCGTCTCGTCGATCGCCGCGAGGAATGCCTCCGCGTCGCCGATGTCATTGACCGCAACCTGCGGAGGAGTGGTGGCGGTGGTCTCGGTGCTGCTCGTCATGTGGGAAAGGACTCCGGTACGGACATTGAAAGAGTAGGTACTGCCACGCCGGAAGCCCGTATCGCCGCCGAGGGACGCCGGACAGCCCAGGAAGCGCCAATCCGGAATACCTGACCGGAGGCGCCTCGATAACCGAGGGGACGTACAACAGAGGCGAGCGCAGCCTGCTAGGTCTGAGGAGCGCAGGCTCGCAGCGCAACTTGTAGCATACGGGGGCAGCCGGACACGGTCAATGCGCGAAGGCGCACACCCGGGGCGGAACGCCCCATACCCGGCACAACTGGCGTTCCACGAGGCCACATCGGCCTCGGCAGCGCACTTCCGACGAAGATCCAGCGACCTTGCAGACGGGCACGATGACCGAAGAGTACGAGCCGGAAGCGACACGTCGTGACGCCGGATACACGGAGAGCAGCCGGGCCAGCCGGGGCTGGTGGGACCGGAATGCCGACGAGTATCAGATCGATCATGGCTCCTTCCTGGGCGACGACCGTTTTGTCTGGGGCCCGGAGGGGCTGGACGAGGTGGAGGCCGAGCTGCTCGGCCCGGCGGAGTCCCTCAAGGGGCTCGACATCCTGGAGATCGGCGCCGGCGCCGCCCAGTGCTCGCGCTGGCTGGCCGGCCAGGGGGCACGCCCGGTCGCCCTGGACCTCTCGCACCGACAGCTGCAGCACGGCCTGCGGATCGGCGGGGGTATCCCGCTGGTGCAGGCCGACGCAGGGGTGCTGCCCTTCCGCGACGGTTCCTTCGACCTCGCCTGCTCCGCGTACGGCGCCATTCCGTTCGTGGCCGACCCCGTGAAGGTCTTCAAGGAGGTCAGGCGGGTGCTGCGGCCCGGCGGGCGGTGGATCTTCTCCACCACGCACCCCATGCGCTGGGCCTTCCCGGACGAGCCCGGGCCCGAGGGGCTCACCGTGTCCGCCTCGTACTTCGACCGCACTCCTTACGTGGAGCAGGACGAGGAGGGACGCGCCACGTATGTGGAGCACCACCGGACGCTGGGCGACCGGGTGCGTGACGTGGTCGCCGGGGGTTTCCGGCTGGTCGACCTCGTCGAGCCCGAGTGGCCCGCGTGGAACACCTCGGAGTGGGGTGGCTGGTCGCCGCTGCGGGGGAAGCTGATCCCGGGCTCGACGATCTTCGTGTGCGTACGCGACTGAGATCCGCGACGCGGTGCCGGCCGTGCGGCCGGTCATATAAGCGCACCGTCCCTGTGGACGGTGCGCTTCGCGGTGCACGGGAACGTACGACACTGACGGCATGATCCGAACCGACGCGCTCGGCGCCCTTCCCGTACGCACCGCACTGCCCGCCCTGGAACGGGCGCTGGAGGCGCGGGGCGTCGCGGTGCTCTGCGCGCCTCCCGGCACCGGCAAGACGACGCTGGTGCCGCTGGTGCTCGCGGAGCGGGGGGCGCGTGTGATCGTCGCCGAACCTCGGCGGATCGCGGCGCGTGCTGCCGCCCGGCGGATGGCGTGGCTGCTCGGCGAGAAGGTGGGCGAAACGGTCGGCTTCACCGTGCGCGGCGAGCGGGTGGTGGGTCCGCGCACGGCGGTGGAGGTCGTCACGACCGGGGTGCTGCTCCAACGGGTGCAGCGCGACCCGGAGTTGGCGGGCGTGGATGTGGTGATGCTCGACGAGTGCCATGAACGGCATCTCGACGCGGACACCGTCGCGGCTTTCCTGCTGGACGTACGCGCCACGCTGCGGCCAGAGCTGCAGCTGATCGCGGCGTCCGCGACGACGGACGCGCAGGGCTGGGCGCGGCTGCTCGGGGATGCCACGCACGGGGACGCCCCGGTCGTCGAGGCACAGGGCGTCGCGCATCCGGTGGAGGTGGTGTGGGCGCCGCCCGCGCGGCCGGTGCGGCCGCCGCACGGGATGCGGGTGGATCCCGTACTGCTGACTCATGTGGCCTCGGTGGTGCGCAGGGCGCTGGCCGAGCGGGAGGGCGACGTGCTCTGCTTCCTGCCGGGTGTGGGGGAAATCGCCCGGGTGGCAGGGCAGTTGGGGGACGTCGGCGCCGAAGTGCTGCAGGTGCACGGGCGGGCCCCGGCCGCCGTGCAGGACGCGGTCCTGGCCGGGGGCGCTTCCCGGCGGGTGGTGCTGGCCACGTCGGTGGCGGAGTCCTCGCTGACCGTGCCCGGGGTGCGGGTGGTCGTCGACGCGGGCCTCGCCAGGGAGCCGCGCACCGACCATGCGCGGGGGCTGAGCGCGCTCACGACCGTAAGGGCCTCGCAGGCGGCCGCACGGCAGCGGGCGGGCAGGGCCGGTCGCGAGGCACCCGGTGCGGTCTATCGCTGCTGGACGGAGGCGGAGGACGGCCGCCTCGCGCGTTTCCCCTCGCCCGAGATCAAGGTCGCGGATCTGGCCGCTTTCGCCCTGCAGGCGGCCTGCTGGGGCGACCCTTCGGCCGAGGGGCTCGCCCTGCTCGACACGCCTCCCGCGGGGGCGATGGGTGCGGCACGGGAGGTGCTGACGGCGATCGGCGCCGTGGACGCGGCGGGCCGGGCGGGTGAACGGGGCCTGCGGATGGCCCGGTTGGGGCTGCATCCGCGTCTCGCGCGGGCCCTGCTCGACGGTTCGCGCGAGATCGGGGCCCGACGTGCGGCCGAGGTGGTGGCGCTGCTGAGCGAAGAACCGCCGCGCGAGTACGGGGACGATCTGGCGGCCGCATGGCGCAGAGCGCGGGCCGGCGGGGACCCCTATGCGGGCCGTTGGCGGCAGGAGGCGCGGCGACTGGCTTCGGGGGTGTCCGGGGACGGCTCGGGACGGGGCGCGCAGGGCGACGATGCCGCGGCCGGGCTCGTGGCGGCGCTGGCGTTCCCCGAGAGGGTGGCGCGGGCGCGCGGCGAGGGCACGTTCCTGATGGTGTCGGGGACGGGCGCCGAGCTGGGCGAGGGGTCACGGTTGCGCAGTGCACCGTGGCTGGCCGTAGCGGTCGCCGACCGTGGGGTGCAGGCCGCTTCCGCGCGGGTGCGGCTCGCGGCCGTCATCGACGAGGACACCGCCCGGCTGGCCGCCGGGCATCTGCTGGCCCGGGGCGAGGAGGTGCACTGGGACGGGTCCGCGGGGGACGTCGTCGCCCGGCGCGTGGAGCGGCTGGGCGCCGTGGAGCTGGCCGTGCGCCAGCTGAAGGCGCCGGAGCCCGCTCTCGTACGGCAGGCCCTGCTGGACGGATTGCGTACCGAAGGGCTCGGGCTGCTGCGGTGGTCGCGGGATGCACAGGGGCTGCGCGAGCGGCTGGCCTTCCTGCACCGGGCGGTCGGCGGCGGATGGCCCGATGTGGCCGACGAGGCGCTGCTGGCGGCCGCGGACGCCTGGCTGGAGCCGGAGCTGTCGCGGGCGCGGCGCAGAAGCGATCTGGGGAGGATCGAAGCCGGGCAGGCGCTCAACCGGCTGCTGCCGTGGGCCACCGGCGAGGCGGCCAGGCTCGACGCGCTCGCTCCGGAGCGCATCGAGGTGCCGAGCGGGTCGCGGATCCGGGTGGAGTACGGAGGCGAACAACCCGTGCTCGCGGTGAAGTTGCAGGAGATGTTCGGGCTCGCGCAGACTCCGGCGGTGGCGGGGGTGCCCGTACTGGTTCACCTGCTGTCCCCTGCCGGGCGCCCGGCCGCCGTGACCGCCGACCTGGCGTCGTTCTGGAAGGACGGATACCGGGCGGTGCGGGCCGAGTTGAGAGGGCGCTACCCCAAGCACCCCTGGCCCGAGGACCCTTCGGCGGCCGCACCGACCCGGTACACCAATGCCCGGCTCAGGCGGTGACCGGTTCGGGCTCCGTCTCGGGCACCTGCTCGGGTCCCGGGCGGCGGCTGCGGGCCTCCAGGAGCAGGGCGAGTGCGAGCAGCACCACGCCCAGGGCCAGGGAGCCCCAGGGGACGTAGACCGTGAAGGCCAGGATGAGCACGCGGTTCTTCTTGACCAGGTTGTACGTGGAATCGAGGTAGTCCTGGCGCATCTTGACGTGTCCGGCGAAGACCGTGACCTTGTCCTGGCCGAACAGTCCGGTGGCGTTGCGCAGTTCGTTCTGCTGGATCTCTTCCCCATTGACGGGGCCGCCGGTGACCGGGTCCACCCAGAACATCCGCTTGGTCTTGTACCAGCGGGTCAGCCCGGTCTGCTTGATGACCGCGGGAGTGACTCCGGCGACCGGCATCGTCTTGGGCATCGCGACCTGAGTCCAGGGGATGTCCTGCTCGAAGTAGTAGACCTCCAGGCCGCGGTACTTCACGGTGCCCTTGTAGTGGATGGGGGAGGATTTGCGGGTCTGCGCGTCGAAGTACTCGTAGTCGCGTTTCTCGGTCAGGAAGGGCCACTTGAACTCGATGCCCTCGCGGGAGACCTGGTCGCCGTCGACCATCTCGCCGGTCGCGTGCACGGGAGCCTGGCTGTGGGCATCGAAGATGTACCGCTCGGGGACCTTGGAGACCATTCCCCCCTTGGAGTCGACGATGTAGGAGAGCGCGTCCCAGACGACGACGTCCTTGCCCGCGCTCTTCTCGATCCGGTTCGACTCCTCCACATTGCCCTTGAGGGTCTGCACGATGGTGACCTTGGGGACCTTCTCGGCCTTCAGGCTCTTGTAGTTGATGAGGGTCGGGTCCTTCGCCTCCAGGACGGTCTCCTGGTACTGGTTGGCCGGGACCTTGGCCAGGCGCGGGAAGGCGTACCAGCGCACCAGCGGGGACAGGGCGGCGAAGAACACCGCGAAGGCGAGCAGGATCAGACTGGCTTTACGGCGCATGACCGCCCTCCACTACTTCTTGGGGCCGGGGATCGTGGTGAGCAAGGGCTTCGGCGAGGTATGGCCGGGAGGGGCGCCGACCGCCGAGATGACCAGGACGAGAGCGAGGGCGAGAGCCAGCCCGATGCCGGCGGCTATGAGGGCGCGCATACTCGGCCTCCAATGAATCTGATACGTCGTCAGGGCTTCAGGGCTGGGGCACCGTAGCAACGCGGCGGCCAGATGAGAACACGTTGCACCGGACGGCGGACGCGAAAGTGCCCGGCCGCGGTGCGGCCGGGCACTTTCGGGCGCTGCTGGGTCAGTTGGCGGCGCAGGTGTCCGAGGGAGACGGGCTCGGAGTGGGCGTCGGTGAACCACTCGCACTGTCCGACGGGGTGGGCGTCGGAGTCGGCGTGGGGCTGGCGGAGTCCGACGGCGACGGAGAGGGAGTCGCACTGTCCGACGGGGACGGGACCGGCGTCGGGCAGACGTCACCGCTCGGGGTGGGCGTCGGCGTCACCGTGGGAGTCGGCGTCGGTGTCGGGCTGGGCTTGCCCGACTTCGTCGGAGTCGGGCTGGGGCTCGGAGTCGGCTTCGCGGAAGGGCTCTTGGAGGGCTTGGGAGTCGCGGACGGGCCCGGAGTGGGACTGGGACCGGCACCGCCGCCCGTGCTCCCGTGCGTACCGCCGGCGCCGTACCCCTCGCCGCCGGGACCCGTGCCCGACGGCAGGACGCCCGTACCGTCCGGAACCTCGTGGCTGCCCTTGTTGTAGTACTCGAACCACGACATCACCGTGGTGAGGTACTCCTGCGAGTGGTTATAGCTCAGGATCGCCGCGTCCAGACCGGACTTGACGGCGACGTCCCGGCTGCCGGCGCACAGATAGCGGCCGGTGGCGAGCGAGGCGTCGTAGATGTTGTTCGGGTCCTTCTTGCCGTCGCCGTTCGCATCCTGACCCCAGGTCGCCCAGGTCGAAGGGATGAACTGCATCGGGCCCACCGCCCGGTCGTGCGTGGCGTCGCCGTCGTACTGGCCGTTGTCGGTGTCGGAGATGTTGGCGAAGCCGACACCGTTGAGCACCGGGCCGAGGATCGGGCTGAGCGTGGTGCCGACCGCGTCCACCCGGCCGCCGCGCGCCTGCCCCGACTCGACCTTGCCGATCGCGGCGAGCAGCTGCCAGGGAAGGTGGCAGCCCGGGTCCGTCCCCGCGACGGTCTGCTGCGCCTGCTTGTACGCGGCGAGGACCGTGGCGGGAATGCCGGACTCGGCATCGCCGGTCACCGGAAGATCGACCGAACCGGGCTTGCCCGGGGTGGTCAGCGGCGGAAGGTCCGTGAAATACGGGGAGTTGCCGGTGGCAGGGGTGTCGGACGGCGTGGTCGCCGCCCCCGCGGCCTGCCCGCCTCCGGGCGTGGAGCCGATGGCGCCGGGCGCCTGTGAGGCGGTCATGGCCGCCACCGCGAGCGCGGCCACCGTGGTGGCGGTGGCCCCCTTGCGCAGCCGACGCCCGAATTGCGCTGCCATACGTCTGGGTCCCTCCCCTTTAACGCCTGTTCGCGCTCCCCCAGCACGTGGACGCAGGCGACACTACGACAACTTCCGACGCGGGGACACAGGGGCGTGACCGCTTTTCACCGATTACTCACCGACTGGGAGCCAGAGTCGGCGGACGACGACGGACATTCCCCGGCCCCGCCCCTTCCCGAACCTGGGGCTCCGCCCCCGGAGGCCGCTCTCCGGGGGGCGCACCCTTCAGGGTCAGGTCAGTGCGCTGCGGACTCCCAGTCCGTGCCCACGCCCACCGACACGTCCAGCGGGGCCCGCAGTTCGACCGCCGCCGCCATCTCGCGACGCACGACCTCTTCGACCCGCTCCCGCTCTCCCGCCGCGATCTCCAGCACGATTTCGTCGTGCACCTGGAGCAGCATCCGCGACGTGAGGCCCTCCTCGGTCAGCGCCCGGTCGACATTCAGCATGGCGACCTTCACGATGTCGGCAGCTGTGCCCTGGATCGGGGCGTTCAGCGCCATCCGCTCGGCCATCTCACGGCGCTGGCGGTTGTCGCTGTTGAGGTCCGGCAGATAACGGCGGCGGCCGAGCATCGTCTCCGTGTACCCCGTCGCCCTGGCCTCCTCCACCACACGCTGCAGATACTCGCGCACTCCGCCGAACCGCTCGAAGAACGTGTCCATCAGACCGCGCGCCTCACCGGCCTCGATGTTCAACTGCTGGGAAAGGCCGAACGCCGAGAGCCCATAGGCCAGTCCGTACGACATCGCCTTGATCTTGCGGCGCATCTCCGGGTCGACCTCGGACTTCTCCACACCGAAGACCTGCGAGGCAACCGTCGTGTGCAGATCCTCTCCGGTGGCGAACGCCTCGATGAGACCCGCGTCCTCCGACAGGTGCGCCATCACCCGCAGCTCGATCTGGCTGTAGTCGGCGGTCATCAGCGACTCATAGCCTTCGCCGACCACGAATCCGCGGCGGATCGCCCGGCCCTCGTCCGTGCGCACCGGGATGTTCTGCAGGTTCGGATCGGTCGACGAGAGCCGGCCCGTCGCCGCCACCGTCTGGTTGAACGTGGTGTGGATCCGGCCGTCGGTCGCCACCGTCTTGATCAGACCCTCGACCGTGACCCGCAGCTTGGCCTGCTCACGATGGCGCAGCATGATCACCGGCAGGTCATGGTCGGTCTGCGCCGCGAGCCACGCCAGCGCGTCGGCATCCGTGGTGTAACCGGTCTTGGTCTTCTTCGTCTTGGGCAGCCCCAGCTCACCGAAGAAGACTTCCTGGAGCTGCTTGGGCGACCCCAGGTTGAATTCGTGCCCGACCGCCGCGTGCGCCTCCTTCACCGCCTGCTGCACGGCGCCCGCGAACTGCTCCTCCATACCCTCCAGATGGGGCCGGTCGGCAGCGATGCCATGACGCTCCAGCCGTGCCAGCAGAGCCGAGGTCGGCAGCTCCACATCGTGCAGCAGGTCTGTGGCGCCCACCTCCTTCAGCCGCTCACCGAACGCCACGCCCAGGTCGAGCACCGCCCGCGCCTGCGTCATCAGCGCCTCCGCCTCGGCCTGGTCGTCGCTGCCGAAGGCCAGCTGGCCCTCGCTCGCCGAGGCCGGAGCCAGCTCGCGGCCCAGATACTCCACCGACAACGCGTCCAGCGCGAAGGAACGGCGCCCCGGCTTCACCAGATACGCGGCGAGCGCGGTATCCATGGTGACGCCGTCGACGCTCCAGCCGTGCTCGGGGAAGACCCGCATCGCGGCCTTCGCGTTGTGCATCACCTTGGGCTGCGCGCCGTCCGCGATCCACGCCGCGAACGCCCGCTCGTCGGCCTCGTCCAGCTGCGCCGGGTCGAACCAGGCCGCGGGACCGTCCGCCGCGGCCAGCGCGACCTCGGTGACACTGCCCGTCCCCAGCGCCCAGGTGTCGACCGTCGTCACGCCCAGCGGCTGCCCGCCGTGCTCCTCCAGCCAGGGGGCCAGTTCACCCGCGGCCAGCACCGAACCGTCCAGCTCCACACCGGCCGCAGGAGCCGCGGCCTCCTCCTCGCCCGCACCCGGGTCCACCGCCAGCAGCCGCTCACGCAGCGAGGGGTTACGGATCTCCAGTACGTCCAGGACGGCCATCAGCGCCTCGCGGTCGTACGCCGCCCGCTCCAGCTCCTGAGGCCCCTTCGCCAGCTCGACGTCGCGCACCATCTCCGTGAGACGGCGGTTCAGCTTCACCGCGTCCAGGTGGTCGCGGAAGTTCTGCCCGGCCTTGCCCTTGACCTCGTCCGCGCGCGCCACCAGATCGTCGAACGAACCGAACTGGTTGATCCACTTCGCCGCGGTCTTCTCGCCGACCCCCGGAATGCCCGGCAGATTGTCCGACGGGTCGCCGCGCAGTGCCGCGAAGTCCGGGTACTGCTGCGGCGTCAGACCGTACTTCTCCTCGACCTTCTCCGGCGTGAAGCGGGTCAACTCCGAGACGCCCTTGGTCGGGTAGAGCACGGTGACATGCTCGGTGATCAGCTGGAAGGAGTCCCGGTCACCGGTGACGATCAGCACGTCGAAGCCGGCCGCCTCCGCCTGCGTGGCGAGCGTGGCGATCACGTCGTCCGCCTCGAAACCGTCGATCGCGAAACGGTCGACGTGCATGGCGTCGAGCACCTCGCCGATCAGCTCGACCTGCCCCTTGAACTCATCGGGGGTCTTGGAGCGGTTCGCCTTGTACTCGGGGAACTCCTCCGCACGCCACGTCTTGCGCGAGACGTCGAAGGCGACAGCGAGATGCGTCGGCTCCTCGTCGCGCAGCGTGTTCGCCAGCATCGACGCGAAGCCGTAGATGGCGTTGGTCGGCTGGCCGCTCGCGGTCGTGAAATTCTCCGCGGGCAGCGCGAAGAACGCCCGGTACGCCAGAGAGTGCCCGTCCATGAGGAGCAAGCGGGGGCGGGTGTCTGCGGTCTGCTTCGATGCTGTCTTGGCCACGCCCCCGATCCTGCCACGGAGCACTGACAATCCAGACCTCCCCGGCCCTCGCCGAGACGACTGTCAGCAGTGCGTGACAGGATCGGAGTCGTACGAAACGAACCGCCCGCTCGAAGGGGAGCGCCATGGCTGCCAAGCCGCCCGCAGGTGACCCGGTCCAGGACGCGCCGCAGGTCGCGGCCCCCAAGCACGCCGCAGCCGGGCTCCCCGCCATCGGCCACACCCTCAAGATCGCCCAGGCTCAGATGGGTGTGGTGCGCACCGCGCAGACCCTTCTCAAGGTCAACCAGAAGGACGGCTTCGACTGCCCCGGCTGCGCCTGGCCCGAAGGCGACAAACGGCACACCGCGGAATTCTGCGAGAACGGGGCGAAGGCGGTCGCCGAGGAAGCGACGCTGCGCCGCGTGACACCCGCGTTCTTCGCCGCGCACCCCCTCGCCGACCTGGCATCGCGCAGCGGGTACTGGCTGGGACAGCAGGGCCGCATCACCCACCCCATGTACCTCGCGGAGGGCGCCGACCGCTACGAGGCCGTCAGCTGGGAGCGTGCCTTCGAGGTCATCGCCGAAGAGCTCAAAGCCCTCGAATCCCCCGACGAAGCGCTCTTCTACACCTCGGGCCGCACCAGCAACGAAGCCGCCTTCCTCCTCCAGCTCTTCGCCCGCGCCTACGGCACCAACAACCTGCCCGACTGCTCCAACATGTGCCACGAATCGTCCGGCTCGGCACTGGCGGAGACCATCGGCATCGGCAAGGGCAGCGTCTCCCTGGAGGACATGCACCAGGCCGACCTCATCATCGTCGCCGGACAGAACCCGGGCACCAACCACCCCCGGATGCTCTCCGCGCTGGAGAAGGCCAAGCACGCGGGCGCGAAGATCATCTCGGTCAACCCGCTGCCCGAAGCCGGCATGGAGCGCTTCAAGAACCCGCAGACCCCGCAGGGCATGATCAAGGGCGCCGCCCTCAACGACCTCTTCCTGCAGATCCGCATCGGCGGGGACCAGGCCCTCTTCCGCCTCCTCAACAAGCTGATCCTCGACACGGCCGGCGCCGTCGACGAGCTCTTCGTACGCGAACACACCCATGGTTACGAGGAGTTCGCGGCCGCCGCCCGCGAAGCGGACTGGGAGCAGACCCTCACCGCGACCGGACTCACCCGCCCCCAGATCGAGGAAGCGCTCGCCCTGGTCCTCGCCTCCAAGCGCACCATCGTCTGCTGGGCCATGGGCCTCACCCAGCACAAGCACGCCGTGGCGACCATCCGCGAAGTCGTCAACTTCCTTCTCCTGCGCGGCAACATCGGCCGCACCGGCGCCGGCGTCTGCCCCGTACGCGGCCACTCCAACGTCCAGGGCGACCGCACCATGGGCATCTTCGAACGCCCCGCCCCCGCCTTCCTGGACGCCCTGGACAAGGAATTCGGGATCGCCTCACCCCGCCACCACGGCTACGACGTCGTCCGCTCCATCCAGGCCATGCGCGACGGCAAGGCCAAGGTCTTCTTCGCCATGGGCGGCAACTTCGTCGGCGCGACCCCCGACACCGACGTCACCGAAGCCGCGATGCGCCGCACCGCGCTCACCGTCCACGTCTCCACGAAACTCAACCGCTCGCACGCCGTCACCGGCCGCCGCGCCCTGATCCTGCCCACCCTGGGACGCACCGACAAGGACGTCCAGAAGAGTGGCAAACAGGTCGTGACGGTCGAGGACTCCATGGGCATGGTGCACGCCTCACGCGGCAACCTCACCCCCGCGAGCCCCCAGCTCCTCTCCGAGCCGGCCATCGTCGCCCGGATGGCACGAGCCGTCCTCGGCAGCGCATCCGACATCAACTGGGAAGAGTTCGAAAAGGACTACGCCACGATCCGCGACCGCATCGCACGCGTCGTCCCCGGCTTCGAGGACTTCAACACCCGAGTCGCCGCACCCGGCGGGTTCGAACTCCCCCACGGCCCCCGCGACGAACGCCGCTTCCCCACCCACACCGGCAAGGCCAACTTCACCGCGGCCCCCGTCGAATACCCCGCACTCCCCGAAGGCCGCCTCCTGCTGCAGACGCTGCGCTCCCACGACCAGTACAACACCACCATCTACGGCCTCGACGACCGCTACCGCGGCATCAAGGGCGGCCGCCGCATCGTCATGGTCAACCCCGAGGACGCCGCCCAACTGGGCCTGGCCGACGGCTCGTACACCGACCTCGTCAGCGAGTGGAAGGACGGCGTCGAGCGCCGCGCCCCCGGCTTCCGCGTCGTCCACTACCCCACCGCCCGCGGCTGCGCCGCCGCCTACTACCCCGAGACGAACGTGCTGGTCCCGCTGGACGCGACGGCCGACGTCAGCAACACCCCCGTCTCCAAGTCGCTGGTCGTGCGTCTGGAACAATCACCCACCGCCTAAGCGTTTGCTTAAGGTGGCGGACAGCAGCCTCAGGACCGCACGAAGACGAACGGAGCCGAACCCCATGGGCGAGCAGCAGATCCCGAAGTTCCCGCAAGAGGTCATCGACGAGTACGCCACCCTCGGCGTCGACCTCCCCGCGCTCTTCTCCGCAGGACACCTCGGCGAGCGCATGGACGTACGGATCGTCGAAGCCTCCGCGGACCGCGTCGTCGGCACCATGCCCGTCGAAGGCAACACCCAGCCCTACGGCCTCCTCCACGGCGGCGCCTCCGCCGTCCTCGCCGAGACTCTCGGCTCCGTCGGCGCGATGCTCCACGGCGGCGCATCCAAGCTCGCCGTCGGCGTCGACCTCAACTGCACCCACCACCGCGGCGCCCGCAGCGGCCTCGTCACCGGCGTCGCCACACCCGTCCACCGCGGGCGCTCCACGGCGACGTACGAGATCGTCATCTCCGACGAGAACGACAAGCGGGTCTGCACCGCCCGCCTGACCTGCCTGCTGCGCGACGTCAACGCCAACGGCTGACCCCTGCACGGCTGTTGTCGCTCTCCACCTCCCGCCCTACGGTTTCCCCATGAGGCCGCAGCCATGAGCGGGATCGGGCCCGTCGAGCCAAGCGACTCCACCAGCCCTCACCACCCTTCCGCCACCAGGACGCCCGCGCCCACCCCCGACACCATGGGCACCGACCGGCCCCGGCTCACGGACCGCTGGAGCTCCGTCACCGGACGACGGCGCGCACTCCTCAAGCTCGCGGGCGCACTGGTCGCGGCAGGCGTGATCCTCACCCTGCTGCGAACCTCGCCGGCCCCGGACCCCCACGGCGAACCACCGCCGGTCGCCGACACGGGACCCCCGTGGCCCGCCGCGCTCACCTCGATCCAGTACGAGGGAGTCGCCGCACCCGCCCAGCACTCCGCCCGGACCGCGTTCTTCACCTTCCTCGTGACCGTCTCCGGAAGATACGACTCCGCAGTGACCGTCAGCCGGATCGACCAGGCCTTCCCCGGACTCGACACCCGCTCCGACCCGGTCGGCCCCTTCACCGTGAAGCCCGGAACCACGCGCCGCGTCACCCTCCAGGCAACGGTCCACGACTGCGCCACGCTCCCCGGCCCGGTCGATCTGCCCTACCTGGACACCACGCTGCGCAACGCACGCGCGGTGCAGGAACACAGCTTCCTCTTCACCGGCCCCTACGCCCGCGACCTCTCCGGCTTCCTCGCCGGCATCTGCTGACCACCGACGGCCCCGACCCCGGCCCACCGGAGTCACAGGCAACGCCGGCAGACCTGCCCCACAAGGAAATTGACCTCCCGTCAGACCAAACGGAAGGACGCCGATCAGCAACGCACCACCGGCCGCCGGCCCCACCGCACGCCTGACCGGAATCGACTCCCGTAACACTGCGTAACAATGCCGTAATGCGGAACAGGATTCACCCACTCCGCTTATCCCCTTCCGGCAATCCCCCCACGCGACCTCGACCGATCCCCGCGACGTAAGCACCTAGATCACCCCAAGCCCCTGATCCGAGCTGGCAGTTCTCACGATGTGAACACCCGCCCCCTGTCCCCAAAGAGCCCATTTGCTCGCACTGCTCCCCCACTCCATGGCCCTCGTCATAACAAGAGCGTCACATCCTGACCTTCCTCTCTCCCCCACCCCGCCACCTGCGCTTAGAGTCACGGCCAGTCACCGCGCCGCCGGGCGCGTCTGCAGCACGGCCCTGTACCAACCCAGTACGGCCCGGCGAGACACACGGCAGCTCAGCGGAGCTGCTGCGCCAGGGAGAGGATTCATCGTGCGACAGCGTTCATTGGTCATACTCACCTCCGTGCTCACCACTGGTGCGCTCACGCTGACCGCCTGCGGATCGCGCGACGACGGTGGGAGCAAGGACAGCGGCAAGAAGACCGAGATCATCATCGGTGTCGACGCACCGCTGACCGGAGCGAACTCCGCCACCGGCCTCGGCATCCAGGGCGGCGTACAGATCGCCGTCGACGACGCCAACAAGAACAACACCGTTCCCGGTGTGACCTTCAAGGTCCAGGCGCTCGACGACAAGGCGGACCCGGCCACCGGCCAGACCAACGCCACCGCGCTCGTCGCCAAAAGCAACATCCTCGGCGTCGTCGGCCCCCTGAACTCCGGTGTGGCCACCCAGATGCAGCAGGTCTTCGCGACCGCCAACCTGGTCGAGATCTCGCCGTCCAACACCAACCCGACCCTCACCCAGGGCAAGAACTGGCAGACCTCCAAGTCCCGCCCGTTCAAGACGTACTTCCGCACCGCCACCACCGACGCCCTCCAGGGCGGCTTCGCGGCCGACTACGCGTACAACACCCTGAAGAAGAAGAACGTCTTCGTCGTCGACGACAAGCAGACCTACGGGGCCGGCCTCGCCGCGCTCTTCAAGGCCGGCTTCACCAAGGCAGGCGGCAAGCTCGCCGGCGAGGACCACGTCAACACCGGCGACACCGACTTCTCCTCCCTCGTCACCAAGATCAAGAACTCCAAGGCCGACCTCGTCTACTACGGCGGCCAGTACGACGAGTCCGAGAAGGTCACCAAGCAGCTCAAGGACGCCGGCGCCAAGATCCCGCTCTTCGGCGGTGACGGCATGTTCACCCCGACCTACATCCAGACCGCCGGCAAGACCTCCGAAGGCGACCTCGTCACCTCCGTCGGCCAGCCCGTCGACACCCTGGCCTCCGCCAAGGAATTCATCACCAAGTACAAGGCCTCCGGCCTCAAGGGTGACTACGGCACCTACGGCGGCTACTCCTACGACGCCGCCACCGCCATCATCAAGGCGATCGGCAACGTCGTGAAGGACGGCAAGATCCCCGACGACGCCCGCCAGCAGGTCGTCGCCGAAGTCCAGAAGACCAAGTTCGACGGCATCGCCGGCCCCGTCTCCTTCGACGAGTTCGGTGACACCAACAACAAGCAGCTCACCGTCTACCAGGTCGTCAACGGCGCCTGGAAGGCCGTCAAGAGCGGCACGTTCAACGGCTGATCCCCTCCGCCGCTAGCACCACCCCAGGGCCGCGCGGCCAGACCACACGTCACCGCGCGGCCCGATCCATACCCATCACACTCCCCACCCACATGGAGGCCATGCGGTGAACACCCTGCCGCAACAGCTGGCCAACGGGCTGTTCCTCGGCTCGATGTACGGGCTGATCGCCATCGGATACACGATGGTGTACGGCATCGTCCAGCTCATCAACTTCGCCCACGGCGAGATCTTCATGACCGGCGGCTTCGGCGCGCTGACGGTCTACCTCTACGTCCTGCCCGACGGCACATCCATGTGGATAGCCCTACCAGCGATGCTCATAGGCGGCGGCCTCGTCGCCGTCCTCATCGCCGTAGGAGCCGAACGCTTCGCCTACCGGCCCCTACGCGGCGCGCCACGCCTCGCACCACTCATCACCGCCATCGGACTCTCCCTGGCACTCCAGCAGGCCGTCTTCAACCTGTACCCCGACGCCAAAGTCGACCGCACGTTCCCGCAAATCCCGGGCGACGGCTGGGACATCGGCTCCGTACACATCAAGACCGGCCAGCTCTTCATCATCATCGCCGCCCCCATCTGCATGGCAGCGCTCGCACTCTTCGTCCAGCGCTCCCGCACCGGCCGCGCCATGCAGGCCACCGCGCAGGACCCCGACACCGCGCAGCTCATGGGCATCGATGTCAACCGCATCATCATGGTCGCCTTCGCGATCGGCGGCCTCTTCGCCGCCGTCGCCGCCGTCGCCTACGGCATGAAGGACGGCACCATCAAGTACGACATGGGCTTCCAGATGGGCCTCAAGGCCTTCACCGCAGCCGTACTCGGCGGCATCGGCAACATCTACGGCGCCATGCTCGGCGGCCTCGTCCTCGGCCTCGCCGAAGTCATGGCCACCTCCTACATCCACAACGTCCCCGGCATGGAGCAGCTCGGCGGCCAGGTCTGGTCCTCCGTCTGGGCCTTCGTCCTCCTCATCCTCGTTCTCCTGTTCAGGCCACAAGGCCTGGTCGGCGAACGCGTCGCGGACAGGGCGTGACCACCATGGCAAAAACGGACAACACCACCCGCGGCCTCATCCCGCTCCCGCAGACCGCAGCCCGAGGACTCATCGCACTCGGCGCCATCGGCACCATCGCCAGCACCTTCATGTCCTGGACCTGGACCTCCGACTTCCCCGGAGACCTCACCTACTACGGCTCCCCCGCCGGACTCCAGGTCCTCGCACTCGTCGCCGGCGCACTCACCCTGCTCTACGCACTCACCTGCTGGGACATACGCGGCCTGCGCTGGCTCAACCCCGCCTACGCCACCGCACCCGTCGTACTCGCCGCCGGCTCCGCCTTCGCCGTCAGCTGGTTCACAGCCATCGCCATCGCCGTCGACCTCAACGGCCTCGCGAACCTCGACCCCGGCGCCTACATCGCCGCAGTCGCCTCGCTCGCCGCCCTCCTCGGCGCCCTCGCCCTGCCCAGCCCCGGCGACACCGCCAAGGACTGGATCAGCAAGCCCGCACACATCCCCCCGGCAGGCACACTCCCCGCCTGGGGCGAACGCCTCGTCATCACCATCGGCACCGCACTCGGCCTCCTCGTCTTCACCTACGGCATCGGCGTCGACAACGAAGCCAGCGAAACCTTCCTCGGCTTCCTGCTCCTGGTGATCCTCGGCGCCTGGGCACTCTTCGCCGCCGGCCTCTTCGAGCGCTTCTCCCAACTCAACGCCCGGCACAAGGGATTCGCGACCTCCCTCGCCTTCCTCGCCGCAGCGCTCTTCCCCTTCGTCGAGCAGAACGAACACAACGCCAACCTCGGCGTGAACATCCTCGTCGTCGCCACCGTCGCCCTCGGCCTCAACATCGTCGTCGGCCTCACCGGCCTCCTCGACCTCGGCTACGTCGCCTTCCTCGGCGTCGGCACCTACGCCTCCGCCCTGGTCTCCGGCTCCGAGTTCTCCCGGTTCGCAGGCGTCCAGTTCCCCTTCTGGGCCGCCATGCTCACCGGCATGGGCGCATCGCTCGTCTTCGGCGTCCTCATCGGCGCCCCCACCCTGCGCCTGCGCGGCGACTACCTCGCCATCGTGACCCTGGGCTTCGGAGAGATCTTCCGCATCGCCGTCAACAACATGGACGGCTCCTCCGGACCCAACCTCACCAACGGCCCCAACGGCATCACCATGATCCCGGACCTGAACCTCTTCGGCTTCAACCTCGGGACACCCCACGACATCGGCTCACTCACCGTCGGCCGATTCGCGAACTACCTCCTGCTGATGCTCGTCATCACCGGAATCGTCGTCGTCGTCTTCAACCGCGCAGCCGACTCACGCATCGGCCGCTCCTGGATCGCCATCCGCGAAGACGAAACCGCAGCAACCGCCATGGGCATCAACGGCTTCCGGGTCAAGCTCATCGCCTTCGCACTCGGCGCCTCACTCGCCGGCCTCGCCGGCACCGTCAGCGCCCACGTCGGCTACAGCGTCACCCCGGCCCCGTACCAATTCGCCGGCTCCGTACCGCCCAACTCGGCCTTCCTGCTCGCCGCAGTCGTCCTCGGCGGCATGGGCACCGTCAGCGGCCCCATCCTCGGCGCCAGCCTGCTCTACCTGCTCCCCGAGAAACTGACCTTCCTCAAGAACTACCAGCTGCTCGCCTTCGGCATCGCCCTCATCCTCCTGATGCGATTCCGCCCCGAAGGCATCATCGCCAACCGGCGCCAGCAGCTCGAATTCCACGAGACAGGCCAACTCGACATCCCCGAACAAGGCCTTCCCGACTCCACCGTCGGCGTCACCAAGGCAGGGGCATAACCCACATGACCACCACCACAGCCCCCAGCCCCATCCTCGAAGCCAGCGGCGTCACCATGCGCTTCGGCGGCCTCACCGCCGTACGCAACGTCGACCTCACCGTCAACAGCGGCGAGATCGTCGGCCTCATCGGCCCCAACGGCGCAGGCAAGACCACCTTCTTCAACTGCCTCACCGGTCTGTACGTCCCCACCGAGGGCAAGGTCGCCTACAAGGGCACCGTCCTCCCCTCCAAGCCCCACCTGATCACCAGCGCCGGCATCGCCCGCACCTTCCAGAACATCCGGCTCTTCGCCAACATGACCGTCCTGGAAAACGTGCTCGTCGGCCGCCACACCCGCACCAGGGAAGGCCTCTGGTCGGCCCTCCTGCGCGGCCCCGGCTTCAAGAAAGCCGAAGCCCAATCGCACGAACGCGCCATGGAACTCCTGGAGTTCACCGGCCTCGCCGCGAAAGCCGACCACCTCGCGCGCAACCTCCCCTACGGAGAACAGCGCAAGCTGGAAATCGCCCGCGCACTCGCCAGCGAACCCGGCCTCCTCCTCCTGGACGAGCCCACCGCCGGCATGAACCCCCAAGAGACGCGCGCCACCGAAGAGTTGATCTTCGCGGTACGCGACCAGGGCATCGCCGTCCTCGTCATCGAGCACGACATGCGCTTCATCTTCAACCTCTGCGACCGCGTCGCCTGCCTCGTACAAGGCGAAAAACTCGTCGAAGGCACATCGGACGTCGTCCAGAGCGACGAACGCGTCATCGCCGCCTACCTCGGCACCCCCTTTGAAGGCGCCCCCGGCGCCGAAGAAGCCGCCGAAGTACAAGCAGCAGCCGACGCGGCAAGCACCGAAGGAGACACCAAGTGACCGCTCTCCTCGAAGTCGAGGACCTCAGGGTCTCCTACGGCAAAATCGAAGCCGTCAAGGGCATCTCCTTCAGCGTCGAAGCCGGCCAGGTCGTCACCCTCATCGGCACCAACGGTGCGGGCAAGACCACCACCCTGCGCACCCTCTCCGGACTGCTCAAGCCCACCAGCGGCAAGATCATCTTCGAGGGCAAGCCACTCACCGGCATCCCCGCACACAAGATCGTCGCCCTCGGCCTCGCCCACTCCCCCGAAGGCCGGCACATCTTCCCGCGCCTCACGATCGCGGAAAACCTCCAACTCGGCGCATTCCTCCGCACCGACAAGGACGGCATCGAAAAGGACATCCAGCGCGCCTACGACCTCTTCCCCATCCTCGGGGAACGCAGAAAGCAGGCCTCGGGCACCCTCTCCGGCGGCGAACAGCAGATGCTCGCCATGGGCCGCGCGCTCATGTCCCAGCCCAAGCTGCTCATGCTCGACGAGCCCTCCATGGGCCTCTCCCCGATCATGATGCAGAAGATCATGGAGACCATCGTCGAGCTCAAGGCCTCCGGCACGACCATCCTCCTGGTCGAGCAGAACGCCCAGGCCGCACTCTCCCTCGCGGACCAGGGCCACGTGATGGAGATCGGCAAGATCGTCCTCTCCGGAACCGGCCAGAACCTCCTGCACGACGAGTCCGTCCGCAAGGCGTACCTCGGCGAGGACTGACCCTCCCCCTCGTACGCCGAAGGGCCCGCACCGAGAGGTGCGGGCCCTTCGCGCTGTACGCCTCTGCTACTCGCCCTTCGCGGCCTTCTTCTCCTCGGCGTCCTCGATGACCGCCTCGGCAACCTGCTGCATCGACAGGCGCCGGTCCATCGACGTCTTCTGGATCCACCGGAACGCGGCGGGCTCAGTCAGCCCGTACTGCGTCTGAAGGATCGACTTCGCGCGGTCGACCAGCTTGCGGGTCTCCAGGCGGAGCGTGAGGTCGGCGACCTCGGTCTCCAGCGCCTTCAGCTCCGAGAAGCGGGACACTGCCATCTCGATGGCGGGCACGACGTCGCTCTTGGAGAACGGCTTCACGAGGTACGCCATCGCCCCGGCGTCCCGCGCCCGCTCCACGAGGTCGCGCTGCGAGAACGCGGTGAGCATCAGCACGGGGGCGATGGACTCCTCCGTGATCTTCTCGGCGGCGGAGATCCCGTCCAGGATGGGCATCTTCACATCGAGGATGACGAGGTCGGGCTTGTGCTCCCGGGCGAGCTCGACGGCGGTCTGGCCGTCACCGGCCTCGCCTACGACCGCGTAGCCCTCTTCTTCGAGCATCTCTTTGAGGTCGAGGCGGATGAGGGCCTCGTCCTCAGCGATGACGACACGGGTCGTCAGCGGCGGGACGTGCGACTTGTCGTCGTCGGACGCGTCGACGGGCTGGGGCGACTCGGGGGCGGTCACGGGGGCGCTCCTTGGTAAGGCAGGGCGGGGGTACTGCTCCCCATGAGCCTACCTAGCTGCGGTAAGGTGGTCGCACGGCGGGTGGCCGTAAACCTTTCTTTTAAAGGAAGCCCCGGTAGCCCAGCGGAAGAGGCGATGGATTCAAAACCCATACAGCGTCGGTTCGAATCCGACTCGGGGCACTTTTCCTAGGATTCCAAGGTCACCAAGAAAGCGGATGTTCACGTTCTCGTGAACATCCGCTTTCTGCTACATGCGGCCACTGTCAATCACGCAGAGTGTCTGCATGTACGAGATCAGTACGCGCGAGCGGGCCCTGGCCATGGTGGCTCAGGGCCGCAGCATGAACTCCGTCAGCAAAGAGATCGGGATATCCCGAGCCGCGATCCGCTCCTGGCAGACCCGGATCGAGCCTCTGCACAGAGGCACCAGTTGCCCTAGATGCCAGGATCAGCCGGCCCTCCCAGATCACCCGGATACGTACGCCTACCTCCTCGGCCTCTACCTCGGCGACGGCTGCATCAGCCCGCTCCGGGGCGTGTACTCCCTGCGTATCGCCTGCGCCGACGCATGGCCTGGGCTCATCGACGCCTGCGCAGAGGCCATACAGACCCTCCGTCCCGACAACAAGATCTGCCGCGTCCAGCGCCAGGGCTGCCAGTACGTCACCGGATACAGCAAGCACTGGCCCTGCCTCTTCCCGCAGCACGGTCCGGGCAAGAAGCACGAACGCACGATCGCCCTCGAACCTTGGCAGCAGGAGATCGTGACCACCCACCCTTGGGAATTCATCCGCGGCCTCATCCACTCCGACGGATGCCGGATCACCAACTGGACCGAGAAGGTCATAGCGGGCGAGCTGAAGCGCTACACGTATCCGCGGTACTTCTTCACCAACCTGTCGGCCGACATCACCACCCTCTTCACCGACACCCTGGACGGTGTCGGCGTGCAGTGGCGTCGGGCGAACTGGCAGAACATCTCCGTTGCCCGGAAAGCGTCCGTCGCCCTCATGGACCTACACGTAGGACCCAAGTACTGACCGGGCAATGTGACGGGTCACAACCCCCCATCGCCCCACCAGGGACCGTCACCAAATCTCCTTGGAAACCTTGACCCGCGCGTACCCTCACTGCGATCTTCGCCGGACATACCCGTGTCGCGATCATCGTCCGAAGAGGTACGCATGACTCCCCTGAACCGCCGTGGCTTCGTCGCAGCTGCCGCAGGAGCCGCCGCTGCGGCCGTCGCCGTGAGCCCGGAGGCCTACGCCGCCTCCGCGAGACCCCAAGGGGCAGCTGCCGCCGGTGTGGAGAGCGCGACTGGCGGCGACAGCTTGGACTTCGGTGACACCGCCGACTTCGCCAACGCCGACAAGGGCTTCATCGCCGCCCTGACCCCCGGCGTCGTGAAGAACGCCGCCGGCAAGGTGGTCTGGGACAACGACGCGTATAAGTTCCTTGAGGGTGACGCACCCAAGACCGCCAACAAGAGTCTGTGGCGGCAGGGTCAACTCGCCTCGAAGCAGGGGCTGTACAAGGTGACCGACCGGATCTACCAGGTCCGTGGGCTCGACCTCTCGAACATGACGATCGTCGAGGGCGACACCGGCATCATCGTCATCGACACCCTGATCTCCGCCGAGACCGCCGCCGCCGCGCTCAAGCTCTACCGCGACAACCGTGGCGACAAGGCCGTGACCGGCGTCATCTACACGCACCCGCACGTGGATCACTTCGGTGGTGCGTACGGCGTGCTGCCCAATGGTGCCGGCAGCGTCCCTGTGCTGGCCCCTGAGGGCTTCATGGACCATGCCGTGTCCGAGAACGTCTACGCAGGTACGGCGATGACGCGTCGCGCCTCGTACATGTACGGCGCACAGCTGCCCAAGTCCGCTGCCGGGCAGATCGGTTGTGGTCTCGGGCAGAACGTTTCGCTCGGTTCGGTGGGGCTGATCGCGCCGACGAAGTTCGTCACGAAGACCGGTCAGGTCGAGACGATCGACGGGGTGAAGATCGTGTTCCAGATGACGCCGGGGACCGAGGCGGCCGCGGAGATGAACTTCGTCTTCCCCGATCTGCGTGCGGTGTGCATGGCGGAGAACGCGACGCACACGATGCACAACATCATCACGCTGCGTGGTGCGCAGGTGCGTGATGCCCGGATCTGGTCGCATTACCTCAACGAGACGATCACGTTGCTCGACGGTGCGGTGGATGTGGCGTTCGCGCAGCATCACTGGCCGACGTGGGGTGGTGAGGAGATCACTGATCTGCTGACGCAGCAGCGTGATCTGTATGCGTACATGCATGATCAGACGCTGCGGATGATCAATGTCGGGATGACGGGTGCGGAGATCGCGGAGGCGATCACGTTGCCGCCGGCGTTGGAGGGGTGGGCGAACCGTGGGTATTACGGTTCGTTGTCGCACAACGTGAAGGGTATTTATCAGCGGTACATGGGCTGGTTCGATGCGAATCCGGCGCATCTGTGGTCGCATCCGCCGGTGGAGGAGTCGAAGCGGTATGTGAAGGCGCTGGGTGGTCGTGGGGCGACGGTGGCGCGGGCGTTGCTGTTTGTGCATGAGGGTGATCTGCGGTTCGCTGCGACGCTGTTGAACCATGTGGTGTTCGCCGACCCCACCTACACTCCGGCGAAGCGGGAACTGGCCAAGGTGTACACGAAGTTGGGTTATGCCACGGAGAATGCGGTGTGGCGCAACTTCTATCTGACGGGTGCGATGGAGTTGACCGATGGGGTGAAGCCTGCCGAGTCGAACACCACGGGGCCGACGATGCTGATGGCGTTGTCGGTGGATCAGCTCATCGATTCGGTGGCGATTCGGATCAATGGTCCGAAGGCGTGGGATCTGAAGCTGTCGATGGACTGGAGTTTTCCGGCGCTGGGTGCGGTGTGGCATCTGACGTTGCAGAATGGGGTGTTGACGTATCGCAGTGATGCGAAGGCGGACCCGGGCGCGGGTGTGACGTTGACGATGACCAAGCCGCAGTTGTTGTCTCTGCTGGGTGGTGCGGGGCTCGGGGACATCAAGGTGGTGGGTGATGTGACGCTGTTGCAGAAGATGCTGGCTGTCGTAGAGAAGCCGGATCCGAATTTCGCGATCGTCACACCGTAGGTCGCAAGCCAGGAGGGGCCCTTCCGTTCAGGTGGAGGGCCCCTTCTCTGTTGTTACTTGGGGCTGTCGTCCTCGCCGATGTGGTGGACGCGGACCATGTTGGTGGAGCCTGCGACGCCGGGCGGGGAGCCTGCGGTGATGACGACGATGTCGCCCTTCTGGCAGTGGCCGTACTTGAGGAGGAGTTCGTCGACCTGGGCGACCATTTCGTCGGTGGATTCGACGCGGGGTCCGAGGAGTGTTTCCACGCCCCAGGTGAGGTTGAGCTGGGCGCGGGTGGCGGGGTCCGGGGTGAAGGCGAGGAGCGGGATGGGTGAGCGGTAGCGGCTGAGGCGTTTGACGGTGTCGCCGGACTGGGTGAAGGCGACGAGGTATTTGGCGCCGAGGAAGTCGCCCATTTCGGCGGCTGCGCGGGCTACCGCTCCGCCTTGGGTGCGGGGCTTGTTGCGTTCGGTGAGGGGCGGGAGGCCCTTGGCGAGGACGTCCTCTTCTGCCGCCTCCACGATGCGGCCCATGGTCCTGACCGTCTCGATGGGGTATTTGCCGACGCTGGTTTCGCCGGAGAGCATCACGGCGTCCGTTCCGTCGATGACGGCGTTGGCGACGTCGCTTGCTTCGGCGCGGGTGGGGCGGGAGTTGTCGATCATCGATTCGAGCATTTGGGTGGCGACGATGACCGGCTTCGCGTTGCGCTTGGCGAGCTTGATGGCGCGCTTCTGCACGATCGGGACTTGTTCGAGGGGCATTTCGACGCCGAGGTCGCCGCGGGCGACCATGATGCCGTCGAATGCGGCGACGATGTCTTCGATGTTCTCGACCGCTTGGGGTTTTTCGACCTTGGCGATGACGGGGAGGTGGCGGCCTTCTTCTTTCATGATGCGGTGGACGTCTTCGATGTCGCGTCCGCTGCGTACGAAGGAGAGGGCGATGATGTCGGCTCCGGTGCGCAGCGCCCAGCGCAGGTCGTCGATGTCCTTTTCGGAGAGGGCGGGGACGGAGACGGCGACGCCGGGGAGGTTGAGGCCTTTGTGGTCGGAGACCATGCCGCCTTCGACGACGGTGGTGTTGACGCGGGGGCCGTCGACGCTGGTGACTTCGAGGGCGACTTTGCCGTCGTCGACGAGGATGCGTTCGCCTGCGGTGACGTCGGTGTGGAGGCCGTCGTAGGTGGTTCCGCAGGTGTGGCGGTCGCCGGGGGTGCCTGGTTCGACGGTGATGGTGAAGTGGTCGCCGCGTTCAAGGAGTACGGGGCCTTCGGCGAAGCGTCCGAGCCGGATCTTCGGGCCTTGAAGGTCGGCGAGGATTCCGACGCTGCGGCCGGTTTCCTCGGAGGCTTTGCGGACGCGCTGGTAGCGCTCCTCGTGTTCGGCGTAGGTGCCGTGGCTGAGGTTGAAGCGGGCGATGTCCATTCCGGCTTCGACCAGTGCCTTGATCTGGTCGTATGTGTCGGTGGCGGGGCCCAGGGTACAGACGATCTTTGCTCGGCGCATGGTTCGAGCCTAGGGCTTACCGGTGGGTAGGGAATTGGCTGTGCATGACTACTCAACAACCTTTGCGTGAAGGGTTATTGACAAGTGTTGAATTGTGCGCAGGGGTGCTCTGATGAGCATTGCGTGGTGGGGTTTCAGAGTTTTGGCGGGGTCATGGTGAAGCGTGCGGTGACCTGGGCGTAGACGGTCTGGCGTTGGGGTTCGAGGTCGAGTGCGGGGGCCGCGGTGTCTTCGGCGGCGCCGCCGAAGGACTGGCGGGTGTACGCGCCGGGGGGCATGGCGGCGGCAGGGTGAGCGTTTTCGATTCCCTGGTCGGCGAGTTCGAGGAGTGCGCTGAGGTCGGAGCCGAGTGCGGCTGCGTATTCACGGGCTCGGGTGACGGCTTCTGTGACTGCTTGGCGGCGGGCTTCGCCGTGGGCGGGTGAGGTGGGGCGCAGGGACCACCAGGGGCCGTCGACGCGGGTGAGTTCGAGGTCGGCGAGGCGGGTGGTGAGTTCGCCGAGGGCGGTGAAGTCGTTGAGTACGGCGGTGATGCGGACGCGGCCGTGGTGGGCGCGGATGCGTTCGCCTCGGCCGTGGGCGGTGAGTTCGGGGGTGATGGAGAAGCCTCCGGACTCCAGCTTTTCGACTGCTTCGCCGTAGCTCTTGGTGAGTTCGAGGACGGTGTTGTTGCGTCGGGTGAGGTCTTCGAGGGCTGTTCTGCGGTCTTTGCCGCGTGCGCTGACGGTGATGGTGAGGGTGGCGGTCTCGGGATCCACTTCGTGGGTGGCTTCACCGCGGACGGTGACGAGGGGGGTTTCTGGGGTTCCGGCCATGGGTTCAGCTTGGCACCGGGGTCTGACGTCTGGGAGTCATCAGATCGAAACCTGTAAGGGGTGTTGCTGTGTGGGGTTGCCGGGTCAGAATCTACGCGCGTTGCGAAGTCAAGAGCTGCTCAAGAGGGGGCAAAATGCCGCTGAATCGTAGGACGTTCCTGGGTACGTCGGCCGCTGTCGGTGCGGGTGCCGCGATCGCCGGGGGTACGGCGGTGCCGGCCGAGGCGCACGAGCACGGTCACGGGCGTCCGCCGAAGCGGTACTCCTTCACCGTGATGGGGACGACCGATCTGCATGGAAACGTCTTCAACTGGGACTACTTCACGGACAAGGAGTTCGACGACAAGGCGCACAACGACGTCGGTCTGGCGAAGATCTCGACGCTGGTGGACCAGGTCCGTGCGGAGAAGGGCCGCCGCAACACTCTGATGATCGATGCGGGTGACACGATCCAGGGCACGCAGCTCTCGTACTACTACGCCAAGGTCGACCCGATCACGGCGAAGCACGGTCCTGTGCACCCGATGGCGCAGGCGATGAATGCGATCGGGTACGACGCCGCGGCGCTCGGCAACCACGAGTTCAACTACGGCATTCCGGTGCTGCGGAAGTTCGAGGAGCAGTGCGACTTCCCGCTGCTCGGTGCGAACGCGCTGGATGCGAAGACGTTGAGGCCGGCGTTCGCCCCGTACTTCATCAAGCGGGTCCGTACTCCGCACGGTCCGGATGTGAAGGTCGCGGTCCTGGGTCTGACGAATCCGGGTATCGCGATCTGGGACAAGGCCAATGTGAGCGGGAAGATGGTGTTCCCGGGTCTTGAGGAGCAGGCGGCGAAGTGGGTGCCGAAGCTGCGGTCGATGGGTGCGGACGTGGTGATCGTGTCCGCGCACTCGGGGTCGAGCGGCACGTCGTCGTACGGTGACCAGCTGCCGTACATCGAGAACGCGGCGGGTCTGGTGGCCGAGCAGGTGCCCGGCATCGATGCGATTCTCGTGGGGCATGCGCACACGGAGATTCCCGAGTATTTCGTGGAGAACAAGGCGACGGGCAAGAAGGTCGTGCTGTCGGAGCCGTTGAAGTGGGGGCAGCGGCTGACGCTGTTCGACTTCGATCTGGTGTGGGCGAAGGGCCGTTGGTCGGTGGAGAAGGTCGGCGCGCAGGTGCTGAACTCCAACGCGGTGGCCGAGGACCCGAAGATCACGAAGCTGCTGGTGGACGAGCACAGGAAGGTCGTGGCGTACGTCAACCAGGTGATCGGTACGTCGACGGCGGCGATGACGACGGCCGAGGCGGCGTGGAAGGACGAGCCGATCATCGATCTGATCAATGTCGTCCAGGCGGAGACGGTGAAGGCGGCTCTGGCGGGTGGCGAGTATGCGGCGCTGCCGGTGCTTTCGCAGGCGTCGTGTTTCTCGCGTACGGCGCAGATCCCGTCCGGGAATGTGACGATCAAGGACGCGGCGGGTCTGTATCCGTTCGAGAACACCCTGGAGGCACGGCTTCTGACGGGTGCTCAGCTGAAGGACTATCTGGAGTTCTCGGCGCGGTATTACGTGCAGACGCCTGCGGGTGGTGTGGTGGACACGTCGAAGCTGACGAATGCGGACAACACGCCTGACTACAACTACGACGCGGTGTCGGGTCTGACGTACGAGATCGACATCGCGAAGGCGGCGGGTGCCAGGATCGTGGGTCTGTCCTTCGGGGGGAAGGCGATCGATCCGGCGGCGCAGTTCGTGCTGGCGGTGAACAACTACCGGGCGAGCGGTGGCGGCAACTTCCCGCATGTGCCGGGTGCCAAGCAGCTGTGGGCGAACTCCGAGGAGATCCGTAACACGATCATCTCGTGGGTGAAAGCGAAGGGGTCGGTGGATCCGTCGGCGTTCGCTTCGGTGGACTGGAAGCTGACGCGGGACGGTGTGCCGGTCTTCTAGGGCGTGCATGTGTGGGGGCTGTCCGGGTTCGTTCCGTTCCGGGCAGCCCCCTTTTTTCATGTGCGTTCGGCGAGCGGGACGAGGCCTTCGTGGCGCTGTGGGGGCAGTGCTTTTTCGCGGTCTAGGCCGAAGCTGGTGAAGGCGGTGCGCCTGGGGAGCGGGTAGGGCTCTTTGCCGGTGAGGGAGTTGAGGATGGTGGCGCTGCGCCACGCGGCGAGGCCGAGGTCGGGTGCGCCGACGCCGTGGGTGTGGCGCTCCGCGTTCTGTACGTAGACGGAGCCGGTGACCGACGGGTCGAGGATGAGGCGGTAGTCGGCGTCGATGCGGGGGCGTTCGGAGGAGTCGCGGCGCATGTAGGGGTCGATGCCGGCGAGCATGCCGTCGACGGAGCGTTCTCTGTAGCCGGTGGCGAGAACGACGGCGTCGGTGGTGAGGCGGGAGCGGGTGGACTGCTGGGCGTGTTCGAGGTGGAGTTCCACCTTTGTCGCGCCTACGCGGCCTGCGGTGCGGACGGAGACGCCGGGGGTGAGGGTGGCGTCGGGCCAGCCGCCGTGCTGGGTGCGGCGGTAGAGCTCGTCGTGGATGGCGGCGATGGTGTCGGCGTCGATGCCTTTGTGGAGCTGCCACTGCTGGGGGACGAGCTTGTCGCGTACGCCTTCGGCCAGGTGGTGGAAGTAGCGGGTGTAGTCGGGGGTGAAGTGTTCCAGGCCGAGCTTGGAGTACTCCATGGGGGCGAAGGCTTCGCTGCGGGCCAGCCAGGTGATTTTTTCGCGGCCTGCGGGGCGGGCGCGGAGCAGGTCGAGGAAGACTTCGGCGCCGGACTGTCCTGAGCCGATGACGGTGATGTGTTCGGCGCCGAGGATGCGGGTGCGGTGTGCGAGGTAGTCGGCGGCGTGGACGACGGGGACGGTGGGGGCTTCGGCGAGGGGTTTGAGGGGTTCGGGGATGTAGGGCTCGGTGCCGACGCCGAGTGCGAGGTTGCGGGTGTAGGCGCGGCCCAGGGCTTCGGCTTCGCCGTCGGCGTCGAGTTGGGTGAAGTCGACTTCGAACAGGGCGCGTTCGGGGTTCCAGCGGACGGCGTCGACCTGGTGGCCGAAGTGGAGTCCGGTGAGGTTTTCGCTGACCCAGCGGCAGTAGGCGTCGTATTCGGTGCGCAGGATGTGGAAGCGCTCGGCGAAGTAGAAGGGGAAGAGGCGCTCGCGGGCCTTGAGGTAGTTGAGGAAGGTCCAGGGGCTTGCGGGGTCGGCGAGGGTCACCAGGTCGGCGAGGAAGGGGACTTGGAGGGTGGCGCCTTCGATGAGGAGGCCGGGGTGCCAGTGGAAGGCGGGGCGCTGTTCGTAGAAGGTGGCGGCGATCTGGCCGTGTACGCCGTCGGCGAGGGCGGCGAGGGAGAGGTTGAAGGGCCCGATTCCGATGCCTACCAGGTCGTGGGGCTGGTCTTCGTGTGGTTGCTGGGCGGTCATCGGGGGGTGCTTCCTTCCAGGAGTTTGAGGAGGGTCGTCAGGTCGCCGGTGGTGGTGTGGGGGTTGAGGAGGGTGGCTTTGAGCCAGAGGCGGCCGTCGGGGGTGCGGGCGCGGCCGAGGACGGCGCGGCCTTCGGTGAGGAGGGTGCGTCTGAGGGTGGCGAGGGTTTCGTCGTCGGCGGTGGTGGGGCGCAGGAGGACGGTGGAGATGGTGGGGTGTTCGTAGAGCTCGAACTCGGGGTGTTGTTCGGTGAGTTGGGCGAGTTCGGTGGCGCGTGCGCAGGTGCGGTCGACGAGGTCGGCGAGTCCGTCGCGGCCGAGTGCGCGCAGGGTGACGGCGATTTTGAGGATGTCGGGTCGTCTGGTCGTACGGAGGGATCGGCCGAGGAGGTCGGGGAGGCCGGCTTCGGTGTCGTCGTCGGCGTTGAGGTAGTCGGCGGTGTGGCCCAGGGGGTGCAGGCGGGCGGGGTCGGCTACGGCGACGATGCCTGCGGCGGCGGGCTGCCAGCCGAGTTTGTGGAGGTCGAGGGTGACGGAGTGGGCGCGGTCGATCCCGGTGAGTTTGGGGCGGTGGGTGGGGCTGAAGAGGAGGGGGCCGCCGTAGGCGGCGTCGATGTGGAGTTCGGCGCCGTGGGTGTCGCAGAGGTCGGCGATGTCGGGGATGGGGTCGATCTGGCCGGTGTCGGTGGTGCCTGCGGTGGCGACGACGAGGAGTTGGGGGTGGAGGTCGGTGAGTGCGGCGTCGAGGGCGGCGAGGTCCATGGTGCCGGTGGGGGCGGGGACGGCGACGGGTTCGGGGAGGCCGAGGAGCCAGGCGGCGCGGTGGAGGGAGTGGTGGGCGTTTGCGCCGCAGACCACTTGGACGGGGCCGTGGAGTTCGCGGGCGAGGAGGAGAGCGACCTGGTTGGACTCGGTGCCGCCGGTGGTGATCAGGGCGTCGGCGGCGGGGTGTTGGGGGTAGACCTCGGCGGCCAGGGCGGCGGTGACGAGCGTCTCGATCTCTGAGGCGGCGGGGGCCTGGTCCCAGGAGTCCATCGAGGGGTTGAGGGCCGATGCGGCGAGGTCGGCTGCGGTGGCGAGTGCGAGGGGCGGGCAGTGCAGGTGTGCGGCGCAGTGGGGGTCAGCTGGGTCGGCGGCGCCTTCGGTGACGGCGGTGACCAGGGTGCGCAGGGCTTCTTCGGCGCCGGTGCCGGTGGGAGGCAGCACGGGGTGGACGGCGGCGCGTACCCGGGCTGCGGTGTGCCAGGGGCCTCCGGCGGGGAGGGGGCCGCTGCGGGCTACGGCTCCGTCGTACAGCGCGTCGAGCACGGTGGTCAGGAGGGGGCGTAGGGCGGCCGGCCCTTCGATGCCACCGGAGAGGGGCGGGGTGTTCATGCGGGGTGTCGTCCTTCGGGTGCGCGTGGGCAGGCTTCACCAGCCTGACCGGAGATCAGATGGTGCGCCTGCACAGCACAACGAGCTCGACCCGAAAGTGGTACTGCCGTGCGGTGTGCGGGGGTTGGAGCGGGGGTGGGTGGTATGGGCGGGCGGGGGTGGTTCGCGGCCGCGGGCCGGGGGTGCGTTTGGCCGTGGGCGGCCGGGCAGGGTTCGCGGCCGCGGGCCGGTGGGTGGGCGCTCGCCTTCGGCGGGCATCTTTCTCCCACCCGCCCGCCCGTTCATGGGGGCGGGCAGGGCGATCTCCCGGCCGTGGGCGGTCGGGCGCGTGTCTGCGGCGCACCTGGGCCCGGGCTCCCGAGGGTGGGGCCATGAGA
>NZ_JBFAHN010000016.1:0-191218 GCF_040654175.1 Streptomyces sp. NPDC050738 | reverse complement strand
GCGCCCGGTGAAGCCGCGCGGCGGCGGGGGCAGCAGCTCGGGGGGGGGGCGCCCCCGGACCCCCGCTCCTCAAACGCCGGAGGGGCTGAAATTGCCCGGCGTGCGCTTCCACGTGCAGACCCAGGGGCGCGGGGAACTGCGCGACCGGCCACAACGCATCCGCGCGTACAAGCGAAACCGAAGGCCGCTTACGGGGGCGCAGGGGGCGAAGCCCCCGCACAACGGGGCCCACGGGGTCTGGGGCGGAGCCTCAGTTTCGGGAAGGGGCGGGGTGGGGAACAGCCCGCTCAGCGGCCCCCCGCCCCAGGTCCCGCCCCAGCCCCAGCCCTAGTACATGCTCAGCAGCTGGTCCACCGAGAGCTCCGCCGGCCCCGCCCCGTCCGGCAGCGCCAGCTCGAACCAGACCGTCTTGCCGCGCGGGGTCCGCCGGGACCCCCACGCCGCACTCAGCAGGCCCACCAGCTGCAGGCCCCGCCCGCCCTCGTCCGTGTCCCGCGCCCGCCGCCGCCGCGGCTGGACGAGGCCCGCGTCCCAGACCTCGCACACCAGGGTCCGGTCCCGCAGCAGCCGCAGCCTGATCTCGCCCTCGCCGTAGCGCAGCGCATTCGTCGCCAGCTCGCTCACCAGCAGCTCCACCGTGTCGGTCAGCGCCTCCAGACCCCAGCTCTCCAGCTGCTCGCGCGCCAACTCCCGTGCCCGGCCCACCGACTTGGGCTCCCGCGCCAGCGTCCAGTCGCCGACCGCCTCGGCCGGCAACCCCTGGATGCGGGCCATCAGCAGCGCGATGTCGTCCTCGCCGTGCCCGGTGTCGAGCGTGGTCAGTATGTGGTCGCAGACGTCTTCGAGCGCCGGTACGGGGTCCACGAGCGCGCCCCGCAGCTGCGAAAGGCCCTCGTCCAGCGGATGGTCCCGGGACTCGACGAGCCCGTCCGTGTAGAGCGCGAGCAGCGCGCCCTCGGGGAGTTCGACCTCGACCTCCTCGAAAGGTTCGCCGCCGACGCCCAGCGGCATCCCCGGTGGTACGTCCAGGAGCAGCGGCTCCTCCCCCGGTTCGACGACCAGCGGCGGCAGATGCCCGGCGTTGGCGAAGGTGCAGCGCCGCGTGACCGGGTCGTAGACCGCGTACACGCAGGTCGCCAGATAGACCTCCGAGAGGTCCGCCTCGCGCGACTTGTGTGCGGCCCGCGAGGCCTGTTGGGCGCCCCCGGGAGCGCCGAGGCCCCGGGCGATCTCGTCGAGCGCGGAGAGGACCTCGGCCGGCTCCAGGTCGAGCAGCGCCAGCGTCCGTACCGCCGTGCGCAGTTCGCCCATCGCCACCGCGGCCCGCAGGCCGCGGCCCATCACGTCGCCGACCACCAACGCCGTACGGTGGCCCGGCAGTTCGATGACGTCGAACCAGTCGCCGCCGACCTCGGTCTCCATGTTGCCCGGCAGGTAGCGGCAGGCGATGGTGAGCCCCGCCGCCTCCGGGTCGCCGGGTGGCAGCAGCGATCGCTGCAGTATCAGGGCCCGTTCGTGCTCGCGCCGGTAGAGGCGGGCGTTGTCGATGCAGACGGCGGCCCGCGCGGCCAGCTCCACGGCAAGCGCACGGTCGCGCTCCCCGAAGGGCTCGCTCCCCTTCGTACGGGCGAACTGCACCAGACCGACCACCGTGTCGTGCGCGACCATCGGCACGGCGAGGGTCGACTGCACCAGGCTGCCTTCCGCGCCGGGCACGGCCTGCAGCCGCGATTCGCGCAGGGCCTTCGCGTAGGGCGAGACGAACGGGTAGCGGTGTACGGCACCGAGCGGGGGCGCCGCCCCCTCGTCGCCGTCGCCGTTCTCCAGCGGCCCGTCCGACACGGCACTGGCGATGGCGACCCTGCGCAGTTCGGCGGAGCCGTCGGCGTGGCCCGGGCCGGCTTCGTCGCCTGCGAGGAGGCCTTGGTAGAGATCGACGGCGGCGAGGTCGCAGAAGCCGGGGACGGCGACGTCGAGGAGCTCGCGGGCGGTGGTCTCCAGGTCGAGGGAGTTGCCGATGCGGGCGCTGGCCTCGTTCAGCAGGGCGAGGTTGCGGCGGGCGTTGGCCGCCTCGCGCGCCGCGACGTGGCGGCGTGTGACGTCCGTGCCGAGCCCGGCGACCCCGATGGGGCGGCCGGCTCCGCTGTGCACGCGGTAGAGGTTGACCGACCAGTGCCTGCGATCGGTGGAGCCGGGGGCGGAACCCAGCAGCTGGAGGTCGGTGACCGGGTCGCCGGTCTCCAGTACGCGTCTGAGGGCGGCGGTCATCCGCTCGGCCTCGGCGGGTGCGAGGTAGTCGTGGACCGTGCGGCCGCGGTGCTCGTCGACCTCGCCCCCGAAGAGCGCGGCGAAGCGCTTGTTGGCGCGCTGGACCGTGAGGTCCATACCGAAGAGGAGGAAGCCGAAGGGAGATTGGCCGAAAATCGCCTGCGAGGAGGCGAGGTCGGTCTCGATCTGCCGGAGCACCCGGACGTCCACGACGATGCACACCGCACCGCGCCGCCCGCTGGGCGTCTCGCTCGGCATGACGTACAGCTCGGCTATCCCGTGCGCATGCTCCTCGCCCGGCATCCGGAACGGGACCAGGCCCGTCCACTCCTTGCCGTCGAGGATCTCGGCGACCCTGCCGCGCCCGCGTCCGTGCAGCTCGGCGGGCATGAAGGCGTCCACCGGGTCTTTGCCCACGGCGTCGCGTGCGGCAACGCCGAAGAGCTCCTCGGCCCGGCGGCTCCACTGCTCCACCAGTCCGTCGGCCCCGATGGAGAAGGAGGCGACTCTGATGTAGTCGTAGATCGAGCCGGGCGGGCTGCTCTGCCACACGACGTCGCCCGCCGTGCCCGGCATCCCAGTAGTCCCAGGTATCTCGCTCACGCGACCGTCCCCTCCAGCTCAAGCACACCGGACCGGCCTTGGACCGCAGTATTCAGCACTACGGCCCCGGCAGGCACGGTGTTCACGATCACAGCACGGTCTCAGTCCCTTTCGGACAGCCGTGACGCGTGATCGCACTCGTCCCACCCGTCTACTAACCAGGCTGGGCCAGCTCGAACCACACCGTTTTGCCTGTTCTCCCCTTGCGGGTCCCCCAGCGCTGTGCCGAACAGGCCACGAGCTGCAGTCCGCGGCCTCCCTCGTCGTCGGGTCCGGAGGTGCGTTCGCGGGGCGGATCCGGAAGCGGATCGGAGACTTCCACCAGCAGAACGCCGTGATCCAGGCGTACGAGACGCACGCCGATCGGCCCGGAGGCGTACCGCAGCGCGTTCGTGACCAGCTCACTCACCAGAAGGACCGCGACATCGCCGAAGGCCGGAAACAGTCCCCAGCCGCGCAGGGCGTCGCGTACCGCGTGGCGTGCGACGCGTACGGCACCGGGCTCAGCAGGAAAGGTCCACTCGGCGCAGTCGCCTTCGGTGTCGATCACGCCGACCACTTCCCAAGACCAGCAATGGACCTGCGTCCTATTTCAGGGGGTTAATCAGCAGATACCCGAAATCAGCGCCGAGCTATCGGGCCATATGGCGCACAGTGGCACGAACGGCGCATTACGTCAGCCGTGCGCCCCCTCGGAGAGCCGCCGCGCGGCCTCCTTCACGGCGGGCCTGTCCTGCTCGAGCCAGTCCACGGAGTCGATCTCGTCCGGGCCCAGCCAGCGGAGCTCGTCGTGGTCCTGGAGGGGCTGCGGCTCTCCGGCCGACAGCCGCGCGGTCCACACCTGGAGGACGAGGCCCGGCTTGAGCGGCCATGCACCGGGGATGCGCTCCAGGATCCCGGCCTCGACGCCCAGCTCCTCGCGCAGCTCCCGTACGAGTGCCTCCTCGGGGCTCTCCCCCGGCTCCACTTTCCCGCCCGGCAGCTCCCAGCGGCCGGCCAGCTCGGGGGGCGCACTACGGCGCGCGGCCAGCAGCCTTCCCCGATCGAAGAGAGCTCCGCCCACGACTACGCGATCAGTCATGGACGGAGCCTACTGAAGTGCACTAATGCGTGGTCTGGCCGATGCGCTCCACCCAGTAGAGCTGCTTGTGGCCGCGGCCGTCGAGAGTGGTGACGACCTGGTCGGCCTCGCCCTTGCTGGCATAGCGGCCGACGCGGTAGCGATTGCCGTTGTCGTCCTGCCGTATCACCAGCCAGGGCAGGAGGACGTCACTGTCGTTCATCGCACGGCCCCGTCCGCCGGAGTGCAGGTCAGTAATGATCCCCAGGAAACCTCACTACGCATATGCCCGAGCGTACGCCTGACCTTTACTGAGCGGATATGTCTTTTCACCAAGAGGTACTGGAGGGGTGCGCATCCGGCCAATGACCGCGCTCAGGCGCTCCGGACCGGCATCGTCGGCATGGGCATGAGCACCGGCCCCGCGGAGGTGTCCGTACGGCAGACATCGCCGCAGGTCGCATCCAGTGAGCAGCAGAGCGAGCAGATCGGGCCCGACTGGACGGGGCAGTCGGCGACGTCCGGGAGTTCGTATTCGGTGTCGCAGACCGCACAGGTGTGGGTGGCGGTGATGTCCTCGACCTCCACGTCGGGACCGCTCACCGTGTTGGGGCGGGCCAGGTAGTACTTCCCCTTGGTCGCCCAGGCGATCAGCGGGCAGAGCGTGACGGCCAGACCTGCGGCGATGAAGGTGGAGAAGGCTTCCGCGTACTCACCGAAGACACCGAAGAACGCGATGATCGAGACCGTCGACGCGATCACCATCGCGCCGAATCCGGCCGGGTTCACGGCATAGAGGTAGGCGCGCTTGAATTCGATGTACTTGGGGCTCCAGCCCGCCCGCTTGTTGATGACCAGGTCGGCCGCGACGGCCGCGATCCAGGCGATGCCGACGTTGGAGTAGAAGCCGAGGAGCTTGTTGAGGGCCGCGAACATGTTCATCTCCATCAGCGTCAGCGCGATGGCGAGGTTGAGGAAGATGTACCAGACCCGGCCCGGGTGCTTGTGCGTGATGCGGGAGAAGAAGTTGGACCAGGAGAGCGAGCCGCTGTAGGCGTTCGTCACGTTGATCTTGATCTGGGACACGATGACGAAGATCGCGGCCGCCGGGAGGCCGAAGGAGCCGAGCCAGGGCTTGAGCGCCTCGATCTGCGGGGCGATCGGCTCCAGGGCGTGGGTCTTGCCGACCGCTTCGAGCGCGGCGAACGCCAGGAGTGCGCCGCCCAGTTGCTTGGCCGCGCCGATGATGACCCAGCCGGGGCCCGCGGCGAGCACCGCCAGGTTCCACTTGCGCTTGTTCGCCTCGGTCTTGGCGGGCATGAAGCGGAGATAGTCGGCCTGTTCGCCGATCTGCGCGATGAGGGAGAGGGCGACCCCCGTGCCGAGTCCGAAGCCGATCCAGGAGAAGCCGGAGCCCGCGCCTTCGGTGCCGCCGAAGGAGGAGAACGCGGAGAAGGTGTCCGGGGAGTGGAAGGCCAGGACCAGGAAGGGCAGGACCATGCCGATCAGCCAGATCGGCTGGGTCCAGGCCTGCACCTTGGCGAGCGCGCCCATGCCGCGGAAGACGATCGGGATCACGATCAGCGTGGTGATCAAGTACCCGAACTGGACCGGGAGTCCGACAGCCTGATGCATGGCCTGCGCCATGATCGAGCCTTCGAGGGCGAAGAAGATGAAGGTGAACGAGGCGTAGATGAGGGAGGTGAGGGTGGAGCCGAAGTAGCCGAAGCCGGCGCCGCGTGTGAGCAGGTCCATGTCGACGCCGTACTTGGCGCAGGCGCGGGCGATCGGGATGCCGGTGACGAAGATGATCGTCGCGGCACAGAGGATCGAGGCCAGACCGCTGGTGAAGCCGTACGTGAAGACGATCGAGGCGCCGATCGCGAAGTCCGCGAGATAGGCGATCCCGCCGAGCGCGGTCGAGGCGACCATCGTCGGGGACCAGCGCCGGAAGGAGTGCGGCGCATAGCGGAGCGAGTAGTCCTCACGGCTCTCGTCGGCGGCGAGCTTGGCGTAACTGCGCTTGCTGGGCGGCCCGTCGGGTGGGGCCGTGGTCGTGGCGCTGCTGGGCGTCGCGGTGTCCGTCATCTGCGGCTTCCCGTCTCTCGTCGTCCGGGGTGCGGGTACGACGAGAAGGTAGGAGCCGGACATGACAATTTGTTGCAAGCGGTGATTGCCCCGGAGTTACGTGAGCGGCAGGGAAGTTAACTCCCGATCACGCGGGGCGGACAGCGCGTCCGCTATCTGGGGGTCCTGCTATTTGACCGGCAGGTGGTATGCGATGCGGTAGCGGTCGGCGGGGACAACGATGTCTGCGGTCTCCACCGGGCGCCCCGATGCGTAGTACGTACGGGAGATGACCAGGACGGCATGGCCCGGGACCCCGCCGAGGGTCAGCAGTTCCTCCGAGAGCCCGGGGCGGGCGCCGACCTCTTCCACCACGTTGTCCACGACGAGGTCGATCGCGGCCATCCGCTCCACCACACCGCAGCCGCCGAGGGGGCCCTCCTCGGGCAGCATCACCGGGGTGCGGCCGGTGACGGACAGGGGCTCGAAGGAGGTGGAGAGCATCATCGTCTCGCCCGCGTCCCTGAAGACGTACCGCGTGCGCATGACGCGGTCCCCTTCCTTGATGCCCAGGCGCAGCGCGATCTCCGTGCTCGCCTCGTCCTGCTCGCTCCTGGACTCCCAGGTGCCGCGCGCACCCTCCTCGGCCTGCTCCTGGCGGAAGGGCGTGGCGCCCGCGGCCAGGCGGTAGCCGGAGCGGGCCACGCGGCGCGGGACGGGGCGCTCGCGGACATAGGTGCCCGAACCGGAGCGGCCCTCCACCAGGCCCTCGGCCATGAGGACCTTGCGGGCCTCCAGCGCGACGGTGTCCGAGACTCCGTACTCCTCGCGGATGCGGGCCTGGGACGGAAGCCGGGTGTGCGGGGGCAGCGAACCGTCGGCGATCTTCTGCCGGAGATCGCTTGCGACGCGCAAATAGGCAGGCTGCTCACCGAATGTCACGAACCACTCCCCGTAATTTGACGTACAGCAACAGCCTGACAACCGTGGGTCGTTGACCGCAAGCGGAGGCCAGAGTTTCACTCGATGTGATGAACGCGCCTTTACGGAGGGGGTCTCCGGGGGTATGGGTCCTCCCCTGAGTCTTGACCTGCGATGGTCCAGACCAATACGTTCCGCGCATGCCACAAAACCGTCGAAGAACCCTTCTCGGAGCGGCAGTTGCCGCCTGCTCCTTCTCGCTCCTCGCTGCTCTGGCTCCCGCCGCAGAGGCCCACGGACCGGACCACCGGCCCTCGTACAAGCGCGTCGGATACTTCACCCAGTGGGGCATCTACGGGCGGAACTACCAGGTCAAAGATCTGGAGACCAGCGGTCAGGCCGCGAAGCTCACGCACATCAACTACGCCTTCGGGGGCGTGAGTCCCGCAGGCAAGTGCGTCTCCGCCGACTCCTGGGCCGACTACAGCCGCCCGGTCGATGCGGCCACTTCGGTCGACGGCACGGCCGACACCGCGGAGCAGCCGCTCGCCGGCAACTTCAACCAGCTGCGGGAACTCAAGGCCAAGCACCCGGGGTTGAAGGTGCTGGTCTCGCTGGGCGGCTGGACCGGATCGGCCCACCTCTCGGATGCGGCGCTCACCCCCGCCTCGCGCAAGGCGTTCGTCTCGTCCTGCCTCGACCTCTTCATCAAGGGCAATCTGCCCGTGGACGGGGCACGCGGCGGCGCGGGCACGGCGGCCGGGCTCTTCGACGGGATCGACGTCGACTGGGAGTGGCCGGGCTCGCAGGCCGACACGGGGACCGTGCACCGGCCCGAGGACAAGCAGAACCTGACGGCGCTGGTGCATGAGTTCCGTACGCAACTGGATGCCTACGGGCGGGGGCAGCGCAAGCATTACGACCTGTCCGCCTTCGTGCCGACGGCTCCCGACAAGATCGACGCCGGGTACGAAGTACGCAAGGTGATGCGGGACTTCGACTTCGTGAACCTGCAGGGGTACGACTTCCACGTCTCGGGCGAGGCGACGACCGCGCAGCAGTCCGCGCTGTTCGCGAAGAACGACTTCAGCGTCGAAGGGACGGTCGACGCGTGGCTGCGGCGGGGCGCGCCCGCGCGCAAGCTCGTGGTGGGCATGCCGTTCTACGGGCAGGGCTGGACCGGGGTCACGGGCGGCGGCGACGGCCTGGGGCAGCCCGCGGCCGGGCCCGCGCCGGCGACCTGGGCGAACGGGACCGAGGACTACAAGGCGCTGAAGGTGCTGGCGGGTTCGGGGACCTACAAGGTGTACCGGGACTGGCGGAGCGGCAGCTCGTGGCTCTTCGACGGGACGACGCTGTGGACGTACGACGACCCGCAGGTGCTGCGCACCAAGGCCGCGTATGTGCGGGTGCGGGGGCTGGGCGGGGCGATGTTCTGGTCCATGGACGGCGACACGGCTGACGGCGAGCTGACTTCGGCTGTGGATCAGGGGCTCGGCGGGCGCTGATCCCGTTCGGGGGGCGGGGGTGGGGAGTGCGGGGGTGCGGGTGCGGTGCGGGTGCGGGTGGGTGGCGCCTGCGGCGGGCTCCACCCCACCCCGCCCCTTCCCGAAACCGGGGCTGCCGCCCCAGCCCCCGCTTTCGGGGGCTCCGCCCCCGGACCCTCGCTCCTCAATCGCCGGAGGGGCTTGAATTTGGCTGGCGTGGGCTTGATCGCGCGGGCGTGCGGGCCCGATCTACTGCAGGCCCGTTTTCAGCCCCGCCCCGCACAGCGGGACCACACCCGTCCGCTGCCCTAGTGCACCCGTGCTCGCCACCGCCCAGCACGCGACACCCGTCGACTCCACGTACAGGCCCCTGGACGCCAAGTCGCGCTGTGCCGCGACAATTTGACCCTCCGCCACCGTCAGGAACGTGCCGCCCGTCCTCCGTACCGCCTCCAGGATCTGCCGCGCCCTCGGCGGGCGCGGGATGGCGATTCCCTCCGCCAGCGTGGGGGCCGTGGGCGTCTCCGGCAGGAGGTCCGTGGCGCCCGCGTGGAATGCCGCCGCCAGAGGGGAGACCGCCTCCGCCTGGACCGCGTACAGCTGGGGGCGTGCGGTGATCAGGCCGTGGGCGTACAGCTCCTCGATCGCCAGGGATGCTCCCAGCAGGAGCGTGCCGTTGCCCACCGGGACCACGATCACCTCCGGGAGCGTGCCGCCCCGCTCCTCCCACATCTCGTAGACGTACGTCTTCGTGCCGTGCAGGAAATAGGGGTTGTAGACGTGTGAGGCATAGAAGGTGCCGGGGACGTCCGCCGCCTTGCGGGCCGCCGCTGCCGTGGCCTCGCGGTCGCCTTCGACCAGTTCCACGGTCGCGCCGTGCGCCCCGATCTGCTCGATCTTCTTCGGGGACGTCGCAGCGGGTACGTAGACCGAACAGGGCAGGCCCGCCCGCGCGCAGTACGCCGCCACCGCCGTGCCCGCGTTGCCGCTGCTGTCGGCGATCACGCGCTGCGGGGCCAGGCGGCGCGCCAGTTCGGCCAGCATCACCGCGCCCCGGTCCTTGAAGGAGAGCGTGGGCATCAGGAAGTCGAGCTTCGCGGAGACGGAGTCGGTCAGGGCGATCAGTGGGGTGCGGCCCTCGCCGAGTGACACCTTGGGACCGGAGAGCGGGAGTGCCTCCTCGTAGCGCCAGAGCGAATTCACCCGCTCGGGAAGGGACTTGAGGGGGACGGCGGACGGCTCCCACTCCAGGTCCCAGGGGCCGCCGCACCGCGGGCAGCACCAGGGGGCCGTCGCGGCCACCGGAGCGGTGGCCGAATCTGCGGGACAGCGGTAGCGGGGTGTCGTCGTCATCTGCTCAGCCTAATCAGCGCCGCACGTCAGACGCCGTGCCACGACTCCCAGAGCGCCGCGTACGCTCCGCCGCCCGCCACCAGGTCGTCATGCGTCCCCAGTTCCGCGATCCGCCCGTCGGCCATCACCGCGACCCGGTCCGCGTCGTGCGCGGTGTGCAGCCGGTGCGCGATGGCGATGACCGTACGTCCCTCCAGTACGGCCGCCAGCGCCCGCTCCGTGTGCCGTGCCGTCGTCGGGTCGAGGAGCGCCGTCGCCTCGTCGAGTATCAGGGTGTGCGGGTCCGCCAACACCACGCGCGCCAGGGCCAGTTGCTGCGACTGCGCGCCGTCCAGGTGCTGCCCGCCGGGGCCGCCGAGCTCCGTGTCGAGGCCCTCCGTCAGCTCTCCGGCCCACTCCGCGCCGACTGCGGCGAGCGCTGCCCGCAGCTTGTCGTCGTCGGCGTCCGGGGCGGCGATGACCAGGTTGTCCCGTACGGTGCCGAGGAAGACATGGTGCTCCTGCGTCACCAGCACCACCTGGCGCCGCAGCTGCTCGGGGTCGAGCCCGGCCACCGCCGTGCCGCCGACCGTCACGCTTCCCTCGCGCGGAGCGTCGATCCCCGCCAACAGCCGTCCCAGCGTGGACTTTCCGGCCCCGGACGGGCCGACGACCGCGAGCTTCTCCCCCGGCCGCACCGTCAGGTCCACCCCGTGCAGGACATCGCGCCCGCCGCCGTACGCGTAGTGCGCACCCGACACCTCCATCAGGTCGCCCGACGGGGCCTTCGACGCGCCCGCTCGCACCGTCGGCACCTCCGCCAGACCCTCCACGCGGGCGAACGCCGCCCCGCTGCTCTGCAGGTACTCGACCACGAACAGGATCGCGTTGAGCGGCTGCGACAGCTGCTGCAGATAGATCGCCGAGGCCACGACCGCGCCCAGCGTCACCACCCCGTGCTGGTGCAGTACGCCGCCGAGCAGCAGGACGCCGACGACCGGGACGACGTACGACACGTCCAGCGCGGGGAAGAGCACACTGCGCAGGGCCAGGGTCCGCTCCCTGGTGCGCCTGCTCGCCTCGACTGCCGCCTCGCAGGCGGCGATCCGGCTCTCCTGCAGGCTCAGCGCCTCGACCGTGCGGGCCCCTGCCGCGGTGGCAGCCAGGACCTCGGTGAGCGCCGAGTTGGCCTCGCCCTCGGCGAGGTACGCGGCGCGCGCCCGGCGCAGGTACCAGCGGGTCGCGCAGACGACGCCGACCAACCCCACCAGGCCGCACGCACCGAGCAGCGGGTCGATGAGGAGGACCGCGATCAGGATGAAGAGCGCCTGCACCGCCGCGACGAAGATGTCGGGGGCCGCGTCGCGCATCGCCGTGCCGACGGTCGTCACGTCGCTGGTGCCGCGCGTCGTCAGGTCGCCGGTGCCGGCCCGCTCCACGACGGCGGAGGGCAGTGCGAGCGCCCGCCGTGTGTAGCGCTCGCGCACCCGCGCCGAGACCCGCTCGCCGAAGCGGTGGGCGATGTAGCGGGCGTAGCGGGAGACGACCGTCTGGACCAGCGCGAAGACGACGACCACGGCCGCGAGGCGATTCACCTCGGAAAGCGCCCCGGTGCCGCCGGAGCGGATCGTGTCGATGATGCGGCCGAGCAGCCAGGGGCCGACCAACCCGGCTGCTGCGGCAGCCGAGTTGAGGAGGAGGACGGCGGCGAAGGCGCGCCGGTCCGCCCTGATCAGGTCGTACGCGGCCCTGCGCACGGTGCGTGCGGCGGCGACAGGCAGCGACCCGCTCATCGGGCGTCCTCCGTTTCCTCGACCGGTACTTCGGCTTCTTCGGCGCCGCGTGAGACGAGCGCCCGGTAGCCCGGTTCGGCGGTCAGCAGTTCGCGGTGGCGGCCCGTGGCGGCCACCCGGCCGTCCACCAGGTAGTGCACGGTCTGCGCCTGGTCGAGGAGGAGCGGCGAGGTGCTGGTGACGACCGTCGTGCGGCCGGCGCGCGCAGCGCGCAGCCGGGCCGCGACCGCCGCTTCCGTATGCGCGTCGACGGCCGAGGTCGGCTCGACGGCCAGCAGCACTTCGGGGTCGGCGAGCAGTGCCCGTACGAGACGGACCCGCTGCCGCTGCCCGCCGGAGAGGTTGAGCCCCTGTGCGTCGATGCCCGAGCCGAGGCCTTCGGGCAGCTGCTGCACGATGTCCTCGGCGAGCGCTGCGTGCAGTGCGCGTCCCATCGCCTCGTCGTCGCGCTCGGCGCGCCCGCCGACGACCTCGCGCAGCGGTCCGGAGAAGAGATGCGCCTCGTTGTCCGCGACGACGATCCGCTCCCGGACCTCCGCCTGGGCCACCGCGTCGATCCGCAGCTCCCCCCAGCGCACGTCGCTGTCGCCGAACCGTCCCAGCCGGTCCACGACCGCCGCCGTTTCGGCGGGCCTGGCGCTGACCAGCGCGGTCAGTGCGCGGGGCGCGATCTCGACGCCGGACGCCGGATCGTGGAGTACGGAATGAGGTGCGGGGCCCGCGCCCGTGGAGCGGTCTGCGGCGGGCTCCATGTCCAGGAACCGTACGATGCGGCGGGCCGCCACCAGCCCCCGGCTGATGTCGTACCCGCCCTCGATGAAGAAGGTGACGGGGAAGACCAGCACGGCGACGTAGCCGTAGATCGCGGTCAACTCACCGATCGTGATGGTCCCTTCGGCCGCCATCCTGGCGGCGAGCCAGGTCACGGCGGCCAGGAAGAGCGCGGGCAGTCCGACGGCGAGTGCCTGGATCCAGCTGAGGACGGCACCGACCCGGTAGCCCTCCGCGCGCAGCGCCTGCGAGCCCTGCCGGTAGCGGTCCAGATAGACCTCTTTGCCGCCGAGCCCGCTCAGCACCCGCAGCCCGCCCGCCATGTCGACGAACCGCGTCGACAGCCGGCCTTCCTTCTCCCGGTACGCGGACTCGGCCCCCTGCAGCCGACCCATCATCGGTCCCACGAGCACCGCGAGCACCGGCACACCCACCAGCACCACGACGGCGAGCAGTACGGACACGGAGAGCAGCAGCCCGGCGACCACGAAGTACGCGACGACGGCGCCGACTCCGGGCCCGGTGACCGTCATGACACTGGCGACGATCTGCACATCGCGGATCCCGACGGTGACGACCTCGCCGGCCGTGACCCGCCGCCGCAGCACGGAGCCCAGCCGCACGGTCTGGCGCACCACCGCCCGCACGGTCCGGTACTGCGCGTCCAGCCGCGACCGGGTCATCGTCCGGTGGCGCATGATGCTCAGCCAGGCCAGTACCAGGCCCACGACGAGGAGGGCCGCGGTCCATCCGGTCAGGGCGCGCATGTTCTCGTGCTGCAGACCGTCGTCGATGGCGCGCGACAGCAGATACGGCGGCAGCGCCAGGCCGACCATCCAGGTGCTGCCGAGCGCGGCGGCGAGGCAGGTACGGCGCCACTGGCTGGTGACGAGCCACCACAGGAATCCGGGGGCGCTGCGACGTCCTGGGACCGGGGGATCGTCCGCCCGGGCCGAGGCCGACGTCGAAACACCCATGCTGTCCCCACCCCTGCCGCGTACTATTCGGGCGGCCGTTCGATGACCAGTAGCAGGAGCACGGTAACCCGTGGACATACCCCCGCAGCAGCCCTACTACGGGCCGTACGCGCACCCCTACGCTCCGCACCCTCCGCGACCTCCGGCGGTCAACGGGGCGGCCGTCGCCTCGCTCGTCCTCGGCGTCGTGTGCGTGGCGCCGCCGCTCGGTCTGATCCTGGGCATCGTCGCCCTCGCGCAGATCAGGAAGCGTGGTGGCGGCGGGAAGGGGCTCGCGGTCGCCGGGATCGTCCTCTCCTCGTTCTCCACGGTCCTCGCGCTGGTGATGGTGATCGTCCTCGGGCCCACGGCGTGGAACGGCTTCAAGGAAGGCGTCCGGTCCGCCGGGACGGCGTCCGACCTCCGCAAGGGGGACTGCTTCGACGTCCCCGGCGGTGTGGGGAACCCCGGCGCGGGGCGCGCCCGGAGCGTGTCGTGCGCGGGGGCTCATGACGGTGAGGTGACCGGGGACTTCGACCTCTTGGACACTGGCGCGTATCCCGGCAAGGAAGCCATCGCGACCCAGGCGGAGAAGCGGTGCTGGGAGGCGAACGATGCGTACGCCATGGACATCTGGGCCGTGCCCGACGGTGCGGAGATGTTCTACTACCCGCCGAGCGCGAGCAGTTGGCGGCGCGGCGACCATGCGGTGAGCTGCGCGTACGTCATCGAGGACGGCGCGTTCCACGGCTCGCTGCGCAAGGACGCCGGCACGCTCGGGGACGACCAGGTCGCCTTCCTCACCTCGGCGGACTCCATCGACCGGGTGCTGTGGCAGGGGCCGGAGCAGAGCGCGGCGAAGGACCTCCCGGCCAACAGGGCGTGGGCGAGGGAGGTGGCCTCGACGCTGTTCAATGACGGGCAGGGGCTGAAGGCGTACTCGTGGAGCGCGCGGGCCAAGGAGCCGATGGCCGTGCTGCTCCGGGACATCGAGACGTCCCGGCAGTACTGGGCCAAGGCGGCGGAGGCGAAGGACGCGGCGGCGTTCGGGCAGCTGACGCGCGCGGCGGACACCGTCCTCGGCCCCAGCCTGGGACTTGAGGTGCGCAGGGTGCTCGGCCTCGACCTCACCCCATGGGCGGCCGACCCGTCCGACGGTTCGGACGGCGGGGAGCACAGCGGGTCGGGCGGCGTGTCCGTCTAGGCGCCGCCCGGCCCTTGCATGCCGCTACGCCTCGTCCGGTATCCAGTTGCCGTGGAAGCCCACCGGCACCCGCACCGGCAGATGGATCCGTGCCACCGGCTCGGCCGTGAAGTCGCCGGCGGCCAGCACCACCAGGTCCGTCGCCTGCCGGTCCGGGTCGAAGGCGTAGGCCAGCACCCAGCCGTCGTCCTCCGCCGCGTCGGGCGATGCCGGGACGAAGACCCCTTCGCCCACGTCCCCGTCCGGGTGGAGGCGGTGGATCTCGCTGCTGCCCGACGTCAGGTCGTACTTGATCAGGCCGACCCCGAGCTGCTGATAGCCGCCCTCGCGCACCGCGTGCCGCTGCCCCGCATATCCGCCGTCGGGCTCCAACACGCCGTATCCGTACCGGTGTTGTCCGGTGGCGCGCCTCGGGTCCACCCTCGGGAACTCGATTGGCCGGTCGTCCAGCGTCTCGGTCCGCACCGTGCGCGCCGCCAGGTCGATCGTCCAGCGCTCCAGTCGCGGCGGGAAGTCGTCCGGGCCCTGCACTCCCCCCTTGGCGCCCGCGAACACCTTGTCGTAGCGCACGAGGTCGACGACGATCCGCTGCCCGCCGTCCTTCTCGTAGGCGTTCATCGGGTGGAAGACGAAGCACGGGTCGATGTCCAGCCAGATCACGTCCTCGGCCCTGCCCTCCCTGGGCAGCACCCCGATCCGCGCCTGCTTCCCGTCGTCCCAGGCGTACGGGAAGGTCGAGCCGCCGGCGGCCGCCTCCATGGAGAAGCCGACCGGCAGGTCGTACAGCAGCACGTACCGCTCCGTCAGGGAGAAGTCGTGCATCATCGGGCCGCCCTCGACGGGGATGTCGACGCGCCGCTTGATCCGGCCGTCCACCCCGGCCACCAGGTACTGGACGTACGGATACGCCCAGCAGTACGCCACCGCGTGCAGCTCCCCGCTCGCCGGGTCGATCACCGTGTGCGCGGCGAAGCCTCCCGGCAGGGTGCCCTGGAAGTCGTACCGGCCAAGGGTGTTGAGCTCCTCGTCCAGTTCGTACGGGAGGGACCCGCCCTCGACCGCGGCGAGGTGGCGGCCCGCGAAGCGCAGGATGTGCGTGTTGGCGGCGAAGTCCATGTCCTGGTGGCGCGGGCCGCCCAGCGGCTTCTCGCCGAGCTTCTCGGCGACCGCGTCGCTGCGCACCCAGCGGTTGCGGTACCACTCGGCGCGCCCGTCGCGCAGCCGCACCCCGTGGACCATGCCGGCGCCGCTGAACCAGTGGTGGGCGGCCGGATCGTCGACCCCCAGCGGATTCGGTCCGTTGCGCAGATAGCGGCCTTCGAGGCCGTCCGGTATGCGGCCGGTGACCGTCAGACCGTGCGCGGTGACCTCTTCCCGCACGGGGGCGAAGAGGCCTTTCAGATAGGGGTTCGTCTGCTGCTCTTGTTTCTCCGGACCGTCCGTCATGGCTCCACCATCCACCCATCCAGGGGACTGTGCAGGCGCGTCCCGCCCGGCGGGCCGGACGCCGATTCCGTGGTCTTACATGGTCGTGCGATGAGCCCTTTGCGCACACGCACCCGCATGTCGCTGATCACCGCACCCCTGCTCACCGGCACGCTGATCGCAGCCGCCGTACCCCCCTCGCCCTCACCCGTCTCCACCACGGCCGCAGCCGCACCCGCCGTCCCCGCCTGCGGCAAGGAGGCGGACGGCTGGTCGCCGACCTCCACGCGCCCCGATCCGACGGTCGGTCAGCATCCCTACATCGGAAACGGATACCTCGGCCACCGGGTTCCCGCCCTGGGCACCGGATACCAGGGCTCCGCCGACCCGAGCGGCTGGCCGCTCTACACCCCGCGCTACGACGGCGCCTTCGCCGCCGGCCTCTACGCCCACAACTCCCGCACGGACGCCGACCGCCAGGCCGTCGCCGCCCTCCCCACCTGGACAGGGCTGGAAGCAGGTCTGGGCCCAGGCACCGCATCCCGCTACCGCCAGACCCTCTTCATGGCCTGCGGCGTCGTCCGCACCTCCTACACCTGGACGGGCGAGGACGGCCGCAGCACCGACCTCTCCTACGAGGTCCTGGCCGACCGCAGCGACGTGCACACCGGAGCGGTACGCCTCCGCCTCACCCCCCGCTGGACCGGCGACGCGACGGTCACCGACCGCATCGACGGCCGCGGCGCACGCCGGATCACCGCGGCCGGTGCAGCCGCCGCCGGTCGTACGACCTCGGTCTCCTTCCGTGCCGACGGCACCCGCACCCCCGGCACGGTCGCCTCAACCCTCGTACCTGCCAAGGGAATTCACCCCACCGCGGACCACCGCTCCGCCTCCGGCCTCAGCGCCGCACGCGCCGTCACCTTCCCCGTGCGCACCGGCACCACGTACGAGATCGCCAAGCACATCGGCGTCGACACCACCCTCACCCGCGCCACCGAGGCCTCCCGCCGCGCGGCCGCCCGCGGCTGGCAGGCGGTCCACGGCGCGAACGCGTCGGCCTGGGCGAAGCTCTGGGCGTCCGACATCACCGTCCCCGGGCAGCGCGACCTCCAGGCATGGGTGCGCGCCGCGCAGTACGGACTCTTCGCCAACTCCCGTGCAGGATCAGCCGATTCACTCTCTCCCGTGGGCCTGACCAGCGACAACTACGCGGGCGAGATCTTCTGGGACGCCGAGACCTGGATGTTCCCCGGCCTTCTCGCCACCAGCCCCGCCCTCGCGAAGTCCGTCGTCGACTACCGCTACCGCACCCGCGCGGCAGCCGCCGTCAACGCCCAAAAGCTGGGCTTCAAGGGGCTGTTCTTCCCCTGGACCAGCGGCAGCAAGGGCGACAACTGGGCCGAGTGCCACAGCTGGAATCCCCCGCACTGCATCATGCAGACCCACCTCCAGGGCGACATCTCGCTCGCCGTCTGGCAGTACTACCTGGCGACCGGCGACGGCACCTGGCTCAAGGAGCGCGGCTGGCCGCTCCTGAAGGGCATCGCCGACTACTGGATCTCGCGGGTCACCGAGAACGACGACCACTCGTACTCCATCCCCCTGGTCGCGGGCCCCGACGAGTACAGCAACGGCGTCACCGACGGCGTCTACACCAACGCGGTCGCCGCGACAGCCCTGCGCAACGCGGCCCGTGCGGCCACCCTCCTGGACACCGAGGCCCCGCCCCTGTGGACACGGATCGCGGACCGGCTGCGCATCCCGTACGACACCGAGGCGGGCGTCTTCGAGCAGTACGCGGGCTACAAGGGCTCCGTCATCAAGCAGGCCGACACGGTCCTCCTCCTCTACCCCCTCGACTGGAAGATGACCAAGGCCCAGGCCTCACGCACGCTCGCCTACTACGCACAGCGCACCGACCCGGCGGGCCCGGCCATGACGGACTCGGTGCACGCGGTCGCGTCGGCGGCGATCGGCAGCCCCGGCTGCGCGACGTACACCTATCTCCAGCGCTCCATCCGCCCTTACGTACGGGGCGACTTCGGCCTCTTCTCGGAGGCCAAGGGCGACAAGGCGGGCGCCCACGACGCTCTCGCGGGGCATCCGGCGATGGACTTCCTCACCGGCAAGGGCGGGTTCCTGCAGACGTTCACGCACGGCCTGACGGGGATGCGGCTGCAGGAGGACGGCGTCCACCTGGACCCGCTGCTGCCGCCCCAACTCCCGCAGGGCGTCACGCTCCACGAGCTGCACTGGCAGGGCCGTACGTACTCCGTCGCCATCGGCCCCAAGTCCACCACGGTCACGCTCACCAGCGGCGCGCCCTTCACGGTCCACACGCCGAAGGGCGACCGCAAGCTGACCACGACCGTCCAACTGCCCACCCGGCGCCCGGACTTGGCACCCACCACCAACGAGGCGCGCTGCCGCCCCGCGAAGGCCACCTCCGAGCAGCCCGGCCTCTACGCGGCCGCCGCGGTCGACGGTGACGCCGCGACGACCTGGTCGCCCGACCCGGCGGCGAAGACGGCGACGCTCACGGTGGACCTCGGCCCCGGGGCCCGCAAGGCACGCATCACCCCGGACTGGGAGACGCGCCCGACGTCCTTCACGGCCACGCAGAACGGCCGGTACGTCCACCTCACGGTGCACGGACCGGCCGTCCTGAGGGAGCTGGAGGTCAGCCGAGGAGCTTGACGATCGCGTCGGCGGTGTCGGTCTCGCCGAGCCGCGGGAAGATGTGCGCGACGCTGTTGTCGTGCGTCTCGGCCTTCAGGTCGGCGATCGCGTCGATGGCGACGGTCACGTGGTAGCCGTGCTCCTGCGCCGACCGCGCCGTCGACTCGACGCCGATGCTCGTGGCGATGCCGGCGACGACGACCTGGGTCACCCCGCGGCGGCGCAGCTGCAGGTCGAGGTCGGTGCCGTAGAAGGCGCCCCAGTTCTGCTTGGTGACGACGATGTCGCTGTCCTGGCGGTCGAGCTCGGGGACGAGCTCGGCCCAGTCGGCCGGCGGCTGCCCCTGGGAGGCGGGCGCCTCGTTGCGGCCGGGGGCGCCACCGGTCACCCGTACGAGAACGACGGGCAGCCCGCGCTCGCGGAAGGCCGCGGCGAGGAACGCGGCGCGCTCGACGACAGGACCTGCGGGCCGGGCGAGCGGAAGCCCGACGATCCCCTTCTGGAGGTCGACGAGAACGAGCGCGGTGTTGGCGTCAAGTGCCGTTGCGGTCATGGGGGTTGCTCACTTTCACTTGGAAGTTCTTACGAGGCGCTCCAGAAGCGCCACGGCCTCGCTCAGAGTCCTCAGCTCCCCCGCGTCGAGCTCCTCCTGGATCGCACCGGTCAGCCAGCCGCGCTTCTCGGCGCGTACGTCGGCGAGGACCCGCCGCCCCTGTCCGGTGACCGACAGCACGACCTGCCGTCCGTCGCCGGGGTCGGGCGCACGCTCCACCAGGCCGTGCCCCTCCAGCGCCCCGAGCGTCAGCCGCATCGACTGCGGCCGCACCAGTTCCAGGCGTGCCAGCTCGGCGGTGGTCGCGGGGCCGCCCCGGTCGAGGCGCGAGAGCACGGACCGCTGCGAGGGGGTCAGCAGATTCTCCGGAGAGGCGCTGCGCAGCCGCCGTGCGACCTGCCCGAGCACGACGGTCAGCTCGGCCGCGACCTGCCCGGCGTCCGGCAGGTCCGGCACTGCGGCAGAATCCGTGGTCATACCATCTACCGTACGAGATAGACAGGCAGCCTTGCAAGTTTGCCTGCGGAGCCGCCCCCGGTGCAGCGTGGCGCGGCCCGCATCGGGTACGCGTAGCCCATGGACACCTCCACCCAAATCCTTCTGGTGCTCGCGGCACTGCTCTGCGTGGCCACTCTGGTGTTCGCGGTCGTCCTCGTGATCCGCCTGTTCAAGGCCCGCCGCCTGCTGCGCGACGCCGGCATCCCCGTCCAGAACAAGCTCGCGTTCTGGGGCGCCCTGATCTACACGGTCAGCCCGGTCGACCTGATCCCCGACCCGGTCTACCTCGACGACATAGGAGTGCTCCTGCTGGCGCTGCACACCCTCCATGCGGCAGCCCGCAAGACAGGGCTGCCGCAGCGGACCGCCCGCTGAGCCGGCCGCCTACGGAGCGGTGCCCCAGACCAGCGTGCCGTTGACGTAGACCGCGATCTTCGGGGCGTCCGCGAACGCGGTGTTCGTACCCCGGCTGTAGTCGTCCGCCTCACTGAAATTCGACCAGTCGGACTTGTTGAGCCGCAGCTGGATCTCGCCGGTCGAAGCGCCCGCCGCGAGGCTGCCCGCACCCGAGGTGAAGCCCACCTCCAGGTAGCGGTCGGCGCCGGTCTTGGCCGTGGCGGCCGCGACGACCCGGGACGTGATCTTCGCGGCACCGATCGCCGCCCAGTCGCACCAGGTCTGGTACACCGTCGAGCCCGCCTCCCCACTGAACCAATAGCGCACCTTGACCTGCGAGAGATTCAGCGCGCCCGTCCCGGTGTTGACGACCTGCAGGGCCGGGCGGATGGCATTGTCCGTGGGGTTGCTGTCGTTGTTCTTGTACTGGACCTTCGCCGCACCCGTGCCCCCACCGCCCGCGGCCGTCGTGGCGGTCACCGCCGCCGAGAGCGCGGAGGCGTTGCCCGCCGCGTCCTTGGCGCGCACCTGGTAGGCGTACGCGGTGGACGCGCTCAGCCCGGTGTCCGTATAGCCGGCGACCGAGGGGCTGCCCACCACCGTGCCGTCGCGCAGCACGTCGTACGCCGTCACCCCCGTGTCGTCGGTCGAGGCCGTCCAGGACAGCGCGACCGTGCTGCCCGTCGTGGCCGTCACGGCGAGGCCCGCCGGCACCGTCGGCGCCTGGGTGTCGCCGGTGGAGCCGCCCGCCGGGGCGTCGGCGAAGAGGATGCCCCGGCCGTTGGTGCCGAGGTAGACGCGGCCGTAGGTGCGGGGGTCGCCGGTGATCGCCGCGCCCATGTTGCCGTAGCTGTGCTGGTCGTCGTTGATACGCCGCCAGGTGGCACCGGAGTCGTCGGAGGCGTGGACGCCCGTCACGCCGCCCACCGTGCCCGCGAGATAGAGCGCGGCATTGGTGCGTCCCGGGGCGGCCTTTCCGTAGCCGAGGTTCACGCCCGACGTGATCCCTGCGGCCTTGGTGAAGGTCGCGCCGCCGTCCGTCGAGTGCCACAGGCCCCCGGTGCCGGTCAGCCAGATCTCGCCCTCCCTGCCGGGTACGGGCTTGAACGCGGCGTCCGTGGCGGGCAGTCCGGTCGCCGCCGTGGCGGTGAAGGTGGCGCCGCCGTCCGTGGAGGCGTAGAAACGGCCGCCGGAACAGCCGTAGAACTTCTTCGGGTTGACCCGGTCCGCCCGTACGAGCGCGCCCTGCGGAATGCCCGAACCGGCGCTCCAAGAGCTGCCGTTGGTGGTGGTGCGCTGCACCGCCGCACCCTGCGGACTCCATACGACCGCCGAGCCGTCGGCGGCCACGGCGACGGTCCCGCCGCCCGTCACCCCGCTCGGCTCGCTGCTCGCCTGGAACCAGCTGGAGCCTCCGTCGGTGGAGAACCCTGCCCGGTTGACGTTCGGGGACGCGGTCTTGTCGACGTTCCCCACCCGGACGAGGAGCGCGGGCTTGAGCTCCGCGAAGTCGATGCCGGTGGTGCTGGTGAGGTTGGGCTGGGTGTACATCAGCGCCGGGACCTTGGTGAGGTCCGTATGCGCGAAGCCGCCGATGTCGCCGAGTGCGGAGAACAGGGTGGTGCCGGTGGGCGGGCTGATGAGGTCGAGTACGGCGGTCTCCTCCAGGCCCGCCACCATGGGCTTGATCGTGAGCTGGGTGTTCTTGTCCCAGTTGGTGAGGTCGGTGGAGGCGTAGAGGGTGGCGCCGGTGCCGTAGAGGAAGCGGTCCGGGTTGTGCGGGTCGATCTCCAGCGCCTCGGTCATCCAGCCCAGTTTCGGGGTGACTTCGGGGAGGGTGGGGCCGGCGCCGAAGGTCAGCCAGGGGACGGAGGTGACGTCCATGGTGTAACGGAAGGAGCGGGACGGGTAGTTGGCGAAGTCCCAGATGCGGGTCCAGGTCGCACCGGCGTCCGTGGAGCGGAAGATGATGTCGTCGGGCCACCAGGAGATCTGGGTGGCGACCATCAGGGTGTCGGGGTTCGTGCGGTCGATGGACAGGCCCGAGTAGCCGAAGTAGTCGTCCGCGCTGTCGGAGGGGACGGGGCTGATGCGGGTCCAGGTCGCTGCGGTGATGTCGTAGCGCCATACGTCGCCCTTGGCTCCGTCGTAGGGGCCGCCGGTGTCCGAAGTCGCCAGATACAGACGCTTGTTGACGTGGTCGAGTACGCCCTTGTGCGCGATGTAGCCGGTGGGTTGGCCCGCGAGGCGAGACCAGGTGGCGCCCGCGTCGGTGGAGCGGTAGACGGTGTTGTCCTTGTCGGCGACGCCCGCGTAGATGTGCTGGGTGCGGGTGCCCGCGGTGCCGGTGGACGGGTCGAAAGTCACCCAGACGACCCCTTGGAGGTCGGAGTTGTAGCCGCTGGTGTCGCTGGGATCGGCGCGGTACGTACCGGCGTTGGTGAAGCTCGCCACCTTGGCCCAGGTGGCGCCCGAGTCGGTGGAACGCCACAGGCCGTTGCCGCTGGGCGTGCCGAGGTAGAGGACGCTGCCGAGGTTCGGGTCGACGGCCAGCCGCTCGCCCATGCCGCGTCCCGGCATGTTCCCGCCGAGTTTGAAGGGGAGTTGGGCCGACTGCCAGGTGGCGCCGAGGTCGGAGGAGCGGAGCACGGCGCCGTTGCCCGGGTCCCAGCTGTTGGTGTACATCCCCACGGCCGCGTACACCTTGTCGGGGGCGGTCTCGTCGATGGCCATGCTGACCACGCCGTTCCAGCCCCAGTGGTCGTAGCCGACCGAGTCGAGGAGCGGGATCCAGGTGCTGGTGGCCGTGGACCAGCGGTAGGCGCCGCCGATGTCGGTGCGTGCGTAGACGAGGTCCTTGCGGGTGCGGCTGAAGATGATGCCGGGGATGAAGCCGCCGCCGTGGATCGCCACGTTCTTCCAGGCGGCCGCCGCGGCTTCGGCGCCTGCGGCCGGGGCGGTGGCGGCGCGGGCGAGCGGGATCCGCGTGAGTACGGGGACGGCGGCGGTGACGACGGCCAGGCCGATGAAGCGTCTTCTGTCCATGGGTGGAATGCCTTCGGGGGGAGGGGGCGGGGAAGGGGAAAGCCCCGGTGCGGAGCGCGGCAGTTGCCGCTGGGAGGCCCGCACCGGGGCTTGGTGTGCGCGTACGAGGGAGTACGAGGGGAGATGGGGCTTACGGGGCGGTGCCCCAGACGAGCGTGGAGCCGACGTAGACCGCGATCTTCGGGGCGTCCGCGAACGCCGTGTTCGTGCCGCGGCTGTAGTCGTCCGTCTCGCTGAAGTTCGACCAGTCGGTCTTGTTGAAACGCAGCTGCATCTCGCCGGTCGAGGCGCCCGCCGCCAGGCTGCCGCCGGAGAAGCCGACCTCCAGGTAGTGATCGGCGCCCGTCGTGCCCGAACCCGACGTGCCGACCGACTGGTTGACCGAGCCGCAGCCGATCACCGCCCAGTCGCACCAGCTGGAGTACGCGGAGGCACCGGACTCACCGCTGAACCAGTAGCGGACCTTCACCGAGGCGAGGCCGACGGCGCTGCTGCCCGTGTTGACCAGCTGGATCCCCGGTTTGATCTGGTTGTCGCCGGGAGCCGAGTCGTTGTTCTTGTACTGGACCTTCAGCGAGCCGCCGCCGGTCGATCCGCCCGCTGTGGTGCCGGTGACCTCGGCCGTCCGGGCAGAGACGTTGCCCGCCGCGTCCTTGGCGCGCACCGTGTAGGCGTACGCGGTCGAGGGCGTCAGGCCGCTGTCGGTGAAAGCGGCGGCGGTGGACGAACCCACCTGCGTACCGCCGCGGAAGATGTCGTATCCGCTCACCCCGACGTCGTCCGTCGAAGCGGCCCACGACAGGGACACGCTGGAGGACGTGGTGCCCGTGACCGCAAGACCCGTCGGCACCGTCGGGGCCTGCGTGTCCGCCGTGCCGGTGTAGCCGAGGGCCGTGCGCACCGCGTCGAGCACCGGTTTGGGCTGGAGGTTCTCGTCCCACAGGCAGGCCGAGCCCTGTCCGGAGAAGGTGCCCGGAACCCACGAGTACTTGTCCGTGTAGTCCCAGATCGTGATCCCGACGCACCGGGAGACGGCCAGGCACGCCTCGGTGACCTGGCGGTAGTACGTGGACTGGGTGGCCAGTTTCGTGGCGTCCGCGGGCAGCACCATCCGTACGTCGAGTTCGGTGAGCGCGACGTCCACGCCGAGGTCGGCGAAGCGCTGGAGGTTCTGCTGCATCTGCGAGGGGAAGCCGTACTGGGTGGCCAGGTGGGCCTGGAAGCCCACGCCGTCGATGGGCACGCCCGCTGCCTTGAGGTCTCTGACCAGGTTGTACATGGCGTCGCTCTTCGCGCCCATGCCGTCGGTGTTGTAGTCGTTGATGTAGAGCTTCGCGCCCGGGTCGGCGGCGCGGGCGGCCTGCAGCGCGTAGGTGACGTAGCTCTTGCCCATCGCGTTGTAGAACGGCGAAGTCCGGTACGTGCCATCGTCGTTGAAGGGTTCGTTGACCACGTCCCAGGCCTTGACCTGGCCCTTGTAGTGGCCGGCCTCCCCCGCGATGTGGCTCTCCATGGCGGAGCGCACCTCGCTCGCGGGGAGCGCCGAGACCCAGCCGGGGAGCTGGCTGTGCCAGACCAGGGTGTGGCCGCGTACGCCCTCTCCGTGTGCCTGGGCGAAGCTCACGACCGCGTCACCCCGGGCGAAGCTGAACTGGCCGCGCGTGGGCTCGGTGGTGTCCCACTTCATCGAGTTGCCGGGGGTGATCTGCCCGAACTCGCTGCCCAGGGTTGCCGTGTACGCGGTGTCCGACAGCTCCGGATTGTCGGTCGCGGAGGCGAAGTACCGGCCCTTGGCGGCGGCGAGCTGGTTGAGCGTGGGGGGTGCGGCGGCGACGGCCGCACCTGCGGTTCCGGGTGCCGCGGGCGGTGCCGCGGCGGCCGACTGGACCGACAGCAGCGCCACTGCCGCGACGGCCATCGCGATGATCGGACGGCGTCGTAAGGTGCGCTGCCGTCTTCCGTACGGGGGTGCTGGCGCCAGCGTCATCGCTGGGTCCTCTCTCCGTGGTTGCGGGGCCTTGGGAGCGCTCCCACAGTGGAGGGGCGGGCGTGGACCTGTCAAGAGGTGAAGGCATGACGGGCCCACGCACCGCCCGGACTACGCCGCCTGTTCGGGGGCCGGGCTGTCGTCGAGGAAACCGCCCGACTGATGCGTCCACAACTTGGCGTAGACGCCGTCGGACGCCAGCAGCTCCTGGTGCGCGCCCTGTTCGACGATGTGGCCGCGGTCCAGCACGACGAGCCGGTCCATCCCCGCGACCGTGCTCAGCCGGTGCGCCACCACCAGCGCGGTCCTGCCCTCCATGAGCCGCCACAGCGCTTCCTGGACGAGGAGTTCGCTCTCCGAGTCCAGCGCGCTGGTCGCCTCGTCGAGCAGCAGGATCGGCGCATCGCGCAGAATGGCGCGGGCCAGTGCGACGCGCTGGCGCTGACCGCCGGACAGCTTGATGCCGCGCTCGCCCACCATGGTGTCGAAGCCCTCCGGCAGCGCGTCGGCGAACTCCGTGACGTGTGCCGCGTCCGCGGCGCGCCTGACCTCCGCCTCCGTCGCACCCGGCCGGGCGAAGGCGATGTTGTCGCGCAGCGTGCGGTGGAACATCGCCGGGTCCTGCGGGACGTAGGCGATGAGACTGCGCAGGTCCGACTGGCGCAGCCGGCTGATGTCCTGCCCTCCGATGAGGATCCGGCCGCCGTCGATGTCCGTCATCCGCAGCAGCAGCCTGGTCAGCGTGGTCTTGCCCCCGCCTGACCTGCCGACGAAGCCGATCCGCGCCCCGCTCTCGACCTCCAGGTCGAGGCCCTCGAAGAGCGGCGGCCCGCCCGCGTGGGCGAAGTCGACCTTCTCGAAGCGGACGGCCGCACCCTGCTTGCCCTGTGCCGACAGCGCCTGCGGCGACGGCGGGTCGAGCACGGTCGGAGAGTCGAGGAGCAGCTCGGTGAATTGCGCCGCCTCCGTCAGGGAGCTCTCCAGACGGCGGTAGATCTGGTTGAACTCGAACATGATCCGGGTGGCGTTGGAGTAGTACGTGAAGGCCACCACGATCCCCTCCACCCCGTGCGCGCCCCCGCCGAGCGTGACCGCGAGCAGCAGGCCAAGTGCGTTGGTGGCGACGGACATCGGCGCCACCAGGGTGTCGATGCGCAGGTTCCCGTAATCCCACGACCTGATCGTGAGCCGCCTCGACTCGGCGACGCGCGAGCGGTGCTCGGCCGCCTCACGCTCCTCCGCGGCGAAGGCCCTGACCGTGTCCATGTTCATCAGGCTGTCGGCGACATGCCCCGACACCCGGGCGATCGCCGCCTCCCGCTCGGCGACGAGCGCCTGGCGGCGGCGGATGAGAGGCACCACGCACACCCCCGTCACCGCGATCATCACCAACAGGCCGACCACGAGCAGGGGTTCGTACCGCCACAGCACCACGGACCCGAACAGCAGCGGCACGAAACTGCCGACCACATTGAAGGTCAGTGTGTCGACGAGTTCCTCGAAGCGGGTGGCGAAACTCAGGACGCGCTTGGTGAGCGACCCCGCGAAGTTGTCGTGGAAGAAGGCGGCGTCCTTGGCGAACAGCTCGTCCATCCCGACCACGTACAGGCGCTCGATGCCGAGCGCGTCCAGGCGGTTGAGGAAGTGCAGGCCCACCCGCCACAGCGCCTCGGCGCCCAACAGCACGCCGGCGAAGCCGAGTACGTAGGGCAGCGCCGAGCCGACGGAGATCTCCCCGTGGCCCGCGATACGGCCGATGAGCTTGGCGACGACGAGCGGCGCGATGTAGTTGAGGCCGATGTTGCCCACTGCGGGCAGCAGCAGGCCGGGGGCCGCCAGCAGACGTAGCCTGGCCAACTCCCTTGCGTAGTAGCGGATGACGAGCAGTACGGCGCCTCGGCGCGACGGACCCTCGGATTTCTTGCGTAAATCGGACGCTGACATCCCACCCCGTTTCTTCGAGTGGCAGCCGCCGGCCGGCGCGAACGGCCGGCGGGGGAAGGGGTCATTGTCCCGCGACGGCTTCCGCCGCGTCCAAGCGTTTTCCGTCAGCGCCGCGCGCCCGGCATCACCTCTCGTCGCGCAGGCGGGCCGCCAGCGTGGTCAGGGGCTCGGCTTCCTCGGGCCGGCCCAGCGCGGTCAGCCGGGAGGCCGCCGCGTCGAGGCGGGCGAGGGCGGGGGCGGTGCGCTCCAGGTAGATGCCCTCGACGGCACCGGCCAGGCGGATGCTCTCGGCCCACTCGCCGAGGTGGGCGTCCTGCGGACCCGGCTCGCCGAGGAGGCCGAGGGCCTTCTCCAGCGCGGCCAGGGCGCTCTCGTACTCGCCCGCGTAGGCGTAGACGCGTCCGTACTCGTAGGCCAGCGCCGCGTCCAGGGGGCGGCCCTGGGCCTCGTATCCGGCGGTGCGCGCCGCGTCGGCGACCCGGCCGGCGTCGGCGAGCAGGGCGAGGGCGTCGGCCAGGCCTTCGGACCCCTGCCGCTGGCCCTGGAGGCGGGCGATCTCGCGCAGCGCGTTGCTGAGCTGCTCGTGGCGCGGGGCCTGTCCGTGGGCGGCCAGGGCCTGGTCCACGGCCTCGCGCGCACGGCCGAACTCACCTGATTCGGCGAGGAGTACGGCCGCCTCCCCGGCGATCATGGCGTGGCTTCCCGGGTCGTCCTCCCAGCCGGCCGACTCGGCGGCGAGGGCGACGAACTCGGCCGTGGCGGCCTTGAGGTCCTCCCCCGCGTACAGCGCTCTGGCGCGGGTGAGGCGCAGTTGCGCGGCGAGCCGGTCGTCCAACTCGCCCGAGGTGACGTCCGGTTCGGCCAGGATCGAGTCGAGGAGAGCGATGCAGTCCTCGATGCGTCCCAGGTCGAGGCTGAGCTGGGCGGCGTTGCTGTACGTACAGAACGCGTCGATCCGGCTGCCCTCGCGAAGGTGCAGCTCGGCGGCGCGCGTGAGGTGCCGCAGCGCTTCGTCCTGGCTGCCCAGGTGCATGCAGGCCTGGGCCAGATCGCCGTGGAGGCGTCCGGTGTCGACCGCGCCTGCCGCCCAGTCGGCGGCGAGCCGCAGCGCTTCCGTCAGGTTCGCGTGGGCCGCCTTCGCGTCCCCGAGGCCGAGTTGGAGCCGGCCGCGCAGGCCGAGCGCGCGGGGGATGTGCCAGGCGGGGCCGTGCGCGGCGAGCCGGTCGAGCAGACCGTCCATCTCGACGGTCGCGGCGGGCAGGTCGCCGGAGAGCGCGAGCGTGCTGACGCGGAGCAGCAGGGCGGAGGCGAGCGGGCCGGCGAGGTCGTGCCGCGTGGCGAACTCCTGGAACAGGTCCACCTCCGCGAAGGCCGGCGCGACATCCTCGTCGCTGCCCGATGCCTGCAGACGCAGGCCGAGGGCGGACGACCGCAACCGCAGGAGGCGTGCCTCCTGGAGCGGGGTGAGACCGGGCGTCTCCTGGTGCAGACGCACCAGGGACGCGTGGGCGGCGGCCAGTGCGGCGGCCTTCGTCTCCCCGGCGTCCTCCGCCTCCGCCCGCGCGTTCCCCGCGGGAATCTCGGCGGTGGAGATCAGCGCGCAGCCCCGGGCGATCGCCGCGTCGCCCGGCAGGCCGGTGTCCTCGTAGAGGCCCGAGGCCTCCTCGTACAGGCCTGCGGCTTCGGCGTGCTCGTCCTTGACGTCCGCCAGATGGGCCTCGTCGCGCAGCAGGTCCGCGCGCAGCTGTACGAGCGTGCCCACCGCCGGGTCGTCGGGGTGGGTGTAGTCGCGGGCGGCGGCGAGCGTACGCAGCCGTGCCCACAGGGCGACGGCGTCCGGATGCCCGTCGTCGTCCAACACCCTTGCCTGGAGGATGAGTTCGGTCAGCGATTCGGGGACCGCGGCGACCGTACGAGGGGCGGCCGGAGCGACCGCCCCCGCCTGGGCCACGTCGTCGAGACCCCGGGTGCGCAGGGTCAGCTCCAGGGCGTCCAGGAGCGGGCCGCGCTCCAGGCGTGCGCGGCGGTGGCCGGTGTGGGCGCCGGTGCCGTTGCGGGCGTCGAAGCGGGCGGCGAGGTCGTCGGCCCGGCCTCGTACCTCGGCGCGAAGATCCGTCACCGTCCAGACGCGGCCCGCGTATCCGGCGGTGTGAAGCTCGCCACGTCCGAGCAACTCGATGCGCTGCAGCAGGACTTCGACGCCGGTGAGGAAGTCGAGCTGTTCCTGCGGGGAGTCCACCTCCTCGAACAGTCCGCGGTTCTCGGCGAGCAGTTCGAGCCCGCGCGCCTCGTTCCCGGTCAGCGCGCAGAACTCCAGGTGCCGGCCGACCTCCCCGGACATCGAGGGGTTGCGGCGGCAGGCGCGGTAGCCGGCGAGGTGCAGTTCACGGGCCCGGTCGGTGCGGCCCGTGCGCAGCAGCGGGAGCAGGGCGTACGAGATGGAGCGGGCCGGCTCCTCCTTGCAGGAGTCCTTCCCCTCCAGTACGGGCTCCCAGGTGCGCAGCGCCCGCTCGTCGTCGCCCGACGTGACGTGGTGGTTGGCGCGCACGCAGATCTCGCAGGCCTCGCAGTCGCTGAGCCTGCTGCGGTCGCGGCCCGCCCACAGTTCGTAGGCGAGGGCGGTGTCCTCACCGGTGTGGGAGGCGAGTTGGTAGGCCTGCCCGTAGTACGGCTGGAGGTCGATGCCGGCCTTGACGTACCGGTCGCGCATCTCCTTCAGCCACTGGCGCAGGCTGCTCAGCGGTATCTCGGGGATCGCGAGCAGGGCGTGCGCCACCCACTTGAACCGCCAGAAGAGCTGGTGGCGCAGGCGCTCGTCGAAGACGTCGGGCTGCTCGTCGAAGAGGTTGAGCAGGCGCGCGAAGACGACGGGCGACTTACGGGGCTCGGAGCCGTAGGTGTAGGCCTCCTGCAGTTCCAGGAGGGCGTGCACGAGCGTGGTGGGATCCGCGAACTGCTCGGCGGCTTCGACGAGTTCCTCGGCGGTGACGGTACGGGTGCGTCCGTAGGGGCGCCGGTCGTTCTCGCCCAGCGCCTGCATGAGCTCGTCGGTGTTCTGAGGTGCGGTCGGCATCGTCAGCTGTCCTTGCGGAGGGCGTGGGCGAGGAGGTCGAGGAAGGAGCGGTTGATGAGGCTCGACTCGGCGGGCCTGAGCGGACGCCGGGACAGCAGCGCCGCCTGCCCGTAGAGGGCTTCGGCACTGGTGCGGGCCAGTTCGGGCTCGTCGATGGTGACGGCGGTGCGGACCAGCGGGTTGAGCTGGTTGAGGATCAGCTGGGCGCGCGGAACTTCCTGGCGCAGCGCGCCGAGGATGTCGCCCCAGACGCCGCCGTCCTGCTCGCGGGCGAGCTGGGAGCGGGTGCGCTCGTGCCGGGCCTCGCGGCCGTCGACGAGCAGGGCGGGCGCGGAGGCGGGGTGGAAGGTGCGCAGGGCGACATCGCAGTCGAAGACGGCGAGGGCGTCGCGGGCGCGGGCGAGATAGGTCGCCGCGGCCAGTTCCGTCTCCCGGTCGACGGGGTCGAGATGGGCGGTGAGCGTCTCCGGGTCGAGGTCGGCGACCGCGGTCTCCGGCCTGATCTCGGGCAGCCGGTGCACCAGTTCACGGTCGTACGTGTAACCGCCGTTGACGACGCCGAGCCCGGCGGCCGAGGCGATCGCCGCGACCTGCCGGAACTCCTCCACGCTGGAGGTGACGAGCACGGTGCGGTGGGTGCGGGCGAACTCGTCGAGGGTGCAGTGCCCGTCGGTGGTCTCGAACGGCAGCCACGGCAGCAGCATCCGCAGGATCTCGTCGTCGTGCACGGCCAGGGACTTCACGGCCAGGTGGTGGGCCTGCAGGAAGCGCGAGAGCAGGTCGGGGTCGCTGGCGGCGGCCTGGGCGATCCACGCGCGCAGCCGCTCGGCGAGGGCGTCGCGTACGGCGGCGAGGGTGTCGTCCTCGTACAGCGCCTCGCGGGATGCCGTCGGCCGCAGACTCTCGGCGTCGACGACGCAGCGTACGAAGAACGCCCACTCGGGCAGGATCTCCTCGGCCCGCTCGGACAGCAGCATGCCCTTGACGTGCACACGGTGGCCGTGGCGGCGCCCGGCGGGCACCGCCTCGGGAAGGATGCACGCGATGCCCTTGAGGCCGACGGCCGGCAGGTCAAGCTCGATGGTGTCCAGGGGCGTGAACCCGAAGACGTCCTCGCCGTACGCGGCAAGCGCCCGGGAGCGGGCGCCCGGCGTCGGGTAGGTGCGCGCCCAGGGGGCGGGCTCGGGGTTGACGGGGGCGGCCGCGGAGCCCGTGGTGCCGTCGTCGAAGGTCACCGGGTGACGCAGCAGCGAGCCGAAGTGCCGTGCCAGCGCCTGCACTTGCGACGGCTTGGTCCACTCACCGGCATCGGCGCGGGGCGTCAGGGTGACGGTGGTGCCGGGCCGGGGGCGGGCGGATGCGGGCAGGGTGCGGACGGTGTAGCTGCCGTCGCCGCGTCCGCGCCACTCGACGGCGGGCGCGTCGGGCGTACGGGCGGACCGGCTGAGGACGTGGATCTCGTCGGCGACGAGGAAGCAGGAGAGCAGACCGATGCCGAACTGGCCGATGAAATCGGCGCGTTGCTCGGCGATCTTCTCGGCGCGCTTGCTGCTGCGGCCGATCGTGGCGAGGAAGGTGTGGACGTCGGCCTCGGTGAGACCTACGCCGTCGTCCTCGACGCGCACCACCGCGCCGTCGGCGTACAGCCGGATGCCGAAAGCCCCTTCGGGAGCGGCCGGTTCGAGGATGCGCCGGGCGGTCAGGGCGTCCACCGCGTTCTGCAGGAGCTCCCGCAGGTAGACGCGGGGGCTGGAGTAGAGGTGGTGGGAGAGGAGGTCGACGAGGCCGCGCAGATCCACCTGGAAGGTGCGGTCGGCGCCGGCCGGTCCGGAAACGGTTTCGGGCAGAGTCATCGGGCAGTCCGGGGTGAGGTGTTCGACGGATGGCGGACGTACGGGGGCAGAAGCGGGAAGGCGGAGAACCGACCGGCCTCAGGCGCGCTGCCGGAAACGGGCGTACGCCTTCTCCGGGCCCGCCATGTACGTCCACGGCCACGAGGTGTAGGCGCCGCCCAGTTCACGGAAGACGCGCGGGGCCAGCGTGCTGTCGCAGGCCAGCGACAGCGCCATGGCGAACATGTTGAAGTCGTGCTGCCAGCCCGGGCGGCGCTCGTAGCGCGCGTGGAGGATGGTGTGCCAGGCCGCGTTTCTCAGTTCGTCCCTGATCTGCGACGAGTTGAGGACGTTCTCGTCCTCCGACTCCACCCACTCCTCGATGTGGGCCATGGCGATCACACAGCCGAGCCGATGGCCTTCGGGCGTACGGGCAAGAGCCGCGCGGGCGAAGGCCAGAGCCTCCCCCGGCTCGCCGCCCCAGCGGGGCTGCAGCTGTGACACCCACGAGTTGTGGGTCTCCAGGTCCAGCGGATCACGGCGCAGGGCGGCGTCCAGCCGGGCCTCGTTGACCGCGGAACCGAGCGACATGCCCCGCCCGGAGGTCAGCAGCTGACTCCACGGCGTGGCCCAGTCCGGCCGCAGTTCGGCAGCTTCGAGCAGCTGCTCCTCGGCGATGTGGAGCCGCTCGTGGAAGACCCTCCACTGGTCCCGTGAGACATCCGAAGCGCGCGCGGAGGTACGCGCCTCCCAGCCCCACTTGATGTGCCGGGTGCCGGATATCAGGAGCGCGGTCGCCCGGTGCTCCTTGTCCTCCTCGGCCGCCCGCCCGATCCAGTCCTGCAGGCCGTCGATCTCGGCGAACTGACCGAGGACCAGCTGGTCATGGCCCAGGTCGAAGGGGGCCAGCGCTTCCTTGACCGCCTCCCAGTCCTCCGCGTCGGCGGCCTCCACCAGCGCCAGGACGCGCCTGTCCCCCAGCGCACGCAGCGCGTAGACCCCGTTCCGCTGCCTGCGCGTGGCAGGCAGGGCGTACGGATCCGCCCCCGGATCCGCCCCGGGTCTGTCCTCGCCCCTCCCGAACAGCTTGCCGAACATGCCGCACCCTCCCCTGGTCCTGCGCGATCGTCCGGGCAGCATAAGCGGCCCCTATGACAGCGCGTCCACAGGGTTGTCCCCGATGCGGGCAGGTCAGGCGCGCAGCAGCGCGGCGATCTCGTCCTGGCCCTTCTCCTCGGCGTGTTCGAGCGCGGTCTTCCCGTTCTTGTCCTCGATGGACCGGTCCGCGCCTCCGTCCAGGAGGAGCTTCACCGACTCCTGGTGGTCCTCGCCGCCGTCGCCGAGGATCACGGCCTCCAACAGGGCTGTCCAGCCAGGGTTGTTGACGTGGTCGATGTCGACGTCGATGTCCGGGTTGGTGGTGACCTCCCGGATGTAGTCGGCGAATCCGTGCTCGCCGGCCGGGATGAGGGAGGTGCCGCCGAAGCGGTTGAGGATGCTGTAGTCCGGGTCGGCATCGGCCAGTACGCGGGCCATCTTGACGCTGCCGGTCACGCCGGTGACCAGCCACGGGGTGTCGTGCTGCGCGTCCAGGGCATCCGGGTCGGCGCCCGCGTCGACGAGCAGCCGCGCGGCCACGTCGTGGTCGCCGGTGGCGGCGAGGAGCAGCGGCGTACGGCGGTTGCCGTCGCGGGTCTCCAGGTCGGCGCCACGCGCGATGGCGTCGCGTACGGCGTCGGGGTGTCCTTCGCGCGCCGCCGCGAGCAGGTCCCGGCTCGCGGCCGCCGAGGCGGCGGCGGAGGTGGGAGTGGAGGAGGAAGCAGAGGCGGACGCGGACGAGGAAGCGGAAGCGGAGGAAGAAACGGAGGAAGAAACGGAGGCCGACGGCTTCGGACGGTCCTCGGCTTCGGAGGACGTACTGCAGCCGGCCACGAGCACGGCGGTCCCGGCGACCGAGACGAGCAGCAGCGTGGAACGACGGGCGATTCGGCTCGATGCCATGAGCTTCCTCTTCTCTGTGCGGTGGGGGTGAGGGGCCGTACGTCCATGCTCGGGCCGTTCCGCGCCCCCACGGGTCGCCGGACCGACCACGTAATCGGCGGCACTCGGCCGACCCGGGGGTCGTCCGATCGGTTGATGACAGGCGCGGTCGCGCTGCCGCGCCCAGAATCGGGCAGCAGAGACCGAGAACGCACCGGACACCTGGAGGCTCACTCGTGGCGACGACGGACGGACGACCGGACACGGAGCGGCTGCACTGCCTGGTCACCGGGGCGTCCGGGTACGTCGGCGGGCGGCTGGTCCCCGAGCTGCTGGAGGCGGGCCACCGCGTCCGGTGCCTGGCCCGCTCCCCCGGCAAGCTCCGCGACCACCCCTGGGCGCAGGACGTCGAGACGGTCCGCGGGGATGTCACGGACGCCGCATCCGTCGCCGGGGCGATGCGCGGAGTCGACGTCGCGTACTACCTGGTGCACGCACTCGGCACCGGATCCGACTTCGAGAAGACGGACCGCCGCGCGGCCCGGATCTTCGCCGAGCAGGCGTCCGCGGCCGGTGTGCGCCGGATCGTGTACCTCGGCGGACTCACCCCGAAGGACGTACCCGAGCACTCCCTCTCCCCGCATCTGCGCTCCAGGGCCGAGGTCGGCCGCATCTTCCTCGACGGCCCGGTGCCCGCGACCGTGCTGCGCGCGGCGGTGGTCATCGGCTCGGGTTCGGCGTCGTTCGAGATGCTGCGCTACCTCACCGAACGGCTGCCGGTCATGGTGACCCCCAGCTGGGTGCACACCCGTACGCAGCCCATCGGGATCCGTGACGTGCTGCGCTGTCTCGTCGGCTCGGCGGCCATGCCCGCCGACGTGGACCGGGCGTTCGACATCGGAGGCCCCGACGTCCTCACGTACCGCGAGATGATGCGCAGGTACGCCGCCGTGGCCGGCCTCCCGCGACGCCTCATCGTGCCGGTCCCGGTCCTCACCCCGCGCCTGTCCAGCCACTGGGTCGGCCTCGTCACCCCCGTACCGGCTTCCCTCGCCCGCCCGCTGACCGAGTCGCTGCGTCACGAGGTGATCTGCCACGAAAACGACATCGCCCGGTACGTGCCCGAAGGACCGGGCCACCCGCTGCCGTTCGACGAAGCCCTGGCCCTGGCACTGCGGCGGGTCCAGGAGGCCCAGGTGGCCACCCGCTGGTCCTCCGCCGCACTGCCCGGCGCACCCAGCGATCCCTTGCCCACCGACCCGGACTGGGCGGGCGGGAGCCTCTACCAGGACGACCGGCAGCTCACGGTCGACGCGTCCCCGGAGTCGCTGTGGAAGGTGATCGAGGGCATCGGCGGCGACAACGGCTGGTACTCCTTTCCGCTGGCCTGGGCGGTCCGCGGCTGGCTGGACCGCTTCGCCGGCGGAGTGGGCCTGCGCCGCGGCCGACGGGACGCCGAGCGCCTGCGGGTGGGCGATTCCCTGGACTTCTGGCGGGTCGAGGAGATCGAGCCGGGCCACCTGCTGAGGCTGCGCGCCGAGATGCGGCTGCCGGGCCTCGCCTGGCTGGAGATGTACGCCGAGACGGACGACGGGGGCCGCACCCGCTACCGCCAGCGCGCCCTGTTCCACCCGCGCGGCCTGCTCGGCCACGCCTATTGGTGGAGCGTCTCCCCGTTCCACGCCGTCGTCTTCGGCGGCATGGCCCGCAACATCGCCCGGGCCGCCGCCGGGCAGGGGGCCGTCCGTAGCGGCCGTTGACGGGTCGCCGACGGCTGCCTACCGTCCAAGCGCAGCGATACCGAACCGCCGTCGAAATATCGAACGGAAGAAGGTCGGGATGGACGGCATGGAGAAAGCACGTCGATCGCTGTCCGCTCTCGGACTGCCGGACCGGGATCTCGGGGAGCTCCCCGACTCGGACAAACGCTTCCCCGACGGCGCGCAGTACCGGGTGGAGATCCCGTCGGTCGAAGGCCCGGGACCGTTCCAGGCGGTTCTGGAGGAGGCCGAGCGGTACGAGATCCGCGTACACCGCATCAGCCAGGGCAGCGGCATGATGCTGCTCACCGACGCGGAGATCCGGAGGATGGTGTCGCTCGGCCACGAACGCGGCGTCGAGGTCTGCCTCTTCGTCGGGCCGCGCGGCGGCTGGGACATCGGCATCCAGGCGACCTCTGCCGCGGGCGGCGGTGCGGCGGCGGTGCTGCGCGGCGCCGACCAGCTCGCGTACGGGCTGGAGGACGTCATCCGCGGCTGTGAACTCGGCGTGCGCAGCGTGCTGGTGGCCGACATCGGACAGCTGTGGATCATCGGCCGGCTGCGGCGCTCCGGTGACCTGCCGCCGGACCTGGAGATCAAGGCGTCGATCTCGATGCCGACGGCCAATCCGGCGGCCGCCCGGGTCCTCGAGGACCTCGGGGTCACCACGATCAACCTGCCGATCGACCTCACCCTGGCCCAGATGGCGGCGATCCGAAGCGCCGTCGACGTGCCCCTCGACGTGTACGTGGAGAGCTCCGACGACTTCGGCGGCGTCGTCCGCTACTACGAGATCCCGGCCCTCGTGCGGGTGGCGGCCCCGGTCCACCTGAAGTTCACCGTACGGAACGCGCCCCCGCTCTATCCGTCCGGCGCCCACCTCGCCGAGCTCGCCGTGGCGACCGCACGTGAGCGCGTACGGCGGGCGGCGATCGGCCTGTCGGTGCTCCGCCGGCACTACCCGGAGGCTGCGGCCGCAGGCTCTTGACGACCCGTTGGGCCGGTCCTATGTTGCAGGCCACCGAGCCTACCGAACGTTGTTCGAAATGTCGGACGATGCGGGCCGAGCTCACCAGGGTGGGGCCATGAAGAAGATCGATCCTCAGGTGGAAGAGGCCGTCGACACGATCGGCCTGAACGGTATCGCCAGGCGGCGGCTGCTCAGCGGGGCCGGCATGGTGAGCGCCTCGGCCGCCGCGGCCGCGCTGCTGTCCGCCTGCTCGTCCAGCAACAAGAGCGACGACAGTTCATCGGGCGACGGCGTGGGGGACTTCCCGAAGACGCCGAAGTGGAAGTTCGTGTTCGTCAACCACGTCACGACGAACCCTTTCTTCACCCCGACGCAGTACGGCGCGCATGACGCCTGCGCGCTGCTGGGCGCCTCGTTCCAGTGGACCGGTTCGAAGGATTCGAGCGTCCCGGAGATGGTCAGTGCCATGACGTCGGCCGTCACCGCGAAGGCCGACGGCATCGCGATCGCGGTCGTCGACAAGAACGCCTTCACGAAGCCCGTCGACAACGCCCTGCAGGCCGGGATCCCGACCGTCGCGTACAACGCGGACGGCGCGAAGGGAGACCCGGGGACCAGCCGGCTCTGCTACATCGGGCAGGACCTCTACCAGTCCGGGGTCCAGATGGGCCGGCGCATCGCCTCGCTGATGCCGGACGGCGGGGACGCGGTCGGGTTCATCGCCACTCCGGGCGCGCTCAACATCCAGCCGCGTATCGACGGCGCCACCGACGCGATCAAGGCAGCGGGCGCGTCGATCAACTTTGCCACGGTCGCCAGCGGAGCGGAGCTCCCCAAGGAGCTGTCGACCGTCGACGCGTATTCGATCGGGCACAAGAGCCTCAAGGGTCTGTTCGCGGTCGACGCGGGCTCGACGGAGGCCGTCGGCAAGGTCATGAAGAAGTACGGCCTCAAGCAGAAGGGGGTGGTCGCGGGCGGCTTCGACCTGAACCCGAACACCCTCACCGCGATCAAAGAGGGCAGCCTCGACTTCACCATCGACCAACAGCCCTATCTCCAGGGCTTCCTGACGGTTCTTTATCTGTGGATGTACAAACTGTCCGGCGGCCTCATGATGCCGAGCATCACCGACACCGGCCTGCTCTTCGTGACCAAGGGCAACGTCGATCCGTATCTGCAGACCAAGACCCGGTACGAGGGCTCCAGCACGAAGCAGCAGCTGCTCAAGCGCTCCGGACCCATCGCACACGCATGAGCGACAGCACCGCGCAGCGGGCGGTCGGCGGGGAGCCCACCGGGGCAGGCTCCCCGCCGGAAAAGCAACCCGGCCCGCTGCGCCTCGCCTTCGACGCCTTCGTCGTCCGCCGTGAGGCCACGATCTTCATCGTCGCGGCGGGCCTGCTGGTGTACTTCTGGGCCAACAACGCGGACTTCCTCTCCCACAACAACCTGGTCAACCTCTCGCAGCAGACCGCGCCGTACGCGATCGTCGCGGCAGGCATGGTGATGCTGCTGGTCTGCGGGGAGATCGACCTGTCCGTCGGCAGCGTCTTCGCGCTGTCGCCCTTCCTGATGCACTACCTGATCGACTACTACGGCGTGTACCCGATCATCGCGATCATCGGCTCCGTGCTGGCCGGCGCCCTGATCGGGCTGTTCAACGGGTTCGTGGTGGTCGTGCTGCGGGTGCCGTCGTTCGTCGCCACGCTGGGCACGCTCTTCCTCTTCCTGGGCATCATGCTGACCAGCTCGCACGCGTACCCCGCACAGATTCCCGAGGCGGCGCAGGGGCTGCAGGGCTGGTTCGGGGAGTCGGACTGGTCGGAGCTGATCTGGTGCCTGATCATCATCGCGTTCTTCCACGTCCTGCTCACCCGCTCCCGCTGGGGCCTGCACACCGTCGCCACCGGCGGCAATCCGCTCGGCGCGAGCGAGGCCGGCATCAAGACCGGCCGTATCAAGACCGGAAACTTCATGGCCAGCGGTGCGCTCGGGGCCTTCGCCGGACTCCTGGAGGCCTTCCGTGTCAGCTCGATCGACCCGAGCTCGGCGGGCGCGGACGGCGCGGCCCCGATGTTCGTCGCCGTCTCGGCAGCGGTCATCGGCGGTACGGCGCTGGCCGGCGGCTCGGGAACGGTCATCGGCGCGCTGCTCGGCGCGCTCGTCCTCGCGGAGCTGCGCAACGGGTTCAACCTCATCGGCATCAGCGCCAATCCGTTCAACATCATCCTCGGCGCGGCGATCATCATCTCCATGGTGCTCAACGTGCACCTGACCAGGCTGCGAAGGGCGGGCCGCCGATGACGGAGCAGGGGACGACCACACCACCACCTGCGCTCTCGGTGGAGCACATGGCCAAGGGCTACGGCGCGATCACGGCACTGAAGGACGTGAACCTGCGGCTGGAAAAGGGCGAGGTCCTCGCCCTGGTCGGCGACAACGGCGCCGGGAAATCAACACTGCTGAAGATCCTCTGCGGCTTCCACCGCCCCGACTCCGGCCGCATCCTCCTCGACGGCCAGGAGGTGACCCTCAAGTCGGTCGACCACGCCCGCTCGCTCGGCATCGACGCGGTCTACCAGGACCTGGCGCTGGTGAACGAACTGACCGTCTACCACAACATGTTCCTCAACCGGGAGCGGATCGGACCCACCCGACTCCTGCGCAACCGTGCGATGCGCAGGATCGCCAAGGAGCACCTGGCCACCATGGGGGTGAACATCCCGTCGGTCGACGTCGAGGTGGCCAAACTGTCCGGCGGCCAGCGGCAGGCCATCGCCGTGGCCCGCTCGATCTACTCCGAGGCGAGGATCCTGCTCCTCGACGAGCCGCTCGCCGCGATGGGCGCCAAGGAGGGCGCGCTCATCCTCGACCTGGTCAACGACCTCAAGGCGCACGGCGAGGTCTCCGTCGTCATCATCGCGCACAACTACGCGCAGGTCTTCGAGATCTGCGACCGGGTCAACCTGCTCCAGCACGGCGAGATCACCTTCGACAAGCGCACGTCGGAGACCTCGGTGGCCGAGCTGACCGACCTGGTGGTCGAGGAGTACCGCAGGTCCCGCACCACGTAGCCGCCCCGTCCCGGACGAGGACGAGGACGAGGGCACCCGCGTCGCGGGTGCCCTCGGTGTGACCTCTGCCGGTGCTGCTACACGTTGAAGCGGAACTCCACGACGTCGCCGTCCTGCATGACGTACTCCTTGCCCTCCATACGGGCCTTGCCCTTCGCGCGGGCCTCGGCGACCGAGCCGGTCTCCACCAGGTCGGCGAAGGAGATGATCTCCGCCTTGATGAAGCCCTTCTGGAAGTCGGTGTGGATCACACCGGCCGCCTCGGGAGCCGTCGCGCCCTGCGGGATCGTCCAGGCGCGGGACTCCTTGGGGCCTGCCGTGAGGTAGGTCTGGAGGCCCAGCGTGGCGAAGCCGACGCGGCCGAGGGTGGCGAGGCCGGGCTCCTCCTGGCCCATGGACTGGAGGAGTTCGAGGGCCTCGTCGTCGTCGAGCTCGATGAGCTCGGACTCGATCTTGGCGTTCAGGAAGATCGCCTCGGCGGGGGCGACCAGGGCGCGCTGCTCGTTCTTGAACTCCTCGTCGACCAGCTCGTCCTCGTCGACGTTGAAGACGTAGAGGAACGGCTTGGTGGTGAGGAGGTGCAGCTCGTGCAGGAGGTCGCCCTGCTCGGTGCCCTTGGTGATGCCCGCGGAGAACAGCGTCTCGCCGGCCTCCAGGATCTTCTGGGCCTTCTCGACCGCGGCGAGGACGAGGACCTTCTCCTTCTGGAGGCGGGACTCCTTCTGGAGGCGGGGGATCTGCTTCTCGACGGACTGGAGGTCGGCGAGGATCAGCTCGGTGTTGATGGTCTCGATGTCGTCCTTCGGCGAGACCTTGCCGTCGACGTGCACGACGTTCTCGTCCTTGAAGGCCCGGATGACCTGGCAGATCGCGTCGGACTCGCGGATGTTCGCCAGGAACTTGTTGCCCAGGCCCTCACCCTCGGAGGCGCCGCGGACGATGCCCGCGATGTCGACGAAGTCCACCGTGGCGGGGATGAGCTTCTGCGAGCTGAAGATCTCGGCGAGCTTGGTCAGGCGGGCGTCGGGGACACCGACGACGCCGACGTTCGGCTCGATCGTGGCGAACGGGTAGTTGGCCGCCAGCACGTCGTTCTTGGTCAGGGCGTTGAACAGGGTCGACTTGCCGACATTCGGCAGACCGACGATTCCGATCGTGAGCGACACGTTGGCGACTTCCCGTTACGAAGGGTGATGGATCGGCCCTGGTAGAGCGGGCCGGTGTACCAGTTTACGGGCGCGCGGAGGGCGGTCTTCTGTTCCCGTACGTCGAACTCAGCGCCAAGGTCACCCAAAGCGCGTGTCCCGCGCCGGATTCACCCCACCTCGCGACCTACGTTGGTCGGGTGGAGCAGCAACACAGGACCCGGACCCCCCGTCCCGACGTGCCCTCACAGGCCGGTCGCGGCGAGACCGCGACCGTCTACCGGGTCTCCCGGACCCGCCCCGCACGGCCCGTGGCACCTCTGGTGCTGGCCCTGCGGAAGATGCCCAGTCCGCGGCTGACGGGGCTCGGCGGCGGGCTCTTCGCGATGGTGGCCATGCTGGCGGCCGGCGCGCTGGACTGGCTGCTCTTCGGCGGGTCGGCGATCGCGTACGGGCTGCTCTTCCTGCCGGTGAGTGTGGCGACCGCGATGTGGGTGCGGCCGGCCGACCTCGTGACCGCGCCGATCAGCGTGCCGATCGCCTTCGCCGTCGGGTCCGTGCTGATCTCCGACGGGGCGGGCGACGGGCTGGCCGGGAGCCTCATGGGCGTCCTGACCACGCTGGCGCTGCATGCCGGCTGGCTGTACACCGGCACGCTCGTCGCCGCGGTGATCATGGTCGTACGCCGCGTACGCGTGATCTCCGAGCGCCGCCGCGGGCGTTAGCCCTCGCGCTTCGAGGCGGCCATCGCCGCTCCTACGATGCCCGCGTTGTTCTCCAGTTCCGCCGGCACGATCTCGGCCCTGATGTCCTCGATGAGGTGCAGGAACTTGTCCGCCTTGCGGCTCACACCGCCGCCGATGATGAAGAGCTCGGGCGAGAAGAGCATCTCCACATGGGCCAGGTACTTCTGCACCCGGTGCGCCCAGTGCTGCCAGCTCAGGTCCTCGTCTTCCTTGGCCTTGGTGGAGGCGCGGGTCTCCGCGTCGTGGCCGTGCAGTTCCAGGTGTCCGAGCTCGGTGTTCGGGACGAGGAGGCCGCCGCTGAAGACCGCCGAGCCGATGCCCGTACCGAACGTGAGCAGGATGACCGTGCCCTTGCGGTCGCGGCCCGCGCCGAAGGCCATCTCCGCGATGCCGGCCGCGTCCGCGTCGTTCAGGACGGTGACGGGGCGGCCGTCCAGGCGCTGGGAGAGGAGGGTCGCCGCGTCGGTGTCGACCCAGCCCTTGTCCACGTTCGCCGCCGTACGGACCGTGCCGTCCGTGACCACGCCGGGGAACGTGATGCCCACCGGGCCCTCCCAGGAGAAGTGGGAGACGACCTCGGCCACGCAGTCGGCCACACCGTCGGGTGTGGCCGGCTGCGGGGTCAGAACCTTGTGCCGCTCCTGGGCGAGGTCGCCGCGGTCGAGGTCGACCGGAGCGCCCTTGATGCCGGAACCGCCGATGTCCACGCCGAAGATCTGCATGGACTCAACGTTACGGCGTACCGCTGACAGTTACTTGGTGACCGGGGTGACCGGCTGCTTCGCGGACAGCTCGGCCGCTTCGGCGCGCAGGTCGCGGCGGAGCTCCTTGGGCAGCGAGAAAGTGATCGACTCGTCGGCCGTCTTCACCGTCTCCACGTCCGCGTAGCCGCGCTCGGAGAGCCACTCCAGTACGCCGTCGACCAGGACGTCCGGGACCGAGGCGCCCGAGGTCAGGCCGACCGTCGTGACGCCCTCCAGCCAGGCCTCGTCGATCTCGGCGGCGAAGTCCACCAGGTGGGCCGCGGGGGCTCCGGCGTCGAGGGCGACCTCGACCATGCGGATGGAGTTGGAGGAGTTCTTGGAGCCGACGACGATGACCAGTTCGGCGTCCTCGGCGAGCTTCTTCACCGCGATCTGGCGGTTCTGCGTGGCGTAGCAGATGTCGTCGCTCGGCGGCGAGAGGAGGTTGGGGAACTTCGACTTCAGGGCGTCGACCGTCTCCATCGTCTCGTCGACGGAGAGCGTGGTCTGGGAGAGCCAGACGACCTTCGACTCGTCGCGCACGGAGACGTTCGCGACGTCCTCGGGGCCGTCGACCAGCGTGATGTGGTCGGGGGCCTCGCCGCTCGTGCCGATGACCTCCTCGTGGCCCTCGTGGCCGATCAGGAGGATGTCGTAGTCGTCGGCCGCGTACCGGACGGCTTCCTTGTGGACCTTGGTGACCAGGGGGCAGGTCGCGTCGATCGTCGCGAGCCTGCGCTCGGCGGCCTCGGCATGGACGGTCGGGGCCACCCCGTGCGCGGAGAACATCACGATGGAGCCCTCGGGCACCTCGTCCGTGCGCTCGACGAAGATCGCGCCCTTCTTCTCCAGCGTCTGCACCACGTACTTGTTGTGCACGATCTCGTGGCGGACGTAGACCGGCGCGCCGTACTGCTCCAGGGCCTTCTCGACGGCGATCACGGCACGGTCCACACCCGCGCAGTACCCACGGGGCGCGGCGAGCAGGACACGGCGGGCTGTCGTTGCAGTCATGTTCTCCATCGTAAGGCCGTGCCCGGCGGGCCAAAGATCGGCTCTGCGGGAAGACTGTGACGCATGAGCACGGGCAAGAGCACAGACAGTGAAGAGACCGGGACGCTGCGACGGAACCTCGGCTTCCGGGACCTGGTCGTCTACGGGCTGCTCTTCATCGCCCCCATGGCCCCGGTCGGCGTCTTCGGCACGCTCGACGCCAAGTCGCACGGCGCGGTGGCGCTGGTCTATCTGGTCGCGACCGTGGCGATGGCGTTCACCGCTTTCAGCTACGCACAGATGGTGCGGGTCATCCCCAAGACGGGTTCGGTCTTCGCGTACGCCCGAAAGGGCCTCGGCGAGGGGCCCGGTTTCATCGCCGGGTGGATGGCGATGCTGGACTATCTGCTGATCCCGGCCGTCGCGTATCTCTTCTCCGGGATCGCGATGAACGCGCTGGTGCCGTCCGTCTCGCGCTGGGTGTGGACCGCGATCGCCGTCGTCGTGACGACGCTGCTGAACCTGTGGGGCGTTCGGGCGGCCGCGCGGGTCGGCTTCGCGGTGCTCGCCATGGAGATCGTGGTGCTCCTCGTCTTCGTGGTGGCCGCGCTGGTGGAGATCTCGCAGGGCGGGGCGACCCGGGGGCTGATGACGCCGTTCACCAGCGACATCGGGTTCTCGATGAGCGCGGTCCTGGGGGCGGTGTCGGTGGCCGTCCTGTCGTATCTCGGCTTCGACGCGATCGCCTCGTTCGCCGAGGAGGTGACCGGGGGGTCGGCGAAGGTGGCGCGGGCGGTGCTGTTCTGCCTGGTCCTGGCGGGCGTGCTGTTCATCGCGCAGACCTATCTGGCGGCCGTACTCGAACCGGTCTCCTCCGCCCAGCTGGCCGCCGATCCCGCTGCCCAGGGGGATGCGTTCTACACCACGGTGGACGCGGCCGTGGGCGGCTGGCTGCACGACCTCGTCGCGGTGTCCAAGGCGATCGGCGCCGCCTTCGCCGCGCTGGCCGGGCAGGCCGCGGCGGGACGGCTGCTCTTCGCGATGGCCAGGAACCGGCGGCTGCCGCACGTGCTGTCGAAGGTGGACGGCCCGTCCGGGGTGCCGCGGGTCGCACTGCTGCTGGCCGCGGCCGTGACGCTGGTGGCCGCGGTGTGGGCGGCCCGGCGCGACGACGGTCTGGACCATCTCGTCTCGGTGGTCAACGTCGGGGCGCTGACCGCCTTCGTGCTGCTGCACGCCTCGGTGGTGGGCTGGTTCGCCGTACGGAAGATGGAGGGCCCCGTCATCTGGTGGCGGCATGTGCTGGTGCCGGTGCTGGGTGCGGCGATCACCATCGCGGTGATCGTGGAGGCGACGGGGACCGCGCAGGTCGTCGGGCTGATCTGGCTGGGGATCGGACTGGTGGTGCTCGCCGTTCAGCTGGGACGTCCTGTCAGTGCGGACGGCTAGCCTTCCCGTATGGCTCTGAATACGAGTGCGGATGCGCCGCTGCCCGTCGGCGAGGTCTCGCGGCTCATCGGGGGGTGGATCGACCGCCTCGGCGCGGTCTGGGTCGAGGGGCAGATCACGCAGCTGTCCCGGCGTCCCGGGGCAGGGGTCGTCTTCCTGACGCTGCGCGACCCGTCGCACGACATCTCGGTGGGCGTGACCTGTTTCCGGCAGGTCTTCGACGCGGTCGCCGATGTGGTGACCGAGGGCGCGCGGGTCGTCGTCCACGCGAAGCCCGAGTGGTACGCACCGCGGGGGCAGCTGTCGCTGCGCGCCGTGGAGATCAAGCCGGTGGGCATCGGTGAACTGCTCGCCCGCCTGGAGCAGTTGAAGAAGACCCTCGCGGCGGAGGGCCTCTTCGCACTGGACCGCAAGAAGCCGCTGCCGTTCCTGCCGCAGCTGATCGGGCTGGTGACGGGGCGTGCGTCGGCGGCCGAGCGCGATGTCCTGGAGAACGCGCGGCGGCGTTGGCCCGCCGTCCGCTTCGAGGTGCGGAACGTGGCGGTCCAGGGGGTGCACGCGGTGCCGGGAGTCGTCCAGGCGGTGAAGGAGCTGGACGCGCTGCCGGAGGTCGACGTGATCATCGTGGCGCGCGGCGGCGGGAGCGTGGAGGATCTGCTGCCGTTCTCGGACGAGCAGCTGGTGCGTGCGGTGGGCGCGTGCCGTACGCCGGTCGTCTCCGCGATCGGCCACGAGCCCGACTCCCCGCTGCTCGACCTGGTGGCGGACCTGCGGGCCTCGACCCCGACGGACGCGGCGAAGAAGGTCGTCCCCGATGTCGGGGAGGAGCTGGACCGGGTGCAGGGGCTGCGCGACCGGGCGCTGCGCACCGTCCAGGGGGCCCTCGACCGGGAGGAGCGGGGGCTGGCCGCCGCGCTGGCCCGGCCCTCCATGGAGCGGCCGCAGCGGATGGTGGAGGAGCGCGAGGCGGTGGTGGACGCGCTGGTGGAGCGCAGCCGGCGCACGCTGGGGCACCTCCTGGACCGCGCGGACTCCGAGCTCTCGCACACCAGGGCCCGGGTGGTGGCACTCTCGCCCGCGGCGACGCTGGAGCGCGGCTATGCGGTGCTGCAGCGTGCGGACGGTGCGGTCGTACGGGACCCGGCGGAGGTCGGGGACGGGGACGTGCTGCGGGCCCGGGTGGCCGGGGGCGACTTGAACGTGACAGTGACGGCACAGGACTAGGTGGAGATCATGGCGAAGACCGAGACTGCGGAAACAGCGGAAACGGCCCTGGGGTACGAGCAGGCGCGGGACGAACTGATCGAGGTCGTACGGAAGTTGGAGGCAGGCGGCACCACCCTGGAGGAGTCGCTCGCCCTCTGGGAGCGCGGCGAGGAGCTGGCCAAGGTCTGCCGCCGCTGGCTGGACGGAGCACGGGCGCGCCTGAACGCGGCGCTGAAGGAGGACACTGGGGAGGAGTAACCCCAGCTCAGGAGGCGTGGCCTGTGAGGCCGCTCACTCGGGGACGGGTTTAGTTGAAACTTAATCTATTGCGTCGTACAGTCGGAGCATCGCTTGATGCACACGCACGTCCGGAAGGTACGACAGATGTCCCTCGTTCTTGACCCCGCCGCCCAGGACCTCCTGTTCCGCGAGGCCCGCACCGCCAACACCTTCACCGACGAGCCGGTGACCGAGGAGCAGGTGCAGGCGATCTACGACCTGGTCAAGTTCGGGCCGACCGCCTTCAACCAGTCGCCGCTGCGCATCACCCTGGTCCGCTCCCCCGAGGCCCGCGAGCGCCTGGTGAACCTGATGGCCGAGGGCAACCAGCCCAAGACCGCCACCGCCCCGCTGGTCGCGATCCTCTCCGCCGACAACGAGTTCCACGACGAGCTCCCGGCCCTGCTCCCGCACTTCCCGCAGGCCAAGGACATGTTCTTCTCCGAGCGCCCGGTCCGCGAGCAGGCCGCCCTGGTCAACGCCACCCTGCAGGCCGGCTACTTCATCGTCGGCGTCCGCGCCGCCGGTCTGGCCGCGGGCCCGATGACGGGCTTCGACTTCGCCGGTGTCCAGAAGGAGTTCCTGGACGACGACCACACCCCGCTGATGATCATCAACATCGGCAAGCCGGGCGAGGACGCCTGGTTCCCGCGCTCCCCGCGCCTGGAGCTCGACGAGGTCATCACCACCGTCTGAGCCCCCGCTCACTCGCGAAAGAGGCGGTCACCCCCGGTCCCGGGGTGGCCGCCTCTTTCGCGTACACGCGTCTTGGCTTCGCTTCACTTCGTGCGCAGCGCCGCCGCCATCTTCGCCAGCTGCTCGTACGACGCCGTGCCGGTCACCACCGTGGTGGACCCCTTGTCCAGGCGCACCAGGGCGTCGTAGTGCGAGCCCTCCCAGCGCTGCCAGGTCTCGCCGTTGACCTGCTGCGTCTGCGCGGTCTTCTTCGCCTGCTGGCTCACCGCGCGGGCGTACTTGTCCGCCGCAGCCCCGGTCACCGCCGACTGCTCTATGGCCACGTACTGGTCGTCCGGGTCGACGAAGCCCAGGTGCCAGGCCTTGCCGTTCTTCCCGTCGTACGTCACCGAGCTCGCGCGCCACTCCTTGGACAGGCCCTCCGGTGCGGCCACCGGGTACCCGGCGTAGCGCCGCGCCTGCAGGAGCTCGACCCGGTAATCGGTCGGCTTCTTGATCGGACTCGCCTTGTCGTCGTGCGGGACGAACACGTAGATCCCCGCGACGATCACCCCGATCACCGCCAGGGACTGCACCGCACCCCGGACTGTCTGCTTTCGCGCACCTGCCATGTGCCCCATGGTCTCAGGTGGTGACTGTGCTCATACGTGGGGGCCCCTGCTCATTTTATCGCCCAAACGATAGAATCGAACGAACCCTCAACATCTACATACGGCCGTCGTCGTATCAGAAAGGTGCGTGCCGATGACCGAGCATCAGCTTCCTTCCCAGCTCGAGGTCTCTCCCGAGGCCCCCGACCGCAACCTCGCCCTGGAGCTCGTACGGGTCACCGAGGCCGCCGCCATGGCCGCCGGGCGATGGGTCGGGCGCGGCGACAAGATCGGCGCGGACGGCGCGGCCGTCAATGCCATGCGCACCCTGGTCTCCACCGTCTCGATGAACGGCGTCGTCGTCATCGGCGAGGGCGAGAAGGACGAAGCGCCGATGCTCTTCAACGGGGAGCACATCGGTGATGGCACCGGCCCCGAGGTGGACATCGCCGTCGACCCGATCGACGGGACGACGCTGAACGCCAAGGGCCAGCCGAACGCCATCGCGGTGCTCGCGGCCGCCGACCGCGGGACGATGTTCGACCCGTCCGCCGTCTTCTACATGGAGAAGCTGGTCACCGGACCCGAGGCAGCCGACTTCGTCGACATCAACGCCCCGGTCTCGGTCAACATCCGGCGCGTGGCCAAGGCGAAGAACTCCAGCCCCGAAGACGTCACCGTGATGATCCTCGACCGGCCGCGCCACGAGGGCATGGTCAAGGAGATCCGCGAGACGGGCGCGCGGATCAAGTTCATCTCGGACGGCGACGTCGCCGGGTCGATCATGGCCGTACGGGAAGGGACCGGCGTCGACCTGCTGATGGGCATCGGCGGCACCCCCGAGGGCATCATCTCCGCGTGCGCGATCAAGTGCCTCGGCGGCACCATCCAGGGCAAGCTCTGGCCCAAGGACGAGGCCGAGCGGCAGCGGGCGATCGACGCCGGCCACGATCTCGACCGGGTGCTCTCGACCAACGACCTGGTCAGCGGCGACAACGTCTTCTTCGTCGCCACCGGGATCACCGACGGCGAGCTGCTGCGCGGCGTGCGCTACCGCGCGGAGACCGCGACCACCGAGTCGCTGGTGATGCGGTCCAAGTCGGGCACGATCCGCAGGATCGACTCGACGCACCGCCTCTCCAAGCTGCGCGCGTACAGCCAGATCGACTTCGACCGCGCGAAGTAGCAGCGCCGGTAAGCGACTTGGGGCGCCCCCTGTGCGGTGGGGCGCCCCTTTTGCGTACCCGGGACCTTCTTAGAAGACCGGCGTGCCCGCCTGCGTCAGCTTCCAGTTGGAGACCGCGAAGTCCTTCGGGTCGAGGGCGCCCTTGGCGATCACGTAGTCGATCATCGTCTGGCGGATCTCGGTGGTGGAGGAGAAGGCGATCTCGGCGGTCGCGATGTGCGGATAGCCGCTGCCGCCGTTGGCACGGTAGTTGTTGACCGCGATAACGAAGACCTGGGCGTCGTCGATCGCCGCGCCGTTGTGGGTGAGGTTCTTGATGCGTGAGCCGACCGGCTGGGCGATGTCGATCTCGTACGCGACGCCGGCCATGGTGTCGTACATGTAGTCCCAGAAGCTGTTGGCGTTGGTGAGGGTCGCGGTGTCGACCTTCGTGCCCGCCGGGACCTGGGCGTAGTACTTCGCCGCGTACTCCAGGTAGTCCTTGAGCTGGGCGCCGGTGAGCTTCTTTCCGTACAGCGTGTTGTCGTACGTGTAGAGCCCGGCGATGTCGCGGATCGTCACGTCGCCCGCCGGGATGTCCGCGGTGCGGCTGAAGGGCGCGGCGATGGAGACCATCGGCAGGGCGGCGTCGGCGGCCGAGAGACCTGCGGTCACCGTGTCCATCTGGACCTTCTGGATGAAGTCCATGACCGGGACGTCCTTCCAGCACGCCTCAGCGGCCGACAGGTCCTCGGTGCAGGTGCCGATGGCCGTGTTGACGTAGGCGACGGTCGCGTCGTGGTCCGCCTTGACGAGGCGCGTGATGACCGGGTCCTCGTCCTCCTGCTCGGTGGGGAGCGTGTCGGAGGTGACGGAGGTGACCTTCCAGCGGCCGTGCTCCAGCTCCAGTTCGAAGTCGAAGACCGAGAGCCGCTTGCCGTAGCAGAACGGCTCGGAGAGCACGACGTTCTTGCCCGTCTCCTTGTTGGCGACGGTGTATGTGGGGACGTTGGTGTGGGTGTGGCCGACGAGGATCGCGTCGATGCCGGGGACCTCCTCGGCGACCAGGTTCGACGCGTTCTCGACGTACGGCAGCGAATCGCCGTACGAGGACGAGCCGTCGAGACCGGAGTGGTCGGTCAGGAAGATCACGTCGCAGCCGAGCGCGCGCAGCCGCGGGACGTACTTCTTCGCCTGCTCGACCAGGCCGGGGAAGGTCATCTTCCCGGCGACGTTGTCCTTGTCCCACAGGGCGATCCCGGGGTTGGTGAGCCCCAGGATGCCGACCTTGACGTCAGGGCCGCCGTGGACGCGCAGCCGCTTGACGGCGTATGGCGGGAAGCCGGGGCGCAGCGTCTTGGCGTCCAGGGCGTTGGCGCCCAGGAGCGGGAAGTCGAGCTGCTTCTCGAAGGTGCGCAGCAGCGGGATGCCGTAGTTGAACTCATGGTTGCCGAGCGCGGCGGCGTCGTAGCGCATGGCATTCATGGCGAGCGCCATCGGGTGCTTGGGGCCGCGCCTGCCGTCCTTGCCGGTGATGGGGTCGACGCGGGCGAAGTAGTACGCGAGCGAGGTGCCCTGGATGATGTCGCCGGCGTCGACCAACAGACAGCGGTCGGCGCCCTTTTCGGCGCGCAGCTTCTTCACCAGGGTGGCGACCTTGGCGATGCCGACCGCGTCGCCCGCGCTGTCCTTGTACGCCGCGTCCGTGTAGTAGTCCCAGTCGAAGACGTGGCTGTGCAGGTCGGTCGTGCCGAGGATGGAGAAGGAGTGCGTCTTCTTCGGCTTCGCCGCCTTCTCCGGGTTACCCGCCGGCGCGGCGCTCGCGGCGGTGGTTCCTGCTGTGGTGGCGATGGCCATGGCGGCCCCGGTCACGGCTGTCCTGTTGATGAATGCGCGGCGGTCGATCGGCATGCACGTCTCCTGTGGGACGGGGAGGGCTGGTCTGACAGAAGGGGTTACGCGCGTAGATCCTTGCCGCTTCAGGGGTGTTGGCTGAATCCCGATCCGGTCATCTCCCGGTCAAGGGAGCGTATGCACAGGCAGCACACAGGGAAGGGACACCCGGCCGTCCGGGCGTCCCTTCCCTGGCAGAACTGCCAACTCGGCTCTGTCTCAGCCCGCTTGGGCGATGTGATCCGCCGCGGCGCTCCTCAGCTCGACTTCACGGCGGCGGCGCCTGGCCAGCACGACGCGGCGCTCGGCGGCGGTCAGACCTCCCCAGACTCCGTACGGTTCGGGCTGGAGCAGGGCGTGTTCCCGGCAGTCGACCATCACGGGACAGCGCGCACAGACGCGCTTCGCCGCCTCTTCCCGGGCCAGCCGGGCGGCCGTCGGCTCCTTGGACGGGGCGAAGAAGAGGCCCGCCTCGTCCCGGCGGCACACCGCCTCCGCATGCCAGGGGCCGGCCTGATCCTCACGCGCAGGACCTCGCTGCGGCGGGACGGCGGCGACCTGCACGGACTGGTACGGCGGATGCAGCACGGTCTACTCCTGACGACGGCTTCGCGAGCGAGAGACGATGCAGCACTCCCTACCCGCTGTACGCGCGCCTATGCACTGAGTTCCGATGTGCACACGTTCCTACAAACGCGAAAGCTTCAGCCCAGGTGCTTTCGCAGGTGCTTGTCGAGGTGCTTCTCCAGCCGCTTGTGCAGGTCGGTGACGAACTTGCCGCGCTTGGGCTTGGCCTCGATGTTCCCGAAGACCGAGTAGCCGTTGACCACGACGACCGGAGCCTCGGGATTCTCCGACTCCAGGTTCTCCACCTCGAAGTTGCCGAAGATCCCGGTGCCGCTGCCGCGCAGCGAGATGTTCTCCGGGACGGTGATCTCGACGTTGCCGAAGATGGAGGTGGCGTCGATGACGGTGAGGCGCTGCTCGAAGAGGGCCTCGGTGAGGTCGATCTCGATGTTGCCGAAGAGCGAGAAGGCCTTCGTACGGGCCCCGATGCGCCAGCGGCCCTTGCGGGTCGAGCTGGAGAAGACCGCGATCAGGCTCTCCGCGGTGACGGGAACGTTCGGATCGGCCTGCGCCCAGGGGGCGGCGGTCTGGTCGCGCCGGCCGCCGCCGGGCGCGGGCAAGTCCTCGACCAGCGGCTGCAGTTCACCGACGGTCTTGGCGCGGTAGACCGAGTCGATGCGCTCGGCGTGCTCCTCGGCGGTCAGGCGCCCCTCGGCCAGGGCGTCCCTGAGGATGTCCGCGATGCGGTCGCGGTCGGCGTCGGAGGCGCGGAGGCCGGGCGCGGTGGGTGCGGCCTGCGCGACGGGCGCGGCCTGGGCGACAGGCGCGGTGGGTGCGGCCGGGGCCGTCGGCGCCTGGGGCGGGTGGGGGTGCTTTTCGAGGTCCACCGACCCAGCGTACCCAAACGCGATAGATCGCGACTACCCCGTGGTGAGCCTTACCTCACAGACGGACCGGGTCCGCGGGGTTCTACGCTGGTGGGCGCCGGGCCAATGGGGGCCGGGCGCCGTCTGCCGAGTGAGGAATGGCCGTAATGCCAGAGTTTGCGTACTCCGATCTGCTCCCGCTGGGAGAGGACACCACGCCGTACCGGCTGGTGACCGCCGACGGTGTCTCCACCTTCGAGGCCGACGGCCGTACGTTCCTCAAGGTCGACCCCGAGGCACTGCGCAAGCTCTCCGCCGAGGCCATCCACGACATCCAGCACTACCTGCGGCCGGCGCACCTCGCCCAGCTGCGCAAGATCATCGACGACCCCGAGGCCTCGGGCAACGACAAGTTCGTCGCGCTCGACCTCCTCAAGAACGCGAACATCGCGGCAGCCGGGGTCCTCCCGATGTGCCAGGACACCGGCACCGCGATCGTCATGGGCAAGCGCGGCCAGAACGTCCTGACCGAGGGCGGCGACGAGGAGGCCCTGTCGCGGGGCATCTTCGACGCGTACACCCAACTCAACCTGCGCTACTCGCAGATGGCGCCGATCACCATGTGGGAGGAGAAGAACACCGGCTCGAACCTGCCCGCGCAGATCGAGCTGTACGCGACCGACGGCGGCGCGTACAAGTTCCTCTTCATGGCCAAGGGCGGCGGCTCGGCCAACAAGTCCTTCCTCTACCAGGAGACGAAGGCCGTCCTCAACGAGGCGTCCATGATGAAGTTCCTGGAGGAGAAGATCCGCTCCCTGGGCACGGCCGCGTGCCCGCCGTACCACCTGGCGATCACCGTCGGCGGCACGAGCGCCGAGTTCGCCCTGAAGACCGCGAAGTACGCCTCCGCGCACTACCTGGACGAGCTGCCCACCGAGGGCTCGGCGACCGGCCACGGTTTCCGCGATGTCGAGCTGGAGCAGAAGGTCTTCGAGCTGACCCAGAAGATCGGGATCGGCGCGCAGTTCGGCGGCAAGTACTTCTGCCACGACGTACGGGTCGTGCGCCTGCCGCGCCACGGCGCGTCGCTGCCGGTGGCGATCGCCGTCTCCTGTTCGGCGGACCGCCAGGCGCTGGCGAAGATCACCGCCGAGGGCGTCTTCCTGGAGCAGTTGGAGCGCGACCCGGCGCGCTTCCTCCCGGAGACGACGGACGAGCACCTCGACGAGGCCGGCGACGTCGTCAAGATCGACCTCAACCAGCCGATGGACGAGATCCTGGCCGAGCTCTCCAAGTACCCGGTCAAGACCCGCCTCTCCCTCAACGGCCCGCTGGTCGTCGCCCGCGACATCGCGCACGCCAAGATCAAGGAGCGGCTGGACGCGGGCGAGGAGATGCCCCAGTACCTGAAGGACCACCCGGTCTACTACGCGGGCCCCGCCAAGACCCCCGAGGGCTACGCCTCCGGCTCCTTCGGCCCGACCACGGCCGGCCGTATGGACTCCTACGTCGAGCAGTTCCAGGCGGCGGGCGGCTCCAAGGTGATGCTCGCCAAGGGCAACCGGAGCAAGCAGGTCACGGACGCGTGCGACGCGCACGGCGGCTTCTACCTGGGCTCGATCGGCGGCCCGGCGGCGCGGCTGGCGCAGGACTGCATCAAGAAGGTCGAGGTCGTCGAGTACGAGGAGCTCGGCATGGAAGCGGTCTGGAAGATCGAGGTCGAGGACTTCCCCGCGTTCATCGTGGTCGACGACAAGGGAAACGACTTCTTCACGGAACCCGCCCCGGCCCCCACCTTCACCAGCATCCCGGTGCGGGGCCCCGGGCTCGCGTAACCGCTCGGCGGACGGAGTCCGACGCAGCCGCGCGAAGCCTGGGAGGCCCCACGGGCCGAGCAGTGCGAGCGCGGCGTGGAAGAGCGGTGGCCCCCAAGGGCCGAGCAGTGCGAGCGCGGCGTGGAAGAGCGGTGCGAGGCCCCGGGCTCGCGTAAGGCTGTGGCTCCACCAATGGATTACCCTCCGCAGTTCATCGATTGCGGAGGGTGATCACTTGTCTGAGGGTGGGACTCACGCGTGCTTCGTGTGTCCCGTGCGGAAGGAATCCCCACCCTCATGGCCCGCAGAAGAATCTGTCTAGCCGTCACGAAGGACGACAACAAGAACCCTCGCTTCGGCTTCTCCACCTGGACGGCGATCTCGTTCTCGGTGTCGCTGCTGCTGGTCGTGGTGGTGGACCAGACGCAGATCCGGGAGATCGCCGGGGACACCTCGCTCACCTATCTGGAGTACTTCGCGATCGCCCAGTACATCGTGATCATGGGGATCTTCGCCAACGCCATCCTGATCGGGTCCGAGACGAAATTCCGCGCGCTGGAGTGGAAGGACAACCTGCTCCCGACGCTGCTGTACTGGCCGGTCCTGATCGGTCTGTTCTTCGTCTTCACGCTCTTCGTCTTCGCGACGTAGCGCGGGGCCCGGGTGCGGGGACAGGCACCCGGGCCCTGCCGCCGTACCGCTACAACCGGCCCTGCTCGTCATGGAGTCGACGCGCCGCGCCGTCGAACATCGCCCCCCACGCCTCGTCGCCGGCCCCCGCCGAGGTCTGCCGCGCACTCGTCACCCCCACCTGGACGTCCTCGCCCTTCGGGGTGCGCGCGTACCAGGGGCCGCCGCTCGCGCCGTTCGTCATCCGGCACGGCTTGAGCTGCTCGCCGCCGGCGAGGCGGGAGTCGTGGATCGGGGTGGTGGGCCCGGAGCAGTACTGGAGGATCTCCCCGTCGTACGGCTTCACATACGGGTACCCGAGCGCCGTCTTCTCCCCCGCCACCGGGGCGAAGACCGCCTTCCGGGCGCCGACCACGTCCTGGACATGGCGGTTCTTCACGTCGGTGTCGAGCGCGACGAACGCGAAGTCGGCCTTGTGGTCCTCCTTGTCCGCCCAGGCCGGGGCGATGCCCACGGAGCGGGCGGTGAACCCGCCGTGGGGCCAGTCGTCCCTGTCGCACCCCGGCACGAACAGCAGCGACTTCATGAAGCCGCCGTACGCGTGGAGGTGGACACAGTGCCCCGCAGTGGCGATGGTGTCGCGGTTCGGGGAGTCGACGACAGCAGCGGTGCAGGTGGCTTTCTGTCCGGTGGGCAGGACCATGAAGAGACGGCCCACCTGACGGACGGAGCCCCTGCCCAGCACCCAGGGGACACCGTCCGGCGGGGCCGGGTCCGCGGAGGCCGGGGCAGGATCGGAGGCGGCTATCGCCTCGTGCATCCGCTCGGGGGTCCAGTACGCGCGTATGGCGTCCGCGTTCTGGCTCTGCTGGGTGGGCGCGAGAGTCACGGCGAGTGCCGTGGCGACCACGGAGAGTATTCCGATCATAAATCGAACGTAACGCCGGACGGGAACATCCACTACCGGACGGTTGCTGCTCCAGAAGGAGGTACGACGATGACCGAGAAGTTCCGTATCGAGCACGACTCCATGGGTGAGGTACGGGTGCCGGCCGACGCCAAATGGCGGGCCCAGACCCAGCGCGCGGTGGAGAACTTCCCCGTGTCGGGGCAGCGCCTGGAGCGCGCCCACATCGAGGCGCTGGCCCGGATCAAGGCGGCCGCCGCGAAGGTCAACGCGGATCTCGGGGTCCTCGACAAGGACATCGCCGGGGCGGTGGCGGAGGCGGCCGGGGAGGTCGCGGACGGGCGCTGGGACGACCAGTTCCCGGTGGACGTCTTCCAGACCGGCTCGGGCACCTCCTCCAACATGAACATGAACGAGGTCGTGGCGACGCTGGCGGGCGAGCGTCTGGGCCGCGACGTGCACCCGAACGACCACGTGAACGCCTCCCAGTCGTCCAACGACGTCTTCCCCTCCTCGATCCACATCGCGGCGACGGCCGCCGTGACAGCCGATCTGATCCCGGCGCTGGAGCACCTGGCGCTGGCCCTGGAGCGCAAGGCCGAGGAGTTCGCGGAGGTCGTGAAGTCGGGGCGTACGCATCTGATGGACGCGACGCCGGTGACGCTGGGCCAGGAGTTCGGGGGGTACGCGGCGCAGGTGCGGTACGGCGTCGAGCGGCTCTCCGCGTCCCTGCCGCGACTGGCCGAACTCCCGCTCGGGGGAACGGCGGTGGGCACCGGCATCAACACCCCGCCCGGCTTCTCGGCCGCCGTCATCGCGGAGGTCGCGCGGGCGACGGGCCTGCCGCTGACCGAGGCGCGCAACCACTTCGAGGCACAGGGTGCGCGGGACGGTCTGGTGGAGACGTCCGGACAATTGCGGGTGATCGGGGTCGGCCTGACGAAGATCTCGAACGATCTGCGGTGGATGGCGTCGGGGCCGCGCACGGGCCTGGCGGAGATCTCGCTCCCGGATCTGCAGCCGGGCTCCTCGATCATGCCGGGGAAGGTCAACCCGGTGATCCCCGAGGCGGTGCTGATGGTCGCCGCACAGGTGACGGGGAACGACGCGACGGTGGCCGCGGCAGGGGCCGCGGGCAACTTCGAGCTCAATGTGATGCTGCCGGTGATCGCGAAGAACGTGCTGGAGTCGGTGCGGCTGCTCGCCAATGTCTCGCGGCTGCTGGCGGACCGGACGGTGGACGGGATCACGGCGCATGTGGAACGGGCACGGGAGTACGCGGAGTCCTCGCCGTCGGTGGTGACGCCGCTGAACAAGTACATCGGGTACGAGGAGGCGGCGAAGGTGGCCAAGCGGGCGCTGGCCGCGAACCAGACGATCCGCGAGGCGGTCCTTGAAGGCGGCTACGTGGAGCGGGGCGACCTCACGGAGGCCCAGCTGGACGAGGCCCTGGACGTCCTGCGCATGACACGGCCCTGACGCGAGGAACGGGGCCGCACCTGGTGACGTGGATCGCAGCACACCGGACCCCACTCTCACTAAGATCTCCGCATGACAGGCACCGGAGGTAATCAGCACTGGGCGCCCGGAGATCACATCCTCTGGCGCTACCGCGGGCACGCCTCCGGCGACCCGCACATCTGCCGGCCCGTCACCGTCGTCCAGGACACCGACGATCTCCTCGCCGTGTGGATGGCGCCCGGCACCGAGTGCGTACGGCCCGTGCTGGCCGACGGCACCCCCGTGCACCGCGAGCCACTCGCCACCCGCTACACCAAGCCCCGTACCACCGAGCGCTCCCAGTGGTTCGGCATGGGCGTGCTGAAACTGGCGCGGCCCGGGGAGCCCTGGTCGGTGTGGCTGTTCTGGGATCGCGGGTGGCGATTCAAGAACTGGTACGTGAACCTGGAGTCGCCGCGCACCCGTTGGGCCGGCGGCGTCGACTCCGTGGACCACTTTCTGGACATCGCCGTGGAGCCCGACCGCAGCTGGCGCTGGCTGGACGAGGACGAGTTCGCGCAGGCCCAGCGCGACGGGCTGATGAACGCGGACGAGGCACTGCGCGTACAACAGGCGGGGCGGGCCGCGGTCGCGACCGTCGAGTCCTGGGGCGCGCCGTTCTCCGACGGATGGGAGAACTGGCGGCCCGATGCGCGATGGCCGGTTCCCGAGCTGCCGAAGGACTGGGATAGCGCCCCGGCGCATATGCCTGCGTGAGACCCTTGATGCGCCCCCGGGGTGCAAACGTAGGATCGGCTTCCGTAAGGCTGCGCCGTACAACGAACCACCGGGCGCGGTGCACCAACTGACCGAATGTCACTACAGGGGGGTGCGGCCATGACAGCGGGTATACGACCTCACGAAGCGGTTGCACCGCACACCTGCCCCGGACGGACGGAACCCCACGCGTGACGGAGCACTCCACCTCCCACGAAGGCCGGCAGCCCAGCACCGCTGCCAGGCCCTTTGAACGTACCCGGCCGCGCCAGGAGACGGACGAGTCCGGCGCGGCCGTGTCCGCCAAAGCCGCCAAGGACGTCGCCGCGGCCACGGCGGCGGCGGCCATCCCCGCGCCCGCGGCCCCCGCACGCCCCGAAGGCGACAGGCTGCGCTTCGTGGGGGCGGCGACGCGACGGATCGCGCGCGGCATAGACCTCGACGAGATCGTGCTCGGGCTCTGCCGGGCGACCGTGCCGACATTCTCGGACGCGATACTCGTCTTCCTCCGGGATCCGCTGCCGGTGGGCGACGAGCGCCCGGTGACCCCGTTCGTGCTGCGGCTGCGCCGCACCGACCGGCTGCGTTTACCTGAGGAAAGGGATCCCGACGAGGCAGCGGAGACGCTCGAGCCCCTGGCGGCCGAGCTCTGCGAGGTCCGTTCCGGAGGCGCGCTGGCCGAAGTGCTCCGTGGCGTACGCCCGGTCTTCGGCGACTCCGCGGCCGCCCGCGCCGCACTGCCCGAGCTGCTCGGCGGCGGCCACCCGGTCCCGACCGGGCACCGTACGATCCTCGCCCCGCTGCGCGGCAGGCGCCGTGTGATCGGCGCCGCGGTCTTCATCCGGCGCCCCGAGGGGCCCGCCTTCGAGCCCAACGACCTTCTCGTGGCAGCCCAGTTGGCGACGCACACCGCGCTCGGGATCGACAAGGCCGTGCTGTACGGACGCGAGGCGTACATCGCCGACGAGCTCCAGCGCACCATGCTGCCCGACTCCCTCCCCCAGCCGACCGGCGTGAAGCTGGCCTCGCGCTATCTGCCCGCCGCCGAGACGGCACGCGTCGGAGGCGACTGGTACGACGCCATCCCGCTGCCGGGCAGCCGGGTCGCGCTGGTCGTCGGGGACGTCATGGGGCATTCCATGACATCAGCCGCGATCATGGGTCAACTCCGCACCACCGCCCAGACGTTGGCGCAGCTGGACCTCCCGCCCGCCGAGGTACTGCACCACCTCGACGAGCAGGCCCAGCGGCTCGGCTCGGACCGGATGGCGACCTGCCTGTACGCCGTCTACGACCCGGTGGCCCACCGCATCACCATCGCCAACGCCGGGCATCCGCCGCCCGTACTGCTGCACCTGGGCGGCCGCGCCGAGGTGCTGCGCGTCCCGCCCGGGGCGCCGATCGGGGTCGGCGGGGTCGATTTCGAGGCGGTCGAGCTGGACGCACCCGCGGGCGCGACCCTGCTGCTCTACACCGACGGGCTCGTCGAGTCCCGGCTGCGTGACGTGTGGACAGGGATCGAGCAGCTGCGGGAGCGCCTGGCGGCCACCGCCCAGCTGACAGGACCCGACCATCCGCCGCCCCTCGAAGCGCTCTGCGACGACGTCCTGGACATGCTCGGGCCCGGCGACCGGGACGACGACATCGCGCTGCTCGCGGCCCGCTTCGACGGGATCGCGCCGAGCGACGTCGCGTACTGGTACCTCGACCCGGAGGAGCAGGCGCCGGGACGGGCCCGCAGGCTCGCCCGCAAGGCACTCCAGCGCTGGGGTCTGGAGGAGCTGTCGGACTCGATGGAGCTGCTGGTCAGCGAGGTGGTGACCAATGCGGTGCGGTACGCGGAGCGGCCGGTGACGCTGCGCCTGCTGCGTACGGACGTACTGCGCTGCGAGGTCGGCGACGACGCACCCCAGCTCCCCCGCCAGCGGCGCGCCCGCGAGACGGACGAGGGCGGCCGGGGGCTCTTCCTGGTGAACCGGCTGGCCAAGCGGTGGGGGGCCACCCGGCTCTCGACCGGCAAGGTGGTGTGGTTCGAGCTGCCCCTGGGGTGACGGCTGCGGTGACGCCTGCGGTGAGGTCCAGATGTTGCCGACCATGTGTCGGCAGCGTTGACTGGGGAAGTCGGACATAGCGACCTCACACCCCCTATCGACGGGAGGACGCTCGTGACCGAGGCATCGCAGAAGGCCCCGTACACCACGAACAACGTCGGCATTCCAGTGGAGAGCGACGAACACTCGCTCACCGTGAGCCCCGACGGGCCCATCCTGCTCCAGGATCACTACCTCATCGAGAAAATGGCCCAGTTCAACCGCGAACGGGTCCCCGAGCGGGTGGTGCACGCCAAGGGCTCGGGAGCGTACGGCACGTTCGAAGTGACCAATGACGTCAGTCAGTTCACCTCGGCGGACCTCTTCCAGCCGGGCCGGCGGACCGACATGCTGGCGCGGTTCTCGACGGTCGCCGGTGAGCAGGGATCGCCCGACACCTGGCGCGACCCCCGCGGATTTGCCCTCAAGTTCTATACGGAGCACGGCAATTACGACCTGGTGGGGAACAACACCCCGGTCTTCTTCGTCCGTGACCCGATCAAGTTCCAGGACTTCATCCGCAGCCAGAAGCGCCGCCCCGACAACGGTCTGCGCGACAACGACATGCAGTGGGACTTCTGGACGCTGTCGCCGGAGAGCGCACACCAGGTCACCTGGCTGATGGGCGACCGCGGCATCCCCAAGAGCTACCGGCACATGAACGGCTACAGCTCGCACACCTACATGTGGGTCAACGCGGGCGGCGAGCGGTTCTGGGTGAAGTACCACTTCAAGACCGACCAGGGCATCGAGTTCCTGACGCAGCAGGACGCCGACGACATGGCGGGCTGCGACACCGACTACCACCGCCGCGACCTCTTCGAGTCGATCGAGCGCGGTGATGCGCCCACCTGGTCGCTGAAGGTGCAGGTCATGCCCTTCGAGGACGCCGCCGACTACCGCTTCAACCCCTTCGATCTGACCAAGGTGTGGCCGCACGGCGACTACCCGCTGATCGACGTCGGCCGGATGACCCTGAACAAGAACCCCGAGGACTACTTCGTCCACATCGAGCAGGCGAGCTTCGAGCCGTCGAACCTGGTGCCGGGCATCGGCCCCTCGCCGGACAAGATGCTGCTCGGCCGGCTCCACTCGTACCCCGACGCGCACCGCTACCGGATCGGCCCGAACTACACGCAGCTGCCGCCCAACAGGCCGCGCTCGCCGGTCAATTCGTACGCGAAGGACGGCCCGATGCGCTTCGAGGCGTCGAACGCGGCACGTCCGTACGCACCCAACTCCTACGGCGGCCCAGCCGCGGATACCGCGCGCTTCGGCGCGGTCGCGGGCTGGGAGTCGGCGGGCGAGATGGTCCGCCAGGCGTACACGCTGCGCCGCGAGGACGACGACTGGGGCCAGGCGGGCACCCAGGTGCGCCAGGTGCTCGACGACGCGGCGCGCGAGCGGCTGGTGGGCAATGTCGTCGGACATCTGGCCCAGGGCGTCTCGGGGCCGGTCCTGGAGCGTGCGCTGCAGTACTGGCGCAACATCGACAAGGAGGTCGGCGACAGGATCGCCGCCAAGGCGAACGGCGGCTGAGCAGGCCGCACGCACTCGCCTGCACCGGAGCCCCCGCAGCCATCGCTGCGGGGGCTCCGTCGTGCTGTGCCGGTGCCGTCAGCCTTCGTCGGCGTTCTGGCTGCCGCCCGGGTTCGGCGGCGGCGCGCTGCTGCTCCCGCCGGGGTCCGGCGGCCCGCTGCTGGTCTGCCCCGGGTCCGGTTCGACCGGCGTCTCGGACGGGGTCTCCGACGGCGTCTCGGACGGGGTGTTCGACGGGCGCCGGCTCGCGGTGTGGGACGGCGTCTCGGACGGGGTGTTCGACGGCGTCTCGGACGGCGTGAAGCTCGGCTCCACCGCGGCGCCCTGGTCGGTGTCCAGGTCGAACTCGGCCTTGTCCAGGTCGAGTCCGAAGGTGTACGCCGCCCAGATCTGCGCCGGGAAGCCACCACCGTTGATACGGCCCGTGGGGCTGCCGGCGGCACCGCTCATGGTGACCTGGCCGCCCTTGTTGATCTTCTGGCCGTCCACCGTGCGCGGAGTGGCCGCCTCACCGAAGAGGCCGACCGAGGTCACCAGATTCGGCGTGTAGCCGGTGAACCAGGCCGACTTGTTGTTGTCGGAGGTACCGGTCTTGCCCGCCACCTGCTGGTCCTTGTTCTTGACGACCTTGCCGGTGCCCTCGTCGACCACACCGGTCAGCACGGAGGTCAGCGCGTCGGCCGTCGACCGGCTGACCACCTGGTCGCCGATCGCGTCCTTCATCTTCGAGTACGACTCACGGCCCGCGTGCGTCGCGGTCTTGATGATGGTGGGCGTGACCTTCTTGCCGTGGTTGTCGAAGGTGGCGTACGCCCCGGCCATCTCCATGGGGCTCGCGCCGTACGAACCGAGCGTCATCGCGGGCACGTCATCGGCTTTCTCCATCCGGCTGAGACCGAGGTCGACAGCCAGCTTCCTGACCTCGTCGAGCCCGACGTCCACGCCCATCTGCGCGAACACCGAGTTGATCGACTTGTTCATGGCGGTCTGCACGGTGACGTTGCCGTAGCTGACGTCGTCCTCGTTGGGCGGATCGAAGGCGATGTCACTCCCCTCCACCGGCCGCTTGCTCTTGCCGCTGTACTTCGTGTCCGCGGTGATCGACTCGCCATCCTGCGTCTTCGCGTTGTTCTCCAGCGCGGCCGCCAGGATCAGCGGCTTGAAGGTGGAGGCGGGCTGGTAGTCGGTGCGCTTGGCGTTGCTGAACTCGTGCTTGAGGTAGTCCGTGCCGCCGTACAGCGCCAGGATCGCCCCGGTGTGCGGGTCGACGGAGACCGCGCCCGCCTGGAGGTCCGCGTCGACCTTCCGTTCCTTGGGCTTCAGCTTGTCGGTGACCTGCTGCTTGATCGTCTTCTCCAGCGCCGCCTGCTTCGTGGCGTCGATGTTGAGCGTGATCGTCCAGCCGCCGGCGTCGATCTCCTGCTCGGAGATGCCGGATGCCATCATCTCCTGCTTCGCGGCCTTGACCAGATAGCCGGTCTCGCCCTTAAGGCCGGACTCGGCCTTGGGCGCCTTGGGGATCGGCAGCTTCGTCAGGGACGCACGCTCGGAGGCGCTCAGCCAGTTCTTGTCGACCATGTTGTTGAGGGTGTAGTTCCAGCGGTTGGTGACAAGGCGCTTGCCCTCGGCGGTGGCCGCCTGCCAGTCGTACTGGCTCGGCGCCTGGAGCAGCGAGGCGAGATAGGCGCCCTGCGCGACGTTCAGCTTCTTGGCGTCGATGCCGTAGTACGCCTGGGCCGCGGCCTGGATTCCGTACGCCTGGCGGCCGTAGTAACTGGTGTTGATGTAGCCGGACAGGATGTCCTCCTTGGAGAACTTCCGGTCGACCTTGAGCGCGATCACCAGCTCGTTGAGCTTGCGCGTGACGGTCTGGTCCTGGCTGAGGTAGTAGTTCTTCACGTACTGCTGGGTAATGGTCGAGCCACCCTGCTTGCCCTTGCCGCTGGCCGTGTTGTAGAGGCCGCGGGCCAGGCCCTTGAGGTCGATGCCGTTGTCGTCGTAGAACGACTTGTTCTCGGCGGCGACGAAGGTCTTCTGGACATCCCCGGGGACCTGGTCGAGGCCGACCTTCTCGCGGTTGATCTCTCCCGTGCGGGCGATCACCTTGCCGTTGGCGAGCTTGTAGACGTTGCTCTGCTGCTCGGCCTGGGCGTTGGCGGTGGGCACGTCGACGTACAGATAGAGCCCGATGAAGGCGGCCATGCCGAGCAGGACTATTCCGAAGAACGTGCCCAGCATCTTCTTCCAGGTGAAGAGCCGGCGTATGCCGGACTTCTTCGGCTTCCCCCGGCGCGCCCCGCTCTGCCGGGCTCGTCGCTCCTCTGCACGGCCCATCGCTCTGTACGCTCCGCCTTCTTCTCAGCCAGGTCTGCCAGGTCGGCTCAGCTCAGCTCGCAAGCTAACACCGCACGTACGGACAAAGGACGGCTGATCCGTACTTTTCCGTACGTGACAATCAGCACCTGTCTCTAGGGAACCGACGAGCGAAGCGCACACAAGGTTGCCAACCCCGACCGAAGTTGACCGATCACGTACGAAATGTCGCAAAAGTCTGCCACTATGCACTGCGGGTATACGTGGTGTGTATAGTGCTTGGCATGTCAATCGGCCACACCCTGCTCGGGCTCCTGGAGTCCGGACCGCGCCATGGTTACGACCTCAAGCGCGCCTTCGACGAGAAGTTCGGGCACGACCGCCCGCTGCACTACGGCCAGGTCTACTCGACCATGTCGCGCCTGCTGAAGAACGGCCTCGTCGAGGTCGACGGCATCGAGGCCGGCGGCGGTCCCGAGCGCAAGCGCTACGCCATCACCGAGGCCGGCGTCAGCGACGTCGACCAGTGGCTCGCGCAGCCCGAGAAGCCCGAGCCCTACCTCCAGTCGACGCTCTACACCAAGGTCGTCCTGGCCCTGCTGACCGACCGCAGCGCCGCCGACCTCCTCGACACCCAGCGGGGCGAGCACCTGCGCCTCATGCGCATCCTCACCGACCGCAAGCGCCGCGGGGACCTCGCCGACCAACTGATCTGCGACCACGCCCTGTTCCACCTCGAAGCCGATCTGCGCTGGCTGGAACTGACCGCGGCCCGGCTGAACCAGCTCGCCACGGAGGTACGTTCATGACCCCCGCCGGATCCCTGCTCGTCGCCAAGGACCTGCACAAGACGTACGGGCCGACACCCGCCCTGGACGGCGCGTCCTTCTCCATCCACCCCGGTGAGATCGTGGCGGTGATGGGGCCGTCGGGCTCCGGCAAGTCGACGCTGCTGCACTGCCTCGCCGGCATCGTCCGCCCCGACGCCGGGGTCATCACGTACAACGGCCGCGAGCTGTCCTCGATGGCGGACGCCGAGCGCTCCGCGCTGCGCCGCAGCGACTTCGGCTTCGTCTTCCAATTCGGCCAGCTGGTACCCGAGTTGACCTGCGTCGAGAACGTCGCACTGCCGCTCCGCCTCAACGGCGTGAAGCGCAAGGAGGCCGAGCGCCGGGCCGCGGAGTGGCTGGAGCGACTCGAAGTCCAGGACGTCGGCGGCAAGCGTCCTGGCGAGGTCTCCGGCGGCCAGGGCCAGCGCGTCGCCGTCGCCCGCTCCCTGGTCACCTCACCGCGGGTCCTCTTCGCGGACGAGCCGACCGGCGCGCTCGACTCGCTCAACGGCGAGCGCGTCATGGAGCTCTTCACCCAGGCCGCCCGCTCCACCAGCGCGGCCGTCGTCCTGGTCACCCACGAGCCGCGGGTCGCCGCCTACTCGGACCGCGAGATCGTCGTACGGGACGGCAAGTCCCGTGACCTGGAGTTCACTTCATGAGTGCGGCCGCGTGGGGCAGAGACCTCGCCATAGGCGCGAAGTTCGGCGTCGCGGGCGGTCGCGAGGGCTGGCTGCGCACCCTGCTGACCGCCGTCGGCGTCGGCCTCGGAGTCGCCGTACTGCTCTTCACGACCGCGGTGCCGGGTGCACTGTCCGCGCGCGACGCACGCAGCCAGGCGCGCGACGACTTCACGGCGCAGATGACCGACAAGCGCGGGGACACGACCCTGCAGGCGGTCACCGAGACGCAGTACGGAAAGAAGGACGTCCGCGGCCGGCTCGTGCACGGCGAGAGCGCCGACGCACCCGTCCCGCCCGGCCTCACGGCCCTTCCGGCGACCGGTGAGATGGTCGTCTCGCCCGACCTCAAGACGCTCCTCGACACCTCTGCGGGCAAGCTCCTGCGCGAGCGCATCCCGTACAAGGACGTCGGGACGATCTCCGACAGCGGACTGCTCGGCCCGCATGAACTCGCCTACTACGCAGGCGCGGACGCGGACAGCCTCCCGCTGGGCGGGGGCGAGGTCCGGCGGATCAGCTCCTACGGCGGCATCCAGCAGCGGGAGCCCATGGACCCGGTGATGGCGCTCCTGGTCGTCATCATCTTCATCGTGCTGCTGATGCCGGTGGCCGTCTTCATCGCCGCCGCCGTCCGCTTCGGCGGCGACCGCCGCGACCGGAGGCTCGCCGCACTGCGCCTGGTGGGCGCGGACGCGCGGACGACACGGCGCATCGCGGCGGGCGAGGCCCTCGCCGGATCGCTCGTCGGCCTGGTCCTGGGGACCGGATTCTTCTTCCTGGGGCGGCAGTTCATCGGTGACATGACCGTCGCGGGGATCAACCTCTTCCCCGCCGACGTGGACCCCTCCCCCGGGCTCGCCGTGCTCGTCGCGCTCGCCGTGCCGGCGGCGGCGGTCGGTGTGACGCTCCTGTCGATGCGCGGAGTGGTGATCGAGCCGCTCGGTGTCGTACGGACCGCGACCGCACGCCGTCGCCGCCTGTGGTGGAGGCTGCTGCTCCCCGCCGCCGGACTCGCCCTGCTCGCCCCGATGATCGGCCAGGGCCGCAACAGCGGCCGCTTCAACCAGGCCCAGGTCATCGGCGGTACGACGCTGCTCCTCATCGGGGTCGTCGCCCTGCTCCCCTGGGTGGTGGAAGCCGTGGTGAACCGACTCGGAGGGGGCACGACGGCCTGGCAACTGGCGGTGCGCCGACTCCAGTTGACCAGTGGCACGGCGGCCAGGACGGTCAACGGGATCGCCGTCGCCGTCGCCGGGGCGATCGCCCTGCAGATGCTGTTCGCGGGCATCGACGGGGACTACACCAAGCCGACGGGCGCCGATCTCTCCCGGTCCCAGATGTCCGTGTACGGCATCAACGGCAGCGCGGCCGAGAGCAAGGACATCGCGGCGAAACTGCGGTCCACGCACGGGGTGCGCTCGGTGGCCACGCTCGGCAACGCCTCGGTGGCGACGAAGGCCAAGTCCCCCGAGACGTACAGCAACCTCACCGTCGGCGACTGCGCCTCGCTGCGCGAGATCGCGCGCATCGGCTCCTGCAAGGACGGCGACGTCTTCGCCGTGACGGGCGGCTGGGACCAGGGTGCGGTCGAGATGGCCAAGCCCGGCCACAAGGTGTACATCAGCGGCTCGGACCTCCTCCCGACGGACAAGTCGCGCGCCTCGCCGATGGGTTGGACCGTACCGGCGGACATCCGGACCGTGCCCGTACGGAAGTCGCCCGACGGAGGCACGGACGGGGGCGGCCTGGTGCTCACCCCGGGGGCGCTGCCGGCGCTCGATGCGGGTCGGATCAGCCGGAAGATGTTCCTGAGCCTGGATCCCGGGGTGGGTGACGCGGACGACCAGGCACGCAACACCGTCGCGCGGATCTCACCGCTCTACGATGTGCGGCTGCTCACCGACACGGAGGAGTCCAACCGCTTCGCGTCGGTGCGGCGGGGCCTGTACATCGGCACCGCCGGGGTCCTGCTGCTGATCGGCGTGAGCCTGCTGGTGTCGACTCTGGAGCAACTCCGCGACCGCAAGCGGCTGTTGGCGGCGCTGGTGGCTTTCGGGACGCGGCGCTCGACGATGAGCTGGTCGGTGCTCTGGCAGACGGCGATCCCGGTCGCGCTGGGGCTGGCGCTGTCCACGGGAGTGGGTCTGGGGCTCGGCGCGATCCTGCTGGGGATGGTGGGGCACACGGTCGCGGTCGACTGGACCGCGGTGGCGGCGATGACGGGGATCGGCGCGGGCGTCGTACTCCTGGTCACGCTGCTGAGCCTGCCGCCGCTCTGGCGGCTGATGCGGCCGGACGGTCTCCGCACGGAGTAGCCGGGGGACCCCCTCCTTGAGGGGCTCAGTTCAGCCACACCGGCAGCGGCCGCATCGCCTCGCGCAGTGCCGCCGCGAAGGCTTCGAACTCCTCGCCCCGCGCCGCCCCCACCCGCATCGCCAGCGCGATGCGGCGGGACGGTGCGGGGTCCGCGAAGTACGCCGTCGCCAGCTGGTCGTTGCGCCCCGTCTCGACCCGCAGCGCCGTACGCGGCAGCAGCGTCACCCCGAGCCCGCCCGCCACCAGCTGCACCAGCGTGGACAGCCCGGCCGCCGTCGTCGTGACCGCCGCCCCGTCGCTCCTCCCGACCTCACGGCAGACGTCCAGCGCCTGGTCCCGCAGACAGTGCCCCTCGTCGAGCAGCAGCAGGTCCAGCCCCCTGAGCGCCTCCCTCGGCACGTCCTCCCGGCCCGCCAGCCAGTGGTCCCGGGGCGTCACGAGCACGAAGTCCTCCTCGAACAGCGGGAGTTCGGCCACCCCCGGCACCCCGAGCGGCACCGCGAGCAGCAGCAGGTCGAGCCGCCCCGCCCCCAGCCCCTCCAGGAGCGAGGACGTCTGCTCCTCGTGCACCTGCAGATCGAGCTCCGGGTATTCGCGCCGTACGAGACGCAGCACCGTCGGCAGCAGATACGGCGCCACCGTCGGGATCACCCCGAGCCGCAGCACCCCGGTGAAGGGCGCCCGCACCGCCTCCGCCTCCTCCATCAGCACCCCGACCGCGTCCAGCACCGCCTTCGCCCGTACGGCCAGCCGCTCCCCGGCCGGCGAGAGCAGCACCTTGCGCGTGGTGCGCTCCAGGAGCTGTACGCCGAGGGTCTCCTCCAGCGCCGAGACCGCCCCCGACAGGGCGGGCTGGCTCATCCCGATCGCCGCCGCCGCATCGCGGAAGTGAAGATGCTCGGCCACCGCCGCGAAGGCCCGCAGCTGCGCCAGGCTCGGCTGCTTGCCCGGCCTGCTCCTACTTACTGTGGCCACTGATAGGCACCTCCGATCACCACGACCGAGTCTAGCTATTTCCGTGATCAATGCACCTTGTGTCACGCTGTGAGCCGTCCAACCCCCCAGGAAAAGCCCCAAAAGGGTATTCCTAACTGTGCAAGGAGAGCGCGTGCTCACTGTCGGTGACAAGTTCCCCCCGTTCGACCTGACCGCTTGCGTTTCCCTCGAAGCGGGCCAGGAGTTCGCGCAGATCGACCACAAGACCTACGAGGGCAAGTGGAAGATCGTCTTTGCGTGGCCCAAGGACTTCACCTTCGTGTGCCCCACCGAGATCGCCGCCTTCGGCAAGCTGAACGAGGAGTTCGCCGACCGTGACGCGCAGGTCCTCGGCTTCTCCGGTGACTCCGAGTTCGTGCACCACGCCTGGCGCAAGGACCACCCGGACCTGACCGACCTGCCCTTCCCGATGCTCGCGGACTCCAAGCACGAGCTCATGCGCGACCTCGGCATCGAAGGCGAGGACGGCTTCGCGCAGCGCGCCGTCTTCATCGTCGACCAGAACAACGAGATCCAGTTCACGATGGTGACCGCGGGTTCCGTCGGCCGTAACCCGAAGGAGGTCCTCCGGGTCCTCGACGCGCTCCAGACGGACGAGCTGTGCCCGTGCAACTGGACCAAGGGCGAGAACACCCTGGACCCGGTCGCGCTCCTGTCGGGCGAGTGATCTGACATGGCACTCGACGAACTGAAGTCCGCCATACCGGACTACGCCAAGGACCTGAAGCTGAACCTCGGCTCGGTCATCGGCAATTCGGACCTCCCGAAGCAGCAGCTCTGGGGCACCGTTCTGGCCTGCGCGATCGCCTCGCGCTCGCCGAAGGTGCTGCGCGAGCTGGAGCCGGAGGCCAAGGCGAACCTGTCCCCCGAGGCGTACACCGCCGCCAAGTCCGCCGCTGCGGTCATGGCGATGAACAACGTCTTCTACCGGACGCGCCACCTCCTCTCCGACCCCGAGTACGGCACGCTCCGCGCGGGCCTGCGGATGAACGTCATCGGCAATCCGGGCGTCGAGAAGGTCGACTTCGAGCTGTGGTCGCTCGCGGTCTCCGCGATCAACGGCTGCGGCCAGTGCCTCGACTCGCACGAGCAGGTGCTCCGCAAGGCGGGCGTCGACCGCGAGACCATCCAGGAGGCCTTCAAGATCGCGGCCGTCCTGCAGGCGGTCGGCACGACGCTGGACGCGGAAGCGGTGCTGGCGCAGTAGCGCCGTACGACAACAGCAGGGCCCCGGTGACATCAACTGTCGCCGGGGCCCTCGCCGTTACTTCTTGAGCGCCGCCATCAGGGCCCGCATGTCCTCGATCATCGCGGGCTGCAGAGCCGCCATCTCTTCGGCGGTCGGCATCTTGGGCTCCTTGGCGGTGTCGTACCCGACCGACCCCACCGAAACCCTCAGCGTGAGCACCGCGCCGCCGTCCCGCACCCGGAGTTCCGGTTCACGGGGGTCGCTCGACAGGGAGGTCACCATGTACGCCACGTCGCCGAGGCCCGGAACCTCCTCCACCTTCGGACGCTCGTCCGGATTCGTCTGGTCGGTGTCCCTCGTGGCTTCGAACTCGGGCGCGGGATCCGTCACTTTGTGCAGGGCGACGAAGATGTTCACCCCGTAGATGACCCGCGGTGTTCTGTCCTCATCCGAGTCATCGCTGCCATCGGCGCCCAGGTTCGTGATGCAGCCCGCCTGGTCCAACGCGTCGGCGGTCTTCGCCCACTTGTACGGGTCATGGGCGGTCCCGAGTGCGGCCGACAGGGACGTGAGCGCGGCGCTCCGGCAGAGGTCGTCCCCCACCGCGTACCCCTTGGTGTCGATCCCCTCGTCGTGCCCCCGCCCGTACGCGAAGAGCGCCCCGCCCCACACCGCCGAAGCCACCACCGCCCCGCCCAGCGCCCACACCCACGGCCTGCGCGGGCGTGGTGCGCGCGGCGGGTGGGGCTCCAACTCGGCCGGGAGGTCCATGACGTGGCCGTCACCGAACCCCCCGACCATCTCCGGCTCCGATATCACTGCGATTCCTCTGCTTCCCCCGTGTGCGGCAGTACAGGTGCCACTTCCACCGCTGTCGCCCCGTGCGGCTGCGGTGCGGTCTTGAGTGCGTTCTCCCTGCTGTACGCGCGCAGATAGCCCACCATCGTGTTGGTCACCGCCACCAGCGGGACCGCGACCACCGCGCCGCCGATCCCCGCGATCAGCCCGCCGGCCGCCACGGACAGCACCACGGCGAGCGGATGGACCCGCACCGCGCGGCCGAGGATGAACGGCTGCAGGATGTGTCCCTCGATCTGCTGTACGGCAAGGACCACGGCCAGCACCATCAGCGCCGTGAACGGTCCCTCGGTGACCAGGGCGACGACCACCGCGAGCGCGCCCGAAATGACCGCGCCCACCAGCGGGATGAAGGCGAACAGGAAGATGAAGACGGCCAGCGGGACCGCCATGGGCACCTTCAGGAAGAAGATCCCGAGCCCGATGAAGATGGCGTCGATCATGGCCACTATCACCGTCCCGCGCACATAGGCGGTCAGCGTCCGCCAGGCGCGCGGGCCCGCGCCCGCGAGACCCGGACGGGCTGCGGCGGGGGCCAGCTTGAGGCACCACTGCCAGATGCGCGGGCCGTCGTACAGCAGGAAGAGCGTCGAGAACATCGCGAGCAGTATCCCGGTGAGCACCTCCACCAGGACGGTGATGCCCTGCAGACCGGTCGAGGTGATCTCGTTGGTGTTCGCGCCGATCGTGTCGCTGAGGTTCTTGGCGATCTGGTTGATCTGGTCCTCGGTGACATGGAACGGGCTGTTCAGCAGCCAGTTCTTCAGCTCCTGGATACCGTCCTGGACCTTGGTGGAGAGCGTGTCCAGGTTCTCCATGACCTGCCAGACCACGAACCAGCCGACCAGCCCCATGATGACGAAGCCGCCGATCGCGGTGACCGCCGTCGCCACACCGCGCGGCAGGCCCATCCTCTTCAGCCGGGCCACGGTCGGCTGCAGCAGGGCGGTGACAAGCAGGGCCGCGACGAAGGCGAACACCACCAACTGGACGGCGCTGATGACCTTCATCAGGATCCAGAGCGTGCCCGCGAGGACCAGGAAGCGCCAGCCCGCCTCGGCGGCGACCCGCATGCCCCAGGGGACCGCGGCCACCGGATCGGGGCGGGGAGCCACGGCAGGGGCGTAGGCGGGCGGCGGGGGTACGTGTTCGGGGGCCGGCTGCGTCTCTTCTTCGTGGCCCGTCGTCACTTCGTCCTCCGCACGGCGTTCCTCCAGCCGTTCGCCCAAGCTGGTCAGTTCGGCGCCGAGCCGCTCCAGCCATCCCGGCAGTCCTGCCATGTCGATCCCACTTCCCCCGGTTTTTCCCCCGGTCACAGATTCGAGGCTGACCGTACACGCACGGAGCCCCCCACCGAAGGACGGTGAGGGGCTCGTGGAAGTTGACTGCCCGGGCGGACTTCCCGACTCAGTACGAGTGGTGGGTCTGCCAGAACGACCAGGCGCCGCACGGAGAGCCGTAACGGTTCTCCATGTAGTTGAGGCCCCACTTGATCTGGGTCGCCGGGTTGGTCTGCCAGTCGGCTCCGGCCGAGGCCATCTTGGAGCCGGGGTAGGCCTGGACGAGACCGTAGGCACCCGATGAGGGGTTGGTCGCGCGGTAGTTCCAGCCGGACTCGTGGTCCACGATGTTGCTGAAGCACTGGAACTGGTCGGACGCCATCATCGACTGGGCCATCGCCTTGATCTGCGACACCGAGTACGAGCTCTGCTGGGTGTAGCTGATCTTGGAACGGGCCTCGGACCGGCTGGCGGCTTCCTTGGCCTCGCGCTCCTTCTTGACCTTCGCCTCAGCGGCGTCCTTCTTGGCCTTCGCGTCCTTGGCAGCCTGGATGCGGGCCGCGGCCTCGGCATCCTTCTTGGCCGTCGCGTCGGCCTGCTGGGCCTGTACGTCGGCCTGCTGGGACAGGGATGCGGTCTGCACCTGGGCCTGCTGGCCGGTGGGGATGTCCGCGAGGAGCGTCGTGTCCGCGGCAGCTGCGTCCGTGTTGTTGTCATGTGCGGGCAGCGTGCTGCCCGAGGCAACGCCTACGACGGCGCCAACGGTGGTGACCGCGGTGGCAGATGCCACCGCGAATCCGCGAACCGAAATCCGGCTCACACGGTTTCCTTCCAGCAGCGCCCGCTTCGGTGACCCCGCGGACGCAATCGTGCCCCTGGCGCTGGCCTCCCAACTGCTGGGTCACGGGAGGCACGGGCCCGACTGGCAACTCCCTTGCGGGAGAGCCGGATGGTGCTCGGGCGGCATACGGCGTCAGATGTGGAGTTGTGTGGTGATTTCGTGCACGGGTGCCGTATGCGGGGCCTGACGGAAAAGAGACTCTGCCGGACGGGGGCGCCGCAAGGCAATTATCTGCTGGGTGTGAAAGCTCACACCCCGTTTGCCCCGGGAGTTTTCTGGAAACTGCGGCACGGCAAAGAGCCGCCCGGCTAGGCTGCTTCACCTTCGCCGGACGGCTCCCGTTTCGAACCCACGGGTAACAGAGGACGTACGCCTCAGATCTGCCCGTCCTCCAGCATTTCGGTCACCAGCGCGGCGATCTGCGAGCGCTCGGACCTGGTCAGCGTGATGTGCGCGAAGAGCGGATGCCCCTTGAGCTTCTCGACGACGGCGACCACTCCGTCGTACCGGCCGACCCGCAGATTGTCGCGCTGGGCGACATCGTGCGTGAGGACAACCCTGGAGTTTGCCCCGATACGGGACAGAACGGTCAACAGGACGTTCCGCTCCAGGGATTGGGCCTCGTCCACGATGACGAACGCGTCGTGGAGCGAACGGCCCCGGATGTGCGTGAGCGGCAGAACCTCCAGCATGCCGCGCCCGAGCACCTCCTCGATCACCTCGCGCGACGTGACCGACGAGAGGGTGTCGAAGACCGCCTGGGCCCACGGGCCCATCTTGTCGGCCTCGGACCCCGGCAGATAGCCGAGCTCCTGCCCACCGACCGCGTACAGCGGCCTGAAGACCATCACCTTCTTGTGCTGCCCGCGCTCCAGTACGGCCTCAAGTCCCGCGCAGAGCGCCAGCGCCGACTTGCCCGTGCCGGCCCGGCCGCCCATCGAGATGATCCCGATGTCCGGATCGAGCAGCAGATCCAGGGCGATGCGCTGCTCGGCGCTGCGACCGTGCAGCCCGAAGGCCTCGCGATCACCGCGTACGAGACGGACGTTGCCCTCGCCGGTCACCCTGCCCAGTGCCTTGCCGCGCTCCGACTGGAGCACGAGTCCGGTGTGGACGGGGAAGTCCGCCGCCTCGGGGACGTACAGCGTCTCCTCGGAGAAGAGGAGGTCCACCTGGTCGGCGGAGAGCGGCAGTTCGGACATTCCGGTGAAACCGGAGTCCGTGATCGCGAGCTCGGCGCGGTACTCCTCGGCGAGCAGACCGACCGACGACGCCTTGATGCGCAGCGGGAGGTCCTTCGACACGACGGTGACGTCGTATCCCTCCGCCTGGAGATTTCGTGCGACCGCGAGAATCCGGGAGTCGTTGTCCCCCAACCTGTAGCCAGCGGGAAGAACGCTGGGATCGGAGTGGTTCAGCTCGACCCTGAGGGTCCCGCCCAGCTCGCCCATCGGGAGGGGGGCATCGAGGCGTCCGTACTTCACCCGGAAGTCGTCCAGCAGGCGCAGGGCCTGCCGGGCGAAGTAACCGAGCTCCGGATGGTGCCTCTTGGCCTCCAGCTCCGTGACCACGACGATCGGGAGCACGACTTCGTGCTCGTCGAAGCGGGTCATCGCGTTGGGGTCGGCCAGCAGGACGCTGGTGTCGAGAACGTAAGTGCGCCTGTCGGGCATGCGGCGCTTAGTGCTGGTCACCACGGAAGGACGTACCCCCTCGGCAGAGGTTCGGGTGCGACAACGTCGCGGGCGGTGGAACCGGTCTCTGGCCCCGATGCACGGGCCGAGCACCGGCCCTCCACGATCACCGTGTGCAAAGGGCCTCCCGGGTGAGCTGCTGAGAACGCTGCTCAGGAGGGGGTATGCCCTCGAACATGCGAAGCCATGCCACCCACCGCATACGCGGGTGAGGGAGTTGGGCCGAGAGGGGCTGTGTCACCCGGGGGCAACCGCCGGGCCCCCTGCCGGACTAGGAGCCGTAACGCCGGTGTCGTGCGGCGTAGTCGCGCAGGGCGCGCAGGAAGTCCACCTTGCGGAACGCGGGCCAGAAGACTTCGCAGAAGTAGTACTCCGAGTGGGCGCTCTGCCAGAGCATGAAGCCCGAGAGCCGCTGCTCGCCGCTGGTACGGATCACGAGGTCCGGGTCGGGCTGGCCGCGCGTGTAGAGGTGCTCGGAGATGTGCTCGACGTCGACGATCTCGGCGAGCTCCTCGAAGGAGGTGCCCTTCGAGGCGTGCTCCAGGAGGAGCGAGCGGACCGCGTCCGCGATCTCCTGGCGGCCGCCGTAGCCGACGGCGACATTGACGAGTATTCCGTCGCGGTCGTGGGTGGCCTGCTCGGCCTCCTTGATGACCGACTGCGTACGGGAGGGGAGGATGTCGAGCGTGCCGACGTGGTGGACGCGCCAGCGGCCGTCGGAGGCCAGCTCGCGGACCGTGTCCTCGATGATGCCCAGGAGCGGGCCGAGCTCGTCCTCGGGGCGGTCGAAGTTGTCCGTGGAGAGCATCCACAGGGTGACGACCTCGACGTCCGTCTCGTCGCACCAGCCGAGGAACTCGGAGATCTTGTCCGCGCCCGCCTTGTGCCCTTGCGCGGCCGTACCGCCCGAGGCCTTGGCCCAGCGGCGGTTGCCGTCGAGGATGACGCCGATGTGCTTGGGCACCTGGGCGTGGTCGAGGCGGCCTTCCACCCGGCGTGCGTAGAGCCCGTACACCAGGTCGCGCAAGTTCACAGAGGTTCCTCTCACCAGGGCGGTGGGGGCCACCGACTGGCCTGTCGTGTCCGGCCGGGGGGCCGGGGGTCGCCCCCCGGAAATGTCCAGCCCCGAAGCGGCCACACTACTGCGCAGGGGTCACAGCCACCCAACCCGGACTGTCACAGCTCCGTGATAGTCAGGGGACATGACCGATTCTCTTCGTTATCTCGCCGCCGGTGACCGTTATGACTCCATGGAGTACCGGCGGACCGGCCGCAGCGGGCTGAAGCTGCCCGCGATCTCCCTCGGCCTCTGGCACAACTTCGGTGACGACCGCACCCTCGACTCGCAGCGCGAGATCCTTCGCCGCGCCTTTGACATCGGTGTCACCCACTTCGACCTGGCGAACAACTACGGTCCGCCGGCCGGGTCGGCCGAGCTCAACTTCGGCAAGCTCTTCGCCCAGGACTTCGCGCCCTACCGCGACGAGCTGATCATCTCCACCAAGGCCGGCTACCTGATGCACCCCGGCCCGTACGGCGAGTGGGGCTCGCGCAAGTACCTGACCTCGTCGCTGGACGCCTCGCTGCAGCGCATGGGTCTCGACTACGTCGACATCTTCTACTCCCACCGCTTCGACCCCGAGACGCCGCTCGAGGAGACGATGGGCGCGCTGGCCTCCGCGGTCCAGCAGGGCAAGGCGCTGTACGTGGGCGTCTCCTCGTACACCAGCGAGCAGACCGCCGAGGCGGCCCGCATCCTCAAGGAGATGGGCGTACCCGCCCTCATCCACCAGCCGTCGTACTCGATGATCAACCGCTGGACCGAGGACGACGCGCTGCTCGACACCCTGGAGACGGCCGGCATGGGCTGCATCTCCTTCGTGCCGCTCGCGCAGGGCCTGCTCACCGGCAAGTACCTCAAGGGCATCCCGGAGGGCTCACGCGCCACCCAGGGCAAGTCGCTCGACCCGGGCCTGCTCTCGGACGAGGTGCTGCGCCGGCTCCAGGGGCTCAACGAGATCGCGAAGCGCCGCGGCCAGTCCCTCGCACAGCTGGCGCTCAACTGGGTGCTGCGCGACCCGCGGATGACGTCCGCGCTCATCGGCGCCTCCAGCGTGAAGCAGCTGGACGAGAACGTCGCGGCTCTGGCCGGAGCGCCGCTCACCGCCGAGGAGTTGAAGGAGATCGACTCCTTCGCCGTGGACACCGCGGGCGCCAACATCTGGGCCGGGCGCGGCTGACCGCGGGTGCCCGGCGATATCCGGGCACAAAAAACGGGCCGGTCCGTGGGGGGGGATACGGACCGGCCCGAGGGGGGGTTTCCACCATAACCCTTCGTAAGTCGTGCTCGGCGCCACGACGTGCCGTGGCTACGCTCCGAATGCGCCGAGCAGCAGACCCGTGCAGGCGCCGGCCACCATGAAGGGGCCGAAGGGCAGAGCCGTCCTCCGCGTGGCCCGACCCCTCGCCACCTGCGAAATCCCGTACAGGGAGCCGTAGACGAAGCCGGCGAGCGCACCCAGCATCAGCACCCCCCACCCGTACCAGCCGAGTGCCAGTCCCAGTGACATAGCCAACTTGACGTCACCGAAGCCCATCCCTCTCGGGTTGACGAGGAACAACACGAAGTAGCCGCCCGCGAGCGCACAGCCGCCCAGCAGGGCGCCGGTCCAGGAGCCTCTGGCGCCGGGGAGCACAGCCGCGAGGGCGAGCAGGGCGGTGGTGGCGGCGGCGAGCGGGAGGGTCAGTACGTCGGGCAGGCGCTGTACGGCGCGGTCCACCATGGCCAGGAGTACGAACACGGGCGCGATCAGCAGCCAGACGCACAGTTCGGGCACAGGTCCGGCTGCTACGGCGAGTGCGGCGCACAGCAGTGCGGTGACGGTGACCGTGGCGGGCGTGCTCGGGCCGTAGCGCCCGCCGTACGAGGTGCGGGCGGGCCCGAGCCAGCCGCCGACGGGGTGGCCTTCGGGCGTGACCGACCGCCAGGGCTCCTCCGGCTCGACCGCCAACCGGTAGGCGGGGCGCGGCAGCAGGAGCCCGGCGGCGGCGCCGAACAGGCCGCCTGCGAGGGCGAGGATCGTCGACTCGATCACGTGGCGAGCGTAAGCGACCCTCGGCCGCTTGTCCTCAGTCGCCGGACGGGGTCGATACCGGCTTGCGCGCCTCGACCAGGAACCGTGCCGTCGTGGCGACGAAGGGACCCTCCGCCTCGATCTGCTGGTGCAGCGACCGGAGTTGGGGCAGGTACTCCTGCACCGTGAAGCCCGGGACCATCCAGATCACCTTGCGCAGGAAGTAGACGACGGCCCCGATGTCGAAGAACTCCGTGCGCAGCTTCTCCAGACGCAGGTCCACCACTTCCAGACCCGCCCCCTCGGCCTCCGCCCGGGTCGCCTCCGGGTCGCGGCCCTTGCGGGCCTCGGGCAGGGGGCCCAGGAAGTACTCGACGAGTTCGAAGACGCTCGCGGGGCCGACCTCCTGCGAGAAGTACGTACCGCCCGGGGCCAGGACCCGGGCGATCTCCGTCCAGTACGCCTTCACCGGATGCCGGCTGACCACCAGGTCGAACGCCCCGTCCGCGAACGGCAGCGGCGGCTCGTCCGCGTCCGCGACGACCACCACACCCCGCGGGTGCAGCAGCGCCGTCGCCTTCGCGACGTTCGGCGGCCAGGACTCGGTGGCTGCCATGAGCGGCGGCAACTTCGGTACGGACGCGAGGACTTCACCTCCGCCGGTCTGGATGTCGAGTGCTGCGGACGCCCGCCCCATCCGCTCCCCCACCCCCTGCGCGTACCCCCACGAGGGGCGCTCTTCCGTGGCGCGGCCGTCCAGCCAGGAGAAGTCCCAGCCCGCCACGGATACGGAGTCGGCCTCGGCGACGAGCTCTTCGAACGATCGGTTCGCGGTCATGGGAGGGGAGCCTACGAAAGAGGCTGGTGCGGGATCCACCCGATTAAGGCATCCGCCACCGTCCCCACCACCCGGAAACTGTCGCCGAGTCCGGCCCCGCGAAGGATCCGCAGATGCCAGGGGTTCGTACACACCACGGCCATGGTGCCGTCCCTGGCCCGCACCCTCCTCCTGGCGCGGCAGAGCAGAGCCAGTGCGGAGCAGTCGATGAAGGTGGCGGGCCCGAGGTCGACGATGAGCCGGGCCCCTGGGAGTGCGGTTGCGGCATCGAGGTGTGGGCGGACGCCGGGGCCCGTGGCCACATCGATCTCTCCGTGGAACTCCACGACGGTGAAGCCGCTCACCACGTAGCTGAAGGCGCTTTGGCCGGAATCAGGCAACAGCCCCGGTAGATCTTTCACACCCACGGCAGTCCTCGCGCTAGCACGAATCGGGACAGCCGCCGAAGTCCAGGGCGACGCTCCTCACCATAGGAAGGCGGAGGCCGCAGAAACGTGCATGCTTTTAGCACTTCACCCGTGCAAGTGAAAATTAGCCAATGGTTCAGCGCAAGAACCCATTCATCTGCTAGCAGTCGCCCGCTCCCCGGAAAGGGGAGTTTTCACCACCGACACGGCCCGTCCGACCATCGGATACTGACGCCATGAGCGACAGCGAACACACCACGACGTGCACGGACTTCACCCTCCGAGGCGGCCTCATAGCCTTCCGCAGGTCCCTCGCCCTCAGCGGCCTCGCGCATCTGGCCTCCCTGCGTTCCCTCGCCGTCACCGCAGCCGTGTGGCTGGCCGGTCCCGGCCTGGGGCTCGTCCCGGCCGCGATGGCCGGCGTACGCAAACAGGCGGACCGGCAGCGGCAGGTGACCGCCGCGTGGTCAGGGGTCGAGATCCCCGCACCGCCCGGACCCCTGCCACCCGTCCCACCGGGCACCCATGGCCTGGCCGCCCGGTACGCATGGCTGGCCAGTGACCCGCAGACCCGGCGGGAGCGGCTCTGGGCCCGGCTGGAGCCGCTGGTCGGCGGGCCCCTCGCCTTCGTGCCGGCCGCGCTGGTGCTCAGCGGACTCTGGGGGCTCTTCCTCGCCGCGTACGGGGCGCAGCTCTCCCAGGGGTCCTGGAACAACGCCTGGTATCTCTTCTTCCCCGTCATGGGGTGGAAGACCGCGGCCCTGGCCGGGCTCGTCGGGGTCGTGCAGTTCCCCCTCGCCCTGTGGGCCGCCCCCAAAGTCGTACGCCAGCACGCCCGTTGGACCCGCAAGATCCTGACGCCCAGCGAGAAGGAGCTGCTGAACGCCCGGGTCAGGCACCTCGCGGAGACCCGCTCGGACGCGGTCGGCAACCAGATGTCGGAGATCCGCCGCATCGAGCGCGATCTGCACGACGGGGCGCAGGCGCGCCTGGTCGCGATGGGCATGACGCTGAACGCCGCCGAGCACCGGCTCTCGACCGACCCCGAGTCCGTACGGGAACTGCTCGTCGAGGCCCGCGAGTCGTCCACCAAGGCCCTGCAGGAGCTGCGCGACCTCGTCCGCGGCATCCATCCGCCGGTCCTCGCCGACCGCGGACTCGCCGATGCCGTACGGGCGTTGGCGCTCGGCAGCCCGCTCGCCACCGAGGTCGTCGCCGACCTCCCCGGCCGCCCCGATCTGCCCGTGGAGTCCGCCGCGTACTTCGCCGTCTCCGAGGTGCTGACCAATGCCACCAAGCACGCGAACGCCGATCGTGCCTGGATCGAGGTCGGTTACGATTCCGACCGCCGCGCCCTGCGGATCACCGTCACCGACGACGGCCACGGCGGCGCGGACGTGACCCGTGGCACCGGCCTGCGCGGCATCGAGCGCCGGCTCGCCACCTTCGACGGCGTACTGGCCGTGAGCAGCCCGCCGGGCGGCCCGACCCTGGTGACGATGGAGCTCCCGTGCGAATTGTCCTCGCCGAAGACCACTTCCTTCTGAGGGACGGCCTGATCCGCCTGCTGAAGGCGTACGGCCACGAGGTCGCCGCCGCCGTCGACAACGGCGAGGACCTGCTCGCCGCCCTCACCGCGGACCCCCGCCCCGACGTCGCCGTCGTCGACGTCAGGCTGCCGCCGGGCTTCAGCGACGAGGGGCTGAGGGCGGCCGTGGAGGCGCGGCGCCGGGTGCCGGGTCTTCCCGTACTGCTGCTGTCGCAGTACGTGGAGCCGCTGTACGCAAGGGAGTTGCTCGCCGGGGGCGGAGGCGGCGTCGGGTACATGCTCAAGGACCGGGTCACCGACGGCACCCAGTTCATGGACACCGTCCGCCGGGTCGCGGAGGGCGGGACCGCGATGGACCCGCAGGTCGTCTCGCAGCTGCTGGTGCGCAGGGACCGCGACGAGCGGATCGGGGCACTGACCCCGCGCGAGCGCGAGGTCCTGGAGTGGCTGGCGCAGGGGCGGTCGAACGCCGGGATCGCGGAGGGGCTCTTCGTCACGGAGAAGGCCGTCGCCAAGCACATCGGCAACATCTTCACCAAGCTGGGGCTGCTGCAGGGGGACAGCGACAACCGGCGGGTGCTGGCCGTGCTGGCCTATCTGGACCGCTGATACCGGCTCCCGTATGATCCACGGCAGCATCGCGTGCCGGCCGCCGCCTGGGCGGAGCATGGAGGTGCCGGGACATGCCTCTGGAGGCATCTCACCGTGCAGTCAAGTGACACAGCAGGATCCGTCCAGCTCAACCACACCATCATTCATGCCCGTGACAACCGGGCGTCCGCCGCGTTCCTCGCGGACATCCTCGGCCTCGAAGTAGGCGAGGAATGGGGGCCGTTCGTCCCCGTCGTCACCGCCAACGGAGTCACTCTCGACTTCGCCACTCTGCCCGACGGGCCGATCACCCCGCATCACTACGCCTTCCTCGTGCCCGAGGAGGACTTCGACGCGATCTTCGCCCGGATGTACGCGACGGGCGTCGACTATTTCGCCGATCCGCAGAAGCGGTACCCCGGCGAGATCAACCACAACGACGGCGGCCGCGGGGTCTATTTCATCGACCCCGCGGGCCACGCCATGGAAGTGATCACCCGCCCGTACGGCGGCTGAACCCTTCCGCGGCATCTACGCGATCACACGATCACGCGATCCGGGCGAGCTTCTCCGGGTTGGTCACGATGTAGATGCTCGCCACCTCGTCGGTCTCCGGAGCGAGTTCCAGGACGAGTACGGCGAAGAGCACATCCCCGCTGAACAGCAGTGCCGACGGGTCCCCGTTGACCCGTCGGTACTGGATGCGCGCATCCGGAATCTGGCGCCCGGAGCGGACCGCGAGCAGTCTGGCGACCTTCTCCCGCCCGTGCACCGGCCGGCGACCCGCCGCCGGGGCCTTGCCTCCGCCGTCGGCGAGCAGCGTCACGTCCTCGGCGAGGATCTCCAGGAGCGCTTCCAGGTCTCCGCCCGCGTTGGCGGCCATGAAGCGCTCGGTGACCTGCTGCCAGATCTGCGGGTCGGGCCGGTAGCGGGGGCGCCGCGCCTGTACGTGTTCCCTTGCCCGGTGGGCGAGTTGGCGTACGGCGGAGGGTGAGCGGCCCAGGATCCTGGCCGTCTCGGTGTGTGCGTACCCGAACACCTCGTGCAGGACGAAGACGGTCCGCTCCAGCGGTGTCAGCGTCTCCAGGACGACCATCAGGGCCATGGAGACGGAGTCGCTGCGGTCCGCGTCGGCCTCGTCGGTGCTCACCAGCGGTTCGGGGAGCCACGGACCGAAGTAGGTCTCGCGGCGGCGGCTGATCAGGTCCTTCCTGGCCAGCGCCTTGTTCACGGCGATCCGCACCAGATAGGCGCGCGGGCTCTCGATCGGCTGCGCGTCCGGGAACTCGTTGCGGCGCGACCAGGCCAGCCAGGTCTCCTGCAGGACGTCGTCGGTGTCGGCGACAGAGCCGAGCATGTTGTAGACGAGGGAGAAGAGCAGCTCGCGGTGTTCGACGTAGACCTCGGTGGGCGGGGCCGGCGGGATCAGCGGTCCTTCGGTCATGGTGCGTGCCTCCTGTAGCGGTCCCTTCTTGCCCACTGAGAGCGGAAGCGGAGCCGGAAATGTGACACCCCTTGTCCCGGCCCTCCGGGACCTCGTCCACTGGGGACGTGAAGGGGGACGAGATCCCGGAGATGGTCGAGGGTACGACGGGTCGTCCGGCAGGTAAGCGGATCGGGGCCCCCAAGCGTAGGAGGGGTGTGAAGCAGCTGGAATTCAAGGAGTTCTACCGGGCCGACCGGGATGTGTGCCTGCGGGCCGTCCTGGCGAGCGTGGGTGACCGGCAGTTGGCCGAGGATCTGGTGGCCGAGGCCTTCACCCGCGCATGGACGGGGTGGGCGAAAGTGAGCCGGCATCCGTCACCGAGGGCATGGGTCGTACGGACCGCGCTCAACACCCGCGTCACCTGGTGGCGGCGCAGGCGGCGGGAGGTGGCGCTGATCGGGGACCACGACCCCGCCGGGCCGCCCGTCACCGATGCCGCCCTTGATCCGGCGCTGCTGACCGCGCTGCGCCGACTGCCGCAGCGGCAGCGGGAGGTGGTCGCCTTCCGGGTCTTCCTGGACCTGGACACGGCGGGCACAGCCAAGGCCCTGGGGATCGCGCCCGGGACCGTGACCGCGCATCTGGCGCGGGCTGTTGCGGCGCTGCGCGGCGAACTCGTATCCGTACCACCGCAGCGGGAGGACCTGCCATGAGCGATGCCGAGACCAATCAACTGCTGGACACCCTGAGGGACTCACTGGACGACGTCCGTCTCTCCACCCCCGTCGAGGAGATCATCGCGGCGGGCCGGGCCCGCAGGCGCCACCGCAAGGTCGCGGGGGTGGCCACGGTCGCCCTGGCCGCGGGCCTCGCGCTCGGGGTCTCGACCCTCTCCAACCCGTCGACCGCGCCACCGTCGGACGCGACGTCCGGCACGGGGGTGCACATCCACACGGCCGCGTACACCGTGGACACCCAGAGCGACGGCACGGTCCACGCCACCTTCGACAAGCGGCGGTACTTCACCGACCACGCGGGCCTGCAGGCGGCGCTGCGCAAGGCCGGATTCCCCGTCCTCATCAAGACCGGCATCTTCTGCAAGGGGCCGCACGACAGCGGCAAGCTGAGCCCGGCGGGCCAGGGTGCAGGGGTGACGCGGGTGATGGAGGGCGTACGGGAGGACGACGGGCAGGTCACCTTCGTCTTCAAGCCGGAGAAGATGCCGGCCCACACCCAGCTGTTCATCGGCTACCTGAACGCGGCCCAACTGGCCGCCGTGCACAACAATCCCGGGTCCGTGGAGCGACTGGTCCCGACGAACCAGAAGCTGACATGCGACGCGGTGGCGCCGCCGGAGCACGTACGCCGGTAGCCGAGCCAATCCCTGGAGGGGGGAGCGGGATCAGGGGGCAGCCGCCGCGACCACTGCGGCGGCTGCCCTCTGCCGATGCGTCCCGTTGCACCGAGCCGAGCCACCCGTCGGGCGGAACCGGCGGAACCACTTACGCTGTCCGGGCCCGCAGACCCGATCCCCGTCGAGGAGCCCGATGAGCATGCCCGCGGCCCGCCGTGCCTGGCTGACCGATTTGCCCGTGCTGCTGGTCGCGGTGGTGTGGGGCTCCAGCTATCTCGCCGCCAAGGGGGTCACCACGACCCAGACCGTGCTGGCGGTTCTCGTACTCCGCTTCGGCATCGTGCTGCCGGTGCTCGGCGTCGTCGGGTGGCGGAAGCTCCGGGCGCTGAGCGGTGCACAGATACGCGGGGCCGGCGTGCTCGGGCTGATCCTGGCGGGGATCTTCCTGCTCGAGACGTACGGCGTCGTGCAGACCTCGGCGACCAACGCCGGGCTCATCATCAGCCTCACGATGATCTTCACGCCGATCGCCGAGAGCCGTATGCGCGGGACGAAGCTGTCGCGTGGATTCGTCGCCGCGGCCGGGCTCTCGGTGCTCGGTGTGCTGCTGCTGACGCAGGGCGCCGGATTCAGCGAACCCTCGCTCGGCGACCTGCTGATGCTGGGCGCGGCCGTCGCCCGTACGGTCCACGTCCTCGCGATGTCGCGGATGGCCTCGGTGCAGGACGCGGACGCGCTCTCGATGACCACGGTCCAACTGGGCAGCGCCGTCGTGGTGTTCGCGCTGCTTTCGGCCGCTCCCGGGACCGGGGGCACGCCCTGGGCGGCCGCCGCGGACTTCGGGGCGGGCGACTGGCTGGGGCTGCTGTATCTGTCGGCGTTCTGCACGCTCTTCGCGTTCTTCGTGCAGATGTGGGCGGTGCGCAGGACGTCGCCCTCGCGGGTCAGCCTGCTGCTCGGTACGGAACCGGTGTGGGCCGCGGTGGTCGGCATCGCGCTCGCCGGGGACCGGCCCGGCTGGCTCGGCTTCGTGGGCGCGGTGCTGGTCCTCGCGGGCACGGCATGGGGGCGTACGACCGCCGTACCGCAGGAGGCCGACGAGCCGTTGCGGGCGGACCGGCCGGACACCTCCTTGGAGTTGCAGGTCCTGACCGCCTCCCCGCACCCTGCCAACCCTCGGTAATCTGGAGATGATTGAGCTTCAGGGATGAGACGGGGGAAGTTGTGGACAAGCGTGCCGGTGCGATGGGGCCGGGGGTCGAGGGATTCGCTCCGTGGACCGAGCTGGACGACCATCTCTTCTATACGTGCGATGTCGTCCACGATCTCGTGGGCGGACGCCTCCCCGGAAGGACCCCGCTGCCGACGATGACGCGGCTGGAACCGGGCGAACTGTCCCTGGCCTCGGGGCCGGCGGCGCGCGCGACCTGGCGGGCGGTGGGCAACGGTTCGTACCGGCACAGCAGCAGCTTCGCCTTCGGCTCGACGAGCTTCGTGGTGGGCAGCATGGCCGCCGACGCCATCGGAAACGCCTCCCGGCGCAACCAGGCGGCGGCCAACGCACAGCCGCGCTGGGTCGGCGACGGACACGGCGAGGTCACCGTCACCGACCGGCGGGCCCACTTCGCGCATCCGCAGAACTGGCTGAACCTGAACTGGTCGGGGCTCGACACGGTGGACCTGGTCGCGCCGGACGTGTTCCAGTGCGCGTTCCACGAGAGCGGGGGCGCCGGGTATCTCACCATACGGCTGCACAGCCTGTGGGCGTCCCTGATCTTCGTGCTCGCCGCGCACTCGGCGTTTCCCGCGCATCCGCGGCTGCTGTCGGGCGGGTGGCTGCCGCCCGGTTTCGAGGCGAAGTGCGCGGCCGTGGGGCGGGTCTGCCCTCCGGTGCGATAGGGGCGGACAAGGGGGACTTCAGGGACAGAGGTACTCGGCCACGATCCGGTGCGCGTACTGATCGTCGGGGCCGAGTTCCTGGACTGCTCGACGCGCTTCACGCTCCCGGCCCGTCTCGCCCAGCAGCCGCAGAAGCGCGAACAGGGCGCCACGGTCACCGCCCTTGGCCCGGTCGCGCAGCGCCGCCTCCATCCCCTGCTCGCGAAACCACCGGTTGAGTCTCCGGCGTGCGTGGAGATCGTCGACGGCGAGCGCGGTGAGCTCCGTGAGCCGCCCCGCGCGGGCGAGCAGATCCATGTGCCACAGGTGGTTGCCGTGCGCGGAGGAGTCGGCGGAGCAGCACTCGGCGTGTGCGCTCACCAGCGCGATCGCGGTGTCCCAGTCCCCACGCTCTTCCGCTGCCCGCGCCTGCTCGAACCACTTCATGCGACGAGTATCACGCAGCGGCGCCGGACGCCTGGGGCCGCTGCACGGAGTGCATGCCATCCGTGCAGCGGCCCCTCGGGCGGGCGCTAGCGGGCAGCCCTCCGGCAGCGGGTGAGGACACCGGCGCCGACCTTTTCCGAGTCCAGGCACTCCAGGTCCCTGCTCGGGGTGCCGGCCGGGAAGAAGCTGTCTCCGGTTCCCAGGACGGTGGGGAGCATCAGCAGGCGGTACTCGTCGATGAGGTCCGCGGCCATCAGCTGCCGCACGATGCTCACGCTTCCGGCGACGATCACGTCGCGCTTCTCCTGCTTCACGGTGTCCAGCAGATCCCCTTCCATGACCTGGGAGTTGGACCACGCCGCGGTGTCGGCCCCGGTCATGGTCCGGGACGCGGCCAGTTTCGGTACGGCGTTCATCCGCAGCGAGAACGGGTCCTCGCGGGTGGGCCACAACTGCGCGAACAGCCCCCAGGTCTTGCGCCCGAGCAGCAGGACCCCGTCGTCCAGGGTGCTTCCCAGCCGGAACTTGTCCCCTTCGACCGCCTCGGGGCCGTGCCGGAACATCCAGCCGCCCGCCGGCGTGCCCTCGGATCCGTCCGGGTCGGACACGAATCCGTCCATGGTGATGTACGTGATGACGATGACGCTCACGATGAGTTCCCTTCGGTTCGGTGCTCACCGGTATGTACCGGCGCCGCCGCCCCGACTCATCGGTCCGGGTGAAAGGAATCTCCGGGATACGTGTGCGGAAGGTCCAGGGCGCCGAGAACGCGCGGGTCGGTGAAGACGACGTTGTGCGTCACGCGACCCCGTACGACCGTGAAGACCTGCAGGGTGTGCAGCTGGAGTCCGCCCGCGACAGGGTCCGGCGCGTACGCGGCGAGCGCGGGCTGACCGTTGGCGGTGAGCTCCCGCATACGCCAGCCGGGCCCGCGCATCTGGAACACGCGCTCGATGAACAGGCCGTACTCCCTGCTCCCCCGGTACCAGAGCGGGACCGGCGGCATCTCCAGGATCGCGTCGTCCGCCAACAGCCGTACCAGCGCCGGGACATCGGCCGCCTCGAAGGCCTGCACGTACTTCTGGATCACCGCGCGCACCTCGGGATCCCCCGGCTCGCGATACGAATCGGCACTGCCGGCGCCCGCCTCCGCGACGGTCGCACGGGCGCGCTGCAGGGCGCTGTTGACCGCCGCGACGGTCGTCTCCAGGTGCCCGGCGACCTCGGCGGCCGAGAACTCGAACACTTCGCGCAGCACCAGTACGGCACGCTGCCGCGCGGGCAGGAGCTGGGTGGCCGCCACCCAGGCGAGCCGCAGATCGGCCCGCGCCTCCACGTCGAACCGCGCGTCGGGAAACGGCTCCAGCCACGGCACATCGAGCACCGGCGCGAGCGGCGCCCCCGGATCGTCGCTCGGCGCCCCCAGCCCGGACGGCAGCGGGCGCCGCGCGCGCCCGTCCAGCGCGGTCAGGCAGGCGTTGGTCGCGATCCGGTACAGCCAGGTCCGCACGGACGCACGCGCCGGGTCGTACCGGTCACGCGCCTTCCAGGCCCGCAGCAGAGTCTCCTGCACCAGGTCCTCGGCCTCATGGAACGAGCCCAGCATGCGGTAGCAGAACGCCAGCAACTCGCCTCTGTACGGCTCGATTTCCACCCGCCCATCATGGCGCACACCACTGACAACCGCCGGAGCGCCCGGCGGGAGCTGCGCTCTCGGCGAAGCAGGTGGCCACGGACCCGCACCCGTGTTGGGGTGGGCTGATGGAGATCTTGATATTGGGCGGGACGGCATGGGTGGGCCGCGAAGTGTCGCGGCAGGCGCTGGCACGCGGTCATCGGGTGACCTGTCTGGCGCGCGGTGAGAGCGGGGAGGTCGCGGACGGCGCGACGCTGGTCGTCGCCGACCGGCGGGATCCTGCGGCGTACGACAGCCTCAAGGGCCGGGACTGGGATGCCGTGATCGAGGTGTCGTGGCAGCCGGGATTCGTCCGCGGGGCGCTGGCCGCGCTCGGCGGGCGGGCGCGCCACTGGTCGTACGTCTCGTCGGTCAGCGCGTATGCCTCGCATGCCCGGCTCGACGCCGACGAGTCGGCGGAACTGCTCCCGGCGGCCGACCAGGACGAGGTCGAACGCGAACAGTACGGGGAGGCCAAGGTGGCCTGCGAGGAGGCATCGACGGCCGCGGTGGGCGAGCGGCTCCTCATCGCGCGGGCCGGGCTGATCGGCGGCCCCGGCGACCACAGTTGCCGTACGGGGTACTGGGTCGCCCGCGCGGCCCGCGAGCCGCTGGCTCCGCTGCTGGTGCCGGCGTCCGACGGCATTTCCACCCAGGCGGTCGACGCACGGGACCTCGCCGCGTGGCTGCTCGACTGCGCGGAGAAGCAGACGACCGGAACGTTCGACGCGGTCGGCCCGATCGTGCCGTTCGGGGAGTGGGTCGCGATGTCGCGCGAGATCGGCGGGCACACCGGGCCCGTGGTGGAGGCCGACGAGGCGTGGCTGCTGGGGCAGGAGGTCGTGCAGTTCATGGGCCCGGAGTCCCTCGCGATGTGGATGGCCGACCCCGACTGGTCCGGTTTCAGCGCCCGAAGCGGCGCAGCGGCCCTCGCGGCCGGCCTGCGGCACCGCCCCCGGACGGAGCTGCTGGCGGACACCCTCAGCTGGGAGCGGGAGCAGGGCCTGGACCGGCCCCGCCGGGCCGGTCTCAGCAGCGAGCGCGAGCGCGCGCTCCTGGACGCGTTGCGGTAAGCACGCTGTATCAGCGCACTGCCCGGCCGGCGGTCAGGCCTTGACCGTCACCGTCTCGACTCCCGGGAGCCCCTTGTCCCACCAGTGCCCATAGCGTCCGTAGACCGCCGGATCCCGGTCGGCGAGCAGCGCCGTCAGCTTCTCCGCCTCCTCGGTCAGGGCCTGCCACGCCGTCTTGTCCAGCTTGTGGAAGGCAGTCAGTTCCAGGCCGCCTTCGACCGCGCGCCATACGCCGGCGACCCGGCCGTCGACGAGGAGGCACGGCAGCATGTCGCCGTTGACCCGGACGACCAGGCGCCGGTACTCCTCGGGCATCACCCGGCCGGGGACGGCGTGGGCCAGCAGCGTGCTGTCCCACATCGGCAGCAGCCTCGCCGGCGCCGGGGTGTCGTCGGCGGGCACCGTCGCCTCCGGCAGGTCGAACAGGGCGGCGCGGCCCGGGCCTTGCACCCGTACGAGCTGGTCGTCGAGGTCGTGCAGCGCCCGGGTGATCGTCGGGCGCGCCAGCAGGGTGTACCGGGCGAAGTCCTGCGCCGAGGCCGGCCCGAACGCCTTGAGGTAGCCGAGCAGCAGCCTCCGCGCCCCCGCGTCCGCATCCTGTGGGTCGGTCCCGGGGGCGGCGCGGTAGGCGTTCCGCTGCGCGAACGACCAGGGGCCTCCGGTCGGCGCATGGTGGACCGGCGCGTACGTACGCAGCGCCCACCACAAGCGGTGCGCGCCCTCGCCGAAGCGCCCGGCGAGCTCGGTCTCCATCTCCGCGCCGGTACGGGGAGTTGCCAGCAGCCCGGCGAGTTCCGGGAGCATCGCGTCGGCGTCCGCGTCGGTCAGCCCGGTCGAGGTGAAGCGGCGGTCGTACAGCCGTGAATCGCGCAGCCTGGCCACCATCGCCGCGTGGTACGGCGCGTAGTCGTCGGCGTGGACGGCGTGCAGGGTGATCCGCATGAGGGTGGCCTTCACGATCCGGCCGTCCGCGAATGCCGCGTCGAGATCCGCCGGGTCGAAGTCCCGCACGCGGTTCCAGAGCGCGAGATACGGCGAGGCCGGTGTCTGCGCCTGCAGAGCGCAGACCTGGCGTACGGCCTCGGTCACATCGAGGCGGCGGCGTTCGAGCAGCAACTGACGGTCCAGGGTGGCCAGAGCCAATTGGCGCGCGGTGAAGGTCACATCGGGATTATGCCGCCCGGCGACACCGGAGAACATGTGTGCGCACGTCGCCCTGTGCCACGCCCGCATCAATGTGCGTGATCGGTAACGGTACGGTACGGCGCGCGTGGAACCACCGGTTCCACGGGCACACTTCACCCGCAGTCATTCATTGATCAAGCGCATTGCACCGCGCGTGCGCTCGAGTTCGGGGGATCATCCAATGCGAGCCATGCGCAAAAGCATGAAGCTGTACGTCCTGGGCGCGGTCGTCGCGACCGCCCTGACCGCCACCGCCTGCGATCCGAGCAGCGGCGACAAGAAGGCCGACGACAAGTCGAGCGCGCCCGCGTCCGCTCCGAGCAAGCCGGGCAAGACCACCGGCGCCGGAACCACGGGCACCGCCACGACGCCCACCACCCCCCAGCCCAGCAAGGGCGGTTCGGGCGGCGGGTACAAGTACGCGAACCGGCAGAAGCCGCCGAGCACCATGGTCTGCGAGCACGGCGGTCAGGGCCCGTACGGGTCGATCGAGTCCGTCAACTTCGGCGGCGAGAGCCCCAACACGGTGATCGGCCTCGTCCTCGGCTCCTACGAGTGCGTCGGCGGCGACGGCGCTCCCACCTTCACGCCGAACAGCGCGACCGGTGCCGCGACGGACGTGCTCCTCGACGACGCGCACCTCAAGGTGGTCGTGGGCGGCGACCTCGCGAGCAAGCTGGGCACCAAGACGCCGTCCGCGAGCAAGTTCGTCGACCAGCTCGCGAAGATGCAGGACAGCGGCCAGCTCAAGGGCCGCAAGGCGCCGCAGTTCTACTTCCGTCTCGACACCCCGTCCGACGACGTGAACACCACGCCGGACGACAACACCCACGTCATCTACCTGTACCAGCTCATCCTCACCGACGGCAGCTGACACCGGTCGCGCACGTCTCGGGCCCGGCACCCCCTGAGGGTGCCGGGCCCGACTCACGTACAGCACAGGGAACTTGGCTAGCACGACCCGTCGAGGTACGAGCGCGCCAGCGCGCCCGCGCGCGTCAGCCAGTCGGCCACCACGGCCATCTCGGCCGGCGAGTACTCCGCGCAGAGCTCGGCGAGGAGCGCGTCATACGGGCCGTAGACCGCGCGCACGCGTTCGGCGGCCGCCGGGACGGCGGTGACGAGCACACGGCGGCGGTCCGTGGGGTCCGGCGCGCGGGTCACGAAGCCGCCGCCCTCAAGGCGGTTGAGGATTCCGGTCACCGCTCCCGTCGTGACCTGTGCACGCCCGGCCAGATTGCCGGCGGTCACCGGGGACCCGTCGGCCTCCAGGACGTGCGCGAAGCAGATGAGGTCCTTCACGCTCAGCCCCAGGTTCCGGGCGAACTCCTGGCGGCCGATGAGGTTCGTCGCGACGAGATCGTCCAGCGCGCCGATCGCGGTTGCTGCGGCGGCAGTTGGGCGAGGGCTGGGCTTGCCGGCCATTGAAATCCCTTAGTCCGTAAGATAAATTCCTCACTTGCTAAGACATCCTACGGCTGCCGGACGCAAGGAGACAGACACGTGAGCGCACACGACGAGGGGCACACGATCGCGGGCTGGACCGGGTGCGCGGTCGCGACGGCCGGAACGGTGGTCGCCGGGGTGGGAGTCATCGGCTGGCGGCCGGGGATCTGGCTGGGGGCGGCCCTGTTGACGGCCGCCGCACTCGCGACGTGGTGCCTGCACCTGGCGGGCTGGGGCAAGCCGCCCGCCCGGCGCCCCTTCGATCAGCGCGGACTCATGGTGCGGGACCGCTCCGCGCGGGCGGGGCACGCGGACTGCCTCGGGTGCCGGATGGCCGGGCGGGGCGGGCGGGGCGAGAACCTCCCGTCCGACGTGGCAGGTTGAGGACCCGGACGTCACTTCGAGACGCGGGCCTCGATGCCGTCGAGCAGGAACTCCAGGCCCAGACGGAAGGTCTCGTCGGCATCCAGGTGGGCGGCATCGTGCACCATCCTGGAGAGCGCGGGGAACCGGCCGGTGGCGAGGGTCCGCTCCAGGTACGGACCGAGTGACCGCTGCCAGCCCTCCTCGTCCACCCCGGTGGCGCGCTCGGCACGCCGCTCGGCGATCTCGCGGCGTACGGCACCGGTCACGTACGCCGTGACCGCATTGGTCACCGGCATGACGTCGTCCACATCGACACCGTCCAGCGCGGCCGCCACGACCTCGCCCCTCGCCAGCGCGTGCGGCCCGAGCTGCGGACGGCCCCCGAGGAGATCGGCGAGCCACTCGTGCTCGTGGGCGGCCTGCCGGGTGGTCTCGGCAAGAGAGCGCAGCATCTCCCGCCAGCCGTCCCCGGCCGGCCGGATCTCGGCGTGGACCGCGTCGACCATCAGGTCGAGCAGCTCGTCCTTGCTCGCGATGTAGCCGTACAGCCGCATCGGCCCGGCGCCCAGCTCGGTGGCGACCTTCCGCAGCGAAACCGCCTCCAGACCGTCCGCGTCGGCCAGCCGGATCGCCGCCCGCACGATCCGCTCCCGGCTCAGCGGGGCCTGCGCCGGACGACTCGGAGGCTCCGGCCTCTCCCACACCACCATGCCGCTGACAGTACATCGCATCGAGCGATACGGTGTATTGACCAATACGGCGTATCGAGGAAGCGGGAGACACCACCATGCCCATGCCCATGCCCATGCCCATGCCCATGCCCATTGCCATCGTCGGAGCCGGGCTCGGCGGCCTGGCGCTCGCCCGGGTGCTGCACATCAACGGGATAGCCGCCGTCGTCTACGAGCGCGAACCCTCACGCGGTGCGCGCGGCCAGGGCGGGATGCTCGACATCCACTCCGGCCAGCGGGCACTGCGCGAGGCCGGTCTGATCGACGAGTTCTACGAGATCGCCCGCGGCGAAGGCCAGGACATGCGCCTCCTCGAACCGGACGGCACCCTGCTGCTCCAGGAGGACACCCCCGACGACGCCCCGCTCGACCGGCCCGAGGTCGACCGCGCCGACCTGCGCAACCTGCTGCTGGACTCCCTCCCCGAGGACACGGTGCGCTGGGGCCACGCCTTCACCTCCGCCGGCGACGGCGTGCTCCGTTTCGCCGACGGCAGCAGTGCGGCGTACGACCTGCTGGTCGGCGCGGACGGCGCCCAGTCCCGGGTCCGCCCGCTGCTCACGGACGCCCGCCCGGTGCACATCGGCCAGAACGTCGTCGAGGTCGGCATCCCCGACATCGACCGCACGCACCCAGACCTCGCGGCGATGGTCGGGCGCGGCAACTACTGGGTGCTCGGCAACGGAATCTCCCTGGGCGCACAGCGCAACGGCGATGGCCGCGTCCGCATCGGCGTCAGCTTCTACAACACCCCCGAGGACTGGTTCGCCACGAGCCGGATCCCCTTCGACGACCCGGCCGCCGCCCGGTCACGGCTGATCGAACTGCTCCCTGGCTGGGACGCACGGCACACGGCACTGATCGCGGCCTGCGACGACACGGTCGTACCGCGGTCGCTCACCACGCTCCCGGTCGGCCTGACCTGGCCGTCGTCCCCGGACGTCACCCTGATCGGCGATGCGGCGCACCTGATGCCGCCGGTTGGGCAGGGCGCCAACATGGCACTGCTGGACGGGGCGTTGCTGGGCCTCGCGCTGGCCGCGCATCGCGATGACTTCCCGGCGGCGGTGGCGGCGTACGAACGCGAGATGTTCGAGCGCGCGGGCGCTGCCGCCCGGATGTCGGCGGACATGCAGGAGCTGCTGATGTCGCCGGACGCCGCGCAGCGGCTGCTTGCGTTCTTCCAGCCGGGGTGAGGCACCCAAGCATATTGCTACACCTTTTGCTACTCTTGTCGCATGGCGACTTCCGCAGATTTCGGGCCGGACGAAGGCCCGGCACAAAAGGTCAGCGTTTCCATGCCAACGGGGCGAATCGCCGCCGTCAAGGAGCGCGTTGGGGCACGAGGGTTCTCGGCCTACGTAAGCGAGGCCGTTGGCCGGCGCATACAGCGTGACTTGGCAGAGGAGCTGATCCAGGCAAACGAGGCAGAGTCGCCCCCCATCTCCCAGGAGATGCATGACCGCGCAACGGAGGCAATCCGCGCGGCCAAGTCGCTGGCCGCGCTCGAAGCGGCCGACGGTGAGGCACGGGGGGACGTTTCATGGCACGAGCACGAAGCCAGCTGACCAGCGGGATCCTCCTCTTGGACAGCGAGGGGCTGTCCAAGACCGTGAACGCCGACGCGCAGGTGACCGCGTACCTCAGGGCCGCCCAGAACGAGGACATGCTGATCGCCGTCAGTGACTTGACCCTGATCGAGGCCTGGCACTCGAAGATCAAGATGGATCGCTTTCGCTGGAATGTCTCGCGACTCGAAGTGCTGCCAGTGACGGAAGCGATTACATGGAAGGCCATTGACCTGCTACGGGATGCAGGTCTCCACGGGCACAAGTACGCCATCGACGCGGTCGTCGCGGCCACCGCGCTCAGCCATCCCGGACCTCGCGTCATCCTCACCTCAGACGCCGATGACATGCGGAAGCTCTGCGGCCGACACGCGCAGATCGAAGAGATCTGAGCGCACCGGCGCACAGCGGGGCTGGACCGCAGGGACGTTGCGGCCCAGCTCATTCCCGGAACGCGGTGTCCAGGCGCGGCAGCGGGCCGTCGACGCAGACCGTGGCGAAGGCGGTGGTTTCCTGAGTCGGTAGTACCACCCAGGTGCGGGTCCCTCCCGTGGGTTCATGGGCCGGACCCAGACCCCAGGTGCCGCCGCACGCCTTGACCAGACAGACCAGCACACGCAGGCTCGCGCGGCGCCGGGCGTCGCAGGCGGCAGCCAGGCGGGGGTGGGTGTGACGGGGGTGGGCGTCGTACGCGACCAGGTGAAGGGCGTCGTCGCGATGACGGAGGGAGAGGTAGATCTCCGCCTCGGACGGGCTGAACTTGGCCGCGCAGGCGGCGAGTTCACTGGCGGCGAGGACGGCGGGGTCGGTGAGGGGCCCGAGGCCGTGCGCCCGGAGCGCGGACGCGGTGGCGATCCGGGCGACGGCCGCGCTGCGAGGGGCTGCGGGGAGGGTGAGGCTGTAGGCCAGGGCGGGGATGGGGCCGGGGACTTGGAGGGGCTCCGGACACTGGGTGATGGTGGCTCCGTGCATGGCAACTCCCTGAGCGGTTTCGGGTGTTGTTGTCGGGTCGCGGCGGGTGGTGTGCCTGTCTCCCTGACGCGGGGCCACCCCTCCCAGGGGAGGAGGTTTCGGGCAGCATCGCGTGATGCACTTCCAACTGCCTTGCGTAGTTGATGCGTTACCCACCGTAGGGCATAGAGGAGTACACGTACTACCTTTTGTGGAAGAGTTCCCGGTGGACCGATCACTCACCCCGGGGCACACTGAGCGCAGCACCGGCCTGAAGGGGAGAGCGCATGCCGCCGAGGAGCACGCCCACCGCGCGCCAGAAGCGGCTCGGGGCGGAGCTGCGCAAGATGCGGGTCGCGGCGGGGATCGGCACGGAACAGGCCGCAGCCCTGCTCAAGGTTCCCCGTACGAACATCCCCAACATGGAATCCGGCCGATCAGGAATCAGCGCGGCCCGCGTACGCACCCTCGCCGACAACTACGGCCACCAGGAGGGGGCGTTCATCGATGCCCTCGCCGCGATGGCAGGTGAGCGCCAGAAGGGCTGGTGGGAGGCATACCGCGGCCAACTCCGCGAAGGGCTGCTGGACATCGCCGAGCTGGAGTGGCACGCGGTCGCCCTCCGGATCGCAGTCACCGTCCATCTGCCGGGCCTGCTGCAGACCGAGGACCAGGCCCGCGCGGTCTTCGCCCAGGTCATCCCCCGGCTGTCCAGGGCCGACCTCGATGCCCGTCTGGCGTTCCGTATGGACCGCCGACGAATCCTTGACCGGCCCAACCCGCCAACGGTCGAGGCGATCATCCACGAGGCAGCCCTGCGTATCGAGTTCGGCGGGACCGAGACGACCCGAGCGCAGCTCACGCACCTCCTGGAACTCTCCGAACGGGACCACATCTCCCTTCGCGTCATCCCGTTCAAACGGGGCGGATTCCCGGGGTCGGGCCAATCCGTCGTCTACGCCACGGCCGCCGTCCCGAACCTCGACACCGTCGAACTCGACGCAACCCACGGTCCCGAGTTCCTCGACACGGACGTCCAGCTCGCCAAGTACCGTGCCCAGCTGGACGGGCTGGCGCACCTGGCGCTGCACCCCGAGGAGTCGCGCGACCACATCAGCGAACTGGCCCGCCACCTTTAGGAGATCACCATGTCACCCGTTCACTGGGAGGATCCCTTCTGCGGCGAGGGAGCCAACTGCTTCCGCCTCGGCACGGACGCCGAAGGTAACGCCTACATCGCCATCCTCGGCGAGGAGGACCGTTACCTCACCGACAGCCGCGAAGCCCTCCGCACGATGATCCGCGACATCAAGGCCGGCAAGGCGGACCACCTCCTCTAGCGTCTCCACACTTATCCACAGGGCCCGACGGCCGGCAGCCCGCTGCGGGAAGGTAACGGAATGGATGGGCTGCGGAGGTTCTCCGAACACGGGGTGCTGGTGAGCAGGCGGGCTCTCGAAGCGGGCTGGACCTCGGACCAGTTGAAGCGGAGCCTCCGCGACGAGGCGTGGAGGCCGATCCGGCGAGGGGCCTGGGCGGAGCCCGGGACGGAGATCGACAACGTGCTGCGGCTGCGGGCCGTACAGCAACTCCGCCCGGACCTCACGGTGAGCCACCGAACGGCGGCGGCACTCCACGGGATCGAAGTGCCGGTCGAACGCACCGAGTTCACGAGCCTCACAGGGCGTCGCACACTCATGACCGACATCGTGCAGCACCAGGTCCCCCTCACCGAGGAAGCCGTGTGGACACGCCAAGGCCTACGCCTGACGAACCCCGCCCGAACCATCGCCGACCTCCTTCGCGAGGGCCCCCGCGACGAGGCACTCGTCGCCCTCGACTCCGCACTCACGAAACGCCGCCCGCAAGGGCAGGCGCGCCGACCGCCCCTTGTGACGCTCATAGAGGTACGTACAGAGATCGGCTCCACCGCAAAGGGAGCGAAGCAAGCAAGAACCTGGCTCGCATACGGCGACCCTGGCGCGGGCTCCCCGGCGGAAACCCTCGCCCGCCTGCGCATAGGGGATGCAGGGCTCTACCCCGAGTCGCAGGTGCGCATGGTGACCCCGCTTACCGGGCACGTGCGCTACCCGGACTTCTACTTCAGGCAAGCGCGCGTGATCGTGGAGATCGAGGGCTACGCCTTCCACGGAACACGCGCAGCCCATCGCGAGGACGCGGCCCGCTTCAACGAGCTCCAGCTCTGCCCCGAGGTCCGGATGATCCTTCGGTATCCGGCATCGGTGGTGCTCCACCAACCCGCGAAGATGATCGCGGAGATCCGCGCCGCGGTCGGATCCGCCACCGGTCGACCGCTGCTCACGAATCCCTCGGGCGCGTGACGCCTTCGTGTGCCCGCTGCGTGACCAGAACTCGCGCCCGGCGGGCGGGTGGCTACGGCACAAGTAGGACGCGACTCCCGCGTGGTGGTCGAGTGCAACTCAAGACGAAAAGGCTACGTGGCTAGGGTGCGTGGTCGGTTGGCGCACCTCCGTCCGTCTCGTCGCTGTCTGCGGCAGCTCGCAAACTGACGGGTCCCCATGACCGTGAGAGAGCGGCCCGGATTTCCCACCTGTCCTTCTCACACACCAAGTTGAGATCCGTGCGGTGAAAGACAAAGGCGCAGCAACGGCAGGAGCGGGTGGGATGGTTACGGTCCGTCCGCCGACTGCAGACGGGTGGGTGGCAGACGGGCGCGAGGGGCTTTCCGGACCCCTAACTGAACAAACACAGCCCAGCGTCAGTAGCCGACGACGACCCACTCCTTCTCCTCCAGGCATACCTGCAGGTCAGAGACCTACCCGCCACACCTCCACTTAGTTCCGAATTCAAGTGAGTCACTTAATGGGGCGCTCAAGACCGCACGGCCCGCCGAGACCTCTCCGTAGATGCGTCTTTCGCTCGGTGACCGTGCTCCCCGCCTCCTGCACTCGGAGGACTTGCCGGGGGTGAGCGGACGGCGTGAATGGGGTTGTGTGAAGGGGATTGCGCAATTGCGGGCCACTCTCTTAGAGCTCGTAACACGACCTTGTTGAGGTGCCCTGGTCGGGTGTGACTGGTAGGGCGATTAGGCCCTTCGCGGAGTGTGAGTACTCGGCCGTGGATCGTGGACGACGACTTGTGGATGCTGATCGAGCCGCTGCTACCGCCCTGGCCCGCGAGGGCGCCGGGGCCGCAGCCGGTGGCGGACCGACTGTCTGTAGGGCACCCTGCATGTGCTCCACAACGACATAGCCTGGCAACTCCTGCCACTGGAACTGGGGTTCGGCTCCAGGCAGTCCTGCTGGCGACGCCCGGACCTCTGGCAGCAGGCTGGAGTCTTCGAGCAACTGCACCGCATCCTGCTCGCCGAACTCAACGCGGCCGGCGAACTCGACTGGTCCCGCGCATGTGTGGACGGCTCACACATCCGCGCAAAAAATAGGGGGAGCAGACACCGGTCTGTCGCCGGTCGACCAGCGGAAAACGGGCAGCAAGCACCACCTGATCTTTGACGGGCGCGGCACTCCGCTCGAGGTCATCACTACTGCGGCCAACGTCAACGACGTCACACAGACCCTCGCCCTCGTCGATGGCATCCCGCCCGTGGCCGGACGGCCCGGCCGCCCGCGCCGCCGCCCCGAATCACTTCTCGGCGACAAGGCCTACGACTTCAACCCCAACGGCGTGAGCTGTGCAAGCGGCGGATCCTTGCCCGTCATCTCGCGCAAGGGCGCCCCCAACATCAAGGGCCTGGGCAAACTCCGGTACGTAGTGGAGCAGACCTTCGCGCTCTCCACCAGTTCAAGCGCCTCGCCGTCCGCTGGGAACGTCGCACCGAACTCCACGACGCCTTCGTCGCATTGGCCTGCGGCCTCATCTGCTGGAGACGCCTCAAGAAGATCCGCTGATGATCCTCTTGCAAGCTTTCGTGGTGACCCACTGCGACATAAATGTGCTCACGGAACAACACGAAACATCTTCAGCACCACCTCACCCAGGGCTGCAACTAGGCGAGTTCGATGTAAACGGAATGACCAAGGGCGAGTTAGTCGTAACCCTTGCCACATCCCTCAGGAGGGGAGGATGGTCGAAATGAAATATCGGCCAAATAGTCACCTCGGCCCGAGCGTAAAGGAGATCGTCATGGCTCGTGAGTCAACTTCCGATGCGATTTCTGCGGCAGCAGTGAGCAACATCGAAGAGGCGATCAGCGACGGCGGCCCCGTGGTGCGAAACTTCCCCACCCCGGGGGCCCCACTTCTCAATACCTTCTACTTCCAGTACTCCGGAGACGACCACCACGTGCAACAGGTAATCGCCCTGCCTGATTTTCCGGAGAACGGGAAAATCGAGATCGGTATGAATGACGAAGGGCGCCAGGCGGACTACTTCTTCAAAGTGGGTCACTATATTGGCCACGATAGTCGATTCCGGCAGTTCTCCAGGTCCCTAGACCTCGGAGTGACGCGACAGGCGACCTTTGAAGGCGGGCGACCCTCTGCAAGCATGATATTCGTCCTGAGTGGATTCCAGCTTGCCTTCCGTGGAGCGGACCACCATCTCGACGAGATCGGCATATTCGAGTCGGATGGGACAGTGACGGTTCGACTTAACGACAGAAATGATGACGACACATTCGTGTTCAGGGTCAGCTATTGCTACGCGTCTCGGGATTTGTTCTCTTCGGTAGGGCTGGCACGCGGGAGTAATGCCAAGGGCGGGGCTCGTAAACCGATCCCCGACGGACAGGCCGTGATACGGGGGTTCAACATGAACTTCCGCTCAAAGGACCATCACATCCGTGATCTCGGCGCCGTCCTCCCGGGTGACGGCCGAGCTGAGGTGTACTTCGAAGACAAGAATGGTGACGATGGGTTTGACTGGTCGCTGGGATGGGCCGTTCTGCGGTGAGGCCACCCGGCGCGGCTGGGAGGAATTGTGGGCCTCATTGAAGCAGCGATGGGCGGCCTAGGCGCGTTCCTCGTAGGGACCGGATCCCTCGTCTACCTGGTTTTAAAGAACCGGGAGCGCGAGCGCGTACGGCAGCGTGAACGGCGGCAGGAGGCATCAAAAGACTATCTCAAGTCCCTCGGCCACACATGCGCAATGCTCGACAACATACTTATCGACGCTGGCAACGCGGATAACCTCATCTTCGAGGCCTCTAAGTCGTTCGCGGAAATGCAAGGCATCGGACAAGGTCAACTCGTGACGCTGTTCGGCGCCAACACACCCGTCAGTTGGGCGGACAGTGCCTGTCGACAGCTCCTTGGCAAAGCCCTCGACATGGCGGGCCAAGCACGCAAGGCATACGCAGAGGAGCGGTCCGGCGAAACCGTGCTGCAGACCAGCAGCAGGATCCGGCACCTCACTGGGACGACACTGGACGGTCTACCCCGCGATCTCATGCGTTGGACTTTGGAGACGGCAACCGAGAGGTGGCCGAAGCCTCTTGTGCGCTTCGAGGACCACTGGGTGAACGACGCGCAAAAGGTCGCGCAGGAGGCGGGCCTTCCGCTGCCGGATGCGCTCGTGTCGGACGGTGGGCCGTTACAACGGCCGACACAATGAGCCGAGCTGTCGGTGGGTGATGAGACAGCAGGCGAATTTGAGGAACGCCACGCCGCATTGAACTCCACGACGCCTTCAACCCCCAAGAGACTCAGTCCATGATCGTGTTACGAGCTCTTACGGCCATGGAAACCCGTCAGTTTGCGAGCCGCTGCAGACGAATACGATACGGACGGAGGTAGGCCGACCCACCACGCACCTCGGCCACGCAGCCGTTTCGCTTGTAGCCGCGTCCGTCCCGCCGTGCGCGGCCGCACTCCACCTTGGCCGTAGCCACCGGCCCGTGAGGCGCGAGTTCTGGTCACGCAGCGGGCACACGCAGGCGTCACGCGCCCGCGCCCGCGACAGCAGGCCGGGTCAATCAACGCTCGGACGACTCCACCGTCAGCTCCGAGGCGGCTACCAACACCCCTCCGGTGGAGAGCCATAGGAGCCATTGGTCGAACTCACCCTCCTCTGGATCCTTCCGATACATCGGGAAGGTCTGCAGGCGTAGCCCGTCGAAGTCGAACCGGGTCTCCAGCGCGGGCGGTTTGATCACGACGCCGGTCAGCGGTCTGCCTTCCAGCTGGGTGAGCGCCTCTTCGAGTCCCTCGTCCTCGGAACCGACGAGGACCTGGCCGGCCGTCTCCAACCGCCAAGCGGTCATCTGGATCCACAGGTGCCACTGCCCGTAAACACGGCCCGACTGGTCAGGTGGTAGTGGCTTGCCAAACTCCATGGTCACGAAGCTCCCGATGCCCCGCCGGACGTCCCACGCGCGCTGTCCGAGCAACGGGCCGATACGTCGGCAGGCCTCGGTGGAGTTGACGGCCGTCATGCGGTGACCGTCCAACGCGGCCCAGGGCCGACGACGAGAAGCCGGCCTGACGGCATGCGGAAAGTCCAGTCCGGGGGCGCTGAAGGGTCATGGTGACGTACGGGAAAGATCGTCAGCTGAAGGTCCCCGAAACGCATCCGGGTGTCCCAGCCGGGCAGTCGTAAGTGTAGCTCGGTCATCTCCCGTCCCGCCAGCACAGCGAGGTCCTCGGCCAACCGCTGCTCATGGTCGCCGGAAGCGGCCACAACGGCGTCTGTTTCGGCCGTCACCCGGTCAAGGCGCCAGGCCACCGCGTGGATCGCCAGCCATCTGAACCCGGTCTGTTCTGTCCCGTCGTCTCGGAGTCGCGTGAATTTGAACTGAAGACCGAACCTGCCCTCTCCGTCAGGTGGAACATGCACTCTCTCCACCGTGCTGCCGATCAGGCGGGCCACCAGTGCCTGTAGTTCTTCGACGTCTGTTGTCTCCTCCATCGCGGACAGTATGGGGACGGGTGACCCGCTCCTACAACGGAAATTGACTGCTCCAAGGCCACATGCGAGCTCGGATTGCGCGCCGATGAGTTTCCCGCGCCGCGTCGGTCTGTACGCGTGAGAGCGACTCACGGGAGGCTGGCGCCATGCGGAAATTGGTCTACGGCATGAACGTGACCCTGGACGGCTACATCGCCGCGCCCGGCGACGACATCGGCTGGAGCACGCCGAGCGACGAGCTGTTCCAGTTCTGGTCCGACCAGTTGCAGGCGACCGACCTGTCGCTGTACGGACGCAAGCTCTGGCTGACGATGAGTTCCTACTGGCCGACCGGCGACCAGCAGCCCAACGCCACCCCGGCGGAGAGCGAGTTCGCGCGCCGCTGGCGGGACATGTCGAAGGTGGTGTTCTCCTCGACGATCGACAAGGTCGACTGGAACACCCGCCTGGTCACCGGCGACGCGGTCGCCGAGATCACCCGGCTCAAGGCCGAGGACGGCGGGCCGATGGACATCGCCGGCGCGACTCTCGCCGGGGCGGCCATGCGGGCCGGACTGATCGACGAGTACGTGCTGGCCACCGCGCCGGTCCTGGTGGGCGGCGGCACGCCGTTCTTCGCCGCGATGGACAGCTGGGTGAACCTGAACCTGGTGGAGACGCGGACGCTTCCCGGCGGGGTGATCCTGACCAGGTACGAGACGAGGCGCTGAGCGCACGTCACACGGAACGTGGCGGCTGGCACCGGGCTCACATCTCGGCCAGGAACGCTTCCAGCCCGTGCTGCCGGGCGATCAGGCTGCCGCAACATCAAGGCCGGCAAGGCGGACCACCCGCTGTATCCGGCGCGGTCAGGGCGAGTGTAGGGTCTCGCGGCGCACGTCATAGCGCGTCGCGCTGACCAGCTGTTTCTCGAGTTGTCTCACGCAGTGGCCGGGGGCTCTCGTCTCAAGACGAGTGGCATTTCCTCACGACCGCCTTGGCGCTCATGCCGGACGGGCGGCGATGTGCTGGCGGGCGGTCCTCCAGCCCTCTTCGAGTTCCTCGGAGGTGAGCGGCAGCGGGTCGTGACCCTCCCACTCGGAGACGGGCAGTTCGGCAGTGATCCCGAATCTGCTGTCGTGCTCGTCGAGGCGGCCTGCGTCAAGGGCTCGCTGCCATTCTTCGAGGGAGGCAGCCGCAATCGGCGTTAGGTCAGGCCCTTCGAGCTCGATCTGCCGGATCACCCAGCCTTCGGCATCGACCTCGAAGTAGAACCAGGTGTCTTCCTCGTCCCAGTAGCAGCGCATCCATGTGGTCACCAGCCAATGGTCCCAGGCGGTGTTCTGTCCGCTCACCGAGGCGCTGTCAGAGCCATGGTGGAGGATCACGCCATGCTGATTGCAACCAATGCGGCTGGGCGAGTGACGAAGACGCCCTCGAAGCCAGCAATAGGCAGGATGCTGGCGAACCTCCATCGTGGGAACGCGCATCTGATCCTGGAGAACGTGGGGGAGGACATCGAGGGCAGCTTGTACACCCAGGTGCTGCTGCGCGACGACAACACGTACCAACTCGAGTTCCGGGACGGCGTAGCGGCCGAGCACTATCAGACGCGGACCATCTCCCAGGTGAAGATCCTGACCGCCTTGCTCGGCTGGGCTGCCGGCAGGACGGACTGGAGAAGCAACTTCATGTGGAACAACATCGGCTCGGAGTTCGCGGACTGAGTGCTTGCCCCCTCGATGCGCAGTGGCACTGCGCGTTGCCGCGTCCGAACCATGCTGGAAGATGAGGGCGTGCTGCCCTACGTCTATCGCGTAACCAAGTACGATCCCGCCGACCGTGATGAACACGGCCACTACACCGGCGCCGAGGACACGGTCAGCGACCACGGCCAGGTCGAGGGTGCCTACCTTCAAGCAATCGAGGCGTTCGCCGCAAACACCGGCATCGAGCGCCTGGAAGTGCGCGAGCCGCACCTCCCGGTGCCATTCGTGAACTTCGGGCTGGAGCCACCGATGGACGGCTTCGGGCTGGACGGTCTCTTCCCGACCGGGCCGGACGGTTTCCACGATGGCGCGGAGGTCTCGGTCGGCACCGCGATGGATCTTGTACGGGTCATGCTGCGCGACGGTGGCGCCTGGTGTCGGCTGGAAGTGGAGGGCACCTTCGCCGTGCACGTGGGCTGGGACCAGTACATGTACATCGGCAGCAGCCGGCCCTGCGAAACCGCTGCGGCCCGGACCCGCTCGCTCGGGTTGTTCCCAGAGCGGGTCGATGCCTCGCCGTACGACTTCGAAGCCGATGGCGAAGGTTTCCAGCGGCCGGCCGACGACGAATTCTGGGCCCAGTTGCGCTGGTCGATGGCGGGGACCAACGCCAAGGTCCTGGAAGAGCAGTCCGCCTACAACTCCGGGCGATGGCATCGCCTCACCCCTGACAACATCGACACGATCCGCGCCGGGCTCGCTCCCCGTGCCCGGCTGGCTATCTGGCCGGACCTGTCCTCCGACATCGACGCGGTACTCGCCACGCTCCCCGCCGAGGGCCACGTCGAGTGTGTCTGGCAGGGCAGTGATGGGCGGATGCACAGCGCCACCGCCGACGAAGACGAGTTCCCGGAGCTGGCCGCCCGTCTCTCCAGCGCTTCCGCCGCGATGATCCTGTCCATGTACGCCGACGACCGCGTCCCGCTGCTCGCCGCCGTCATGCCCGACAGCGACGGAGTGGCACGCGCCCGCTGGGAGATCGACCCCACACCGAGCACCCGGAATTGGGCCTTCCTCAAGACCCTTCACCGAGGCGAGATCATCACCGGCCGGGTGACCCTGATCGCCGATTTCTTGGTCACTTTCGTGGACATCGGCGGCTTCGAAGGGATGATCAATATCCCCGAGCTGTCATGGCGCCCCTTCAACCATCCTTCCGAGGTCGTTACCGTCGGCCAGGAGATCAGGGCCGAAATTCTCGACGTAGACCCGATCCGCGAACGCGTGTCGCTGTCGCTCAGGGCCCTGCAGGAAGATCCGATGCCACTGCTCGCCGGGCAGGTCGGCCAGACCGTCGTCGGCCGCGTCACCAAGCTCGTGCCGTTCGGCGTGTTCGTACGCATTGAAGAGAAGAAGAACGGCTTCGAGGGGCTCGTACACAACACCGAACTGGGCGACGGAAACCCCGACCATCCGCAGTTGGTCGTCCAGGTCGGCGACGCACTCCCCGTGAAGATCCTGGACATCGACCCGGCCCAGCGCCGCATCACCCTGTCGCACCGACAAGCGATCTCCCCCTGCCAGGACGAACCCGGAGCCTGATCAGTCCAGGTCTTCCGGATCCTGAGACCACCACCCTCGATCAGCCTGCCAGTCCTGGAGCCAGGAAACGAAGTCGACTTCCGGCTCTGCTTCCTCTTCCGCATCGGCGTAGGGGGCCGCGCATCCGTCGCCCAGCCACCAGACTCGGCCACGTTGAGGTCCAGTCACGATGAGTATCCAGAACTCACAGCTGCGGTTGCTGCCCAGGAGGATCGATCCGTGCTGATAGATGCCATGGAGGAGGGGCGAGTGCTGGTCGTGGTCGTAGTAGTCGTACTCCCACTGCCATTCCTCCTTGAGGGGAAATGGCACCGCGGGCTTCCGTAGTGCCGTGCCATCGAATGGATCGGGACTCAGCCAGCACTCAGCTTCCCAGAGCTGCCAGCTCTCGGGGAGTTGGCCCAGTGCGAGCAGCCCATGCGGGTCGGATGGGCCTTCCTGGGTGCCGTTGGAGATCTCCGCGACGAACGTGCGGTACGGCTCCGGTAGTTCAAAGGCCCGTTCGGCTTCCCATGCCTGAACTCCCGGCCAGCCGAGAGGAGGGCGGCGGCGTTCGTGTGGAATGGCATCGCTGAGGGCGGACATCGCAATGCGGAGTCGCTGCCTGGCGAGATCTGTCACGGGGTGTCATGGAGGAAGAGGGCGGTGAGCCGCGGGAGTCGACGTCGCATCTCGTCGGGGTCGTCGAAGTCGAAGTCTTCGCCCATGTCTTCGGAGTCGTGTCCGGAACTGTCTCGTGAGGCTCTGTGCTCGTCCCAGGCCTCGTAGAAGTCCTCGCCATCGCCAGAGATGCGCTTGAACGCCTCACTGGCGGCGTAGTTGACCTCCTCGTAGAAGAGAGCCTCGTCACGGTACACCTCTGCGGCGCCGATCACTGACGGGTCCTCAGCAAGACTGTCTGGGCAAGCCGCTGCCTTCTCGTACCAGTCGCGGCCCAGCGCGATCAAGCCGCCGCGGAAGTCCATGAAGCCGTCGTCCGAGCAGCCGCCGCCGAGGAGGTAGGCGGCAGCCCACACGTCCCAGCGATACACCGCGTCATGCACGTCGTCGAAACGTTCCTGGTAGCGGAGGATGCCGTCCTTGGTGCAGGCGGCCAGCTCGTCAACCAGAGCTTCGGCGAAGGGCCTGTCTGGCCCGCCGACCGAGCGTGCGGTCTCGATGATGGTCCAGAACTCAGAGGCGTCCATGGCTGGGCACTCTGTCAGTTGGGTCTAACAACGGCTCCTGCTGGCGCGGATGGCCTTCATAGCCAAACCGTTGCGGCCCTGACGACCCGCTGGCCGAGCGGTGTGAGGCTTCATGGGCGGCCTCGTTCGGCTCGTTCGAGCAGTACGCCACTAAGTTCGATTCTCGCTGTGCTTATGCAGCGAGTATTGAGTCCCTACAGGCCGATCAAGCCGCCTCGCAGTGCTAGGTGGCCGTGCGGGGGAAGGAGACCTCGACTCGGCGGTTCTTCGTGCGGCCCTCTTCTGTGGCGTTGGAGGCGATCGGGTAGTCCTCGCTGTAGCCGCGGATCAGGAAGGTGATCGCGGAGGAGGACGGGAGGGATTTTGCGAGTTCCTGCTGTACGGCGTCGGCGCGCTGCTTGGAGAGCACCTTGCCGTGTTCGTAGGAGCCGAGGTCGTCGGTGAAGCCGAACACGCGGACGTTGGTGGCGTGTTGGGCGCCGATCTCGGTGGCGATCGCCTTGATGCGGGAGGCCGCGAGCGGGTTGAGCTTGGCGCTGTTCTTGGAGAACAGGACCTCGGCCTGGAGCGCGAAGGTGGTGTCGGAGGGGGTGTCGGAGCGGCGTTCCTCGCCGCCCAGGTCCTCGACGACGGACTTGATGTCGATGATGCGGGAAGGCGCGAGCGTCGCACCGTCACCGAGTTTGAGGTTGGGCGCGGTGGGGCTGATCGTGGGGGCGGGGGATGTTGTCGTTCCGCCGGGTGGGGTGCTGGGGGTGGGGCCGGCCGCGTATGCGGTTGTAGGCGTGGCCAGAAGGAGGGTCGCGGCAGCGAGGGCTACTGCGGCCAGCGGGCTAGGGCGAGTTGATGGCGACATGGGGTCACTCGCCGTCGGTGAGGTCGATGGTGGCGGGGGGCATGTCGGCGATCTGGAACTCGACGGACTTGGTGCTGGCGGGTGGGGCGGGGAACTGAGCGTAGAAGTCCTTCTCCGCGTTCGCGAGGAATGCACCGTCGAACTTTGTGCACAGGCAGCGGCCACTCGTGTCGCGGAGGATCAGATACTTCTTCTTCCCTACCTTGTCGACCAGAGAAGCGCCGGCCATAGAGGCTGAGTTTCCTGCGAGTTCAGACTCGTCACCAGCCCACCGGCCCAGAGCAATCACCTTGCCGCTGGTATTGGCCACCTTGCCACTGATCGTGACGAAGCCGCCTGAGTCCCGGAGGGCCGACGTAATGGTGAGCGTGACGCCCTCTCCCCCCTTGACTTCTGCCAGCGGGGCATCCGATGTGGGGGTGGCGGACGGCTGCGCCTTGTCACCGCTCTGCGTCTTCTGGACGGGGGGAGACGACGTGCTCGACTTACCCTTGCCATCTCCGCCCCCACCGCAACCAGCCACCGTGAGGGCCAAGCCACTTGCGATCGCTACCGCGGTCAGCGCCCTGCGGGCCTTCCTGGTGTGCCGCATACTCATCTCTCCCACTCACTCAGCCAGATGTACCGAGAACAGATCCTTCGCCTCGGGTAGCGCAATGTCGTTGAGGTGCTTGGGGTCGATCTTCCACGGGGGCTGGTCACCACCACAGTCGAATTCGATGAAATCATCGGCGTCCCCCGACGTGAGCGTGCAGCGTGGCTCGATGACGGCCACCGCGTGGGCCTTGGCGTGGCTCTCCGAGGTCACGGGGAGGATGGATTTGCCCGCTGTGTAGTTCGTCGTGATGCTTGCCCTGAACGCGGGATATCCCTTGACCGTGGTTGGCGCCAGCCCATCGAGCGTTGCCTTGTTGTCCGCCGCAAGCTGTGCAGCTGCCGCCTCTCCCGTTCCCTGAAGTGGTAGCTCGATCAGTAGCCACTTCGTCGCATCAGCTGGATTCCCCAGGGCGTTGATGAACCCGTCAGCCAGTTCATCCCGGACGTCCTGCGCTGCCGCCAGCGCCGACGCATCCGCTGCCGACTGAGCACCATTGCGCGCGACCGCAGCCTGCGCAAAGGCGAAGTAGGCAAACGCGAGAAAGAGCAGACTGCCCACTACGACCACGTAGATGGGAATCGTCTGCCCTCGATCGCCTCGACGCTGGAGATGCGTCAGCCTCCGCTGGTGATGTTCGTGACCGCTGTACTGATCGCGTTCGAAATCGTCCCCTGCAACCCCAACCCCCGCACAGCCACCACAATCAGCGCCACAATCACCAGCAACCCCCCGTACTCCACCACGCTCGCCCCGCGATCCCCCGCCCGCTTCCCCATCCGCGCCACCACCGTGTCGCGCCACCCGCCCACCGCGATCTGCGCCCGGGTAATCGCCCTCAGCCTGGTGTGTCGCTTCGCCATGGTGGTGAACCCCTTTGGATGACTGTGCCTGCGCGTGTGCGGTCGTCCCCGTATTTGGGGCAACGTACGGGGAATCGGAGCCTCCGGCAGAGGGCCCACGGACCCATCTCCGGGCCCAAAGCAGCTCAGCCATGGCCGCGGCCCGCCGTCCCCAGCCACACCGCTATCGCTTCGCTTCTGGTCGTGCTGTGCAGTTTCGCGAAGATGCGGTTGATGTGGTTCTTGACTGTCTTCTCGCTGATGAAGCAAGTGGCGGCGATCTGCTGGTTGTTCATGCCCGATGCGATCAGGTCCATCACCTCCACCTCCCTCGAACTCAGCCCGTGGCGGTCCCCCTGTCGAGACTGTCCCATAAGTGGTTGCAGATGCGAAGAGGTTGGGCGGAATAGGGTGGGTTCCCGGTACGTGGCGTCCTGTCCGTACGCCGACCCCAGGCCTTCCGGCAACCCAGTCCCTACCGTCCCCCGCACATGCGCCACCAGCGCGTCCTGCGCCGACGCCGAGAACCGGCCCCTGCCCGCCTTCATGTCCCGTACCGCGCCCACCAGTTCGTCCGCGGTGAACTCGCCGTGCACCAGGTACCCGCCCGCTCCCAGCCGCAGCGCCTCCTGCACGATCTCGCTCTCGCGGCTGTACGTCAGCATCATCACCGGGGCGATCCGCACCAGGTACGGGAGCGCCGAGATGCCGTCCACCCCCGGCATGCGCACGTCCAACAGCACCACATCCGGGCGGTGTTGCTCCGTCTCCTTCAGCGCCTGGCGGCCGTCCGCCGCCTCCGCCACCACCTGGATGTCTTCGCGCGCGCCCAGCAGGGCGGTCAGGCCCGCGCGTACCACCGGGTTGTCGTCCGCGATCACGATCCGGAGCGCGGACGGGGTCGGCGGTGGGCTGTGGATGCCCAGGGGGGTGTGCTCGGAGCGGGGTTCGAAGGTGTGGGCGTGGGTGTGCTGGGAGACGTGGTACGACGATGATTCCGTCGGGGTCGGCATCGTGCGGTCTCCTCTCGGGGAGGGTCGGGGCAGGGTGTCAGGGGCGGGGCAGGTGGGGGGTGAGCGCGGCCATCGGGAGGTCTACGCGGACCTCCGTGCCGCCCTCGCTCCTCCCCCGGCCGATACGGATCCGTGCGCCTATGCCGGCCGCGCGCTCGACCATGCCGACCAGGCCGAAGTGGCCTGCCCGGTGGAGGTCTTCGAGTGACGTGCCGCGCGGGAGGCCGGTGCCGTTGTCGATGATGGAGAGATGGAGGTCGGAGAGGTGCGGGTCGGGGCCGTGGGCGTCGGTGGCGAGGATGCCGATCTCCACCGTGATGCGGGTCGCGTCGGCGTGGCGGTGGGCGTTCTCCAGGGCCTCCGTCGCGATCGTGAGGAGGTGGCGGGCCACCGCGTGCGGGAGTACGGGGGCGGGGGACGCGCCCACCGGGATGAAGTCGGTGGGGATGGTCGTACGGGTCGCGAAGTCCCGTACACGGGCTGAGAGTTCGGTCGCCACGTCCACGCCGCCCATGTCGTGGTCCGCCTTGCGGCGCAGGTCCGAGAGGATCTCGCGGGACTCCGCCGCCGCCCTGCGAGCCGAGCGGGCGACCATGCCCGCCTGGTGTTTGACCGTGAGCGGGTCCATCCGGTCCGCCGACTGGGAGAGGCTGTCGGCCGCCAGGGCGAGACCGTGGAGGGTTTTGGCCACGGAGTCGTGCATCTCGCGGGCCAGGCGGGTGCGTTCCTCCTCCACCGCGTCATTGACCGCCAGGCGCGCGGTCGCCTCGGAGAGCGCCTGGGTGGCCGTACCGAAGCGGAACATCAGGTTGCGGAGGGTGACTCCTATGACTCCGGCCGCGATGCAGAAGCCCGTGAGGAGCAGGGTCGATGCGGGGCCCGCCATGCGGACGTGCCAGGCGGAGTACGCGGCCGCCAGGAGAAGGATCTGGATGAGGGTGAAGATGCCCGCCCCGCGCCAGCCGTAGAGGAGGCCGGCGAGGAGAGGGGTGCAGACCGTTGCGTAGCCGAGGGTGGAGTCCGGGGACGCGGTGAGCAGCAGGACCGAGCCGAAGATGAAGTCCAGGAGCATCAGGGAGCGGTACTTGATGAGGAGAGGGCCGAAGACCTCCCAGTCCCGGAGCATCGCGTACGAGCCGACGAGGCTGAAGACGATGGCGGCGCCGACCAGCCAGACGCCGAAGCGAGAGTTCGCGCGGTCGAGTGCGAATGGGGTCCCGATCGCGATCAGGGCCAGCCTGAACCCGAAGACCTGTCTGCACAGGGCCTGCAATGCGTTGAGCTGGATCGGCAGACTTGGGGCGGGTGCGTCGTCCTCGAACGCTGACGCGGGGGCCGGGGTGGTGAACGCGCCACCCTGGAGCAGGGGTGCGCTCGCGGTCACCGCCGGGGGTTGTGCCCACCCGTTCCGCCCTGCGGAACGACTGCCCACAACTGGGTTTCTGGTCACCGCTGTTCCCCTCCTCCCCTGTGTTGAGTGTCAGTTGCCGAAGAGCTGGCCGAAGTCCGTGTTCGAGCCGAGGAACATGTTCGCCGTGATCAGGATGAGCGTGGCCGGGACCATCGTCATCAGGGTGACCATCGTGGTCTTGGGAATCGCCTTGGCCGCGCGGCGCCGGGAGTTCTGGGCGTCGGTGCGGCGCATGTCGGTCGCGATCTGGATGAGGGTGTCCGCGATGGGGGCGCCCAGTTCCTCGCCCTGCTGGAGCGCCGTCACGAACTGGCTGACCTGCTCGGATTCATTGCGGCGGCGCAGTTCGTCGAAGGCCTGGCGGCGGCTTACGCCCATGTCCATCTGGCGGAGTGTGATGCGGAGTTCGTCCGCCCAGGGGCCCGCGTATTTGTCGGATACGCGTTCCAGTGCCTGGCGGAAACCGAGGCCCGCCGAGACGACGACCGCCAGGACGTCGAGGAAGTCGGGGAGCGTGCGCTCGATGACGTCCTTGCGGTGGCGGATCGCCTGCCAGATGGTGACGTCCGCCGCGAAGGCCCCGTAGGCGAGCGCCAGGATCGCGAAGATCAGCATGCCGTTGGTGAGGAGCGCGAAGCCCGCGAAACCGCCGAAGATGCCGAAGACGGCTCGGCGGGCCGCGTAACGGTCGATGGTGAGGCCGCCCGGGTTGCCCGCCATGTCGATGCGGCGGCGCTTCTTCTCGACCTGTTTGGGACCCATGGTCTTGAGGACCGAGGGGGCGAAGCGCATGCCGGCGCGGTCGATGGCCGCCTCCAGGCCTTTGACGCGGGTGGCGCCGACCTCCAGGGCGATGGCCAGGTCCTCGGGGATCTTCGCTTCGGCGCGGTACATGCGTACGCCGATGAAGATGCCGGCGAGGGAGAGGCCGAAGAGTGCGGCCAGGAGGAGTCCTGTCATGGTGTCCTGTCCTCCCTCAGACTTCGATCTTGCCCAGGCGGCGCATCGCGATGAAGCCGATGGCGTAGAGGGCCATGGAGACAACTACCGCTATTTGGCCGATTGTTGAGCCCGTCATACGGGCGAGACTGCCCGGGGCCATCGAGTTCAGCATGACCATCGCGCCCAGGCCGAGGAGCGGGAGCGTGTACGCGGTGGCGTTCACCTCGGCCAGCATCGTGACCACCTCGCGGCGGGTTTCCTTGCGCTCCTCCAGGGTGGTGGTGAGGTTACGGAGGGAAGCCACGACCGTGCCGCCTGCCCGGTTGGAGAGGATCAGGGTCGTGACGAGGACGACCAGCTCGCGGGAGGGGAGGCGGTCGGCGAGTTCGGAGAGGGCCTCGTCGATGGAGCGGCCCAGGGCCAGTTGGTTGGCGACGGTGGAGAGTTCCTCGCCTGCGGGCGCTTCGAGTTCGTCCGCCGCCATGGAGAGGGCTGTGCGGAGGGCGAGGCCTGCGGCGGTGGCGTTGGCGAGGATGCGGGACAGCTCGGGGAGCTGGTTGATGAACGCCTCGATGCGCTTCTGGCGCTGCCAGTTGAGGAAGGTGTTCGCTGCCCAGAGGGCGATGAGCGCTGCGACCGGGCCGAAGAACGGGGCCAGGAAGGCGGCGGCGACGGCCCACAGGACGCCGGTCGCGAGGAGGGCGTAGACGAGGAACTCACCGGGGGTGAGGTCCAGGCCGGTCGCGGCGATCCGGTGTGCGATGCGCTTGCCTGCGGCTGTGCGGCGGAGGCGGGTGTCCACGGCCTGGAAGTGGCGGGTGCGGGTGCCTGGCGGGGTGTGGCCTGTGGTGATGGCGAGGCGCTTCTCCAGCTCTGCGTGCTGGGACTTGCCTCTGATGTAGGTGAGGAGGCCTGCGATGGCCAGGGTCGCGCAGGCGAGGGTGGCGGCGATTGCCACGTAGGCGGGGGTGGTCATCGGGGCTCCCTTCGGGGGTGGGTGGAGGGGTGCGGGCCGTGGGTGGTTTCGGGGGCGCGGGCTTTGGATGCCGTCATCGGGCCTCCCTCAGTTGGAGGGGGGTCAGTTCGTCCGCCACTCCGTAGGCGGGTGGGATCGGTTCGTTCGCCAGGTAGAGGCGTTCCGCGACTCTGCGCGGGAGGGGGAGGTGCTCGAACTCGCCGTGCACCACCCTGTCCGCCGACATGGGGCGGGACCGGAAGCGGGAGACCGTCGCGATCTGGAACTGTTCGCGGCCGTGCGAGGTGAGGATCGCCAGTTCGCTGATCTTGCGGGAGCCGTCCGCGTGGCGGGTCAGCTGGACGATCACGTCCACCGCGCTGTTGATCTGGTCGCGCAGCGCCTCGAAGGGGATCTCCACCTCCGACATCGAGCCGAGGGTCTGGAGGCGCATCAGCGCGTCCTCCGCGCTGTTGGAGTGGACCGTGGCGAGCGAGCCGTCGTGGCCCGTCGACATCGCCTGGAGCATGTCGAGGGTCTCGCCGCCTCGGACCTCACCGACGATGATGCGGTCCGGGCGCATACGGAGCGAGTTGCGGACCAGGTCGCGGATGGTGATCTGGCCCTTGCCCTCCACGTTGGCCGGGCGCGTCTCCAGGCGGATGACGTGGGCCTGCTGGAGCTGGAGTTCGGCCGCGTCCTCGACGGTGATGATGCGTTCCTGGTCGGGGATGAGGCCGGAGAGCGCGTTGAGGAGGGTGGTCTTGCCGCTGCCCGTTCCGCCGCTGACGATCACGTTGAAGCGGGCGCGTACGAAGGCGGAGAGGAGGAGCAGGAGTTGCTCGTCCAGGGTGCCGAGGCTGATCAGTTCGGTGAGGCGGTACGCGCGGGGGAAGCGGCGGATCGTGAGGGTGGGGCCCGTGAGGGAGAGCGGCGGGATGATCACGTTGACGCGTTCGCCCGAGGGGAGGCGGGCGTCGACCATGGGGTTCGACTCGTCGACGCGGCGGTTGACCGTGGAGACGATGCGCTCGATCGTCTGCATGAGTTGCTCTGTGGAGGCGAAGCGGAGGGGGAGCTGCTCCACGCGGCCTGCTCGCTCCACGAAGATCGCGTCCGGGCCGTTGACCATGATCTCGGTGATCGAGGCGTCTTCGAGGAGGGGTTCGAGTACGCCCAGGCCGAGTGCCTCGTCCACTACGCGGCGGATCAGCTGGGCGCGTTCGGAGGTGGAGAGGACCGGGCCCTCGCGGCTGATGATGTGGCCGAGTACGCGTTCCAGGCGGGCGCGGCGTTCGGCTGCGGCGAGGGAGGACATCTCCGCGAGGTCGATCTCCTCGAGGAGTTTCGTGCGGTAGGTGGCTACCAGGGGGCCGTCCTCGCGGGCCGTCTGGGCGTGCTCCTCGGGGGTGGTGACCATGCGGGATCGCAGGCTCATGGGGTGGCTCCTCCCTCGGTGGGTCGGTCGTCCCTGGGCATCGTCACGGATCGGGTGATCGGGCCGAAGGGGTTCACTCCGGGGAGTACGGAGGGGACGGTGACGGTGGCTTTCGCGGTGACCGTGTCCTGGGTGCTGGCGATGGATACGGAGGTGTCGTCGCTGAGCCAGCCGCTGACCGCGGAGTTGCCTGCGGCCTGGCCCGAGCCGGGGGTGAGGGATTCGCTGCGGGCGGCGGTTCGGGCTGCGGTGCCGGCCTGGTTGGCTGCGTAGCCGATGAGGCCGAGCTGGATTGCTGCCATCGCTACGAAGAGGAGGATGGGGAGGAACCCCGCGAATTCGAGAACGGAGGTTCCTCGGTCGCTGCGGAGGAGGTTTCGTCGGGAGTGCGGGTCCCGCTGCGCGGGCTTTACTCCCCTACCCCGCCCCTTCCCGCTGCGACATTCTGCGGCTCCGCCGCGGGCGGGGCCGCCGCCCCGGACCCCCTTTTCGGGGGCTCCGCCCCCGGACCCCCGCTCCTCAAACGCCGGAGGGGCTGAATATTGCGCAGCCCCAGTTCGGGAAGGGGCGGGTTGGGGAAAAACTCCTGGCCCCCTCACTCCCCTTCACCCCCCTCCGCCGCCGCAGCCGCATCCCCGTCCACCTTCCACGGGAAGTTCCCCGCACCCGGGAACAGGATCGGGGTGTTCAGCTTCACCTTCGCCCGCCACACCGCACCGTCCCGCGTGCACGTCGCCGCCCCCTGCCAGCTCGCCGGGAGGCGTTTGTCCGCCGCCGCCTGGCATGCTGCCGCTGGGTCCTCCCCCGCCGTGGCCGCCGCCGTCGCCGCCCGCGATGCCTCGTCCGCCGCGTTGCCCGCCAGGGAGAACGTGTAGCCCCACAGCACGCACTGCCACATCGCCACCAGTACGAAGATGATCAGCGGCGCCATCCCGGCGAACTCGATCATCGCCGCACCCCGGTCGCCGCCCCGCCTCCGCAGCGCCAGGCCCGTGCCCTTCGCGGGCGGGCCTGCGGCCGTCGACGAGCGGGTCAGTTCCAGTTCGGCCGCCAGCGTCCAGAGCGCCTGCTTCACCGTCCCGCGTGCGTCCAGGTCCTGCATGCGGCCCGCGTCCACCGCCGACTGAAGTTCCTTGAAAGCGGCGGGGATCGAGGTGCGCGAGACCTTCGTGCCCGTGATCCGTTCCACCAGCGGCGGCTGGATCTCCGTGGAGCGGGACGCGCGGTTGACCACCGTCGTCGTCTCCTCCGCCTTGCGGATCTGCAGGCGGTCCCACATCCGGACCATGCGTTTGGCCGCGCGGACCGCGACCACGTCCGGGGTGACCAGGAGCAGGGCCCGGTCCGCCATTTCGATGGCCGCCGCGTTGGCACCGTTCATCTGCGTACCGCAGTCGACGACCACCACTTCGTAGCGGTTACGGAGGGACGAGACCACCTGCCGTGCCACCCGGTCCGTGACCTCCTCGCCCCGTTCCCCGTCGCCGGGGGCCAGCAGCAGGCCGATGCCCGTGGGGTGCGCGTACACCGCGTCCTGGAGCACGCGCGGGGAGATGTCCGAGATGCCCGCCAGGTCGACGATCGAGCGGCGGAACTGGACGTCGAGGTAGGACGCCACGTCCCCGGACTGTAGGTCCAGGTCCACCAGGGCGACCGTATGGCCCGACGCGACTGCCGCCAGGGCCAGTTGGACCGCCGTGAGGGTCGTGCCCACGCCGCCCTTCGCGCCGGAGACCGTCACCACTCTCCCGCCGGGGCCGCCGCCCATCACCTCCGCGCTGCCGCCGAGGTGGCGTCGTACGCCCGTCGCCCAGGACGCCGCGTTCTGGACGCGGGCCGACAACTCCTCGTAGCCCAGCGGGAGTCCGACCAGGCCCCGCGCGCCCGAGTCCATCGCGGCCGTGAAGAGCATGGGGCCCGCGTCGGAGGTGATCAGGACGACGCCGCAGGCCGGGAAGCGCAGCGCGACCTCGCGGATCAGCTCCAACGCCGGTGCGGGGCCGATGCGTTCGTGGACCAGGACGACCTCGGGGAGTTCGTCGATCGACTCCGAGGCCAGGCGCGCCAGCATGTCGAGGAGCGAGGTGGAGTCGACGACCGGTGCGTACGGCTCCGCGTCGGGGAGCTGGCTGAGGAGGGTGGTCATCGAGCGGGCGGCGTCCAGGTCGCCGACCGCCGGGAGGATACGGATCGTCGTCACAGGCCCGTCCCCTTTCCCTTACTTGTCGCCGTCGAGGGTGTAGCGCCGATCGCCCGGTGGGACGGTCGGGGTGGATCCGGCCGCTCCTGGGGCCACCAGCGCCAGGCGGACGTGGGTCGCGAAGGATTCGGCGTACGCGACGCGCTGCGCGTCGAGGGTCCCCAGCGCGAAGGTGATCGGGACGGCCTCGGTGGCGGTGGAGCGGGTGCTGCGGTTGTTGGTGTTCGTCGCGTCGAGGGGGGTGAGTTTGCCTACGTCCAGGACTCGGGCGGCTGTGACGATCACCTCCGAGGTGTTGGGCTTCGATTTGTTGTCGCCCGCGAAGGTCGCGTAGATGTTGACCGTCGAGCCCGGCGTGATCTTGCCCGCGACCCCCGTCGCCGCGTCGATCATGATCGCTATCTCCTGTTCGCCCGCCTTGAGTTCGGGCTGGTTCACGATCATGTCCGACTGGAGGAGCGACCCCGATTTGAGCTGGGTGACCGCGATCTTCCCTCTGATCTCGGAGAGGTTCGTGATCGCGTTGTCGGAGAGCCAGCGCTTGGGCATCTTCGTCCGCGCGAAGTCGTCCTCGTCGAGCTGTTTGTAGGGCGCTATGTCGTTCTTGACGCGGTACGCCGTCACCTCCGAGCCGACCTTGGAGTTCACGTCGCGTATCACGGCCAGGACGCCGGCGAAGGCCGCGAAGGCGCAGAGGACGGACAGGAGCAGCAGGATGATGCCGCGGCGCTGGCGTGAGTTCACCGGGGGGACTCCTTGGTCTGTGCTGCACTCGTGCGGCTTGCGGGGGGATGGGGATGGGCTGGGCTGGTCGGGTTGTTGCCGGGTTACGTCGTGCCTGCGGGCAGCGCGGCCGCCACGCGTTTCTGCGGTGGCGCCGTGGACTGCTGTTGCTGCAGCAGCGGCGACGAGCAGAAACCGCAGCGGTCGCCGATCAGTTGGAGTCCGCACCAGTGGCAGGTCTCGCGTCTGACCGAGGCGACCAGCTGGTAGAGGACGGAGACGTCGTTGATCGCGGATGCGAACTCGACGAGCTTGGGCGTGCCCCACCAGAGCGGCGAATCGGCGGGGAGCGCCGTCTCCAGGAGGCCCTGCACGTGCCAGGCGGGGGCGAGGGTCGCGCCCACCCAGTCGGACTGGAGCTGGCCGCGGGCGATCAGCATGTGTGTGCCGAATCCGGGGCCCGGGAGCGCGTCAGTCGGTCCCGAAGTGAGCTTGAGGAGGTGGGGAGTCGGGGCCGTGAGCACCGCGAACTGCGACCCCGGCACCCAGGACTTGGCGTGCGCCTTGAGCGTCACCGGGACCCGGTCGAGCTTGGTCACCGAGGCGAGCAGCGCGCCCGCGTAGATGTAGTGCGAGAGCAAACGCGCCGCGGACGCGAGGACGCCGGGGCTGAAGTCGCAGAGGGAGAGCTGGCGCAGCTGGCGTACGAGAACGGCGACCGCGAGCGGCGGCAGGTCCAGCGGGAGCAGGGCGATCCGGTCGCTCTCCAGGACCGAGCGGACGGTGTGGAGGCGGTGAACCGCCGCCGGCGCAAGGGAGTTCGGATAGACGACCACCACGTACCCATGCTGTTCGAGAAGCGTGTGCATCTCGGCGAGCGAGCCTTCGAGCGACTGGACCGCCGGGGGCTGGAGAACCGCCGCGAGCGGAGTGTGGTGGTCGGGCGGTGGGAGTACGAGATCGGGGCTCGTCACGGCTATCGCGGTTGGCACGTTGTGTTCCCCCGTTCACGGTGTGTGTCTCCAGCAACAGCACTGTATCCAGGCAGGCCGGAGCAAGAACCCCCAACCGGGCAATATTCATTGGATCTTGGTCGAAGCGGGGCGTTCGATTCCGCGATGCGGATGTCCATGTGCCAGAGGTCTTGACAACCCAATTGGTCTGGACCAGCTTGTACGACCAACGGTGGCCACCGTCCCCCTCCCCCGTCCCGCGCCACTCCCCCACCCCCGGAGGCACCACGTGGACCGACCACACCGCGCATCGCGGTCTCCCCTTCTCCGCAGATCCTGGATCGGCGGAGCGACAGCTCTCATAGCGGCGGGCGCCGCCTCGCTCACCGGTCTGGCGAACAGCGCCCAGGCCGCCGACATCAACGTCGCCAAGAACGCCGGCTTCGAGTCCGGCCTCACCGGCTGGACCTGTACGGGAGGGACCGGCTCGGTCGTCACCTCGCCCGTGCACGGCGGCACCTCGGCCCTGAAGGGCGCCGCGTCCTCCTCGGACAACGCCCAGTGCTCCCAGACGGTCGCCGTCCAGCCCAACTCGACGTACACGATGAGCGGTTGGGTGCAGGGCGCGTACGTCTACCTCGGCGCATCCGGCACCGGGACGACCGACGCGTCCACCTGGACCCCCAGCGCCACGGGCTGGACGAAGCTCTCCACCAGCTTCAAGACAGGCGCCTCGACGAAGTCGGTCACGGTCTACACGCACGGCTGGTACGGCCAGGGCGCGTACTACGCGGACGACATCACGGTCTCCGGACCCGACGGCGGCGGCGGTACGGACCCGACACCGACCCCCACCACCTCCGCGTCCACCCCGTCGACTCCCACGCCGACGCCCACGCCCACGCCGAGCTCCACGGTGACGCCTCCCGCCGGGTCCGTGCCCAAGCACGCGGTCACCGGCTACTGGCAGAACTTCAACAACGGCGCCACGGTCCAGAAGATCAGTGACGTCCCGTCCGCGTACGACATCCTCGCGGTCTCCTTCGCCGACGCGACGACCACGCCGGGCGCGGTCTCCTTCACCCTCGACTCGGCGGGTCTGGGCGGCTACACCGTCGACCAGTTCAAGGCCGACATCAAGGCCAAGCAGGCCGCCGGCAAGTCCGTCGTCATCTCCATCGGCGGCCAGAACGGCACCATCAGCGTGAGCGACTCCGCCTCCGCCACGAACTTCGCCAACTCCGTCTACTCCCTGATGCAGACGTACGGCTTCAACGGCGTCGACATCGACCTGGAGAACGGCCTCAACTCCACCTACATGTCGCAGGCGCTCAAGTCGCTTGCCAGCAAGGCCGGTTCGGGCTTCGTCCTGACCATGGCGCCGCAGACCATCGACATGCAGTCGACCTCGGGCGAGTACTTCAAGACCGCACTGGCCGTGAAGGACATCCTGACCGTCGTCAACATGCAGTACTACAACAGCGGTTCGATGCTCGGCTGCGACGGCAAGGTCTACAGCCAGGGCTCGGTGGACTTCCTCACCGCGCTCGCCTGCATCCAGCTGGAAGGCGGGCTCGCCCCCTCGCAGGTCGGCATCGGCGTGCCGGCCTCGACGAGTGGCGCGGGCAGCGGCTACGTCTCGCCGTCCGTCGTGAACGCCGCGCTCGACTGCCTTGCCAAGGGCACCAGTTGCGGTTCCTTCAAGCCCTCGAAGACCTACCCGGGTCTGCGCGGCGCGATGACCTGGTCGACCAACTGGGACGCCTCGTCGGGCAATGCCTGGTCCAACGCGGTCGGGCCGCACGTCCACGCCCTGCCGTAGTCCCGTGGTGCCGTGGCACCGCAAGCACGCAGCGCCCGCCGCTCCCCCGGCGGGCGCTGCTGTTCCCGGGGCCTTACGGCTTGGGCAGGGTGCAGCCCGCGCGGCTCAGGTCGATCTTGTTGCCTATGCCCACGCAGGCGACGATCCCGTATGTCTCCTGGGCGTAGTTGATGCCCTTGCGGACGGTGACCGTGCCGTCCGCGGCGACCTCGCACGGGTTGTTCTCCGTGCAGCGGGCGCCGTCCTCATTGCCGGTGTTGTTGACGGCGACGACCTTGCCGGTCGTCGTGTCGATCACCGGCGAGCCCGAGGTGCCGCCGATGGTCTGGCAGGCGGAGGTGTAGCGGACCGAGTCCTTCCAGGTCCAGTCGCCCTCCTTGAGGCGGTAGACGAAGCCGTCGACGTTGCAGCTGTAGGTGCGCTTCCAGTAGCCGGAGACGACCTTGATGGCGCTGCCCTGCGTGGGGTGGGCGGCGTTGAGCTCCAGCGCCTTGATGCCGTAGGAGCTCTGGATCTGGGCGTAGGTCGTGGTCAGTTCGTACAGGGAGATGTCCGTGTCGGTCATCGTCCCGTACGCGATCTTGCTCGCCCGGAGCGTGGCGACCTTGGTGCCCGCGCCGTTCAGCAGGGAGAAGGTGCGGGACGAGGGGCGGTCGACGAGCACCTCGCCCGCGGCCGGGAAGCCGGTCTCCAGGCAGTGGCCGTTGGAGAGCACGAGCGCGTGGTCGGTGGACTGGGAGTCGGGCATGCGGATGACGGAGCCCGAGCAGTTGCTGAGCGCCACCGTCCCGGCGAAGTCGACTGCTTTGACCTTGACCGCGGGTGCGGCTGCCGGAGCGGGTGCGGGGTGGCTTGTGGCCGCCGCCGCTGTCGCGGGTGCTGCGCCGACTCCCAGGAGGAGGAGTGACAACAGTGCACCGACGAGAGGCTTTTTCATGGGGGGTCCCCTCTGTGACCGAAGTTCTTTCGGTTTTGACATGCGCATTGTTAGCGCATGTCCGGCACAGGAGGGAAGAGCGCCTTATTGGCCCCGGGAGTTGAGGTAGTAGGCGAGAACCGGGGCGATCTCGGCGAACCACTCATGGAGAGTGGCCGCATTGCGGGCCGAGACCGTGCCCTCGAAGAAGCGTCCGTCGGGCAGGACCACGGCGACCATCAGGACGGTGCCGGCCGGGCCCGCCTTGAAGTGGACGGTCTGGATGTGCCGCCAGGGGAAGTCCGCGGTCTGACCCTGGTGCTCGAAGGAGACCCCGTCGGCGTCGATGACGATCGCCTGGCGGCGGTCGGCGGCGAGGAAGTCCGGGTGAGGGGACGGGGCCTGGGGCTGCTGCGGCGCGGCGTACGGCTGCGGCGGCGGGCCGAAGCCCTGCGGGGGGTGCGGCGGGGGCGGGGGGTACTGCTGACCTGCGTTGTCCATGTCCGTTCCGGCCCTCTCCGCGTTCGGTTCCGCCCACAGTATGTCCAGTCGGCGGGCCCCCATGAAAGCATCACTCTTGATGCATCATCTCTGATGTATTCTGACGCCCATGAACGCAGTCGAGCTGTTCCTGCTGGGGCGCACCCTGATGAAGATCGGTGAGGCGGCGCTGCCCACCGAGGGCATCGGCAAGCACACCACCAGCGTCCGGACCGTGATGATCGTGGCCGGTGACGTACGGCAGAATCCCGGCAGCGCCGTGGGCGAGATCGCCGCCCGGACCGGCCTGCCGCAGAGCGCGGTCTCCGCATCCGTCGCCCGGCTGCGTACGGCAGGAGCCGTCGTCACCGAGCCCGACCCCGCCGACCGGCGCCGGATGCTGGTCAACCCGGCCGCCGCGGCCTCGGAGCGGGTCGAGGAGGTACGGGCGGCCACCGTCGACACGGCGCTCGCCACCGCCCTGGACACCGACGACCCCGAGCGGATCGCCGCTCTCGTCGCCACCCTGGAGTCGCTGGCCGCGGAACTGACCCCGCAGGTGCTCGGGCGGCTGCGGGCCGCAACGGACTGAGGGGCGCCCGGAGTCGACCCCGGACACCCCTCTCATCGCGTACAGCCGGCTAGATCACCAGGCTGAGCAGCGCCGCGACCACGAAGCCCGACACCGACAGGACCGTCTCCAGGACCGTCCAGGACTTCAGGGTGTCCCGCTCCGTGATGCCGAAGTACTTCGAGACCATCCAGAAGCCGCCGTCGTTCACGTGCGAGGCGAAGATCGAGCCCGCCGAGATCGCCATGATGATCAGCGCGAGGTGGCCCTGCGAGAGGTCCTGGCCCTCGACGAGGGGGACGACGATGCCGGCCGTCGTGACGATCGCGACCGTCGCCGAACCCTGCGCGACGCGCAGGACGACCGCGATCAGCCAGGCCAGCACGATGACGGGCAGACCCACGTCGTTGAAGGTCTTGGCGAGCGCGTCCGCGATGCCCGAGGCCTTGAGGACCGCACCGAAGACACCGCCGGCGCCGACGACGAGAAGGATGTTGCCGACCGGCTTGAGGGACGCCGTCGAGACCTGCTCCAGGGACTTGCGCGACCAGCCGCGGCGGATGCCCAGCAGGTAGTACGCGAGGAGCAGCGCGATGGTCAGCGCCACGAAGGGGTGGCCGAAGAACTCGATGACCGAACGGAACGTGGACGGGTCGAGCGCGATCGAGGAGAACGTCGCGAGGAGGATCAGGATGAGCGGCGTGCCGATGATCGCCAGCACCGCGGTGAGGGCGACCGGCGCCTCCTGGGACTTCACGCCCTGCGACTCGCGCTCGGCCAGGACCGCGGCCTTGGCCTCCTCGGAGGCGTCGAGCATGTCCTGCGGGACCTCGACGAACAGGCGCTTGCCGATCCAGGCGGCGTAGACCCAGGCGCAGAGCAGCGCCGGGATGCCGACCGAGATGCCCATGAGGATGACCCAGCCCAGCGACACGTGGAACAGGGCCGCCGCGGCGACCGGGCCCGGGTGCGGGGGCAGGAACGCGTGGGTCATCGAGAGGCCGGCGAGGAGCGGCATCGCGTACAGGACGATCGACTTGCCGGAGCGCTTGGTGGCCGCGTACACGATCGGTGCGAGCACGAAGATGCCGACGTCGAAGAAGACCGGGATACCGAAGATCAGGCCGGTGAGGCCCATGGCGAGGGGGGCGCGCTTCTCGCCGAAGAGGTTGAGGAGGCGGGAGCTCAGCGTCTCGGCTCCGCCGGAGACTTCGAGGATCGCGCCGAGCATCGTGCCGAGGCCGATGATGATCGCGATATGGCCGAGGGTGCCGCCCATGCCGGTCTCGATGACGGAGGTGGCGGTGGACTTCTGGACCGTGCCGAAGAGCTCGGTGACCGAGAGTCCCGCGCCGAGGCCGACGGCTATGGAGACGGCGAGGAGCGCCACGAAGGGCTGGATCCTGACCTTGATGATCAGGAGGAGAAGCAGGGCTATGCCGAGCGCGGCGACGATGAGGAGGCCTGTCGTGCCGCCGATGAGGGGGAGCAGACCGCCGGTGTGCGGGGTTGGCGGGGGGACTGCGGGGGCTGCTGCTGCGAGCATCATGCGGTGAACTCCGTTGTTTCCGTGGTGCTTTCGGGCATGGGGGACCGCGACACGGCGCCGCGAAGGAGCGGATGGGCGCCGTGTCGTGGGTACAGGGGGTGTGCGGGTGCGGGATTAAGAGACTCACTCTGAACTTCGGAATTGCCGTGCGGTGGTGGGGGGTTGTCTGGCCGGGTCGGCGATCAGCCGAGTACCGCCAGGGCGTCGATCTCGATCAGGAGGCCGGCGGGGAGACCGACGTAGACCGTGGTGCGGGCCGAGGCCGGGGCCTTGAGGTTCTCGCCCTCGAAGTAGGCGTTGTAGATCTCGTTGAGCTCGGCGAAGTGCGCGGTGTCCGTGAGGTAGACGCGCATCATCATCACGTCGTCCCAGCTCGCGCCGCCCTCTTCCAGGATCGCCTTGACGTTGGCGAAGGTCTGGAGGGTCTGCTCGCGCAGGGTCGGGCCCGCGGGGGTCGGGGCCTGGCCCTCGACGGCCGGCAGGAAGCCGACCTGTCCTGCGACCTGGAGGATGTTGCCCTTGCGGACGCCGTGCGAGAACTTCGCGGGCGGGGCGGTGTGCGTGGAGGGCGTGAGGGCGGTCTTCTCGGTGGTCGTCATGCGACTGGTCCCTTGGGGGTGTTGGGGGTCTCTTGCTGGGGTGTCCTGCCCGAATATTCGCCGCTGATGGCATCTGCGGTGCGGCGTACGAGCGGGAGCAGGGTGAGGAGTTCCTCCGCCGTGACGACGACGTTGGGCGCCGACATCGACATCGCTGCCACCATCCGGCCGTCGGCGCCCCTGATGGGGGCCCCGATGCAGTTGATGGACTCCTCGTGGCCGCCGAGGTCGGTGGCCCAGCCCTGTTCTCGTACGGTCGCGAGCTCCTTGAGGAAGGCGCCCGCGTTCGGGGTCGAACGGGCCGTGTAGGTGGGGTAGTCGAGCCGTTCCGCGATGGCGCGGCATTCGGGCTCGGGGAGGTCGGCGAGGAGGAGCTTGGCCACGGCGGCGACGGTGATCGCCACGGGCTTGCCGATACGGGAGTACATCCGGACCGGGTAGCGGCTCTCCACCTTGTCGATGTAGAGGACCTCGTTCTCCTCGTACACGGCGAGGTGGACGGTGTGGCCCACCTGCTCGTTGAGGGCGGTGAGGTGGGGGTGGGCGATCTCGCGCACGTCGAGGTTCTCGACCGCCTCCTGCGCGAGCGCGAAGAGGCGGGCCCCCAGGCGGTAGCGCTGGTCCTGCTGGCGGTAGACGAGTCCGTGCTCGTGGAGCGTGCGCAGCAGGCGCAGGGCCGTGGACTTGTGCACGTCCAGGCTCGTCGCGACCTGGCCCAGGTCGGCGGGGCCGCGGGCGAGCAGGGGCAGGATGGAGAGCGCCCGGTCTACGGTCTGGCTCATGGCGTACGAACCTCCTCGGCGGCCTCCGGTGCCGGTGTCTCCGTCGTCCAGCCGGGGCCGAGACGAAGTGTGCCCCAGGCGGCGTCGTCGAGGGCGGCAAGGCGGTCGGCGTGGGCGCGGGCGGGCGGGGCGGTGACGTCGGCGGGGGTGGTGAGGGCGGCGGCGGCCATGAGGTGCCCGTGCCGTACGCGGTCGCGGACGGGAAGGTCGCGGAGGGTGCCGGAGAGGAAGCCCGCGGCGAAGGCGTCGCCGGCGCCGACGGGGGCGATGACGTCGACGGTGAGGGCGGGGACGGACTCCGGGGAGCCGCCGGTGAACACCGTCGCGCCCTCCGAGCCGCGCTTGACCACCAGCGTCGCCGGTTCCGGCAGCGCGGCCCGGATCGCCTCCGCGCCGTGCAGGCCCCACGCGCCCGCCGCCTCGTCCTCGCCCACGAAGACCAGGTCGGCGCCGCGCGCCAGGTCGAGCAGCACCTCGGGGCCCTGCCCGTCGCGCCACAGGCCGGGGCGGTAGTTGACGTCGAAGGAGACCAGGGGGCGGCCGGGAGCGGGCGCGGTGAGCTCGCGCATCAGCGCCAGGCAGTCGGGCGACAGCGCCGCCGTGATCCCGGACAGATGCAGGATGCGGGCCGCCCGCAGGTCCTCGTACGGGACCGTCTGCGGCGACATCGCGCTGGCCGCGGATCCGGCGCGGTAGTAGAGCACCTCGTGGTCCGCCGACTCGCGGTCGTCGGCCGTACGGAAGTAGATGCCGGTGGGCCGGGAGGCGTCGCGGCGGACCGCGCTCACGTCGACCCCGTACGCCCCGATCGCCTCGACCAGGTGCTCCCCGAAGCCGTCCGCGCCGACCCGGCTGACCCACTTCGCCGAGTGGCCCGCCGCCGCCAGCGCGCACGCGACATTGGACTCCGCGCCGCCTATCGCGCGGTCGAAGCTGGGTACGTCGGCGAGGCGGCCCGCCCGGCCGGGCAGGAACGTGACCATGGACTCGCCGAGGCAGACGACGTCGACGTCGGCTGGGGTGGGCTGCACGGTCACTCCTGGGCTCTGCGTGCCACGGGATGGCACTGGACGGCTGGATGGCTCGGATGTTAGACAGCACTGAGCGCAGTACGCAATGAGCGTTGCACATGTTGCAACGAGGACTCACCTGGAGGTTCGATGAACGGCGAAGAAGAAGTAGTAGTCGACCACCGCTTCAAGGGGCTGCCCCCGACCGCCCAGGGCCTGACCCTCGCCGCCCTGGCCGCCGAGCGCCGCAACCTCTTCACCGACGGGTTCACCACCCCCGTCATCGCCCTCTCCGCCGAGTCCGTCGCGCACAACCTCGCCCTCATGGAGAGCTACTCCGCCCGCCACGGTCTCGCCTTCGCCCCGCACGGCAAGACGTCCATGGCGCCCCAGCTCTTCGCCCGCCAGATCGAGCACGGCGCCTGGGGCATCACCCTCGCCGTGCCCCACCAGGTGCGCGTGGCACGGGAGTTCGGCGTGCAGCGGATCTTCCTCGCCAACGAGGTCGTCGACGCGGCCGCGCTCCGCTGGATCGGCTCCGAGCTCGACGCCGACCCGGACTTCACCTTCATCTGTTACGTCGACTCCGTGCGCGGCGTCGAGCTGATGGACGAGGCGCTGCGCGGGACCTCCCGCGCCCTGGACGTCGTCGTGGAGCTGGGCGCGGGCGACGGCGCCCGCACCGGCGCCCGTACCGAAGCCGAGTGCGCGGCGATCGCCGACGCGGTGGCCGCCGCCCCGACCCTGCGCCTGGTGGGCGTCGCCGGCTACGAGGGCGAGGTCCCCGACGCGGACGGCGAGCGCGTCCGCGCCTGGCTGCGGCGGCTCGTCGCGCTGGCCGCCGACTTCGACAAGGCCGGGCGCTTCTCCCGTACGGACGAGATCGTGATCAGCGCGGGCGGCAGCGCCTGGTTCGACGCCGTCGCGGACGTCTTCGCGGAGATCCCCGAACTCTCCTCGCCCGTCTGCAAGTTGCTCCGCTCGGGCGCCTACGTCTCGCACGACGACGGCCACTACCGCCACCTCACCCCCTTCAACCGGGTCCCCGACGAAGGCGCCCTGCACGCCGGATTCCGGCTGTGGGCGCAGGTCGTCTCCCGCCCCACCGCCGAGCAGGCCTTCGTCAACGCGGGCAAGCGCGATGCCGCGTACGACCTCGACCTGCCCGAGGCGCAGGTCGTACGGGACGCGCGCACCGGCGAGGTCAGGGCCGCCACCGGCATCACGGTCAGCGGCCTCTCCGACCAGCACGGCTGGGTCCGCACCACGGACGAGGCGGACCTCGAAGTGGGCGACTGGGTCGGCATGGGGCTCTCGCACCCCTGCACCTCCTTCGACAAGTGGCAGCTGATCCCGCTCGTCGAGGCGGACGGCACGGTCGTCGACTACATCCGTACGTACTTCTGAGAAGCCGGAGCCCCCAGTCATGGCTGATCTCGTCATCCGCGACGCCCGTGTCATCGACGGCACCGGCGGCGACTCCTACCGCGCCGATGTGGCCGTCGACGGCGGCCGCATCTCCGCCATCGCCCGGGAAGGGGGCGAACGCCCCAGTGGTGCACGGGAGTTGGACGCCGACGGGCTGGCCCTCTCCCCCGGCTTCATCGACATGCACGCCCACTCCGACCTGGCGCTCCTGCGCGACCCCGGCCACGAGGCGAAGGCCGCGCAGGGGGTGACCCTGGAGGTGCTGGGGCAGGACGGGCTCTCGTACGCACCCGTCGACGACCGCACGCTCGCCGAGGTCCGCAAGACCATCACCGGCTGGAACGGCGACGGCAGCGACATCGACTTCGACTGGCGGACCGTCGGGGAGTATCTGGACCGGCTCGACCGGCAGACCATCGCGGTCAACGCCGCGTATCTGATCCCGCAGGGCACGCTGCGGATGTACGCGATGGGCTGGGACGACCGCCCCGCCACCCCCGCCGAGATCGCCCGCATGAAGCAGCTCGTCGCCGAGGGCATGGAGCAGGGCGCGGTCGGCATGTCGTCGGGGCTCACGTACACGCCCGGGATGTACGCGGACGACGCCGAACTCACCGAGCTCTGCCGGGTGGTGGCCTCGTACGGCGGCTACTACTGCCCGCACCACCGCTCCTACGGGGCCGGCGCCCTGCAGGCGTACGAGGAGATGGTCGACCTCACCCGCACCGCCGGCTGCGCGCTGCACCTCGCCCACGCCACCATGAACTTCAGCGTGAACGAGGGGAAGGCGCCGGAGCTGCTGACCCTCCTGGACGCGGCCCTGGACGCGGGCTCCGACATCTCTCTCGACACGTATCCCTACACCCCCGGCTGCACGACTCTCGTGGCCATGCTGCCCAGTTGGGCGAGCGAGGGCGGGCCCGACGCGATCCTGGCCCGGCTGCAGGACGACGCGACGGCGGAGAAGATCCGCCATGTCATGGAGGTCGAGGGCGCGGACGGCTGCCACGGGGTGCCCATCGAGTGGGACACCATCGAGATCTCGGGTGTCAGCGACCCGGGCCTGGCGGGCTGCGTCGGCAAGACGATCGCGCAGAGCGCCGCCGAGCGCGGCGAGGAGCCGTGGGTCACCGCCCGGCGCCTGCTCGTCAACGACCGGCTCGGGTCGACGATCCTGCAGCACGTCGGCCACGAGGAGAACGTCCGGCAGATCATGCGCCACCGTGTCCACACGGGCGGCAGCGACGGCATCCTCCAGGGCTACAAGCCGCATCCGCGCGCGTACGGCACCTTCCCGCAGTATCTCGGGCGCTACGCACGGGAGTTGGGCGTGCTGTCGCTGGAGGAGACGGTCGCGCACCTCACCTCGCGCCCGGCGGCCCGGCTCCGGCTGGCCGACCGCGGCCTGGTCCGCGAGGGCTACCGCGCCGACCTGGTCCTCTTCGACCCGGACACGGTCGCCGCCGGATCCACCTTCGAGGCGCCGCGCACGCTGCCCGTCGGCATTCCGTACGTACTGATCGACGGCCGCTTCGTCATCGAGGACGCCCGCAGGACGGACGTCATGGCGGGCCGCGCGGTGCGTGGCAGCGCCTACCGGGCGGCCTGACACCGGTGTGCCGCCCGCCCCGTGGCGAGGGAGGCGGGCGGCACGTTCCGGGGCCGGCCCGGTGCAGGGAGTTTCGTGCCGCGCCGCCATGAACGCCATACGCCAGAAATGCCCGACCCGCCTATCCGGCCGGGGTGACCTTCACCGTGTGCTCGCCTGCTCCTGAAGTGACGGTCAGGATCCGGGACTTGGCGTCCCAGGACTGCTGGACGCCGCCCGCGACCCGGCCCCCCTCGGGGAAGTACCGGACCGGCAGATAGATCTCGGTGCCGCCGAGGACGTCCGCCGCGCCCCGCCAACGCACTGTCAACGTACGGGACTTCACGTCCCAGTCGTATGCGATTGGATCGCCCGCGATCGCCCGAGGTCCAGGCCGGTCGAGGATCGGCACCAGCGCGGTCGGCTTCAGCTCCTTGTCCCAGGGCGACCAGGATCCCGGGTCGCTGGACCAGTAGGCCGTACCCGCGCCCATCGCGTCGGCGGTCTCCCGCACCTTGGTGACGTACGCCCCCGCTCCCGGCAGCGTCATGTCGAGTCCGTACTCACCGATGAGCACGGGCGCCCCGAGCCGCCGCGCGGTCTTCTCGGTCTGCTCGCGCCAGGAGTCGAGCGTCGAGTCGACCTGGGACTTCGTGGATCCGGTGTAGCCGCCGCCGAGGTCCATGGGCAGCGGATAGAGGTGCGGGGCGTACGCGATCCGCGCCTTGTCCCCGCCGCCGCGCGGGTCGGTGAGGCGCGGAAGGGCGCTGGGCAGGCCCCAGTTGGCGCTGACGGCCTCCGGCTCGACGAAGATCCAGGAGTCGCGGTCGACGGCGCGGATCGCGGTGATCGTACGGCGGTAGAGCGCGGCCAGCGGGCCGGCCTCGAAGGCGGGGCCCTGCACCGAGCCGCCCCAGGGCTCGTTCATCAGGTCGTAGCCGATGACGGCCGGGTCGTCGGCGAATTTCGAGGCCACGTGCGCCCACGCCGCCGCGTAGTGCGCGCGCAGGTCGCGGCCCCCGGAACGGGTGCCCCAGAAGTGGTCGAAGGCCCGGATCGTGCCGGGCTCCACGTACTTGAGCTCCCACTGCTCCTGCTCGGTGACGCCGAGGCCGTCGGCCTCGGTCGCCCAGGCGGGCGCGCCGTTGCCCTTCACGGCGGGCCCGTAGATGTCCTGGTGCATGTCGAGCATGACGCGGTAGCCACGCCTGCCGTACCAGCGCACCCGCGTCTCGACCTCTCGGAGGTACGCGTCGTCGTAACTCCCCGGCTGCGGTTCGACGTTGCGCCACTGGATCAGGAACCGTACGAAGTCCGAGCCGAGCGCGTCGCTCTCGCGCTGCACGTCCTTCTCCTCGATCCAGGGCATACCGCCTGGATCGGACTTGGCGCTGCTCGCGGTGTTGAGTCCGTGCAGGATCAGGGCGCGCCCCGCGTCGTCGGTGACCCAGCGGTGGCCGCTCGCGGTCGCGGCGCGAGGGGCTCCGGAACCGTCGGGGCCGACGGCCACCAGCAGCGCGGCGGCGACGGCGCAGGCGGCGCCAACTCCCGTCCAGGCGCGCCAGTTGCTGCTGATACTCCTGATCATGGCCGGGAGCGTAAGGCCTCGCGACCCCGCTCCACCAGACCTGAGGATTGTTCACTTTTTCTTCCGCCCACCCCCTGTCGGCCGCGTCCCCGTCCGCCTACAGTGACCGGCCATGCGCCCCAAGATCGCCGCCGCGAAGCGGTACCTCCGCCGGGACGCCACCACCTCCGTGGCGGGCGTCTGCCTGCTGCTCGTCCTGCTGTGCGGATCCGGCCACCTCTTCACCGCCCTCACCGCGCGCGCCGGCATGTCCGTCGTCCCGAGCGCGCTCGGCGCCCCGATGGGCCTGCCGGGCCTGCGCGCCGTCCCGCTCGGCGGGACCACCTGGGCCTGGCAGCTCTGCGAGGACTTCGCGGCGCTGCTGCTGATCGCGGTCGCCGTCGTACGCATCCGCCGCCATCTGCGCAGACGCCCCGTCGCCGGCCGCGTCCGCCGTCTGCTCGCGGGCTGGACCGCACTGATCGCGGGGGCCGCGGCGGCCGGGGTGTGGCGGGGTCTGGTGGCGGCCCGGATGGTCGACTCGGGGGCGCTCGGCTGGCTGGCGTACGCCGCTGCGGGCGCACTCTTCGGCGCACTGTGGGGCCTGCTGCTCGGGTGGCTGCCGGGCATCGCCGTGAGCGGGACCGTGAGCCACGCCTCAGACAAAGCAGCGGCGGACGGCGTTACCCGGCCGTAAGCTCACGGACATGCAGGTGATCCAGTCGACGAAGCTCGCCAATGTCTGTTACGAGATCCGGGGCCCGGTCCTGGAGGAGGCGATGCGGCTGGAAGCAGCGGGCCATCGCATCCTCAAGCTCAACACCGGCAACCCGGCCGCGTTCGGCTTCGAGTGCCCCCCGGCGATCCTCGAAGACGTCCTGCGCAACCTCCACGACGCGCACGGCTACGGCGACGCGAAGGGGCTGCTCTCCGCGCGCCGCGCGGTGATGAGCCACTACGAGACCAAGGGCATCCCCCTCTCCGTCGAGGACATCTACCTCGGCAACGGCGTCTCCGAGCTCATCCAGATGTCGATGCAGGCGCTCCTCGACGACGGCGACGAGGTCCTCGTCCCCGCGCCCGACTACCCCCTGTGGACCGCCTCGGTCTCCCTCGCCGGCGGCACCGCCGTCCACTACCGCTGCGACGAGCAGGCGGACTGGATGCCGGACCTCGACGACATCGAGCGCCGCATCACCGACCGCACCAAGGCCATCGTCGTCATCAACCCCAACAACCCCACGGGTGCGGTGTACGACGACGAGATGCTGCGCGGCATCACCGAGATCGCCCGCCGGCACTCCCTGGTCGTCTGCTCCGACGAGATCTACGACAAGATCCTCTACGACGGCGCGACGCACACCCCGACGGCCGCGATCGCCCCCGACCTGATGGTCCTCACCTTCAACGGCATGTCGAAGAACTACCGGGTGGCCGGTTTCCGCTCCGGCTGGCTCGCGGTCTGCGGCCCCAAGGCGCACGCCTCGTCGTACATCGAGGGCCTGACGATCCTGGCGAACATGCGCCTGTGCGCCAACATGCCGGCCCAGCACGCCATCGCCGCCGCCCTGCAGGGCAGGCAGTCGATCGAGGCACTGGTCCAGCCGGGCGGCCGGCTCCTGGAGCAGCGCGACACGGCGTACGACCTGCTCACGCAGATCCCCGGCGTGAGCTGCGTGAAGCCCAAGGGGGCGCTCTATCTCTTCCCCCGTCTGGACCCCGCGGTCTACAAGATCAAGGACGACCGCGAGATGGTGCTCGACCTGCTGCGCGCCGAGAAAATCATGATCGTCCACGGCACCGGATTCAACTGGCCCGAGCCCGACCACTTCCGCATCGTCACGCTCCCGGCGGCGAAGGAACTGCACGACGCGGTGACCCGGATCGGGAACTTCCTGGACGGATACGCGCAGCATTAAGACACCACTCAACTTTAGACAGAATCTAAGCTAGGATGAGGCTCTGACCGTGAACAGGAGGCCATTCATGTACGAACCGATCCGCAGGAAGTCGGTCCACTCGACGATGGCCGACGACACGGCGGCCTATCCGCACCGCACCCGCGAGGAAGAGCTGGACCTCCAGCTGGCGGGCCACCTCTCCGCACTCCTCTCGGTCACCGACGAGCTCGGCCTGGCCCAGGAGGGCGACCGCATCGCGAGCGAGATCGCCCGGCTGCGCTCCGCCCCGCCGGTCCGTCACGCGGGTCTCTCCGCCGCGGACCCCGCCGACCTCCACCAGCGCGCACACGCCCTCGCGGGCCGCGCCCTGGTGGTCGCCGCCTCCCGCGCGGACACGGCGGCCGCGATCCTGGCGGCCGAGCGTATGGACGCCCACGCGGCGGCCCAGCTGCTGACCGCGGCCCACTGACCGGCCCCGGCCCGCAGCCGCAAAGGCGAGCGGGCCGGGCGCCACTCTCCCGCCTTTGCGGCTAAACCGCCGCCGCTTTCGCGGAGGTGGCCGGCGCGGGTGGGGGTTGCTCAATGGCCGCTTGGCGTTCGTTCCCCTCTTTGCGGCTAAACCGCCGCCGCTTTCGCGGAGGTGGCCGGCGCGGGTGGGGGTTGCTCAATGGCCGCTTGGCGTTCGTTCGGATGCGACACCGGTAACCCCACACCAGACGTCTCAAGCCCGTCCGGCAATTGAGGACGAGCGGCCGGAGGCCCGCATTCCCCCCGCCCCCGTGGCTACGCTTGGCCCCATGCCGCCCTCCACGCTGCACGACCTCCTCACGACCCACGTCGACAACGGCACCGTCCCGGGAGCAGTGGCCCTGGTGTCGCGCGGCGGCCGTACCGAGGTGCAGGCCGTCGGTTCGGCCGATGCCGAAGGCGCCGCCCCGATGGTCCGGGACTCGATCTTCCGCATCGCCTCCATCACCAAGCCCCTCACCGCGGCGGCGGCGATGATGCTGGTCGACGAGGGCACGCTCGCCCTCGACGCCCCCGTCTCCACCTGGCTCCCCGAACTCGCCTCGCCCTCCGTCGTCCGTACGCCCTCGTCCCCCGCCGACGACGTGGTCCCGGCCGTGCGCCCGATCACCGTCGAGGACCTGCTCACGTTCCGCGCCGGATACGGATTCCCCTCCGACTTCTCGTACCCCGCGGTCCAACTCCTCTTCAGCGACCTGCAGAAGAGCGGCCTGGACCCCCAGGACACGCCCGCCCCCGACGACTGGCTCGCGGCGCTCGGCCGCATCCCGCTCCTGCACCAGCCGGGCGAGGCATGGCTGTACAACACCTGCTCCGACATCCTCAGCGTGCTGATCGCCCGCGCATCGGGCACCGGATTCGCCGACTTCCTCGCCGAGCGCCTCCTCGTACCCCTCGGCATGAAGGACACCGGATTCGCCGTCCCTGCCGCCGACTTGGGCCGGTTCACCACCTCCTACCGCCCGACGCCGGACGGCAAGCTGGAGACGGTCGACACCCCCGAGGGCCAGTGGAGCAGCCCGCCGCGCTTCGCCTCCGGCGCGGGCGGTCTGGTGTCGACGGCCGACGACTGGCACGCGTTCGCCCGGATGCTGCTGGCCGACGGCGCGGGCCCCGACGGCCGCGCGCTGCTCTCCCCGGACGCGGTACGCCGTATGACCACCAACCACCTCGACGAAGCCCAGCGCGAGGCGAGCGACCTCTTCCTGGAGGGCCAGGGCTGGGGTTACGGCGGCTCGGTCGACGTGGACGAGCGCGACCCCTGGACCGTCCCGGGCCGTTACGGCTGGGTGGGCGGCACCGGCACGAGCGCACACATCGTCCCCTCCACGGGCACGGCCGCGATCCTGCTCACCCAGGTCCAGATGACGAGCCCGGTCGCACCCGCGATCATGCGCGACTTCTGGCAGTACGCGACGACGGTCTGACGCCGCCCCTTGCCCGCCTCCCCCAACTCCGGAGCCCTGCACTCCTGTTGCGTACTGGGATGACACGGACACCTCCCGTTCACCCGACCCCGCGAGGAATGTGGGTTTCCGCGGGCACTCTGCGGGTGTGAGACGCATCGCAGCAATCGTCCTGGCGGTTCTGCTGATCGGCGGAGTGGCAGCAGCCGTCGTCGCAAACCGACAGTCCCAGGACAAGAGCACGGCAACGAAGACCGTGCGAGGAGTGATCGGGTCCGAGAAGGCAGAGTTCTTCTCCGACCCCAAGGTCGTGAAGGCCCTTGCCGCCAAGGGATTCACCGTGAAGGCGGAGACCTCCGGGTCCTGGGCGATGGAGGAACTGCCGCTCTCCGGCTACGACTTCGCCTTCCCCGCCTCGAAGGCCCCGGCCGACGCACTGCGCAAGAAGGGCAAGCTCCCGGACACCACCCCGCAGCGCCCCTTCTACTCGCCGCTGGTCGTCGTGGCCCACCGGGACGCCGCCCAGGTCCTGGCCGGCAACGGGCTCGCCGCCCTCACGGGGAAGTCCACAGGGACCCTGCGCATGACCCCGTACCTGGCCGCCGCGCGTGCCGACCGCACCTGGCAGCAGCTCAAGGGCGCCGCAGCCCACACCGAGCTCACCGGCACGGTCTTCATCAGCTCCACCGACCCCGAGGCCTCCAGTTCCGGCGCGCTCTACCTCGCCGCCGCCTCGTACGCGGCCGACGGCGGCAAGGTCGCCGACAGCCCGGCGGCGGTCGCCCGTACGGCGCCCCTGCTGAAGAAGCTCGTCTCCGTACAGGGGGCCCAGCAGACGTCGTCCGACGCCCCCTTCCGGGACTTCATCAGCGGCGTCGGCAACCCTCTCGTCCTCGTGTACGAGTCCCAGGTGGCCTCGCTGCTCCTCCAGCACCAGCCGGTCGGCGACCTGGTCGTCCTCTACCCGGACACCACGGTCAACAGCGACCACACCCTGGTCCCGCTCACCCAACAGGGCAGGGAACTGGGCGAGTTGCTCTCGACCGACCCCGCCCTGCGCGCCCTGGCCGTACGCCACGGCTTCCGCCCCCAGGGCGCCGCACCCGAATTCACGGCCGCGACGGCCCCGTACACCGCCTACCTCAACCAGACCCTGACCGGGGTCCGCCAGGCGCCCGTGCCCACCTCCGAGGTGCTGCACGCGATGGCGCGGCAGGCCCGAGGAGACTGAAGTGACCCTGACCCCACCCGGGCCCGCACCCGAGTCCCCGCTCGTCCTCACGCCTCCGGAGCCCGTGGCCCCGGTCCGCACGGAGCAGGCGGCCGGCCTGGTGCCGGTGGAGGATTCGGTACGCGAGGAGATGGCACGCCGCGCCGCGGAGTACGTGTCCTCGCTCGCCGGACTCGACTCCCGCTCCCCCGAGTTCACCACCCGGATCGGCGAGATCGCCGCACTCGGCGCCTCCGACATCCGCTCGGCGGCCGCCCAGTCCAACCGCATGCTGGACCGTACGGTACGCAACCTCACCGCCGCCTCAGGCGACGACGCGGGCTCCCGCGTCGGCACCTCGCTCATCGAACTGCGGCGCACGGTCGAGGACTTGGATCCGCGTGACGTCCCCGGCAAGGGGGCCCGCCGCTTCCTCTCCAAGCTCCCCGGCGGCAACAAGCTCCGCGACCACGTGGCGAAGTACGCCTCCTCGCAGACCACGCTCAACCGGATCGTCGGCTCCCTGCGCGGCGGCCAGGACGAACTCCGCCGCGACAACGCGGCCCTGCACACCGAGCGCACCCGCCTCTGGGACACCATGGGCAAGCTCCAGGAGTACGCGGTCCTCACCCAGGCCCTGGACGGGGCGATCGAGGAGCGCATCACCACGACGCAGGACCCGGCGCAGGCGGACGCCCTGCGCGCCGATGTCCTTTTCCCCGTACGCCAGAAGCACCAGGACCTGCTGACCCAGCTCGCGGTGAGCGCCCAGGGGTATCTGGCGATGGACGTGGTGCGCCGCAACAACGACGAGCTGATCAAGGGCGTGGACCGCGCCGCGACCACCACGGTCTCCGCGCTGCGGACCGCGGTCATGCTCGCCACGGCCCTGGAGAACCAGCGCAAGGTGACGGAGCAGGTGAACGTCCTGCGCTCGACGACCGAGGACCTGATCCGCGGCAACGCGGAGATGCTCGCGACCCAGTCGGGCGAGATCCAGCGGATCGCCGCGGACCCGGCGGTGGGCGCGGAGACGCTGCGTGCGGCGTTCCAGTCGATCTACCGGACGCTGGACGCGATCGACACGTACAAGGTGCAGGCGACCGAGGCGATGGCAACGACAGTGGAGTCCTTGACGGCCGAACTCCAGCACGCGAGCGCCTACTTGGACCGTACGAGGTCGGCCTCGGCACTCGAAGGCGGTCCCTCATGAAGCTGAGACGACCACTGACCGCACTGCTCGCGACCGCACTCCTCGTCGCCGCCGGTGCCGCCTGCGGCGGCGACAGCCACCCGGCCCCGGACGACCACGCCTACAGCCCGCACACCCTGCGCGTGCTGGCGTCCTCCGAACTCACCGACATGCAGCCCCTGTTGGAACAGGCGCGCAAGGCCACCGGGATCACCGTCCGGCCCACGTGGACCGGCACCCTGGACGCGGTGGAGCAGATAGCGACCGGCGAGGCGGACAGCCGCTACGACGCGGTCTGGCTCTCCTCCAACGACTATGTGCGCCTGCGCCCGGGCGCCGCGGCGAAGCTCACCTCGCAGACCTCGATCATGACGTCGCCAGTCGCGATCGGGGTGCGTGCCGCCACGGTCCGGCGCCTCGGCTGGAACCCGGAGAACGTCACCTGGTCGCAGGTCCACCAGGCGGTCACCGCAGGCCATCTCACCTACGGAATGACCGACCCGGCCCGGTCCAACTCCGGTTTCTCCGCACTGATTTCGGTCACCTCGGCCCTCTCCGGAGCCCAGTCGGCCCTGACGGACGCCGACGTGAAGAAGGCCACGCCGCGCCTCAAGGAGTTCTTCAAGGGCCAGAAGCTCACCTCTGGCTCCTCCGGCTGGCTGGCGACGGCGTACAGCCGCCGCTCCTCGGTGGACGCCCTGATCAACTACGAGTCCGTACTCCTGTCCCTGAACCGCGACAGCCGCACCGGTCTGACGGTCATCCGCCCCCGCGACGGCGTGGTGACGGCCGACTACCCGCTCAGCCAGCTGACGTCGGCCCCGCAGGAGGCGAAGGACAGCCTGCGGACGCTCACGGACTACCTCAGGTCCCCGACAGCCCAACAGGCCCTCACCACGGCGACGTTCCGCCGCCCGGTCGTCACCTCGGTGCACCCGGCCGCAGGCCTGACGACGGCTCCGCGCCGCGAACTCCCCTTCCCCGGCACCAAGTCGGTCGCCGACGGCCTTCTCCGCTCGTACGAGAACGAACTGCGCCGCCCGTCCCGCACGGTGTACGTCCTGGACACCTCGGGCTCCATGGACGGCGACCGCCTGGCCCGCCTGAAGAAGGCCCTCACCACCCTGACGGCGACCTTCCGCGAACGCGAGGAGGTGACGCTGATGCCGTTCGGCTCCTCGGTGAAGAGGATCACCACCCATACGGTGGACCCGGCTCACCCCGCCTCCGGCCAGGAGGCGATCAGGGCGGACGCGGCGGCGCTCTCCGCGGCGGGCGGTACGGCGATCTACAGCAGCCTGGAAGAGGCGTACGGCCATCTGGGCAGCGCCACGGACGACGTCTTCACGTCCATCGTCCTGATGACGGACGGCGAGAACACCAGCGGCCGTCACGCGTCGGACTTCGACGCCTTCTACGCCGCACTTCCCGCCGACAGCCGCAACACCCCGGTGTTCCCCATCCTGTTCGGCGACGCGGACCGCAGCGAACTGGACCACATCGCCCAGCTCACCGGCGGCCGCCTCTTCGAGGGATCGCTGGACGGCGCTTTCGAGGAGATCCGTGGCTACCAATAGGCCCGACAGGCCGAGCAGAGCCCTCGCCTACCTGGAATCGCGCAAGAACCTCACCGGCAGCGCGTGCGGCGTCGCGGGGGTGGCCCTGACGTTCACCGGGGTGGCGGGCCCGTACTGGCCGGCGATCGTAGCGGCGCTCTACGCGGCGGGCGCACTCATCGCCCCGCCGGAGCGGCCTCCGCTCCCCGCCTTCTCCCCCTCGGCCCAACAGGACGCGCTGCGGGCCGACTTGACGAGGCTGGGCGAGTACGTCGACGGGGCGCAGCTCCCCCAGCCGGCGACGGAGCTGCTCTCCACCCTGACGGCGCTGCTCACCGCACTCCTCGCGGAGGACTGGTCGACGGACCCCGAGTCCTTCCACACGCTCACCCGCACGGTGCGCCAGGACATCCCCGAGGCGGTGGACACCTACACCCGCACGCGCTGGTGGAACCGCCTGGCTCCGGGAACCGAGCCCCCGGAAAACCACCTGACCCACCAACTCACCCTCATCCACGGTGAGTTGTCGTCTCTGGCAGCGGCGCTCCGAGAGTCGGAGGCCCGCCGCCAGGAGACACACACCCGCTACCTGGAGGAACGGAACCGGCCCCCCGCGCCGTGAGGGGGCGCAGGGGGCCGGTCAACGCGATGGGCCGTCATGGACCCCACAGGTCAGGGCGGATGTCTGTGGACCCACCGCGAGTTCAGCTCACGCTCTAGCCGAGGCGCTTGACCAGGGCGTGGTACTCGTCCCACAGCTCGGTGGGCGTGTGCTCACCGAAGGTGTTGAGGTGCTCGGGGACCAGGGCGGCCTCCTCGCGCCAGACCTCCTTGTCGACGGTGAGGAGGAAGTCCAGGTCGGACTCGGCGAGGTCGAGGCCCTTGGTGTCGATCGAGCCCTTGGCCGGGAGGATGCCGATGGGCGTCTCGACGCCCTCGGCCTGCCCGTTCAGCCGCTCGACGATCCACTTCAGGACGCGGCTGTTCTCACCGAAGCCGGGCCACACGAACTTGCCCGCGTCGTTCTTGCGGAACCAGTTCACGTAGTAGATCTTCGGGAGCTTGGCCTGGTCCCCCTTGGATGTCGCAGTCGCGCCGACCTTGACCCAGTGACCCATGTAGTCGCCCATGTTGTAGCCGCAGAACGGCAGCATGGCGAAGGGGTCGCGGCGCAGCTCGCCGACCTTGCCCTCGGCGGCGGCGGTCTTCTCGGAGGCGACGTTGGCTCCGAGGAAGACGCCGTGGTTCCAGTCGAAGGACTCGGTGACCAGCGGGACGGCGGTCGCGCGGCGGCCGCCGAAGAGGATCGCGGAGATCGGGACGCCCTTGGGGTCCTCCCACTCGGGCGCGATGATCGGGCACTGGCCGGCCGGGACGGTGAAGCGCGCGTTGGGGTGGGCGGCCGGGACGCCGCTCTCCGGGGTCCAGTCGTTGCCCTTCCAGTCCGTGAGGTGCGCGGGAAGCTCCTCCGTCATGCCCTCCCACCAGACGTCGCCGTCATCGGTGAGCGCGACGTTGGTGAAGACGGAGTTGCCCCACATCGTCTTCATGGCATTGGCGTTGGTGTGCTCGCCCGTGCCCGGCGCGACACCGAAGAAGCCGGCCTCCGGGTTGATCGCGTACAGCTGACCGTCCTCGCCGAAGCGCATCCAGGCGATGTCGTCGCCGATGGTCTCGACGGTCCAGCCGGAGATGGTCGGCTCCAGCATGGCGAGGTTGGTCTTGCCGCAGGCGGAGGGGAAGGCGGCGGCGACGTACTTCGACTCGCCGCTCGGGGGCGTGAGCTTGAGGATCAGCATGTGCTCGGCGAGCCAGCCCTCGTCACGCGCCATGACGGAGGCGATGCGCAGGGCGTAGCACTTCTTGCCCAGGAGCGCGTTGCCGCCGTAGCCCGAGCCGTACGACCAGATCTCGCGGTCCTCGGGGAAGTGCGAGATGTACTTGGTGGTGTTGCACGGCCACGGCACGTCGGCCTCACCGGCGGCGAGCGGAGCGCCCAGCGTGTGGACGGCCTTGACGAAGAAGCCGTCCGTGCCGAGCTCGTCCAGGACGGGCTGTCCCATGCGGGTCATCGTGCGCATCGAGACCGCGACGTACGCGGAGTCCGTGATCTCCACGCCGATCGCCGAGAGCGGCGAGCCGACGGGCCCCATGCAGAAGGGGACGACGTACATGGTCCGGCCGCGCATGGACCCGCGGAAGATCCCCTGCTCACCGGAGAAGATGTCGCGCATCTCGGCCGGGGCCTTCCAGTGATTGGTGGGCCCGGCGTCCTTCTCTTCGGCGGAGCAGATGTACGTCCGGTCCTCGACCCGTGCGACATCGGACGGGTCGGATGCGGCGTAGTAGGAGTTCGGGCGCTTGATCGGGTCGAGCTTGGTGAAGGTCCCCTTGGCGACGAGCTCCTCGCACAGGCGCTCGTACTCGGCCTCGGAACCGTCGCACCAGACCACACTGTCCGGCTGAGTCAGTTCAACGATCTCGTTGACCCACGAGATCAGTTCCTGGTGCTGGGTGGGAAGGACAGCGGGAGCCGCGATGTCGCGCGCCACGGTTGCTCCTATGCAGGTGTTTTGGAGGGTGAAGGTTTTGCCGCCCCGTGGGGGCTGCGACCCGGATGCCTGCACGCCTGAAAGTTCCAGGCGCTCATCCGGTGCCGACCGCACTCATCTGATCATCCGCGCGATTCGCCCATATGTCCAGGGGGCCTCTCACGTGAGCATCGCCACTCCGTGACTGAACCTACGGAACCGTAGGTAGCATCGACGTATGACTTCCGCCGTCCCTGCCCCCTCCACCACTCCCGAAGTGACCGAGCTCCACCCGACGCCGGTCAAACCGAGAATGCGCGGCTGGCTGCACGCCGGAATGTTCCCGGCCGTGGTCGTGGCGGGCCTGGTACTGGTGGCCCTCGCCGACTCGACGCAGGCACGGATAGCCTGCGCGATCTACACGCTCACGGCCTGCATGCTCTTCGGCATCAGCGGGATCTATCACCGGGGAACCTGGGGCCCACGGGGCGAGGCGATCCTGCGCCGCCTGGACCACGCCAACATCTTCCTGATCATCGCGGGCTCCTACACCCCGCTCGCCCTGCTCCTGCTGCCGCGCTCCACCGCGGAGCCGCTGCTCATCGCCATCTGGGCGGCGGCCGCGGCCGGTATCGCCTTCCGCGTCCTGTGGGTCGGCGCCCCGCGCTGGCTCTACACGCCCTGCTACATCGCGATGGGCTGGGCGGCCGTCTTCTTCCTGCCCGACTTCCTGCGCGAGGGCGGGGTCGTCGTGCTCGTCTGCGTGGTCGTCGGCGGACTGCTCTACAGCGCGGGCGGCGTGATCTACGCGCTGAAGCGCCCCAACCCGTCGCCGATGTGGTTCGGCTTCCACGAGGTGTTCCACTCGCTGACGCTGGCCGCCTTCGTCACTCAGTACATCGCGATTTCGCTGATCGCCTACTAAGGCCCCCACCAGCAGGAAGCGGCCGTACCCCGTCGGGTACGGCCGCTTTTGCATTGACAGCCACATCCTTTTGAGAGTTACAGTCATAAGACATTGACTCGCATACTGATGGAGGGGCGGGGACATGGAACGCAAATGGTGGGCCCTCGGGGCCATGGTCATGAGCTTTCTGGTGCTCGGATTCGACACCACGATCCTGAACGTCGCGCTGCCGACGATGGCCGACCAGCTCGGCGCCACGACCGGCCAGCAGCAGTGGATGAGCGACGCCTACATCGTGGTCTTCGCGGCACTGATGCTCCCCGCCGGCCTCCTCGGCGACCGCTTCGGACGGCGCAGGATGCTGGTCACCGGGCTCGCGATCTTCCTCGCGGGGTCGGTCGTCGGCGCCTTCGCCACCAGCGTCGAGCCGGTCATCGCCGCCCGCGCCTTCATGGGCGTCGGGGCCGCGCTGATCATGCCGCTCGCGCTCTCCGTCGTACCGACGATGTTCACGCCGGAGGAGCAGCCCAAGGCGATGGGGGTCATCACCGCGGCCTCCGGCATCGGGATGCCGCTCGGGCCGATCATCGGCGGATGGCTGCTCAACCACTTCTGGTGGGGCTCGATCTTCGTGATCAATGTGCCGATGGCCGCGATCGGAATCGTGGCATGCGTCCTGCTGCTGCCCGAGACCCGCGACCCCTCGGCACCCAAGGTCGATCTGCTGTCCACCGCGCTGACGACGACCGGGCTCGCCGCACTGATCTTCGGGATCATCGAGGCGTCGGAGCGGAGTTGGGGCGATGCGCTGGTGGTCTCCATGCTGGCGGCGAGCGTCGTGCTGATCGCGGCTCTCGTCGTACGGGAACGCCGCATGGTCCGCCCCATGCTGGACCTCGAGCTGCTCACCCACCGGCCCTTCCTGCTGAACACGCTGGCCGCGACGCTCACGATGTTCGTCCTGTCGGGGCTGATGTTCGTGCTCACCCCGTACCTGTCGGCGGTCCTCGGCAACGACGCCTTCGGGACCGGGCTGCGGATGCTGCCGATGATGGCCGGGCTGTTCGTCGCCGCGAAGGCCGCGGGGCCGCTGCTGCAGCGGTTCGGGGCGCGCGTGGTGATCAGCGGGGGGCTGCTCGTGCTCGCCGCGGGGGTGCTGATCGGCTCGACCACGGGCGTGGACGACGGATACGGCTTCACCGCGCTGTGGCTGACGGTGACCGGGTTCGGTTTCGGGTTCGCCATGGTGCCCGCGATGACCGCCGCGATCGGGGCGCTGCCCCGGGACCAGGCGGGCAGCGGGTCCGGATTGCTGAGCACCGTACGGCAGACGGGCGCCGCACTCGGGGTCGCACTGCTCGGTTCGCTGATCGCCGGTGTGTACACGGGCCGACTGCCGGGCGGGGCGCCGGAGGCCGCGAAGGACTCGGTGGTCGGCGCCCATCTGACAGGGGATGCGGGGCTGGCGCGGGTCGCGGATGCCGCGTACGTGCACGGCATGTCGGTGGCGCTGATCGTGTGCGGGATCGCGGCTCTGGTGACGGCGGCGCTGGCGGTGGTGATGCTGCCGAAGAAGGCGGGGGCGGTTGCCGCGGCAGAGGACTTGGCCCCCGCCCCGGTGGATGCCTGACAATGTGCACCATGGCCGCCACCACGCCCCAGCTGGGACTCCGCGAACGCAAGAAGATCAAGACCCGGACCGAAATCCGCCGGGCGACGTACCGGCTGGTCGCCGAGCAGGGGTACGACGCCACGACGATCGAGCAGATCGCGGAGGCGGCGGAGGTGTCGCCGTCGACGGTGTTCCGGTACTTCGCGACCAAGGAGGACATCGTCCTCACCGACGAGTACGACGCCCTGATGGCGGCCCGGCTCCGGGACAGGCCGACGGACGAGTCGGCGCTGGAGTCGGTGCGGGCCGTCATGCGGGAGGCCATCCGGCTGGCCATGGCGGACGACCCGGCGGAACTGAAGCAGCGCACCAAGCTGATCGCGGAGGTGCCGGCGCTGCGGGCGCGGTCGCTGGAGAGCATGTCCACGACCAGCCGGCTGCTGTGCGAGGTCCTCGCGGACCGGATGGGGCGCTCCGCGGACGACCTGGAGATCCGGACGTACACGATGGCGCTCATGGGGGCGCTGCAGGAGGCGTCGGCGTACTGGGCGGAACGGGATCACCAGGACGACTTGGCGGAGCTGATGGACCGCACGCTGAACACGGTCCGAGACGGCCTGACGGCCTGACTCGATCGCCGGAGGGGGCCATGACGGGCCCCCTCCGGCGATCGGACCGCGAGGTCACGTGCGGCAGGCGACTCCGTTTCCGTCCGGGTCCAGGTGGAGCGGGTCGTCCCCGTTGACCCGCAGGCGGCCGTATCCGTGCGACGTCAGCCACGCACAGCGCGACGCGGTCGTCCGCTTCACCGTCGCCGGGAACACCGTCGGGACGCACACGTTCACCGTCCCGTAGTGCCGGTCACAGCCCGAGATCGTCGTCGACACCGGCGCCGAAGTCCGCTTCTTCGAAGGGGACTTCGGGGAAGCGGCCAGGTCCCCCGCGAAGGAGTGGACGTGTGCCGCCGAGGCCGTCGCGTCCAGCGCCGTCGGGCCCCCCAGGTGCACCCACTGCGCCACCGAGGGAATCCCGTTCGCGTCCACCCCGAAGAGCATGTACCAGCCGGGCGGCGCCATGTTCGGGTTGCTCGTGACGTTCAGGTCGATCGTCTTGTTGTTGATCACCGACATCGGGAGGTCGACGAACCGCTGGTTCGGGTCCGAGGAGTGGGTGACCGCCGCAGGCCGGATCAGCTCCGCCTTCGCGATCGGGCGGTCCACGGTGATGCGCTGCGTATCGCCGTACTTCCACTGGGAGTTGATCACCGAGGTGATCGACGGACGCGCGCCCTTGAGCAGGTACGGGGGCGTGTAGATCGACACGTTGTGGTTCCACGTGCCGTTGCCCGGGTTGTCACCCGTCGACATCACCCGGCCGTCCGGGAGCAGGAAGGAGGACGAGTGGTACGTCCGCTTCTGGGGGTCCGGCGCCATCGGGGTGAACTGGTTCGTCGTCGGGGAGAACATCGACGCCTCGTAGACCGGGTCGGCCCGGTCGTGCAGACCGCCGCCCGTCTCGAAGACATTGCCGTCCGGCAGCAGTACCGCCGAGACGTACATCTTGCCCTGCGCACCCGTCTCCGGCTTCGCGCCCGTCCCCTGGTCGACCGTGCCCTGCGGCAGCAACGGGCCTGCCTTGTACGTGGGGTTGGCGGCCTTGAGGTCGATGATGTCGGTGAGGCGGTTGCCCTCCGGGTTGTTGTTGACGTTGCCGCCGCCCATCGTCAGGACCCGCTGGTCCTGCGCCGGGGGCAGCAGCACGCTCGCCGACTGGTCGCGCTGGTCCTTGTTCTGCAGACCGGGGACATCCGTGATCGTGTTCGCGTCGTAGTCGTAGACCGACGCACCCGACCCCGGGGTCCCGTCGCCGAAGACATGACTGCCGCTGTAGAAGAGCCGGCCGTCCTGCATCAGGACCATCGAGGGGTAGAGGCCCCAGTACGACCAGGTCTGGTTGACCTGGTTCATCGGCAGCCACTTGTTCTGCGCCGCCGAGAACTTCTCCGCCGTCACCGAACCCGTCGAGTCCTCGCGCAGACCGCCGAAGGAGACGACGTCGCCGCTGCCCAGCACGGTCGCCGACGGGTACCAGTGGCCGTCGTTCATGTCGTTGGTCCGGGTGTACGTCTCGGTGGCCGGGTCGAAGAGGTACGAGTCCTTCAGGCCCTCGTAGCCCACCTTCCCGTCCGCCGTCGGGTACGCCTTGTTGCCGCTCATCACCAGCACCCGGCCGTCGGCCAGCTGCACATGGCCCGAGCAGAACATGTCCGCGGGCGTCGGGATCGACTTGTACGTGCCCTTGACCGGGTCGTACACCGCCGAGGTGAACGTGCCCGCCGCGAAGGCCGCCTGGTCGTTGCCCGAGCCCGCGATCAGCAGGACCTTGCCGTTCTTCAGGACGACGGAGTGCATCGAGCGGACCGGGTTCTGCGTCGGCAGGACGCTCCACTTGCCCTTGGCGCACTCCTGCGCCGTGCCCGAGCAGACCGGGTCGACCGGCGGCGGGGTGACCTCCGCCATCGCGTAGTCGTCGGTGGTGACCGAGCCGGTTCCGTAGACGGAGACGCCCCAGGTGATGCGGTCCGTCCCGGCGGGAACCGCCGGGGTGCGGACCGAGGCCTGCGCGTAACCCGCGCTCAGATCAAGGGTCTTGAGGTCGGTCCAGTACTGCCAGCCGGCCGTCGCGTCGTGCCGGAAGAGCGTGATGGAGGCATCGGGCGTCGTCGACTTGTACCAGAGCGAGAGGTCGTACTGGCTGTCCGGCGTCACCGTGGGCGCGCAGGCCGCGCTCTCCGTGATCAGCACCTTGCGGTCGCCGTCGACGCGGCGCGTGACGTTCACCTTCATCGCCTTCGACCCGGCGTGCGCGTCGGTGGTCGTGGCGATCGTGAAGTCGTTGTTTCCCCAGCCCGACTTCTCCCAGCACTGCGGCATCCCGTCCGTACCGGCCGTCTCGAAGCCGGGGTTGGAGATGAGATTGGCCGCCGACGCGGGGGCCTGTGCGGCGGCCAGCAGGGCGCCTGTCATCGCCCCGATCGCCACCATGGCGGATATGCGGGCGCGACGCGTGCGGTTGGTGCGGCTCGTACGTCTCATGCGACCTTCCTGTCTCTGGACTTGCGCATGCGATTGCGGCGCGGCAGATAGACCAGCGCCTCCGTCCCCGCGAACCGCAGTACGAACGTCAGCAGCAGCGCCGCCACCGTCGCGGTCAGCACTCCCATCCCCAACTCGCCCACGAACAGGGCGATCAGCGGAATCCGCAGCACCAGATCGGCATTGGCGATCAGCGCGAACCGGCCGGCCCGGTCCGCCCAGTGCCGGTGACCGCGCCGCGAGCGGAAGAGCAGCGGTTCGATGAGGAGAAAGTTCCAGGCGACGCCCGCCTGGTTGGCGAGCACCTCGGCCGGGAGGTAGTGCATCCCCGCCCGGTCGAGGGTGTGCAGGGCCAGGAGGTTCGGAACGAAGCCGGAGAGCCCGATCAGACCGAAGGCCAGCATCCGGGCGATCGGTGAGGCCGTACGCAGCTCGAGAAGATGGCGCAGGAAGCGCATCCCCTCCTTCGCGGAGGACTTGGACTCGCCCGCGAACCGGTCCTGGAAGACGAACGGCACCTCGGTGACGTTCGCGGGGCGGCAGCGCACCGCCAGCTCCAGCAGGATCTTGTAGCCCAGCGGCTTCAGCGCGTCCGCGCCGTCCTCCGCCGTCGTCACCACGCTGCGGCGTATCGCGAAGAAGCCGCTCATCGGGTCGGAGATCCCGCGCAGCCGGCGCGGGAAGAGCGCCTTGGTCAGCCAGGTCGCGCCGCGCGAGACGGCGACACGATAGCCGCCGGCCAGACCTGCGCGGCTGCCGCCCGCGATGTAGCGGGAGGCCACGACCAGGCCCGCGTTGGTGCGTTCGCCCGCCGCGACGAGCTCCGGGACGAGCGCGGGCGGGTGCTGGAGGTCGGCGTCCATGACGACCACCCAGTCGGAGCCTGCCGTACGGAGCCCTTCGACGACCGCGCCGCCCAGGCCGCCGACCGGCTCGTCGCGATGGATGACGGTGACCGGGAAGGGGCAGTCCTGGGCCGCGGCCGCGACGACCGCCGGGGTGTCGTCGGTGGAGTCGTCGACGAAGACGACCTCGCAGGGCAGCCGGGAGGGCACCGACTCGGTGAGCTGCCTCAGCAACTCCCGCACATTTCCCGCCTCGTTGAAGGTCGGGATGATGATCGTGACCGCGCCGGGCTCGGGGACTTCGGCGGCTTCGACGACCGGGTCGTCCATCGGCGAGATGCTCAACGCGCGCCTCCAGCGATCTTCCGGATCTCGACCCGGTCCTCACCGGTGCCGAACGTGGCGACCACCGTCGAGTGCTCAAGTGCGGCCCGGACATTGGGCAGATCGCGGGCGTCGCGCCGGACCGTCGGCGAGGCGACGACATAGTCGAGGTCGCGGTAGCCGTGCGGCATGGTCTTGGTGACGGCGGGGTCGAGGTCCGCCTTGTAGAACCAGATCGCTCCCAGACCCGGCTCGTACCCGGCGTGCACCAGGTCCAGCCAGAGTGCGTCGTCGACCAGGGCGCGGGTCGTGCCCGGGTCCTTCACCTGGGTCTTCATCCAGAGCGCGGCCTCACGGTAGGGGGCGTTGGCGTCGACGGTGAGGGCGTCGTGGTTGCCGTCGTACCAGCGCGGGGCGACGTACGCGACAGCCGAGACGGCGAGCAGGGCGGCCACGGTCCAGCGGGCGGCCATCGGAATCCGCGGACGCTCCCGCTCCGGGTCGATTCCCTTGCGCAGTACGGCATGCGAGATGCTCGCCGCGCCGCCCGCCAGCACCAGGGCCAGGAAGGGGAGCGCCTGGATGACGTACATCGCGGGAAGGTAGCCGCTGGGGCGTATGGCGACGACCGCGAGGATCGCCACCACCAGGGCCGGGCCCGCGAGCGCCCGCGCGGTGATCGACCAGCGCAGAGTGGCCAGGAGCAGCAGCGCGCCTGCCAGGCCGCCGAGGGGCAGCACCCGGTCGTAGTACAGCCAGGACTGGAAGACGCCGTGCGAGCCCGATGCGCTGTTGAAGATCGAGCCCGATCCGGGGCGGCTCATCTGGTACGAGATGCCGTCGATCAGCGACACATGCCCGGAGCCGGGGAGCAGTTCGTTGTTGAGCAGGGCGTAGAGCGGATAGGCGAGCCCTATCAGCACGCAGGCGGTGACCGCGCCGGTGACCGCGTACTTGCGGGTGTCGCGGTGGCTGTGGCGCCACATCGTGACGAGGAGGGCGGGCAGGACGAGCAGCATCGTTTCTTTGGAGAGGACCGAGGCCGCGCCCGCGACGCCCGCCGCGAAGTGGTGCCAGAGATGGCGGTTGGGCGATGCGGCCAGGCAGAAGGCGAGCAGCATCCACATCACGGCGATGTTGTCGAGGAAGATCTCGCGCTGCAGGACCACGGAGAGCGGGGAGAGGCCGAAGAGCGCCATCGCCAGGGCCGAGGCCCAACGCGGCAGGAACAGCCGGCGCGCCAGGATGTAGAGGAAGACGGCGCTCGCCGCGCTGACCGCGAGCATCGCGAAGCGCATCGTGGCCACGGTCATGTTGTCGGGCGAGAAGAGCGAGGGGATCCAGGTGAGGAACGCGATCTGGATCCAGCCGAGCGGCGGGTGGTCGTACCAGTAGGTGTAGTGCCCGAGGCCGCGGCCCTGCTGGACCGCCCAGGCCTGTGCGAGGTACGTGCCCTCGTCGTCGCTGAGCGAGGGGAAGCGGGTGATGTTCCAGCCCTGGACGGTCAGGATCACCGTCAACAGCCCTGCGCAGAGCGCGAGATCGGGGCGCGAGCGGCGGAAGCGGACCACGGGGCGCGGCTCGTGCGCCGGCCGGTCGACGGTGCGGCGGTCGCGCTGGACGGGGATCGTCGCGGCCGGAGGAGCGGGGGTGGCGGTCGGCGTCGGGTTGGGTGCAAGGGAGGTCACTGGTGGACGTCCTCTCGGATGCTGTCAGCGGCACCGGAAAGGTGCGCGCCGGTGTGGCTGGTCAGCTCCCACTCGGTGCGGCCCCGCTGCTCACGCCAGACCGCGCGGATCGCCGCGCCGGCGAGGAGCACCTGGTAGAAGGGGCCGCCGACGATGAGCTTGAGGTAGTGGACGAGGCGGACGCGCAGCCCGTACTGCGTGCCGAAGTCGTGCAGGCCGACGACCTCGAAGACGAAGGTCACCATCGCGGTGATCAGCGGCAGGAAGGTGATGACCGCTATACCGACGGGCACGTCGAGGAAGAGCGCCACGGCGATGTTGAACGGGATGACGATGCCGGTGAACGCCTGCAGGAACGGTGTGGCCAGGGTGTAGCGGGCCAGCAACCGCTGCCGCCAGGTGGGCAGTTGCTTCCAGTCCTTCTTGCGGTAGACCTGGAGGAAGCCCTGGTTCCAGCGGGTGCGCTGCTTGAGGAGCGAGAGCAGGGTGCCGGGTGTCTCCTCGCGGGTGACCATGTCGGCGTCGTACGCGACGACGACCTTCTTGCCCACGGAGGAGAGCCGCACCCCCAGGTCGCAGTCCTCGGCGAGGCACTCGGGGTCCCAGCCTTCGGCGGCGCGCAGCACATCGGTCCGTACGAACACGGTGTTGCCGCCGAGCGGGATGAAACCTTTCGCCGCGTGCAGGTGGAGGCGGGAGCGGAACCAGAAGAAGTACTCCAGGCAGTTGCGCAGGGCGTACCAACTGGAGTGGAAGTTGATGAGCTGGACGCCGCCCTGGACCACGTCGGCGCCGGTCGAGACGAAGGCGTGGTCGACGTGGGCGAGCAGCTCGGGGTGGACCTGGTCCTCGGCGTCGAAGACCCCGACCACATCGCCGCGGCAGTGCGGCAGCGCGGTGTTGAGGGCCTTGGGCTTGTTCTTCTTCTCGTGGGTGTCGACGACGACGCGGACCCGGAGCGGGTCGTGGGCCGCCATGCGCTCGGCGACGGCCGCGGTCTCCGGGTCGTCGTGGCCGACGATGACGATGACCTCGAAGTTCTGGTGGCTGGACTCCAGGAGCCGCTCGATGGTGCGCTGCAGCACCAACTGCTCGTGCCGGGCGGGCAGAAGCAGCGAGAACGACAGCCCCGACGTGTCCGTCGGAGCGTCGAAGCGGGTGGCGGCGAGCGTCTCGGGCGTACGCCAGGCGTGCATCTGCCACCAGAGCGTGAAGCCCGCCATCCCGAACAGCGCCAGTGAAACGGCAGCAACGAACAACGACAACACCACAGGTCGGTCCCCCCTTGAGCAGGGGTGGCACGAGGCGGCTCACGACAGGCCCCCCTTGGCCGCCGGTGCCCCAGCTATCCCCTGATTCCCCCGCACGCACTCCCCAGTGCGTGCGTCACTCTGTACTCAACTGTGCAGAGAATATAGGGAACAGGTGAAGACCAGTACACCCGCTGGGAGAACCCTGTGTTTCGTGCTACTCGCCCGAAAGCTGTCGTACCAGGTCATCGGGGTGGCGCACCGGGGTCGAACAGACAAAGTTCCGACATACGTACGCCGCTGCACCCTCATCGATCAACGGGCGCCCCACGAGCAACGGAAACTCCTCGCTGTCCGGCTCCCCCACGGCGACGACGGCCCCGGGCGCGGTCGACAGCAGTGCGGTGCGGTGCAACTCCCGCCTCCCCGCGTCCCCTTCGGCCCCGACGACCGCGACCTCGCGCGGCCCGTCGAGCGCGGCCTCCGCGGCGGCCAGACCCCAGCCGATGAAGCGCGGAGCGCGCGGCCCGAGCGCCTTGACGACGCCCAACGCCCTTTCGGCCGCGGTGCGATGGGCCTCGGATCCGGTGTGGGCCGCGTACGAGAGAAGGGCGTTCGCGGCGGCGGTCCACCCGGAAGGGGTGGCGTTGTCGGTCGGGTCCTGCGGGCGGCGGATCAGCTTCTCGGCGTCGTGGGCGGTGTCGTACAGGGTCCCGTTCTCGCCCACGAACTGGTCGATGACAAGATCGAGCAGGAACCCGGCGAACTCCAGCCAGACCCCCTCGCCGGTGACCGAGGCCAGCGCGAGGAAGCCTTCGGCGACATCGGCGTAGTCCTCCAACACACCGGCGTTGGCGCCGACTTGGCCGTCCTTGGACGTACGGGAGATGCGCGCACCGGCGTCCATGTGCAGCCGTACGAGAAGATCGGCGGCCTCCGTGGCGCGCTCGATGAGATCGGGCCGCTCGAAGTACGCCCCCACCTCGGCGAGCGCGGCGATCGCGAGCCCGTTCCAGGCGGCGACGACCTTGTCGTCGCGCCCGGGGGCGGGACGCAGGGCCCGGGCGGCGAGGAGCTTGGCGCGTACGTCGGCGCCCACTTCCTCCCCCGGCAGCTGGAGCACCGACGCACCCTCCTCGAAGGTGCCTTCCTCGGTGACCCCGAAGAGCCCGGCGGCCCGCTCGCCCTCCTCCTCGCCGAGGACCTCGCGCAGCTGCGCGGGCGTCCAGACGTAGAAGGCACCTTCGACGTTCTTCCCGGTCCCGTCATCGCTGTCGGCATCCAGCGCGGAGGCGAACCCACCCTCGGCCGTGCGCAGTTCGGTCGCGATGAAGTCGGCGGTCTCCAGGGCGACGCGGCGGGCGAGGTCGGATCCCGTGGTGCGCCAGAGGTGGGCGTAGACGCGGCAGAGCAGCGCATTGTCGTAGAGCATCTTCTCGAAGTGCGGCACGACCCACTCGCGGTCCACGGAGTACCGCGCGAACCCGCCCCCGAGCTGGTCGTACATCCCGCCGCGCGCCATCGCCTCACAGGTGTCGGCGGCCATCTGCAGCGCGCCTTCGGAGCCGGTCCGCGCGTAGTGCCGCAGCAGGAACTCCACCGCCATCGACGGCGGGAACTTGGGCGCACCGCCGAACCCGGCGCTCTTCGCGTCGTACTCGCGCGTCAGCCCGAGCAGCGCCTGCGCGAGGTCCTCCTCGCCGGGCATCTCCGGGGAGTCGTAGGCCAGGGAGCGCGCCGCCAGGTCCTGCACGATCTTCCCCGCGACCTCGTCGACCTCGCCGCGGCGGTCGGTCCAGGCGGAGTTCACGCCTTCCAGGACCTGCCGGAAGGAGGGCATGCCGTGGCGGGGCGCGGGCGGGAAGTACGTACCGAAGTAGAAGGGCTGCGCGTCCGGGGTGAGGAATACGGTCATCGGCCAGCCGCCCTGGCCCGTGGCGGCCTGGACGGCCTCCATGTAGACGGCGTCGACGTCGGGGCGCTCCTCGCGGTCGACCTTGACGGCGACGAAGTGCTCGTTGGTGTACGCGGCGGTGATCTGGTCCTCGAAGGACTCGTGGGCCATCACATGACACCAGTGGCAGCTCGAATACCCGACGCTCAGCAGCACCGGCACCCCACGCCGCCGCGCCTCCTCGAAGGCTTCGGGCGACCAAGGCCACCAGTCCACCGGGTTGTCGGCGTGCTGGAGGAGATAGGGGGACGTCTCGTGTGCGAGTCGGTTGGGCATGCCCCCATCCTGGCGCACCCGGCGGGGCTCCAACCATCCGCCACGGGGTGCGCACGAACGAGCGTACGGGCGTCCGCGCGAAGGAACGGCCCCTATCCGTCTCCCTGGGACGCTTTGCGCGCCCGGAAGGCCGCCGCCTTGACCCGGCTCCGGCAGGCGGTGGAGCAGAAGTGGCGGACCGCGTTGCGGGACGCGTCCACGTACACGCGGTCGCAGAGCGGGGCCGTGCAGACGCCGAGGCGTCCGGCGAGGTCGCTGCCGATCGCCAGTGCCAGGGCGGTGGCACACCCGGCGCTCCAGCCCACGGAGAGGCTGTCGTCGGAGCCGTGGAAGTGGACCTGCCAGGGCTCGCCGTCGACGCGGTCGAGCTGAGGGCGGGCGCCGGCGGTGCCCATCAGGACGTTCACCAGCCGGGCCGCCTGATCGATGTGGCCGCTGTCGACGGCCTCGAACACCGCCCGCATCTGCTGGGCGGTGCGCGCGAGATAGGCGGCGTGACCCGGTTCGACGGTGGAGCGATGCGACGAGAGCGGCAGTGCCTCGTGGACCGCTTGCGGGAGCCGGTCCCCGTGCGGGGCGGTGTACGGACGGCCCTGCCGGGTGCCGTCGGTCAGCGTATTCACGAGGGAGACGGCCGCATCGAGCAGCGTCACCACGTGACCATCGAACATCACTTGACCGGTCACCCCTTCGACCTCTAGCGTGCATGCGCAACCGACGATACCTGTTTCGCCGGTCACGCACGAGGGGGCTTCATGGGGTCTGCGCAGGACGGAAGACACGTGCCGCGCACGGTGCGCCTGCTGATCGTGGCGCGGGCGGTGAACCGGCTGGGGGCGTTCTCCCTGTCGTTCCTCACCGTGCTGATCACGACGAGCTTCGGTGCCAGTACCGTCGTCGCCGGGTACATCAGCGCAGCTTTCGGGCTGGCCACGATTCCTTCGCGCCTGGCCGGTGGCCGCCTGGCCGACCGTATCGGCCGACGGCGCACGATCGTGGTCGGGCTGACCGGGTGCGCGGTGGCGCAAGGAGGCCTCGCCATGTCCGACGGACTGGTGCCGGCAGCCTGCTTCGCGGTGTTGATGGGGTTGGCCTTCGAGATCTACGAGCCGCCCAGCCAGGCGATGATCGCGGATGTCGTGGCGCCGGGTGAACAGGTCCGCGCCTATGGCCTGTTGAACGCGGCCCTGGCCGTAGCCGGTATGGGTGCGGGGCTTCTGGCAGCCGGGTTGGGGCGCTGGGACCTGCGCTGGCTGTTCGTGGTCGATGCCCTCACCTGCCTGCTCTGCGCGCTGACCGTGCACCTTGTCCTGCCCGCGGACCACCGCACCACGACAGCGGCGACCCGGCAGGCGACCACCGTCGCCCCCTGGCGGGATCGCTCCTTGCTCGTGATGCTCGCGGCAGGGACGCTGTTCGCGGTGGTCTATCTCCAGATCATGATCGCGCTGCCGCTGTCCCTGGAACTGCGCGGACTGCAACCGGCCGACGCCGGACTGCTGTTCACCACGTCCGCCCTCACCATCACCGCCGGGCAGCCATTGCTGCGGCTCACCCGACTCGCCGCACTCCCGGCACCTGCCGCCTTCGCCGGCGGCTATCTCCTGCTGGCCCTCGGCCTTGCCGGATACGCGCTCGCTCACGACCTGGCCGGATACATCGCGGCGACCGTCGTATGGAGCGTGGGCGACCTGCTCCTCGTGGGCCGCGCGTACGCATTCGTGGCACGCCTGGCCCCTGCCGGCGGAAAGGGCCGATACCTGGCGGTCTATGGCACGAGCTGGGGCATCGGCGGGATCGCCGCCCCGCTCGCCGGGACACAACTGCTCGAACACGCCGGAGCGGCCGGCCTCTGGTTCACGACGGCCTCCGCCTGCCTCGTCCTCGCGGTCCTGCACCCTGCCTGGCTCCGCACCGCCGACGACGGCCGCGAACGGGACGCGACGCCCGCCCAGGATCAGGCCGCCTGTCGGTGACCGACGCCATACGCCACGACCTCAGCCGGCGTCGGCGTCCGCCTCCATGGTCATGCGGGCCACATGGAGCGCCAGATAGGAGACCTCGTCCTCGCTCAGCTGCTGCCCCAGCCGCAGTTCGACGATCGTCGCCAGCCTGTGCGCGGTGCCGGTGGCCTCCGGATAGTGCTGGCGGATGCCCTTGCCGATCGTGGACTCATGACCCTTCAGCTGCTGGTGCTGCTGGATCCGCACGAAGAGATAGCGCACGTGGGTGATGAACCGCGCCGCGCTCAGGGACTCCTGGGCGACATCGAGGCGGTACTGCTCCCGTACGACGGCGAGCATCTGCTGGATGACGCCGGTCATCGTGTACGTGAACGACAGGTCGCCCGAAGCGAAGCCGGCATTGACCAGGTGCAGGGCGAGCGCGGTCGCCTCGGAGGGGTCGAGGCGCGGATCCAGGCGTTCGTTGATGGCGGCCAGCAGGCTCTGCGCCTGGGCGTACTCGGTGGCGTACAGGGCCTGCGTCTCGGCGCGCAGCGGGTACTCGACGACGATGCCCCGCTTCGCCCGGTCCAGTGCGCCGGCGACATGGTCGGCGACGGCGATGGCAAGGGTCGGGCGGGTGGAGTCGCGCCCCTCGACACCGACCTCCTCCAGGGCGATGACGACGGCTCGCAGGACTTCCTCGCCGATGAGGGCGAAGACCTCCGCCAGGTGATCGGGGTCGCGGCCGTCGGCCGGGACGAAGACGCGCACGATCAGCGCGGGGTCGATGGGCTTGCCCTGCTGGGAGCTGAAGCCGATGCCACGCCCGGTGAGAATGACCTCCTGGCCCTTCTCGTCGCGCGCGAGGACCACGTTGTTGTTGAGGACGCGTAGTGCCTCCACCGGCCCTCCTTCCCGTCCGTGGTCCGATTTCTGTCCGATGATCCCGTATCGTCCACCGTTCGCGCCCACCGCGCCGTGATCGACGCGGGGGCGCGCGCCCCGCAAGGGAACGCGCGCCCCATGTCGGAACGGCGGGTGATTACCGCTTTACGGTCACCACGGGGTCGCCCGCGGCGACGTCCTGCCCGGTGTGCGGCACGACCGACGTCAGGTCCGCGGTGTTGGTGACGGTCATCAGCGTGACGGTCGGGTGGCCCGCCGCGCGTACGGCGTCGAGGTCGACCTCCACCAGGAGATCGCCTGCGGCGACCTGCCGGCCGGACTCGACGCGTACGTCGAAGCCCGCCCCGTTCATCTGCACCGTGTCGATGCCGACGTGGACGAGCACCTCGATGCCGTCCGCCGTACGGATACCGAAGGCGTGGCCGGTGCCGACGACGGTCACCAGCTCACCGTCGACCGGGGCGACGACATGGCCGTCGGCCGGCTCGATGCCCACGCCCTCGCCGAGCGCACGGGAAGCGAAGACCGGGTCCCCGACCTCGTCGAGGCCGACCACACGGCCCGCGACCGGAGCGGCGAGCTCAAGGCCCACGCCGGTGGCGGTAGCGGTGGTGCCGGCCGGGGCGGCCTTCACCGTGGCGGAGCCCGCGGAAGCAGCAGCGGTGGCGCCGACGGCGACGAGCTCACGCTCGTCGGCCGGTACGGCCTCGGCGGCCTCGGCGGCCTCGCCACGGGTGGTGGCCTCGGAGGCATCGCGCTGGGCGTTGAACGCGGCGCGCTCCTCGGGGGTGCGGAAGTCGGAGAAGTACACGAGCGCCATCGAGGTGAAGAAGGCGGCCGTGATCGCGATCACGTAGGTGGCCGCCGGGGAGAAGACCGGGATGGTCAGCAGCGAGGTGAAGGCGAAGGCCTTCGTGTCCACGCCGCCCAGGACGCCCACGAGCACGCCGCCCACGAGGCAGCCCACGAGCATGCGCGGATAGATCCGCTTGAAGCGCAGGTGGATGCCGTACAGCGAAGGCTCGGAGATACCGCCGAACAGGCCTGCGGCCAGGGCGCCGGTCGCGGTCTGGCGCATCTCCTTTTCGCGGTGGCGGACCGAGAGCAGCAGCACACCGGCGGTCGCGCCGAAGCAGGCGAAGTTCCAGGCGCCCATGGGGCCCTGGATGAAGTCGTAGCCCAGGACGCTGATGTTCTGCAGCATGAGCGCGTTCAGCGGCCAGTGCAGGCCGAGCGGCACCAGGAAGGGGTAGATCAGCGGGATCATGATCGCGAAGACGATCGGCGCGTTGTTGTTCATCCAGGACAGACCCTCACCGAGGCCGTTGCCGGCCCAGACGCCCATCGGGCCGATGAGGAAGGCGGTGACCGGGATCATGATCAGCATGCTGAAGAACGGCACGAACACCATGTGCACGCTCTCGGGGAAGACGCGCTGCAGGCCCTTGTAGACCAGGGCGAGCAGGGCGACCATCAGCAGCGGCACGAAGACCTGGCCGCCGTAGTCGTTCAGCTGCATCGGCAGGCCGAAGACGTGCGCCACGCACTCCTGGGTGCCCAGGGTCGCGTTGGTGGTGCAGGTGATCCCGGGGATGCCGGAGTCCTTGTTGAGCATCCCGGTGAAGTTCGGGGTCATCACCGCGGCCATCACGGCCGCGCCCACCCACGGGTCGATCTTCAGCTTCTTGGCCGCGTTGTACGCGACGAAGATCGGCAGGAAGTAGAGCACCGAGCGCCACATGGCGTCGACGAACACCCAGGTCGCGGACTTGTCCGCGGCCCGGAAGTCGACGACGCCGAGCGCGTCGAGCACGGACGCGATGGCGATGATCAGCGAGGAGCCGAGCAGCACACCCATGAGCGGGCGGAACGAGTCCGAGAGGTACTCGAAGAAGTTGTCGACGAAGGCGAACTTTCCGCGGCTCTTGGCGCGCATCTCGGCCTTGACGTCGGCGTCGGACTTCGGCCGCGCCGTGCCTCCGGCCGTCATCGACGGCAGGTTCATGATCTCGGAGTAGACGCGCGCGACGGCGCCGCCGATCACGATCTGGAAGCGGTCACCGGACTGCGGAACGGTGCCCATGACGCCACCCAGGGCGTCGAGTGCGGCCTGGTCGACCTTCGCCCCGTCGTGGAGCTGGAAGCGCAGCCGCGTCGCACAGTGCGTGAGGCTCTCGATGTTCTCGGGTCCACCGACGCCACGAAGGATGTCCTCCGCCAGCGCGCCTGTTCCCTGTGCGGGTGTACTCATGATGCTTCCTTGCATCCGTGGGCTCTTGCCGTCCTACATGGGTTCGTGATCTCTCCCGTCCCGTCTCCGGGCAACAAAAAAGGCCCGGGCAGCGCCACTGGCGCTTCCCAGGCCTTGCCTCGCCCAGCGAAGACGGTGAGGTCCTCGGGGGAGTAACAACCCTGTGATCGGGATCGATCGGTCGATACCTTAACCCGCAGTTTTCAGGACCGCAACCAACCCCCCTCTCGCCGGCTCTGGACGCACGCGCATGGAGGTGAGCGCCTCGGCCATGTCGGGCGGCGCGGGCCGCCGCTTGAATTGCGTACATGACACAGACCACGCACACGGCACAGCGGCAGCACACCACCTCCGGCCTCGTCCTGGGGGCGGCGCTCGTCCTGACGGGGATCGTCGCGGGCATCTGGTACGCGTACTCGACCTCGGTGATGCTCGCGCTCGGCGACACCGGTGACCGGACCTTCATCGAGGTCATGCAGAAGATCAACGACCGCATCCAGAACCCGGTCTTCTTCCTCGCCTTCTTCGGGGCGCTGGTGCTCACCGGGATCTCGTACTGGCAGCTGCGGCGGACCGCCGCCCGGTGGTGGGTCCTTGCCGCGCTGGTCCTGTACGCGGTCGTCTTCCTCCTCACCTCGGGCGTGAACGTCCCCCTCAACGACCAGCTCGCCCAGGCCGGGAACCCGGCGCGGATCGCGGACCCGGCCGCCGTACGGGAGAAGTTCGAGGGCCCGTGGGTGGCCTGGAACCACGTGCGCGGCGTGCTCACCGTTGCGGCGGTCGGGTGCCTTGGGCGGGCGGTGTTCCTCCACGGCCGGTACGGGACCGGGCGGGCTCAGGAGTCCGCGTACTTCTCGTCCGCCGCCGGGTCCAACGCCAGCCGGTAGCCCCTCTTGACCACCGTCTGGATCAGCCGGGGCACGCCCAGGGCCGTCCGCAGCCGGGCCATCGCCGTCTCCACGGCGTGCTCGTCGCGGCCGGATCCAGGGAGCGCCTTCAGCAGGTCGGCGCGCGAGACGACCCAGCCGGGGCGGCGGGCGAGTGCGCGCAGCAGGGACATCCCCGCGGGCGGTACGGGGCGCAGGTCGTCGTCGACGCAGACCGCGTGGCCGCGGATCTGGACGCGGCGTCCCGCGACCGGCAACAGGCGGGCCCGGGCGGGGAGTTCGGCGCAGACGGCCTGCACCAGGGGGCCCAGGCGGAAGCGTTCGGGCTGGATCGTGTCGATGCCGGCCACCTGGAGTGGCAGGGCGGTGACCGGGCCCACGCAGACCGCGAGCACGTCATGGTGGAGGGCGGCCAGGAGCTCCTGCTCCAGGCCCCGTTCCTTCGCGCGGGCCAGCAGGGAGACCGCGGCGGGCGCGCTGGTGAAGGTCAGGGCGTCCAGGGAGCGGGAGACGGTCGCGTCGATGAGCCGGTCCAGTGGCGCTATGTCCTCGGGCGGCATCCACCGGTAGACCGGTACGGCCACCACTTCGGCGCCCCCGGCTTCGAGCGCCTCCACGAACCCCGGCAGCGGTTCCCCGTGCAGCTGGATCGCGACCCGCCGCCCCTCGACCCCCTCCGCGAGGAGCCGGTCCAGGACCTCGGCCATCGACTCGGAGGCCGGCGACCACTCCTCGGTGAGCCCCGCGGCCCGGATCGCGCCCTTGACCTTGGGCCCACGGGCGAGGAGTTCGACGCCGCGCAGTACGGAGAGGAGATCGGCACCGATCCCCCAGCCGTCGGCCGCCTCGACCCAGCCACGGAATCCGATGGCGGTCGTGGCGACCACGACATCAGGCGCCTGGCCGATCAACTCCTTCGTGGCATCGAGGAGTTCGGTGTCGTCGGCGAGCGGGACGATCCGCAGGGCGGGCGCGTGCAGCACGGCCGCGCCCCGCCGCTCGAGAAGCACCCCGAGCTCCTCGGCCCGGCGGGCGGCCGTGACTCCGACCGTGAATCCCGCCAGGGGCCGGGGCGGTGTGGACAGTTCGTCTCGCATGGTCGTGAGCGTGCCAAGGGCTCGTGACGGGTTCGGTTCGACGGTATTTCCTCGCTGTTACGACTGGCTGGAGCCTAGACCTTTGCGTAGCTGAGCTGCGGTGTCGCTGTTGCGGGGACCGGAGTGCGTGATCCGCGAAGGTATACCGCCCAGGTGACCGCGAAACACGCGGCGTAGAAGACGAGGAAGGAGACGAAGGCCGCGGTGCCGGTGCCGGCCGTCTGGAAGGACTGGCGGAAGGCGAGGTTGATCGCGAGACCGCCGAGCGCGCCGACCGCCCCGATGAGCCCCATCGACGCCCCCGAGAGCCTGCGCCCGTACACGGCCGCCTCCTCGCCCGTCATCCCCTGCGCCAGAGCCTTCGCGTGGAAGATCCCGGGGATCATCTTGAACGTCGACCCGTTGCCGAGCCCGCTCAGCACGAACAGCGCGATGAAGCCGACCAGGAAGATCCCGAGGGACTTCTGCACGGAGGCGTAGATGACGACCGCGGTGGCCGCCGACATCGCGGCGTAGGTCCACAGCGTGATCCGCGCCCCGCCGTGCCGGTCCGCGAGCAGGCCGCCGACCGGCCTGATCAGCGAGCCGAGGAGCGGGCCGATGAAGGTGAGGGACGCGGCCTGCAGCGGGGTGCGGCCGAACTGGGTCTGCAGGACCAGGCCGAAGGCGAAGCTGTAGCCGATGAAGGAGCCGAAGGTCCCCACGTACAGGAAGGACATGATCCAGGTGTGCCGGTCACGCGCGGCGTCCCAGGCCGCCCCGGTGTCGTTCTTGACGGTCGCGAGGTTGTCCATCCGCAGCGCCGCGCAGGCGGCCGCGACCACGATCAGCGGGATGTAGATCCCGAGCAGGAGGCGCGGGTGGGTGGCGCCCGCGGTGCCGATGACGAGGAGCCCGACCAGCTGGACGACGGGGACCCCGATGTTGCCGCCGCCCGCGTTCAGGCCGAGCGCCCAGCCCTTCTTGCGCAGCGGGAAGAAGGAGTTGATGTTGGTCATGGAGGAGGCGAAGTTGCCGCCGCCCACACCGGCGAGGGCCGCGACGACCATGAAGGTCGTGTACGAGGTCCCGGGCTTCATCACCGCGTACGCCGCGATCGTCGGGACCAGCAGCAGCAGCGCGCTGACGATCGTCCAGTTGCGGCCGCCGAAGCGTGCGACGGCGAAGGTGTACGGCACCCGGGCGATCGCGCCGACCAGCGTCGCCATCGAGATCAGGAAGAACTTCCCGGCCGGGTCGACCCCGTACTTCGGCCCCATGAACAGGACCATCACCGACCACAGGGTCCAGATGGAGAATCCGATGTGCTCGGACAGGACGGAGAGGAGCAGATTGCGCCGGGCGATCTTCTCCCCGCCCCCCTTCCAGAACGTCTCGTCCTCGGGGTCCCACTGTTCGATCCAGCGGCCACTCATCACGCCTCCACGGGGGGTGTCGTCGACTAGACAACCGACCGTAGGGACCTGGGGTTTCGCGTTCATGGCTGTACGTGACCGGGACGCAACCTTGCGCTCACGCGGGGACGGGCGGGGCGGTGAGGAGACCCGCGGCTCACGCGGCGACATCCCGCGCCTGATCGCGTTCGTGTTCTGCGCGGCCGTGTGCAGGAACGGGGTCTCGCCCCGGGACTCGATTCCGTACGCGACCGCGCGCACCAGCCGGGCGGCGAGGCCCTGCCCCCGGTACGCGCCGTCGGTGCACACCGCGCTGATCTCCGTCCAGCCCGGCGGGTGCGGGCGCTCGCCCGCCATCGCGACCAGCGCGCCTGCGCGCCGTATCCCGGGATACGTACCGAGCTCGACGGTGCGCTCCAGGAAGGGGCCGGACACCGTCGATGTTCATGACCAACTCCCAGCCAGGCGGCGGTGATTGGTCAAGCCCCGGCAGCGGGACGATCGCGTCCGGCCCGGCGAACCCGGACACGTCGACCGGGTAGCGCAGCACGCGGCCGCGCCGCTCGGCGAAGTGGGCGTGCGGGCCGGTCAGGGCGGCTCGGGCCGGGTTGTCCAGGGGGTGCGGCCGGGGGTGCGGCAGAGGTGCCACCGCGCCGCCGGTCCTGTCGCTGCCGTACGTCGTCTCTGGCACGGGCCTCGCTCCACGTCACCGGTCCGCCGGCAGATTCCGGCAGATCACCACCTCTGGCGGGCCTGGGCATTCCCGTTTCCCGGAGATGTTCATACGGCCGCAACGACGGGCGTCCGGCGTTGCCGCCCGGTGATCGTTCTTGGCATCCTGGTCCGATGCCACCTCCGCTGCCCACGCCTCCGCCCCCGCATCCGCCCCTGAGCGACCGCGTCGAGGAACTCCTCGCGGGCCCGCACCCGCTGCCGATCGTCGTGGCCGGAGACCCCGTACTGCGGCGTCCGGCCGAGCCCTACGACGGCCAGCTGTCGTCCGGCCAGTTGGAGCGGCTGATCGCGGCGATGCGCGCGACGATGCTCGCCGCACCGGGCGTCGGCCTGGCCGCGCCGCAGGTGGGCCTCGCGCTGCGGCTCGCCGTCATCGAGGACCCGGCGACGGTTCCCGACGAGCTGCGCACGGCGCGCGGCCGGGTGCCGCAGCCTTTCCGGGTACTGATCAACCCTGTGTACGAGGCCGTGGGCGCGGCCCGCGCCACGTTCTTCGAGGGCTGCCTGAGCGTGCCCGGATGGCAGGCGGTCGTGGCCCGCCACGAGCGGGTGAGGCTGCGCGCGCAGGATGAGGAGGGGCGCACTCTGGACGAGGTGTTCTCGGGGTGGCCCGCACGCATCGTGCAGCACGAGACGGACCACCTCGACGGCACGCTCTACCTCGACCGCGCGGAGCTGCGCTCGCTGTCCTCACAGCAGACGCTGGCCGAACGGTGGGCCCAGCCGACGCCCCGACTCGCCGCACGGGAACTGGGGTTCACGCTGCCGCCGGCCGCCGACTAGCCCCAGTGCGCGGGCCGCGACAGCGACTGCGACAGCCGGGTACTCGCGTCGCCCCGGGCCGCGTTGAGCTGCGGCTGGGTGAGGAAGAAGGCGCCGGTAAGGTCCGCCCCGGCGAGGTTCGCATCGCGCAGGTCGGCGCCGATGAGGTCGGCGAAGCGCAGGTCGGCACCGGAGAGGTCGGCGGCGATGAGGTAGGCGCCGCGGAGATCGGCCCCGCGCAGATCGGCCTTGCGGAGGCGGGCGCCCATGAGGTCGGCGCCACGGCGGGACTTCTTCTTGCCGGTTCCGCCGGCCTGGGTGCGGACGAGCTCGCTGGTGCGCAGGAGGAGGGCGTTGACCTTCTGGCGCTGGGCGGGGACATCGAGTGCGTCGAGTGCGGCGGGGCCGAGGAGGGTGAGCGCTTCGGTTTCGTCCCGTACGAGGCGGAGTTGGGGATGCACGGGCTTCGCCGGCTCCAGGGTCAGCGCCTCGGTGACGTAGAAGAGGAGCTCGTGGAGCTGGCGTACGACCGGGAAGACCCCGAACATCTGCTGCGCGGTGTCCGGGGCCTGGCGCCAGTCCTTGCCGCCGAAGGTGACCTGGGAGACCTTCTGGCCCGCGCCGAAGCAGTCGTACACCGTGCAGCCGGAGAAGCCCTTGTCGCGGAGGCGGGTGTGGATGCCGCAGCGGAAGTCCTGCTGGAGGTTGGTGCAGGGCTTCCCGGCGGGCTTGGTGACGGCGAAGTCGGCGGAGGCGGCGAAGGGGAGGGCCACGCAGCAGAGGCCGAAGCAGGCGGCGCAGTCGCCTTGGAGGGCGGGGGCGGGGGCTTCGGTCATGGTGCGGGGATCCTCTTTACCGGTCCGGACTCAGGGCTTGTCGAGGACAGTCTGCCGCAGGGCGCGGGCGGTCCGGGAAATGGCGTCATGGCCGATCCCGCCGTCGACGATCACGATCGATCCGAAGCTCCCGTCGTCGGCCCAGGAGCAGGTCGCCATCGGGTTGCCGAGCAGGTTCGCGTACGCCACACACTCCATCGAGCCGCCGTAGCGCCCGGGGTCCGCGCTCCAGTGGTCGCTGACGTCGAGGCCGGAGGCCTCCAGCCCGCGCCGCGCCTCCTCGACCATGTCCCCCGGCATCCCGTGGAAGTCACCCTTGGCTCCGGCGGTGTACACCGCGACCTTGTTCCGGTCCGCGTCGCCATAGACGTACGTGAAGGACTCGGCGTCCTGCGGCGCGTCCTCCGCCGTCTCCGTCCAGTCGAAGGCGGTGTCCAGCATCCCCTCCAGCGGCGACGCGTAGAGCCGGTCCATCCCCTGGAACTTCTCCGGCGGCGAGAGCGTGTAGTGCGGGTACTCGCGGCTGTGCGCGTACCCCCATGACACGCTGCCCGTCGCTGCCGCCAGAGCCACCACGAGGGCCGTCAGCGCCAAGGACTTCTCGCGCGTGGTGTGCGCCGTCACCGGCGGCAGCACCTCCGTGGCCGCCTCGTCCGGGGCGCTCGACTCCACTGCGCCCGGAGGCACTTCACGCATCGCGGCCCGCTCCCGAGCCCCCTTCAGCACCCGCCGCAGCACCAGCTTCGGCACCGACGCGAACAGTGCCGCGCACAACACCCACCACGGCAGGCGGAACGCCGGTACGGACAGCATGACGGCCGACTGGAGAGTCACCACCGCCACCACGTAACCGAACGGCGCCCGCACCATGGCCCGCAGCGCACCCCGCCCACGCGGGGACAGCGCCGTCAGCGTCTCGTCCAGTACGGCAAGGCGCGCGTCCAGCGGCCGGGCAGCGGCCAGTTCGCGTACGCGATCCCGCTCCTCGGCGCCCGCCTTGAGCGCGGCCTGCGCGTCGAACCTCTGCACGCGCTGCGGATGCGGCGCCTTGGGCGCCCCCGCGGCCTGCGGCGATCCCGGGCTCAGCTCCTGCAGCCGGGCGGCCGCCTCCATGCCACGGCGGCGGCGCCCCGGATACTCCATGGCGTCGGTGTTCGCGGCCAGTTCCGCGTACGCGGCCAACAGGTCGAGGTCGTCGGGGAAGGCTTCGAGCCCCTCCACGTACGCCGCCTCGGCCCGGCCGTCGTGATCGTCCTCGTCCTCCGCCGCATGGGCCCGGCCCAGGACCGCGTACAGACCGGCGGAAGACCCCTCCCCCGACATCCCGTCCCGCGCGGCCCGCCGGGCCTCCCCCAGCCGCCCCGCCCGCAGCAGCGCTCGCGCCTCCGCTTCCGCGCGCGCCGGTATGACCTCAGAGCTCTCGTCCTGCTGCATGTGCTGTTCGTCCCCACCCCTGGTGCAACCGCCGATCCCCTCGGCGGCCGTCACTATCGCGCGGGGCTGCCTGCCTGGTCAACCGGGGTTTTCCTGGGATGGGCACGGCCTCCTGTAGGCCACAACCTCGGCTTCCGCTTGGCCGCCACGTCCTCGATCCAGCCGACGGCCAGGATCATCAGTCCAATCAGCGGCCACACCGCCACGAACATCAGCACGCTGTTCATCGAGGTCAGCAACGCGTCGAAATGGTCGTCGATGAAGGGCACGTCGTACAGAAGGTCCACCAGCGGCACCGTCGCCATGATCAGCAGGTTGTGCCACAGGTAGATCGTGACGGCCCGGTTGTTGGACAGGGTGATCACCTTGTCGAACTTCGCGAGCCTGCCCGGGAGTTGCTGCCATGAGGGCGAGTACGCGAGCAGGATCGCGCACGCCCCGAAGGACCAGGTCGCCTGGGAGAGCGGGATGTCGTTCAAGTCCCAGCCGTCCGGGCCGAGATGACCCGATGCCCACCACAGGCCGAAGACCATGACCGGGATCGCACAGGACACCAGGAAGTAGCGCGGCACCTGCCGCAGCAGCCCGTCCTGGTGGGCGAAACCCAGCAGCCAGCAGGAGCCGAAGACCGCGAAGTCCGTGAGCGCGAGCCCCGGTTCACCGGGGACCGTGACCAGTCCTGTGGCGAGCAGCGCGGTCAGGCCGAGCGGGGCGAGGAGCGTCGGCCAGGGCAGCCTGCGGAAGGCTTTGAGCAGGAGCGGGGAGAGCAGCACGAACCACAGATAGGCGCGGATGTACCAGAGCGGGCCCACCGCCTGGTCGGCCCAGGTCGCGTCCAGCAGGCCGCCGTCGTCGCCGAGCGTCTCGGGGTAGCCGGGGGCGCCGACCGGCAGGACGTACAGCAGCAGCTTGGTGAAGGAGGGCCGCCACCCCGCGTACAGCATCATCGTCAGCGTGATCGCCCCGAACGCCCACATGGGCGGGAGCAGTCGGCGCAGCCGGCCGCGGATCACGCCGAGCGGGGGGCGGGAGAGCGAGCGGGCCATCAGAGATCCGGCGAGGGCGAACATCACGCCCATGGACGGGAAGACGACAGAGAGCCAGCCCCAGCCGAAGAGGTGGTAGACGACGACCCGGAAGAGGGCGACGGAGCGGAGCAGGTCGAGATACCGGTCGCGGCCGGGGGCACTGGCGGCCGTGCGGGCGGCGGCGGGCTTCGCCCGGTGGGCCTGGCGGGCGGCCGGGACGGCGACGTGCCGGGGTTTGGCGGTGTGGCTCATGCGACGGGCCTCCGGTCCTGGCCTTCCCGGCGCTGCGACGGGATCGATCCTGGCGCCTCGACGACTCCCGTACGGCGGAGCTTCTGCCAGCGCAGCCGGCCGCCGGTGAGAGCGGTGATCCAGGACTGGAGCAGCACGACGTACATCAGCTGCCGGTAGAGGATCTGCTGCAGCGGCAGCGAGACGAGATGGGTGAGGCGCTCGCGGTCGAGCCGGAAGGCGTACGCGGCGCAGACGGCCTGCAGGCCGAGAACCGCCCCCCAGGCGGCGGCAGTTCGCATGGTCGGCCCGAAGACCAGGCCGTACAGGAGGAAGACGTCGATCAGGGGCGCGAGCAGCGGGGCGAGCACCATGAAGAGCGAGACGAGCGGAAGACCGACCCGCCCGAAGCGCCCGGAGGGGCCGCGCTCGACCACCGCGTGGCGGTGCTTCCAGATGGCCTGCATGGTGCCGTACGACCAGCGGTAGCGCTGCGACCAGAGCTGCTGGACGGACTCGGGGGCCTCGGTCCAGGCGCGCGCGTTCTCCGCGTACACGACATGCCAGCCGTCGCGGTGCAGCGCCATGGTGATGTCGGTGTCCTCGGCGAGGGTGTCCTCGCTCATGCCGCCGACCCGGTCGAGTGCCTCGCGGCGGAAGGCGCCGACCGCGCCGGGGATGGTCGGCATGCAGCGGAGCATGTCGTACATCCGGCGGTCGAGGTTGAAGCCCATGACGTACTCGATGTGCTGCCAGGCCCCGATGAGCGAGTCGCGGTTGCCGACCTTGGCATTGCCCGCGACGGCGCCGACGCGCGGGTCGCCGAAGGGCTGCACGAGCTCGCGCACGGTCGACGGCTCGAAGACCGTGTCGCCGTCCATCATCACGACGAGGTCGTAACGGGCGTGCTCGATACCGTTGTTGAGGGCTGCGGGCTTGCCCGCGTTGCGCTGGCGCACGACTCTCACGTACGGCATCCTCAGCGCGTCGACGATGTCCGCGGTGCCGTCCGTCGAGCCGTCGTCGACGACGATGATCTCGATGCGGTGGTCGCTCGCGGCGAGGGAGCGGACCGTGTTGGCGATGCACTCGCGCTCGTTGTACGCGGGGACGATCACCGAGACGGGGCGGGTGACCTCGGGCCCCCAGCGGAAGCCGCGTCTGCGGACCTTCCGGGCGTGGGTGGCGGCGAGGATCAGCATCAGCCCGAAGCGGGTGAAGACCAGGACCCCGATGATCGCGAGGCAGATGACGAGGGCGTCGGTGGCGTGGTCCGAGACGTCCACGACGAGGACGAAGGCCTTGCCCTTCCAGAGCGCGATGCCGGTGACCGGGGTGTGCGCGCTGGGGGCGCCGAGCGCGTCGGTGAGATTGGTGAACTTGTAGCCCCGCGCCTGGAGTTCGGGCAGGAGACGGTCGAGGGCCTCGATGGTCTGTGTCCTGGGGCCGCCCGCGTCGTGCATCAGCACGACCGCGCCCTTGCCGCCCTTGGGTGTCGCGTTGCGGATGATCGCGTCGACGCCGGGCCGCTGCCAGTCCTCGCTGTCGGTGGAGTCGAGCGCGGTGATGTAGCCGCGGCTTCCGACGTACTGGACGACCGGCCAGTTCGCGTCGTCGAGCGCATCGGCGAAGGAGGAGTACGGCGGCCGGAAGAGTGAGGTGCGGATGCCCGCGGCGCCCGCGAGGGCGAGCTGCGTCTGGGAGAGCTCCCAGTCGATGCGGCTCCTGGACTGGTAGGACAGGTCGGGGTGGTTGAAGGTGTGCACGCCCACCTCGTGCCCCTCGGCCACCATCCGCCGCACCAGATCCGGATAGCGCGAGGCGTTGGCGCCGGTGACGAAGAAGACCGCATGCGCGTGGTGCTTCTTCAGCGCGTCCAGGACCAGCGGCGTCCACTTCGGGTCGGGCCCGTCGTCGAAGGTCAGGACCAGCCGGTGGGCCGGAATGTCCAGGCTGGTGGGGCGGGACGGGGAGCGCGCGTCGATGACCGGGCCGCCCTCCAGGATCCGGTCGGGCACCTCACCGGTGTCCGCCTCGGGCCTGATCCGGTGGTCGGGGGCAATCTCGTTGTGTACGTACCCGCGCACCAGGAGCATCGCGAAGAGCGCGACCAGGAAGAGCAGCGGCAGCAGCAGCCGCATGGGGAAGGTGCGCCGTGCGGCGGCGCGTCGGCCTGTCACTTACGGCGCTCCCGCCACGGGCGGGGCGGGCGAGGACGGGTCGGCCGGCGGGGCGCTGGGGCTCCCGCTGGGGCCGGGGCCCGGATCGGCGGAGGCGGACGGCGACGGGCTGGCCGCGGGCGGGGGCGACGTGACGCCGCTGCCCGGCAGAGGGCCGCCGACGGCCGGAGTGCCCGCGGAGGCGGGCTTCCCCGGCTTGGCGGGGGAGGTGGCGCGCGCCGAGGCACCGGCAGCAGCGCTGGCCGCGGGGCCGGAGGCGGCGGTTCCTGTGGGGGTGGCCGCACCTGCCGTGCCGGTGCTGCCGTAGGTGCCGGAGGTCTGCCCCGGAGCGGCGTACGCGCCCTGCGACGCGTCGGCGCCGGGCGGGATCCGTACCGTGTCCGCCGCCTTCTTGCCGTCGTCGGCGGGGCCGGGGATCAGCAGCCAGGGGGCGCTCGAATTGCCGCCCAGGACGGTGACGACGAGCATCACCGCGTAACAGGCGCAGACGATCCCGGCGAGCCAGCCGATCCGCCGGATCTTGCGGCCTCTGCGCCCGCTCTCGTCGACGAAGACAGGCCGGCCGTCGACGCTCTCCGCGACGAGGGCTTCGAGCGTCGCCTCGAGGGGCGTGGGCGCCAACTCCCGCCCGAGACCGTCCCGTTGAACGGTCACATCGGGCGGCTCATACACATGCCCGAACTGGGCACCTTCTTGCCATTTATCCACCACTGCTGAACACACTCCCCCAAGGCCTATGTCGCATACGCGTCATGGACCGGACACCCGCCGCTCGCGAACCGGGGTCCCCACCCCGTCCGAGCGCCCCCTACCCTGCTGAATCCGGACCGCGAATGTAGCGCACCACCACACCCGCCTGACGCCAGTGTCCACAGTTGTTCACATCAGCGTCAGGTCGATGCCAGGAATCCACGCTCCCGGGGGTCGCTCCAGCCATCCACGTGTCTCCACCAGCACATCTGCGCTCCCCCGAATCGCATCAAGTGCCGGGTGTCGCACATCTTTTCGCCATACGAGGGAGATCGGGGACAGCGGTACGGGGTCGACGATCGGCCGCAGCACCATGCCCTCCACTTCGATGAACTCCGTGCTCGCGAGCACGGACCACCGCCGTTTCCGGATCACCCTGGCGAACTCCTCCGCCCCCTCGATCTCGGGGAAGGGCGGCGCCAGTTCGATACCCCGCCCCTCGAACAGCCGCTCCGCCAGGTCGGTCCACTCGGCGGTCGCCGGATTCCCCGCCGCCGCATAGAGCGTCTCGCCCGCGAGCGCACCGAGCGGAACCTCGTCGAGGCCGGCCAGCACATGATCGTCCGGCAGCAGGACCGCCATCCGCTCGAAACGCAGAGGCCGGTACTCCAGCTGCTCGCGCAACGCCTCCGGAAGCCCCGCGACCCGCCCCGCCGACACATCGAGCCGGCCCGCGACAATCTCGGCGGCGGCCCCGGTGAGACCACTGTGGAACCGGGCGACGAACTCCAGGTCCGGTGCCGACTCCCGGGCGTACGCGAGCAGTTCGGCGGCGGTGCTGACCGGAGCCCCCACGTCGACGATCAGCGGCCGCATGCCGCCCGTCCGCGCCGCGGCCAGGTCGTCGTACGCCCCGAGGACCCGGCGGGCGTACGGCAGCAGCCGTACGCCGTCCTCCGTGAGGGCGACCTGCCGCGTGGTCCGCACGAACAGCGCACACCCCAACTCCCGCTCCAGCCGCCGGATATCGCGACTCAGCGCCTGCTGCGCGACATAGAGCCGGGCGGCGGCACGGGTGAAGTGGAGGTCCTCGGCGACGGCGGCGAAGGCGCGGAGGAGCCGGGGCTCTATGTCGTGGGGCACGACCTGAACCTACAGCGGGCCAAAATCAAGCCGTCCGGCGATTGAGGACCGGGGGTCCGGGGGCAGAGCCTCCGAAACGGGGCGCAGCCCCGCACACCGGGGCCTGGGGGCCTGGGGGCCTGGGGGCCTGGGGGCTCCGCCCCGCGCAGCGGCCACCCGCACCCCCGATTAACATCCCACCCGCGTAAATTGCCCCCGAACAGGTGTTGGACCAGCTCGCCACCCCGCACCGACCCTTGATCCATGCCGCAAACGACCACCCGCACCCCCCTCGCCCCCTACACCCGCCTGCTCGCCGCCCCAGGCGCCCGGGCCTTCACCCTCGGCAATCTCATCGCCCGCCTCCCCATGGGCATGTTCAGCGTGAGCGCGGTCATCATGATCGCGAACACGTACGGCTCCTACGCCCTCGCCGGCGCCGTCACCGCCACCGGCCTCGCCGCCACCGCCCTCGCCGCCCCCTGGACCGCCCGTCTCATCGACCGCCACGGCCAGGCCCGTATCGCCGTACCCGCCACCCTGATCGCCGCCCTCGGCTCCCTCGCCCTCCTCCTCTGCGTCCACTACGACGCCCCCGCCTGGACGCTCTTCCTCTCCTACGCGGCCACCGCGACGACCCCCAACACCGGTGGCATGTCCCGCGCCCGCTGGGCCCACCTGCACCGCGACGACCCCGCCACGCTCCACACCGCCAACTCCTTCGAGCAGGCCGTCGACGAGCTCTGCTTCATGACGGGCCCGGTGATCGCCGCCTTCCTCTGCTCGACGCTCTTCCCCGAGGCCGGCACCCTCACCGGCGCGATCCTCCTGGTCACGGGCATCCTCGTCTTCGCAGCCCAGCGCTCCACCGAACCCCCGCCCACCGCCCGCACCGCCACCACCCGCTCCCCCGTCCGCACCCCGGGCTTTCCCGCCCTGCTCGCCGTCTTCCTCGCCACCGGCGCGGTCTTCGGCGCGATGGAGGTCACCACGATCGCCTTCGCGGACGCCCAGCACCACAAGTCCTCAGCCGGCGCGGTACTCGCCCTCCAGGCCGCGGGTTCCTGCATCGCAGGCCTGCTCTACGGCTCCCTGCGCCCCGCCCCCGACACCGCCCGCCGCCTCCTCGCCTGCCTGGCCGCCATGACGGCCCTGATGTCGGGCCCTCTCCTCTCCACGACCGCCACGCCCTCCCTCCTCGCCCTCGCCGCCTCCCTGCTCCTCGCGGGCGCGGCAACGGCCCCCACCATGGTCACCGGCATGACGCTGGTCCAACGCCTCACCCCCGAGGGCCAGTTGAACGAGGGCATGACCCTCGCGGTGACCGCACTCCTCGGCGGCATAGCGACAGGCTCTGCGACAGCGGGCTGGCTCGTCGACCACACCACCCCGGCCACGGCGTACGTCACCCCCGTAGCGGCAGCCGCCCTCGCACTCCTTCTGTGCGCCGTGGGAGTCCCCCGCACCGCCCCATCCCGCAGCCGCTGACCACCGCCCCGACCGCGAGGGCTAGGCTCTGTCCGACCGGTCGAACAGGGGGCTCTCATGGTGAAGATCACGGACGTCGCACGGCACGCGGGGGTCTCCCCCAGCACCGTCTCGTACGCCCTCAGCGGCAAACGCCCCATCACCGAGGACACCCGGCGTCGCATCGAGGAGAGCATCCGCGAACTGGGCTACCGCCCGCACGCCGGCGCCCGCGCTCTCGCCAGCAGCCGTTCGAACGTCATCGCCCTGGTCATCCCGCTCCGTACGGGCGTCCACGTCCCGGTCGTCATGCAGTTCGCGGCAGCCGTCGTCACCGCCGCCCGCGCCCACGAATACGACGTCCTGCTCCTCACCCAGGAGGAGGGCGAAGAAGGCCTGCGCCGGGTCGCCGACACCGCCCTGGCCGACGCGATGATCGTGATGGACGTCCAACTCCACGACACCCGTCTCCCCTTGCTCCGCTCCCTGGACCGCCCCTCGGTCCTGATCGGCTTCCCGGCCGACCCCTCCGGCCTCACCTGCGTGGACCTGGACTTCCGCGCGGCGGGCGAGGCCTGCGTCGACCACCTGGCCGCCCTGGGCCACCGCACGCTCGCGCTGGTCGGCTCGCCGCCCGCCGTGTACGCACGCGAGACCGGCTTCGCCGAGCGCGTGCTCCAGGGCTTCACCGCCGCGGCCGACCGCCACGGCCTCAGCGCCTCGGTCCACCCCTGCGAGGCGACCCCCGCGGCGGCGAAGGAGCTGGCCCGGCGCCTGCTCGCCCAGTCCCCCGCACCCACCGGCCTGGTGATCCACAACGAGCCCCTGATCCAGCCCCTGACGGAGGCGTTCCAGTCCCTGGGCCTGCGCATCCCCCAGGACCTCGCCCTCACGGCGATCTGTCCCGACGAGACGGCGGAAAAGGCCCCCGTCCCGGTCACCTCGATCGCGATCCCGGCGACGGAGGTCGGCGAGAAGGCCGTAGAACTCCTCATGAAAAAGCTGGACGGAATCCCCGTCCCGCAGTCGACGCACCTCGCCCCGCATCTGACGCACCGCGCATCGAGCTGAAGGCAGCGGAAAACGAAGAAGACCCCGGCTGCCGAAACAGTCGAGGTCTTCTTCTCACATGGGAATTGTGGAGATGGCGGGAATCGAACCCGCGTCCAACGGTGCAGAACCAGGGCTTCTCCGAGCGCAGTTCGCTGTGATTTTCTCGGCCCCGGAAATCTCGCGAACAAGTCTCCGACGGGCCCAGTCACTGTTTGATTTCCCATCTCACCCCGTGACCGGGCGAGACGGTTTAGTTCCCTAGATTATGCCAGGGTCCGGGTCGGGAACACCCCCGGGCTGACACCCATTAAGGGTCCCTCACTCACTGCTTATTAGGCAGCGAGGGCGAAGGACTGGGAATCGCTCTTAGAAGTGGCGATTATTGTTTGCGACATATGGTTTACGAGATCATTGCCGCTTCCTCGGCTCGCTTCCCCTGCCTCGACATCCGCTGTCGAAACCGATCATCCCCATGTTGATTTTTCAAGGTGGTGCCGCACCCCTTGAGGTGCAGTCCCATCGTACGTGACCAACGCACGCCGATGCCAGTGCATTCCCTGCGGGCTACCCCCGCTGCTGCCTGCGCACCGCCGCGACAGCCCGGTTCGTCTCGCGGGTGTCCTGCTTCTCGCGCAGCGTCTGCCGCTTGTCGTACTCCTTCTTGCCCTTGGCCAGCGCGATCTCGACCTTGGCCCGGCCGTCCTTGAAGTACAGCGACAGGGGCACGATCGTGTGCCCCGACTCGCTCGCCTTGGACTCCAGCTTGTCGATCTCCGCCCGGTGCATCAGCAGCTTCCGCTTGCGCCGCGCGCTGTGGTTGGTCCAGGTGCCCTGGCTGTACTCGGGCACGTGCACGTTGTGCAGCCATGCCTCGCCGTTGTCGATCTGGACGAACCCGTCGACCAGCGACGCCCGCCCCTGCCGCAGCGACTTCACCTCGGTGCCGGTCAGTACGAGACCGCACTCGTAGGTGTCCAGAATGAGGTAGTCGTGCCGCGCCTTCTTGTGCTGGGCGACCAGCTTCCGCCCTGTTTCCTTAGCCATAGTGCGTTCATTTTCGCACTAAGACCCACCCCCGAGGCCACTCAATACTGTCTCGGCTCTCGCCTCGGCCCGATCGGAGGCCACCAGGTCCGGCGTGATGCCCACCCCGTCGACCCCGTGGCCCGCCGGAGTGCGGTAGTGCCCGACGGTCAGCTCGGCCACCGAACCGTCCTTCAGCCTGCTGGGCATCTGCACCGAGCCCTTGCCGAACGTACGGGTGCCGACCGTGATCGCCCGCCCCCGGTCCTGCAGCGCACCGGTCAGCAGCTCGGCGGCGCTCATCGTGCCGCCGTCGACCAGCACCACGAGAGGTCGGGCGGTGTCGCCGCCCCCCTCGGCGTACAGCGCGCGCTGCTTGCCATGGACGTCGTACGTGGCGACCAGACCGCCGTCGAGGAAAGCGGAGGCCGCGGACGTGGCCTCGGTGACGAGCCCGCCCGCGTTGCCCCGCAGATCGAGCAGCATCCCGCCGTCCGAGGTGCGGACCGCGTCGCGCACCCGCTCGCCGGAACCCTTGGTGAAGCCGGTGACCTTGATCATCGTGGCTCCGTCGGCCAGCGTCCTGACCGTCACGGCCTCGGTGGAGAGCCTGGCCCGGCGCAGCGTCCGCTTCCACGCGTGGGTGCCGCGCTGCAGGCCGAGTGTCACAGGGGTGCCGGGAGCGGCGGATGCGGCGGAGGCGTCCTTCGCGTCCGTGTCCCCGTCTCCGCGCAGTTCCGCGACGACCTCGGTGACGGGACTGGCGTCCACGCGCCGGCCGTCGATCGTACGGATCCGGTCGCCGGCCCGTACCCCGGCCAGCGCGGCGGGCCCGCCCGGCTGCACGGTGGAGACCTCGATCTGTCCGTCGCCCGTACGCCGTGCGCCGAGTCCGACGCCCGTGTACTCACCGTCCAGGGCCTGTTCGAACTCCTCGTACTCCCCGCGGTCGTACACCGCGCCCCAGCGGTCCCCGCTGCGGCTGACGACGTCCTCGGCCGCCGCCGTACCGGACTTGCCGTCCGCGACGGCGTCCGCGGCGGCCTTGTCGAGGGCCTGCGGGGAGACGGGGAGCGAGGAGTCCGCGACGTTTCGGGTCCGGCCGGACGGCGGCGATTTCACGTCGCCGCTGGGCCAGGCATTGGTCGCGGCGGAGGCGGCGAGGACGCTCGCGAAGACCAATGTCAGGGCCGCCCCGCGGCGGGAGCGGCGGGGCCTGGAAGCGAATTCCGGGCCGGACATGGCGACCACTCTAGGCCAACCCCGTGCGCCGTACGGCTTGTTGCCCGTACGACGCACGGGGCGTCGGTCACACCTTCAGATACTTGCGCAGCACGAAGGAGGCGGCGAGCGCCGGCATCAGCACACTGATCGCGAGCACCAGCGGGAACTTGGTGATGACTTCGTTCCAGCCGATGAAGTGGATGAGGTTCAGCTTCTCCTGCAGCATCAGCCCGTGATCGACGGTGAAGAACCGCCCGGCGGCCAGCAGCCCGCAGGCCACGACACCACCGATGAGCCCCGCGACGGCGGCCTCCATGATGAACGGCGTCTGGATGTAGAAGCTGGACGCGCCGACGAGCCGCATGATGCCCGTCTCTCTTCGCCGGCTGAAGGCGGAGACGCGCACGGTATTGATGATCAGCATCAGCGCAATGACCAGCATCAGCGCCATCACACAGAACGCGGCGACCTTCATGCCGTTGAGCAGCGCGAAGAGATTCTCCAGGATCCCGCGCTGGTCCTGGACGGACTGCACCCCGTCCCGGCCGGCGAACGCGGTGGCGATCACCTTGTACTTGGACGGGTCCTTGAGCTTGACGCGGTACGACTCCTGGAGCTGGTCAGGGGTGATGGACGAGGCCATCGGGGTGCCCTTGAACTGGTCCTGGTAGTGCTTGTACGCCTCGTCGCTGGACTCGTAGCTCACCGTCTCGACAAGATCGTCCATCTTGTCCAGGTCGGCCTTGATGGCGGTCTTCTGTGCCTCGGTGACGGCACCCTTGGCACACTTGGTGAACGTCTCGGCATCACCCTTGCTGCACAGGTAGATGGAGACGTTGACCTTGTCGTACCAGTAATCCTTCATCTTGTTGACCTGGTCGCTCATCATGAGCGCCCCGCCGAACAGTGCGAGGGAGAGGGCGACGGAAACGACGACGGCGAAGGTCATCGTCAGATTGCGGCGGAGACCTACGCCGATCTCCGACAGGACGAACTGGGCGCGCATGGCGTCCTTTCAGTGCTGGTAGCCGTAGACGCCGCGCGACTGGTCGCGTACGAGACGGCCCTTCTCGAGTTCGATGACGCGCTTGCGCATCTGGTCGACGATCTGCTGGTCGTGGGTCGCCATGATGACGGTCGTCCCGGTCCGGTTGATCCGGTCCAGCAGCTTCATGATGCCGACAGAGGTCTGCGGGTCGAGGTTTCCGGTCGGCTCGTCCGCGATCAGCAGCATGGGCCGGTTCACGAAGGCCCGCGCGATCGCCACGCGCTGCTGCTCACCACCGGAGAGCTCGCCCGGCATGCGGTCTTCCTTGCCGCCGAGACCGACGAGGTCGAGAACCTGCGGCACGGCCTTGCGGATCTCACCGCGCGGCTTGCCGATGACCTCCTGCGCGAAGGCCACGTTCTCGGCGACGGTCTTGTTGGGGAGGAGGCGGAAGTCCTGGAAGACGGTGCCGAGCTGGCGGCGCATCTGCGGCACCTTCCAGTTCGACATCCGCGCGAGGTCCTTGCCCAGGACGTGCACGGCGCCTTGGCTGGCGCGCTCCTCGCGGAGGATCAGCCGCATGAAAGTGGACTTGCCGGAACCGGAGGATCCCACCAGGAAGATGAACTCTCCCTTCTCGATCTCAAGGGAGACGTCGCGGAGGGCGGGGCGGTTCTGCCTCGGGTAACTCTTGGAGACGTTGTCGAATCGGATCACAGGTGCACCACGGTCGGCCGGGAGTAGGTGTGCGTGACCTTACGCGAAGCAGATGCGCGCCCGCAGGCGGCGTATGGGGATGCGTGTTATGTCCGGTAATGGAGCGGCCCCCGCACGGCCCCGGATCTGCCGAAATGCGGCAGGGCGCGCCGCATCGTGCCCGAGCTGGCACAGTGGTAAGGGGAACGGTTGCGTTTCCCCGGGCGTTGCACGGAGAGAACGACCCGTAAAGCATGTCCCGTAAAGCATGTTCTGTGTGCGGAAGGAGGAGAGCGGATGACCTACGACCGATTGGTGTGCGCGAACTGCGCGTCGCCCGTCAGCGAGGGCCGCTGCCCCGTCTGCCGCGCCAACAGAGAACGCCTCCAGCAGGAGGGCCCCTGGGGCGGCCTGAGCCCGGTGGCCCTGATCACGCTGCTGGTGCTGCTGGTGGGGGCGGTAGCCCTGCTGGCCCATCAGACGGTCTGACGCCGTCCCCTTACGTACGAGAGAGGGCCCCGACACCGGGTGGTGTCGGGGCCCTCTCCGCGTATGTACTACGCGGCGGTGCGGTTGCTGCCCGCGAGACGCGGCAGGAACCGGAAGCCGATGCCACCGGCGATCATGGTCGCGGCACCGATAATCAGGAACGAGGTCTCGGCGGCGCCGGTCTCAGCCAGCTCCTCCTTGGCCTTGCCCTGCTCGACCGGCTGCGAGCCGAGGTTGTCGGTGTTGGTGTTGGAGCTGCCGTCGGTGCACTTGGCACCGTTCAGGTCGACGGTGCAAGTGCCGGTGTCGCCGTCGTCGCCACCCGTGGTGCCGCCGGTCGAAGACCCGTGGGTGGGGTCGTCGGTGGGCTTGTCCGTCGGCTTGTCGGTGGGCTTGTCCGTCGGCTTGTCCGTCGGCTTGTCGGTGGGCTTGTCCGTCGGCTTATCCGTCGGCTTGTCCGTGGGCTTGTCCGTCGGGATATCCGTCGGGATATCCGTCGGCTTGTCCGTCGGGATGTCCGTGGGAGTGTCCGTCGGGGTGTCCGTCGGGATACCGGTCGGGTCATCGTTCACGCCGAGGCCGGCGTCGATACCCTTCCCATCCACGCTGGCGTGAGCATTGAGCGGGCCGACGCCCACGTCTATGCCAACAGCCTGGGCGGCACCCGCGGCGGTGAGCGAGGCACCCGCAGCGATCACCGCACCGGCAGCGATTCGTGCAACGCGGATCCGCGTCTTCTTCGTCATCTGCTTGCTACCCCCAGTAGCTGATCGTCAATGGAGCAGCGTCCGGGGGCGGCGGCGCCAGAGGGGGTGTCGTGCTCATCCCCCCGGCCACACACGCCCCAGTGATACGCATGCCGCGCGTCAGCCTTGCCGTAAATAAGATGGGCGTCAAGGTCATTGCGGGCGCAATGCCCGACATGCACCGACTTGACCGTCGTACGGGAATACGACTGTGACGTAAAACGCGAACTGCCGCCCATGGGGCGGCAGTTCGCTTATCGACAAAGTTACTGCTACTTCTCCTGCTGCTTGCGCCAGCGAATTCCGGCTTCCAGGAAACCGTCGATCTCGCCGTCGAGCACGGCCTGCGGGTTACCGACCTCGAAGTTGGTCCGCAGGTCCTTCACCATCTGATACGGCTGCATGACGTACGAACGCATCTGGTTGCCCCAGGAGTTGCCGCCGTCGCCCTTGAGCGAATCCATCAGCGCCTGCTCCTCCTGGCGGCGGCGCTCGAGGAGCTTGGCCTGGAGGACGTTCATGGCGCTGGCCTTGTTCTGGATCTGCGAGCGCTCGTTCTGACACGACACCACGATCCCGGTGGGGATGTGGGTCAGACGCACCGCGGAGTCGGTGGTGTTGACGCCCTGACCGCCGGGGCCCGAGGCGCGGTAGACGTCCACGCGCAGCTCGGTCTCGTCGATCTCGATGTGGTCGGTCTTCTCGACGACGGGCAGCACCTCGACGCCGGCGAAGGAGGTCTGGCGACGCCCCTGGTTGTCGAAGGGCGAGATCCGTACGAGGCGGTGGGTGCCCTGCTCCACGGAGAGCGTTCCGTAGGCGTACGGAGACTTGACGACGAAGGTGGTCGACTTGATGCCGGCCTCTTCCGCGTACGAGGTCTCATAGACCTCCGTCGAGTACCCGTGGCGCTCGGCCCAGCGCAGGTACATGCGCTGCAGCTGCTCGGCGAAGTCTGCGGCGTCGACGCCACCGGCCTCGGCGCGGATGTTGACCAGCGCCTCGCGCTCGTCGTACTCGCCCGAGAGAAGTGTCCGTACTTCCATCTCGTCCAGCGCCTTCTGCACGGACGCAAGCTCGGACTCGGCCTCCGCGAGGGTGTCGGCGTCGTCCTCGGCCTCGGCGAGCTCGAAGAGCACGCTCAGGTCGTCGATACGCCCGCGGAGCGCCTCGGCCTTGCGGACCTCGGCCTGGAGATGCGAAAGCTTGCTGGTGATCTTCTGTGCCGCATCCGGGTCGTCCCACAGGGACGGCGCCGCGGCCTGCTCCTCGAGCACGGCGATATCGGCCCTCATCTTGTCGAGGTCCAGGACGGCCTCGATCGACCCCATGGTCGAGGAGAGGGACTTCAGCTCTTCGGAAACATCGACGACTGCCACGGGTCCAGCGTAACGGCTGCTGGTGCGGACGTTCCCCGGGCAGCATGATCAAGAAGACCTGCGCCCGAAGGCGGCTGTCCTTGGGGCAACCGATACCAGTTGCCCCAAGGACGAAGGCCCTCATCGCCCAGCTGTGAGGCACTACCTCACGGAGTCCGGCAGCTACTCCGTGGACGGCATTGCATCAGGAAGAAGTTGCGATGGGTCAAACGCGTGCGCCAGCGCCATGTACCCGTCGCGGGTGAAGTTCAGATGATCCCCCGCATCGTAATCGGCGGGAGCCGCACCGTTCCCGAGCCGCATCGTCGGTGCTTCGGGGTCGCTCGCCGGGTCCGGAACCGAGACGGCGGAGGCTACGTCGACGTAGTCGACGTAGGGAGTGGTGAACGTGCGCTGTCCTGAGATCCACGCATTGGTCTCCACCCGATTCGCATCCACCGCCGTCGTGCATGGCGCATAGCCAGTGCATGGCGTCAAGGTGGTGAACACGGTCTTGATCCCCCACGCGCTCAATTGATCCCTCAAGATCGTGTACGAATCTTGGAGATCACCGTCGTCGACTGCCGCAAGCGTGTCTTGCAGCCCTTCGTTGATCACAACAGTCTTCACTCCTGCCACAGAGAGAACGTCGCGATCCAGCCTCGTCAAAACTGCCGCCCCGGCACCCGTCTGATCTACCGCCAGTCGATTGTTGTGGATACCCGCATTGAGCACCCTGGTGTTGGCCGTACTCAACCATTCAGCGAGTCGCGCGAGCCCACTTTGCGGAGTTGCGCCACTGGCTCCTTGATCTGTCAGACCGTCCCCGATAACGACCGTCACTGGATGACCCTCGGTGGTGAGGAGATCCACGCCCGTCAGAATATGGGCAAATCGACCCCACGTCACACCCGCCGCCTTGAAAGCAGTATCGCCAGAATCGGCCGTATGGTCCCCGGACCCGGCAGGGGTCACATACACGGTGCTGTAATTCGAAGTCCAACTATGCTGAGGAAGATAGGTCACCTGATTGGCCAGGTGGAAACTGAGCATCACGTTTTTACCGGCGGGCACCTCTACGGCGAAAGGATCGGTGTAGATTTCGGCGCCAACCGGGATGGTGATCGCGTGTTTCCCGCCGTCAAACGTCAGATCAGCAACTGGCCCATCAGCGCTGGGGCTTGGGCCCGGCACATTGAGAGCAAAGGTCGCGTGGTCGATCACCAGAGGGACATAGCCCCGAGCGTTCGACAACCGGAATCTGACACCGCTACCACTGGAATCGGAGTGGACAACGGTTCTGAATGTCTGGTCCTTATAGTCTGCCGAGTTTGCGTTGTAGTTGTAGCTCGCTTCGGTCGGCGCGGTCCAGGCTCCTGCCCATGACGCCCCACCCGGAGCAGACTCGGTGTCACGGACTGCCATTCCGAAGATGTGCAGACCAGGGTTTCCGTTCGCCGCCCGGTTGCTGATATCGGGCAACGTGACAGAGTCGATCTTCGCGCCAGGCTTCAAAGGAACCGAGATCGCATAAATCTTGACCGGCGTAGCCCTCTGGCCACTCATGGTATTAGCGTGCGGAAGCGTGACAACCGCCAGAGGCGACGACCCAGGTGTCCAGTCGGGCGTCGACAGATAATAGGGACTCGGCGCCGTCGAATCACTGTACGAAATTTCACCAGTCGCTGGATGGCAGTCGGTGGGCACTCCATTACTCAACGTGCAGCTCGCTGCGACGCTAGGAGTACCGTCCGGTATAACCGGACTCGAAAGATCCTGGGCCTCGCGGTCGTAACCGGTGTTCGCGAAAGATCCTGTGGCCAGGAAGACCAGAGATTTTCCGGATTCTCCATTCATCTTGATGGTCTGGTTCGACGCCAGGACGTTGTCGGGAGTGCCGGAACCAAAACTGGGTAGGGTGAATTCCGCCCCGTTTATCCTAACCTTGCCTCCCGATTGCCAGCCCGCCGCCTGCAGGTCCTGGAGCGAAAGACTGTAACCATTTCCGTCGAGATCCGCTGAGCCGGGGCTTCCATCGGCGGAAACCGCTGTGTTGTTGAAAGCATCCTTGAGGCTGGCATACGTGTGCGAGTCATGCCCCTTGGCTACAAGCAAATACGAGGCCATCGCGGAGGCGTTACCCGCCGAGTCGAGCGCATAGACCCACAAGGTGTGTGTGCCCGGCGAAGGAGGGGCGATCGTGTACGACGCGCTGTTGTTCACAGCGGCGACCACCTGCGTAGCGGGCGGATTCGACGTCGGAGGCTGAACGTCAAGACCAAAGACGAACTTGGCTGCCGTGTTGTTGGTGGAACCGGGAGCCACACTTGCCTTGAAGACTGCTCCAGTTCCTGCTGGTGCACCTGGTATCGGGTCAGCTTCCGGTGCATTCTCCGGGAACAGGCCACCAACGGACACGATCACCGGCTTCTCGGGTGCCCGCTGGTCAACGGTGAAGTGACAGACCGCACTGTTCGCCCGCGTGTCCTTGCCATCAGTCGTGGACACCTGCCAGTCGACAGTACTGCCGTCCTTGAGCGTGGAAATGAACGTCGCCGGAAGGCTCACCTTGGGCTTCTCGCCGCTGGACACGTTCGCCGAAGTGATCGTCTTCTTGGCCGTCGTGCCGTCCACCCAGTAGGTGTACGTGGCCGACAGCGCGTCCTTGTCGCCGTCACTGACCGTCGAGATCAAGGCCGGCGGTGTCGTTGCGATCGTCTTGCCGATCACCGGGTACGGCGCGACCGTGTCGCATCCGTACGAAGCCGTGTTGACCACAGCCGCGAGCGCGCTCGGCGTATTGGGCACGTGGTTGTACGTGATCGACAGCGACGGGTTCGCAGCGAAGCGCCGGAACAGGGCGCCGTCCGACTCGTTGGTGTTCAGCAGCGCGAAGGTCCAGCTCGCGGACTTCCCCGCCGCGACCTTGGCGATCGTCGACGTCACGCCGTAGCCCTTGGACTGGTAGCTGCTGCAGGCCGGTCCGAAGGACTGCGTGCCCAGTTTGCTGACGAGGCCGGGCCTGTTGTTCCACGTCGTGCCGGAGCCGAACGAGTTCGCCGAGTAGAGGTTGGCGCTCGCCGACAGCGAGCAGCTGGAGGAGCCCGTCGACATGGTGTTGACCACCGCGTCGACGATGTGGGTGCCCCAGACCGCCGACGGGATGCCCAGCTGGAAGTACGACCGTTCCAGACCGATGCAGCCCGACCACGAGTTCATGCCTACGCCGGGATCTCCATAGCGCGTCGAGTCCCAGTTCTTTGCCGTGGGGCAGCCCTGCTGAACCTCGACGAAGTGCTGCCTGGAGCCCGGCAGCGTGTGCGGGTTCCACGACGGGTCGATGTAGACCGGGTAGTGGGTCGCGCTGCCGGTGAGCAGTGCCTTGTCCGGGGTGAGGGTCAGGGTCGAGCCGCTCACGTCCGTGGCGACCGGAGCGGACTTGACTCCTTCGCCCGGGCTTGCCGGAGGAGTCGTGTCCGAAGTCAGCGCTCGGGATGCGGACTTCGCGCCCGGTTCGGGGGACTCCCACATCTGGGACTGTGGTGCGCTGAACACCACCTGCCCGTTCGGGGCCTTCGCCTCCACGTTGTCGTGACCATCGTCGGAGACATTGAGGCCCGACGCATGCATCGCCAATTTCAGTGACGCGAGTTGGGGGTTGGCCGCGGCGGCCGCCGTCTTCACCACGAGCACCTGGGTGAATCCGCCCACCGTGTTCGCCTTGAGCTTGAGGTCCACGTCAGGGAGGACCGCGTACGTGATCTCCGAGCCGGAGGTCGTCGGCGGCGGCAGCGGCGTGGGCCAGGACAGGGCGAGTTGGGACTTGCCGCTCTTCATCGTGACCAGCGGACCGGAGCCGCCTCCCGAGAACGTCAGCGATCCCGTCGCCGCCGACGGCCCGTACGAACCATTGCTGTTCTTCTTCAGGGTGCTGTCGACGGGCACCCACGCACCCTTCTGCCGCGTCCGCTCGGGCATCACGCTGGTCTTCCAGGTGACCGTCCCACCCGGATTCGCCGTCACCGAGTCGGTCTCAGTGGTCAGGGCACCGACCCCGACCGGCGCACGCTTGCTGTCGGCCTGGCGCTGAGCGGCGGCGAGCGCCTTTTCCTGCGGGCTGGTCAGGCCAGTAGGTGCCTCGTCGAGCATGTGCCCCAACGGACCCTTGGGAGCCGGGTCCTTGGTGACAGGCGCGGGCTTGCCCCCACCCGATATGGGCTGCGGCAGTCCCGGATCGGACGACGGTGGGGCGGCAAATGCCACCCCAGGTGCTGCGGTCGCGATCAACGCTGCGCACAGCAACACAGCCGTGCGTCGTTTCCGGGCAGATGGACGTTGGCCCCACATGCAAGCCCCCCTGGGCATGTCGGCAGATTCGCTCCTGGCCCGCGGAGGGTAGCCATTTCACAATGAAATGAACAAGTAAAGATTCTGCAAGGAAGAAGCAGAAAGCAAAGCAATGAATCGATTTGTCCGCAATGAGAGTAATGACGTTCGGTGGTGCGGCAGTTACCAGACGTTGAACACAAAAAATGCACAAACCAGGGCAAGTTGAGCAGCTGCGCGCGTTATTTTTACTTCACCTTTTGGCTCCCTTTTGGATTTACAGAAACTCTGTTCCCTCACCGCTGCTAAATTCCGCAAGCCATCTTGTGAAGCTGTGGGGGGTTTCGTGACGGGTCAGTGGAGAGCTGGACGGGTTTTCAGACGGCGTGGACGGGTGACCGGACGTGCCGCGCTCGTCACTTTTGCGTCAGCGCTGACGTTGATCGTCACCCTGGCCGACCCGGCCGGCGCGGCATTCGCCTCGGACAGCGCCAAGCACAACTACGCCGTGAAAGCCGAGCAGGCGAAGTCGGTTCCGGTGCAGCCCGTTCCCAAGCACCCGCAGCCTCGTCCGAAGACCCCCAAGTGGGATCCGGCCGCCGTCAAGAAGGCCTGGCCAAAAGCCGGTTCGGCGGACGCTGCCGTACCCGCCTCCACAGCACAGCACGCCGTCCAGGCGGGATCGCTGCCGGTGTGGGTAGCACCCGCCGCGGCTCCGTCCGGAGCGAAGGCGAAGGGCGTAAAGGGCGCCGCGCCCGTCGTCGGCAAAGTCCGCGTCGAGATGGCCAAGCAGTCCGCGGCGACGCAGGCCGGCGTCGCCGGAGTCCTCGCGTCGGTGCGCCGTAGCGACGGCGGTACGGGCGGGGGCGTCCATGTCGAGTTGGACTACCGCAGCTTCGCCGACTCCTACGGCGGCGACTGGGCTTCACGCCTCCGGCTCGTACAACTCCCCTCCTGTGCGCTGACCACGCCCGAGCTTGCGGCCTGCCAGAAGCAGACCCCGCTCGTGTCCACCAACAACGCCGAGACAGGCCGGGTCGCCGCCGACCTCCCTCTGGGCAGCGGCTCTACCGCACAGCCCGCCGTCTTCGCCGCGACCGCAGGGGCCGCGGGCGGGGGCGGCAGCTTCGGTGCCACATCCCTCTCCCCCTCAGGCCAGTGGTCCGCAGGCGGCGCCACCGGCGGGTTCTCCTGGTCGTACCCGATCGGCGTGCCCGACGTACCAGGCGGGCTGAAGCCGAACGTGGCACTGGACTACAGCTCCCAGAGCGTGGACGGCCGCACCTCCTCCACCAACAGTCAGGCCTCCTGGATCGGCGACGGCTGGGACTACTCCCCCGGTTACGTCGAGCGCTCGTACGCCTCCTGCTCCGACGACACCGCCGGCGGAAGCCCCAAGACCGGCGACCAGTGCTGGTCGGACGCGGTCGACACCCTCACCCTGTCCCTCAACGGCTCCTCCAACACCCTGGTCTACGACGACAAGACCAAGGTCTGGCGCCCGCAGAGCGACAACGGCGAGAAGATCTCCGTCCGTACGGACACGGTCAACGGCGACAACGACCACGAGTACTGGGTTGTCACCACGGCCGACGGCAACGACTACTACTTCGGCAAGAACCAGCTCCCGGGCTGGACGACCGGCAAGGCCGTCACCAACTCCACGTGGACCACCCCTGTCTTCGGCAACGACGCAGGCGAGCCCTGCCACGCCTCGACGTTCGCCGCCTCCTCCTGCCAGCAGGCGTACCGCTGGAACCTCGACTACGTCGTCGACAGCCACAACAACGCCATGAGCTTCTGGTACACCCCGGAGACCGGCTACTACGGCGTGAACAACGCCACCGCTCCCACCGCGTATACCCGCTCCGGGAATCTGGCGAAGATCCAGTACGGCCAGGTCAAGGACAAGGTCTACGACACGGCCGCGCCCGCAGCCGGCCAGGTCTTCTTCGACACCTCCGAACGCTGCCTGGCCGACAAGACCTTCGACTGCGCCGAATCCAAGCGCACCGCCGCCAACAGCTCACACTGGCCCGACGTCCCGATCGACCAGACCTGCGCCTCCACCGGCACCTGTGCCAATCACGGACCGTCCTTCTGGACCACAAAGCGCCTCACCACGATCCGCACCCAGGCCCTTGTCGGCTCCGCCTACAAGGACATGGACTCGTGGGCGCTGACCCACGACTTCCCTGCGACAGGCGACACCACCACGCCGTCCCTGTGGCTCTCCTCCATCGTCAGGACGGGCAAGGCCAACGGCACCGACCTCCCTCTCCCCCCGGTGACCTTCGACGGGCAGGCGATGGCCAACCGGGTCGACGGCCTCGACGGCTTTCAGCCGATCACCCGCCGCCGGATGATGACCATCAGGTCCGAGACCGGTGACGTCATCCAGGTCAACTACCTTGCGGCGCAGTGTCACCGCAAGGGCACGGTCGTCATGCCGGACAGCCCGCAGACGAACACCATGCGCTGCTATCCGTCGTACTGGACACAGCCGGGCCACACCGCGCCGGATCTGGACTGGTTCAACAAGTACGTCGTCAATACGGTCACCGAGCAGGACACCACCGGCAACGGGCTGCCGCAGCAGACCTCGTACCGCTACGTCGGCAATGCCTTCTGGCGTTTCAACGACGACCCGATGTCGCAGGCCAAGTTCCGCACGTACAACCAGTGGCGCGGATACGGCAAGACCGAGGTGCGGACCGGTTCGGCGCCCGAGAAGATCACTCTCAGCAGTGCGACGTACTTCCGCGGCACCGGCGCCAAACTCACCAACTCCGTGGGCGACATGACAGTCACCGACTCGGACGCGCTCGCCGGACAGGTCTTCGAGACACAGAGCTTCAACGGTGACGGGGGCGCCCAGCTGGCCTCCACCACGACCGAGCCCTGGCTCGGTCCGGTGACGGCGACGCATGTCCGTACGAACGTCGGCCTGGACACGCCGCTGGAGGCCCGGGCGGTCAACTCCCGCCGGGTGCGGACCACCACACCAAAGGCGGACGGCACGTCCCGCACGACGGAGACGGTGACCAACTTCGACACCGCGACCGCTCTTCCCACCTCCGTCGACGACAAGGGCGACCTGTCCACGGCCTCGGACGACAAGTGCTCGCGCACCTGGTACGCGACGGACGCGGGCGGCAAGGTGCTGCCGGTGCCGCGCCGGATGCAGACCGTCGCGGTCAACTGCGACGCGACGCCGAAGTACCCGGACAACCTGATCACCGACGACCTGTCCTTCTTCGACAACCACACCGACAACCTGGCCGCGCCGGGGATCGGTGACGTCACGATGGTGCAGAAGGCCGACTCGGTCGCCGCGGACGGCACCCCGCACTACGTCACCGTCCTGAAGAACAGCTACGACTCCTACGGTCGCGAGATCACGGACACGGACGCTCTGGGTCGCACGACCACTACCCAGTACACGGCGGCCACCGCGACAGCCCCGGCGAGCGTGAAGGTCACCCAGCCGAAGGTCACCGGCCAGACCGCCGCGTTCGCGACGTCGACGACCGCCGACGCGCGTGGCCTCCCGGTGACGACGACGGATGCCGCCGGATACACGACGACGAACTCCTATGACTCGCTGGGCCGGCTCATGTCGGTCTGGAAGCCGGGCTTCTCGACGAGCAACGGCCCCAACGTCAAGTACACGTACAACCTCGACCCGGATGACCCGTCGACCGTCACCACCCAGACGCTCACAGACGACGGCAGCTACCTCACTTCGATCTCGATGTACGACGCGATGCTGCGCCCGCGCGAGACGCAGACGCAGACGGTCGGCGGCCGGGTCGTCGTCGATACCGTCTACGACTCGCATGGCTGGACGGTGAAGACGGCAGGTCCGTACTTCAACACCGGTGCGCCCGACGGTTCGACCATGGTCTACGCGCCGGACAACCAGGTGCCGACGCAGACGGGCACGTTCTACGACGGGGCCGGCCGGGTCACCGACGCGGTGTCGTACACGAAGGCGTCCGAGACATGGCGGACGACGACGTCCTACCCGGGTTCGGACCGGACGGATGTGGTCCCGCCGGAGGGCTCCACACCGTCGAGCACCTTCACCGATGCCCGCGGCAACACCACCAAGTTGACGCGCTATCACGGGCGTTCGACCTCCGGGGCCTCGGACTCGGTGACGTACGCCTACGACTCCTCGGGCCGGCAGGTCGGCCAGGACGACGGGCAGCACCACACCTGGTCGAGCACGTACGACCTGCTGGGGCGGAAGACCGCGCAGGACGACCCGGACACCGGGCATACGTCCTCGACGTACGACCTGGCCGGGCAAGTGCTCACCTCGACCGATGCGCGGCTGAAGACGATCAGCCTCACCTACGACGAGATGGGCCGCCAGAAGGCGAAGTACGACACAACCGGCGGAGTGGACGCCGCGCCGGAGAACATGCTGGCGTCGTGGACGTACGACACGCTGAAGAAGGGCCTGCCGACGTCGTCGACGAGCTATGCGAAGGACGCGACGGGTGCTGTCTCGGCGTACACCAGCAAGGTGCTCGGGTACGACTCGCACGGCTGGACCACGGCGTCCGCGCTGGTGGTCCCGGCGGGCGAGGGCAAGCTGGCGGGCACGTATCTGACGCAGAACCAGTACAACGCGACGGGCTCGCTCCACTCGTACACGGACACGGCGGCCGGGTATCTTCCGCAGGAGACGTTCACGTACGACTACGACGCGCTCGGGCGGCAGAAGAGCGTGGGCAGTACGGCGATGACCGCCGGGTTGTCATGGACGCAGTTCGACGAGCCGTATCAATTCACTTACGGGACGTCGGGCAACTTCGCTCAACAGACGCTGACTTACGAGGAGCAGACGCACCGGCTGTCGTCGTCGTTCGTGGTGACGGCTTCGGGCGCGAAGGTCACGGACAAGACGCAGTACAAGTACCAGCCCTCCGGAAACGTCACCACGATCACGGACCACCTGGACGACGGCACCACCGACACCCAGTGTTTCGACTACGACTGGGCGCAGCGCCTGCAGTCGGCCTGGACGGCGACGGACAGCTGCGGCACGACTCCCGCTTCGGGGGCGGCGTCGACAGTGGGCGGTCCGACTCCGTACTGGCAGTCCTGGACATTCGACGCGACGGGCAACCGCAAGACGCAGACCGACCATGACCTGGGCGGGGACGCGGCGAACGACACGGTGTCGACGTACGCGGTGCCGGACGCGGGGACGAAGCCGGCGCACGCGCTGGCGGAGGTGGCGCGGGACGTGCCGGGTGGCACGGACCAGGACACGAAAACGTCGTACACGTACGACGACGCCGGGAACGTCCGGACGCGAACGGCGCGGGCCGGGACGGACACCTTCACGTACAACTCCGAGGGCAAGCTCGCGGAACTGGCGAAGACGGGGACCGCGGGCTCGACGAAGTACGTCTATGACGCTTCGGGGAATCTGCTGATCCGGAGGGACGCCGGGGCGACGATGCTCTTCACCGGCGACCAGGAACTGTCGCTGAAGACGGGCGCGGACAAGGCGGAGGGTTCGCGGTACGCGGCGCTGGGCGGCATGCAGATCGCGGTGCACACGGCGGACGCGCAGGGCGAGCGCGTGAACTACGTGGTCTCCGATCGGCAGAACACGGCGCAGCTGCAGATCGATGCGGGTTCGCAGGCGGTGACGCGGCGCCAGTACAAGCCGTTCGGCGAGGTGCGGACGGCTGCGGCGGGCTGGCAGGGGACGAAGGGCTACGTCGGCGGGCAGCAGGACGACGCGACAGGCCTGACGAACCTGGGGGCGAGGGAGTACGACCCGGCGACAGGCCACTTCCTGAACCCGGACCCGCTGCTGATGCCGGGCGACCCAGAGAGCTGGAACGCGTACGCGTACGCCAACAACAGCCCGGTCACGATGAGCGACCCGGACGGACTGTGCCCGAAGGACGGCGACGTCTGCGGGGTGCAGGGCCAGACGCCGGACAGGCCGCCGACAAAGAAGGAGATCGACGAGTACTACAGCACCAACGTCGCGGCGAAGCCGGCGCCGAAGGCCACGGTCGCGAATGTGGCGGCAGCGAAGGCAGAGCAGGCGAAGGCAGAGCAGACGGCTGCGACGGCGCGGGCGGTCACGGCTGCGGCGAAGAAGGAAAAGGAAGGGCTTCTCCACAAGATCATCAACCTGGTGGCAGACCTCGTCGGGATCACCGACGCAGTGAACTGTTTCACCAAGGGCGATGTGATGGGGTGCGTCAACACCGCCTTGAATGCGGTCCCTTGGGGCAAGGTCTTCAAGGCGATCAAGGTGGGCTTCAAGGCTTTCAAGATCTGGCGGGCCATCGAACGGGCCGGCGAGGTCGTGAAGGATGCCGCGGCAGCCGAAGAGATCGCTGTGGCTGGGGCGAGGGCCGCCAAGAGCGAGGCCAACGCGCTCGAATCTGCAGCGGCATCCTGCTCAATACATAGCTTCACCGGCGACACGGCAGTCCTTCTGGCCGACGGCTCGACCAAGCCCATCTCAGACCTGAGACCGGGCGACGAGGTCACGGCGACGGACCCGCAAACGAATGTCACGTCGAAGGAGCAGGTCCAGCGCCACATCGTCACCAAGGACGACAAGGAGTTCACGGACCTCACAATTGCGGCGAAGCCGGCGGACGGCGCCAAGGCCGAGCCTCCGGCGAAGCTCACCACGACGTGGCACCACCCGTTCTGGGACGCCAAGCACAACCGATGGACCGACGCCAAGGACCTCAGGGCCGGCACGAAACTCCGCCAGCCTGACGGCGCGACGGTCACCGTCCTGCAGGCCCGGAATTACCGTGCCGCATCCCTCACTTACGACCTCACCGTCTCCACTGTCCACGCGTACTATGTGCTGGCGGGTGCCACACCAATCCTCGTTCACAACTGTGATATCTCGATGGATGAGGCCGTCTCTCGTGCCGTTTCGCATGTCGGGGACGACGCAACGGTGGTCCGGTCTGGAAGTGGCGGAGTTCAGTTCATGAGCGTGGCGACCGACGAGGCGGGGAACTCAGTCAGGAAGATTGCGCGATTTGACGTGAACCCGAACAGCGCTCATGTCCAGAAACTCGGACCACACCTTAATCTGGAGACCCAGATCAACGGGAGAACGGTAACTAGTGGCCCCCTCAAGGACCCACACACCCCTATCGATCCCTCCACTATTCGGCCAGGCGACCACTGGCAGTAGGAATCCAACGGAGACACGACGTTGCAGATATTGCGCCAAGACTCGACAGGCGAAGTAGAACTCTCTGGCACTTGCTCCGAACTGCTGTCCTTTGTTCAGCGGCTGCGATGCGGTGAAGGGGAAATTCAAACCCTGCGGGTGCCAGATCCTTCCCCGTACGATAGATCCTTGTCTCGGATCGAATTGCGGAGGGCAAGCGGGAAGGTCAGAATTACTTCCTCTGGAGACTCCGATACCTTGAAGGTACAGGGAGGGGGAGACGCTCTTACTCTCCTTGCCGACAACATCGAAGGGTTCGCCTTCGATGCGGATCTGAATGGCCATCTCCATGTAGAATATTTTCCAGAACATGAGTATCTGGCCGAGGGGTCAGAATCGCTAGTAATCGGCTTCGACCCGGATGCGACCGACCCGTCGTGAAGTGGCTTTTCTCCGACTACTGGGCTTGAACTCGTGGAGTCGTTGGAGTGAGGGATAGGCCGGTGCCGGCGAGGCATCCGTCGATGAGGTTGCTGCGGTACTGGATCGTGCG
>NZ_JBFAHN010000015.1:0-194776 GCF_040654175.1 Streptomyces sp. NPDC050738 | reverse complement strand
GTCATCCTCGAAGACCAACTCGAAGAAGCCCAGCTCCTCAACGCCACATACCAGCGCGCCGCCGAAGCATCAGAAGCGTCTGGCCCGCCCGTGACCTGAGACGGCAAGCCGCCCGGTGGGTCCCCGCAGTTGGCGTGAGCCCGGTCGCCAGCCGGGGCCGTTGCATGGGACCGCGTCGGCGATGATCTCTGGGTGCAGCCTCTCCAGACCCCGGCTACCGGCAGGTTCGAGGTCCCTGGCGACGGTGGACGCTCGAGCAGCCGGGCCGGTGGTCGGGGCGAACCCGCACGGCGCCCTACCATGTGCGCATGCTGGTCTACGCCCCCGCGATCCTGTTCGTATGCATGTTCCTCGTCGGATTCGCCCGGGAGCGCCGTCGGTTCAGCAACGCCGTTCTGCTGGGTCTCGCGGGTGTATTCGCACTGGCCGCCTGGCTGGTCGAAATCACCCGCGGGGACGAGCAGTTGGGGCACCGGATCCTTGTCGCCCTGCTGGTACTCGCGACGGCGGGAATCGCCGTCCTGGCGTGGTTCCTGCTCTCCAACGGCGTGACCATGCTGCGCAAAGAGGGGAGGAGCCCGGCCAATCTTCTCTCCCTGATGGCGGGGATCGCCCTGGTGGGTCTGCTAGCGCTGCTGTTGATCGCGTGGGTCCTGCACACCCGTACGCTGCTCGTCGTCGCGGTCACCGTCGTCGCGCTGACGGGCTACGTCGCGTTTCTGTTTCTCTGTTTCACCGTCTACGCGTTCCTGTACGGGCGTCTGCCCTACCGCCGGAAGGCCGACTACGTGGTGGTGCTCGGCTCGGGGCTCGCCGGGGGTTCCAAGGTTCCTCCGCTGCTGGCCAGCCGGCTGGAACGGGCCCGTGCCGTCCACGCGCGGATCACGGCGCGCGGGGGACGGCCGGTGCTTCTCACCTCCGGGGGACAGGGTCCGGATGAGGAGCTTCCGGAGTCCCACGCGATGGCCGACTACCTTGTGGAGCGCGGATTTCCCGCCGCACAGATCGAACGGGAGGACCGGTCGACCACGACCGAGGAGAACCTCAGGTTCAGCAAGTCCCTGATGGAGAAGGCGAATCCGGACTACCGCTGCGTGATCGTCACGAACAATTACCATGTGTTCCGTGCGGCGGTGACCTCCCGTCGCATCGGGGTACGGGGGCAGGTCGTGGGCTCGCCGACCGCCGCGTATTTCTGGCCGAGCGCGATGATCCGCGAATTCGTCGCGCTCTTCCTCGCGTACCGGCGCACCAATATCGGCGTCTGTCTGGCGCTTGTGCTCGGCGGCATGCTCCTGTGGTGGATCGGCTGAGTGCGTCACGGGCCCTGCTGCCCCGGTGTGTCGCGGGGGCAGCAGGGCGTGCAGACGAAAGGCCGGACTACGGCTTGTCGACGAACTCCGGGTCCTTCTGCTGGTTGTAGATCTCCTTGCCGGATGCGTTGTAGGCATGGATGTACGGGTTCGGTCCCGTGTAGTGCGGGTCGTCCTGAGACGGGCGGACGGAAAGCGCCGCCGTGTAGACGAACGCGCCGCCTGCCATGACCGCCGGGTACTCCGTCGGGTTGTTGTCGTAACTGACGGTGATCCGGGCGATGTTGGCTGTGTAGTGCCCGGAGCCCACCATGACGTACTTCCCCTTGCCGGCGGGGTCGCTGGTGGAGTTGAAGTACGCGATCGTGTGGCCGGTGCCCCACAGGCGATCGTTGATGAACGTGGGCGGGTGGCTACGGCTCGTGCCCTTGTCGCCCTTGGACTCGCATTGCACGTACTGGTCGGCGGAGTTGACGGCGATGACCACGCCGTCCGCTTCCTGAGAGGCGACGGGAGTGCGGACCGCGATCACCGCGTGGTAGCGCGATGCGTCCGAGCCCAGGCAGGAGGCGAGGATCCTGCCGACAGCCCCGGCCGCGATCGGGGTCGTCGTTCTGCTCGTGATGGTGTACGAGGACGAGGCCGAGGACGGGGTGGCCTTGGAGGCGTGCTTGGTGCTGGGGCTCGGTGCCGCCGGGGAGGCAAGATGCGGCTTCGCGTTGCCCACCCCGCCGAATACGGCCACGGCTGCGACGCTCAGCGCCGCAACGCCTGCGGCGACACCCAGCGGCACTCCCCACTTGCGTCCCAGCGATGCCTGGTTGTCCTCAGTGCCGATCTTCATCAGTAGTTCCTCTCGGGTCCGCCGGTGGTTCGGCAGATCACGGTCGGAAGGAGCCGCAGGGATGCCCGGCCTGTCGTTCATCGTGCGACCTCTTCCGCGTGGACGGGATTCTTCGGACTGAACGACGCCGCAGCCGTACCGCCGCCGACAAGGTCGGCCCCCAGCCTCCGCCGTGCCCGGTGCAGCCGGGACTTCACTGTTCCGACCGCCACCCGCAGCGTTGCCGCGGCTGCCTGTTGGTCCAGGCCCGACCACACGCAGAGCTCGACGACCTCGCGCTCGTGGCGTGGCAGCCTGGCCAGCGCCCGGTGGATCTCCGACATACGGCGCTCGTCGTCGACCCGGACGGCGATGCGGTCCGCGTGGTCGCCCACCGGCTCGTCGTGCGAGATGAGCCGGTGCAGCAACGCCTCGGCCCGCCTCAGCCGCCGTCTGGTGTTCGACAGCAGTCGGTCCGCGATGCCCAGCAGCCATGGCAGGGCCGAGTCGCGGTCCAGCACCGTCTCCGACCGCCGACGCCAGGCGTGCAGGAACACGGTCGACGTGAGGTCTTCGGCCTCGGACCAGTCGGCTGTGCGCCGGAACAGGTAGTTGTAGACAGCCTTCCCATGGCGGTCGAAGATCCGGCCGAACGCCTCCCGGTCTCCGTCGGCGGCGCTCGCCCACAGCTCGCGGTCGGACATGCCTCCGACCGGTTCGGCGGGATCAGCGTCGTTCAGTTCCATGTTCTGTACGTGTCCGGCAACCGGCCGGAGGTTCCCGTCGGGCCGGTCTGGTTTCGCCGGAGGGGTCCGGACCTGCTGCGAAGGCGTGTCTTCAGCTGAAATTTCATGACGGGATCGGCCGGCGCCGGGACGGCGGACGACGTGGTGTGCGGGTCCGACGGAACCGGGTAACGTCATGGGCATGTTCTTTCAGACGCCGATTTACGAGTGAGAGCGTGATGGGCCCCTGCTGACGTTCTTCGACGTCGCCGCGCCCGTCCCCCACCGAGCAATCCGTAGATCACTTCATTCATTCCGGGAGAACCCGTGACCGTGAGCAAGAACATCAACAACCCCGTGGGCCAGGGCGGCGGCCAGCGCAAGAAGCTGTCCCGTGCCGAACGGCAGAACAACGGTCCGCACCGCAACCTCGACCGCAAGGGCGCCGCCGACCAGAAGGCGGAGCTGGTGCGCAAGATGCGCGAGAAGGCAGGCACGCCCGAGGGTGCGGCCGAGGACGCCGGGCAGACGGGCGACGACACCGCACAGAGCTGACGCACCACCGCCGCAGGGCGGCACCGTACGGGACTGGCCCGGACCGCGACGCGCGGTCCGGGCCAGTCCCGTACGTCGTGGCCGCTCAGCCGGATGCGCTGGTGTCCGGTTCGATGAGGCCTTCGCGGTAGGCGATGCCCACGGCGTCGGTGCGGCTCGTGGCACCGAACTTGGCGAGGATGTTGGAGACGTGGACGCTCGCCGTCTTGCCGCTGATGAACAGCTCCTCGCCGATCTGGCGGTTCGTGCGCCCGCGGCCGAGCAGGCGCAGCACCTCGCTCTCCCTGGTGGTCAGGGCGGCGATCCGCTCCCCGGCGGCCGGTGCGTCGGCGAGACGGCCCCGCCGGACGAGGGCGTCGAGTGCCTCGCGCAGCGGTGCGGCGCCGAGTGCGACCGCCGTCTCCCGGGCGGCGTGAGCCTGCTCGGCCGCCTCTTCACGGCGGCCGGCGGTGAGCAGGGCCTCCGCGAGGCGGCGCCGGCATCTGGCCAGTTCGTAGGGGTCGCCGTAGCCGAACGCGGTGACGGCCCGTTCCCAGGCGGCGACGTCCGGTCCGGTGACGGCGCGTACTCCCTCGGCCTCCGCGCGGGCGAGCCAGGCCGTGCCCTCGGGGCCCGCATCGGGCTCGTCCTCGCCGCGGGCCGCCGTGTTCCGTGCCAGCTCCAGCAGCTCGCCCGCAGCGGCGGCCCAGCGCTCGGACCCTGGCGCGTCGCCGGACAGACGGGACTCCTCCGCCGCGTCCGCGACCCCTGACAGGGTGAGCGCGGCGAGCCGGACCAGGGCGTCGGGCATCTCGTCGGTGGGCGAGCTGGCGGTGAGTGCCTCCACCGCCGCGCCCATCTGCCGTACGGCCTCCTCGGCGTCGCCGCGCAGCGCCGCGGCGTCGATCAGCACGCTGCACGCGACGAGCGACGCCATCCAGTCCGCGGGACCATTGAGCAGCGCCCGGGCCCCGTCGACCGCCACGTCGAACTCACCGCGGGCGAGAGGGACGTACAGAGCGGGGGCGGTCGCGAAACCGGACGCGGCCGTGAGGAGTTCGGTTTCGGCGAGGGCCATGCTCGTGCACTCGTCCCAGCGGCCCAGCGCGTAGAGCACCAGGGACCGCATGTAGCGCAGCTCCACCGCGTACGGCGAGGACACGAGTCCGGCGCGGCGGGCGCGGTCGAGTCCGTCGCTGATCCACGTGAGGCACGGGTCCAGTTCGCCGGTCTCGTAGCAACCGATCGCGAGGTTGTGCAGCGCCCGCATCTCCACCTGGAGGTTGCCCGCGGTGCGCGCCAGCTCACGGGCCTCGAGGAGCCGCTCCCGGCCTTGCGGGGTGCGCCGGTTGTGCGTTTCCAGACCGACCAGCGAGATCATCAGGTCGGCCTGGGCGTCGATGAGGGAAAGGCGCTCGGCGATGTCCAGCGCCTGCCGGGCGACGCGTTCGGCGTCCTTTTCGCGTCCCACGTAACGGGCGGCCATGACATGCGTCGCGGCCGCCCACACCCAGGTGCGGGAGGGCGGCTCGGCGGGGATGAGCGCGAGCGCCTCGCTGCTGTAGGTGAACGCGGCCTCCAGATGGTCGATCCGCATCAGGTTGCCCGCGAGGGTGTAGCGGACCCGCGCGGCGAGTTCGGAGTCGGCGTCCGAGCCGGCCCGTGCGAGCGCGGAGCGGGTGAGCTGGACCGCGCGATGGGGTTCGCCGGCGTGGGCGGCGGCGGCCGAGGCGCGCAGGGTGAGGGTGACCGGGTCCTCGTGCTCGGGGCGTGCGGATGCGTCCACCGCGGTCCACAGTTCGAGCGCGCCTTCCAGATGGCGCAGTTCCTCCGCGGGCGCACGGACGCGCTGGGCGTGGTCGGCGGCTTCGAGGGAGGCTGCCAGTGCGTCGGCCAGGTCATGGCTCTCGCGCGAGTGGTGGGCACGCTCCGCCGCGCAGTCGGCCGAACGGTTCTCGCCCGCGAGGAGCGCGGCGAACACCCCGTGCAGCCTGACCCGTTCGCCGGGCAGCAGATCCGTGTACACGGCCTCGCGGGTCAAGGCGTGCCGGAAGGAGTACGTCGCCTCGTCACCCGGCACCAGCAGTTGACGCCCGACCGCCTCGCGCAGCGCCGACTCCAGTTCCTCCTGTGGCAGTTGTACGGCGCTTCGCAGCAGCTCGTGCCCGACCCTGCGCCCTGCGACGGCCGCGGTGCGCAGGACCTGCTGGGCGGTCTCGGTCAGCTGCTCTATGCGGATGAGCAGGACGTCGGCGAGGCCGCTGGGCAGGGCCGGGTCGGCGGCGCATTCGTCGTCATCACCCAGCGCGGCGAGCAACTCCTCGGCGTAGAAGGCGTTTCCCTCGGCGCGGTCGACGATGCGGCTGACCGTGCTGTCGGAGACGTGACCGGTGCGTTGCGCGCGCACGAGCCGGGCCACATCCGCGTCGGCCAGCGGGCGCAGTTCGAGCCGGTCGACGGCGGGCAGCCTGACCAGTTCGGCGAGCAGGGGCCGCAGTGGGTGGCGACGGTGCAGATCGTCCGCGCGATACGAGGCGAAGACGGCGAGGCGGTGGGGCGGTCCGCCGGGGGCGGGCCGTTGGAGGACGCCCCGGCTGAGCAGGAAGCGGAGCAGGTCGCGGGAGGACTGGTCGGCCCAGTGGAGGTCTTCGATCACCACAAGGAGCGGGACCAGGGCCGTCAGGTCGGCGAGGAGCCCGGCGACGCCCTCGAAGAGCTGAAGGCGGCTGCCGGCGTCGGGTGCGGAGCCGCTTCCCGATGCCGTGCCGATGAGCCGGCCGACCGCGGGGTACGCGGCGAAGGCCGGAGCGAGCCGTTCGTCGGCGGCTGCCGCGCCGAGGATCTCCGTGAACGGGAGGTACGGCAGACCTACATCACCGAGGTCCACGCAGTGGCCGGTCAGGACGGTCATGCCGGTGGTCGCGGCATGCGCCGCGGCCACGGTCAGCGTGCGGGTCTTGCCGACGCCTGCGTCCCCGGCCACGAGAACGGCGTGCGGGTCGCCGGCTGCTGCCCGCTCCAGCACGCCGGTGAGCCAGGCGAGCTCGTCCGCCCGGCCGATGAACGGCGTTTCGAATATCTGTGCCACGGGGTCATCCAAGCACGTCCGGGCGGTGCCGCTCGCGGGCCCGGCGTCGGAGCGGGACGTAACCAAGCCGGGGCGCGGGGGGTTGAACAGACGATGTCCCCTCGTGCTCGAAGCAAGGAGAACCCCCTGATGCGCATCCGCACCGCCGCAGGCGCCGTCGTCCTGGCTCTGGCGGCATCGGTCGCCTGGTCCGTGCCGGCCTCGGCCGTCGACCCTGATCCGGGCAGCGGGACGGTCGTGATGTCGAACGAGGAGTACGACAGCCTCCTTCGCGCGGACCAGGACGAGCAGGGGCGGATCCTGACAGATCCGGCATATCGACTGGCGTGGTTCTCCTGCCTGAGCTCCGAGGAGCCCAGCCACGTGGAGCCGAACGCCTGGGGTCCGGGATATGTCTGCATCCCGGACGGGCCAGTGCAGTAGACGAGGTGGTCCGCCGCGGCCGCGCAGGTCAGAAGATGGAGAGTCCGGTCAGTGTCGTGAAGCGGTCCAATGCCGCTACCCCCGCCACCGAGTTGCCGCGCTGATCGAGGCCCGGGCTCCACACACACAGCGTGCAGCGTCCGGGCACGACCGCGATGATGCCGCCGCCCACCCCGCTCTTGCCTGGCAGGCCCACGCGATGGGCGAAGTCGCCGGCCGCGTCGTAGGTGCCGCACGTCAGCATCACCGCGTTGATCTGCTTCGCCCGGCTGCGGGTGAGCAGGGCGGAGCCGTCGGCCCGTATGCCGTGGCGGGCCAGGAACCCGGCGGCCAGGGCCAGGTCGCCGCAGGACGCCGCGACGGAACACTGGAGGATGTACTGCTCCAGGAGGTCGGGCACCGGGCTGGTGATGTTGCCGTACGACGCCATGAAGTGGGCCAGTGCGGCATTCCGGTCGCCGTGCGCGGCCTCCGAGGCGGCGACGTCCCGGTCGAAGGTGAGGCTCTCGTTGCCGCACTCCGCACGCAGGAAGGCGCGCAGTGCCTCGGAGGCGTCGCCCGTCCGGGTCTGCAGACGGTCGGTGACGACGAGCGCACCGGCGTTGATGAACGGATTGCGCGGGATGCCGTTCTCGTACTCCAGCTGCACCAGCGAGTTGAAGGGGTTGCCGGACGGCTCGCGACCGACGTATTCCCACAGCTCGTCACCCTCCAGGGACAGTGCCAGGGCGAGTGTGAACACCTTGGTGATGGACTGGGTGGAGAAGGGGTGCTGCCAGTCGCCGACCCCGTACACCGTGCCGTCGAGTTCCGCGACGGCCATGCCGAAGCGATTCGGGTCGGCCGAGGAGAGTGCGGGAATGTAGTCGGCGGGGCGGCCACGTCCCGGGGTGGCCTTGATCTCGGTGGCGATACGGTCCAGGACCGGTTGGAACGAGGCGGGCACTGACTCACCTTGGCTTCGTACGGTGATGCGTGCACCACACTCTACGGTCGATCTCCGCCCAGGCCGTGGATCGGACCCCCTCCGCCCCGCAGCGGCGCCCCGCTCCCGCCCCGCCGTACGGCGACGATCTCCGCGCCGATGGACACCGCGGTCTCCTCCGGTGTGCGGCCGCCGATGTCGAGCCCGATCGGGGAGCGCAGCCGGGCGAGATCCCGCTCGTCCACGCCCGCTTCGCGGAGCTTGTGGAGGCGGTCCTCATGGGTGCGGCGCGAGCCCATCGCGCCGACGTACGCGACCGGCAGCCGCAGCGCGATCTCCAGCAGGGGAACGTCGAACTTGGCGTCGTGCGTGAGGACGCACAGCACTGTCCGTTCGTCGGTGGCCGTGTCGCGGAGATAGCGGTCAGGCCACTCCACGACCACCTCGTCCGCCTCCGGGAAGCGGGCCCGCGTCGCGAAGACGCCGCGCGCGTCGCACAGGGTGACATGGAAGCCGAGCAGCTTGCCGACGCGCACCAGGGCACCCGCGAAGTCCACCGCGCCGAAGACGATCATCCGGGCGGGCGGCACGCTCGACTCGACGAAGAGGAGGACGTCGCCCCCGCACCGGGCGTCGGACTCCGGCACCGCACACACCTCCGTCCGCCCGAGATCGAGCAGCGCACGGGCCTGGGCGGCGAGTCCGGCGTCGTCCGCCGTGCCGAGCGAGCCCTCCCTCGATCCGTCCGGGCGCACCATCAACAACCCGCCGCCGTCGGCTGGTTCACCCGGTCCTTCGAGAATCCGGGCCAGCGCGACCGCCTCGCCGCGCGCCGCGGCGGTGAGCGCCGCTGCCACCGCTCTGCCGGAGGGGCCGTCGGAACGGACCGGGACGACGTGCACCTCCACGGAGCCGCCGCAGGTGAGCCCCACGGCGAACGCGTCGTCGTCGCTGTAGCCGAACCGCTCGCGGCGCACCGAGCCGTCGCGCAGCGCCTCGGCACACAGTTCGTACACGGCGCCTTCGACGCACCCGCCCGAGACCGATCCGATCACCTCTCCCGCGGCGTCGACGGCCAGGGACGAACCGGGGGGCCGGGGCGCGCTGCCGCTCACCGAGACGACGGTGGCGACGGCGAACTCCCGGCCCTGCGCGGCCCATTCGCCCAGCTGGGCGGCAAGGTCAAGCATGCTGTCCGTTCCGGTCCCGGTCCGCTTCGGCCATGATGACCCGGTCGGGCCGGATCGGCAGATCGCGGTGGCGTACGCCGGTCGCGTGCCATACGGCGTTGGCGATCGCGGCGGCCGTGCCGACGATGCCGATCTCGCCGACGCCCTTGATGCCGACGGGGTCGTCCGGGTCGGGGTCATCGACCCAGTCGGCCTCGATGACCGGCACATCGGCGTTCGCGGCGAAGTGGTAGCCGGCGAAGTCCGCGCCGACATGCCCGCCGGACGCCTCGTCGCGCACCGCCTCCTCGTGCAGCGCCATGGACAGCCCCCAGGTCATACCGCCCACCAACTGGCTGCGCGCGGTGAGGGGGTTGACGATCCGGCCGGCCGCGAAGACCCCGAGCAGGCGCCGCACCCGCACCTCGCCGGTGCTCACGTCGACGGCGACCTCGGCGAATTGCGCGCCGAACGCGTACCGCTCCTTCTGGGCGAGCTGCGCGACGAGCGCGGCGGTGTCGGTGACGGCGGTGAGCCCGCCTTCGGGGATCTCCCCGCCGACCAGGGAGAGCTGCTCGCGCAGCTCGCCTGCCGCCGCCATCACGGCCCAGCCCCAGGACCGGGTCCCCATCGATCCGCCCGCGACCCAGGCGTTCCCGAAGTCGCTGTCCGCGATACGGACATGAACCCGCCCGGGGTCGACCTCAAGGGCATCGGCGGCGATCAGGGTGAGCGCCGTGCGCGCGCCGGTGCCGACGTCGGACGCGGTGATGCGGACGGTGAAGGTGCCGTCGGGTTCGGCGGTCGCCGACGCGGTGGAGGGCGCCGCGCCTGACGGGAAGGTGCACGCGGCGACGCCGGTGCCGATCAGCCAGCGGCCTTCGCGGCGCACGCGCGGACGCGGGTCGCGTGCGGCCCAGCCGAACCGCCGCGCGCCCTCCTCCAGGCAGGCCAGGAGGTTGCGGCTGCTGAACGGCAGGCCCGAGATCGGGCCGACCTCCGGTTCGTTGCGCACGCGCAGCGCGATCGGGTCCAGGCCGAGCTGCTCGGCGAGTTCGTCCATCGCTGATTCCACGGCGAACGAGCCTGGTGCCTCGCCCGGTGCCCGCATCCATGTCGGGGTGCCGACGTCCATGGGCACGACGCGGTCGACGGTGTGGTGTGCGACGGCGTCGTACAGGGTGCGTCCGAACCCTGCGCCGCCCTCCACGAACTCACGCAGGGTCGACGTGAGGTTCAGGTTGTCGTGGGCGAAGGCGCGCAGTCGCCCGTCCGGGTCGGCGCCGAGCCGCACCCGTTGGGCGGTGGGGCTGCGATAGCCGGTGATCGCGAAGACCTGACGCCTCGTCAAGGCCACCCGGACCGGGCGCTGCAGTTCGGTGGCGGCCATCACGGCGGCCACGTGGTGCGAGCGCAGGCCCTTGGAGCCGAAGGCGCCGCCGACGTGCTCGGAGGTGACGTGCACGGCGGACTGGTCCAGGGAGAAGAGGTTGGCGAGGTCGTCGGCGATCCACCTGCTGCCCTGGTTGGAGTCGAACACCTCCAGCCGTCCGGCGTCCCAGTGCACGGTCACCGCGTGTGGTTCCATCGCACTGTGGTGCTGCTCGGGCGTGGTGTACTCGCGGTCCAACACCACTGCGGACGCGGCGAGTTCGGCGTCCAGGTCTCCCTTGGTGACCTCCGCGTCCTGAGGGGTGTAGGCGCCGTCCCTGCCGATGTCGAAGGTGACGTCGTGCGGCTCCTCCTCGTACGTGACGACGAGCGCCTCGGCAGCCTCCCGCGCCTGCTCGGACGTCTCGGCGACGACGAGGGCGACGGGCCAGCCCGCATGCGGGATCCGGTCGTGCTGGAAGACCTCGACGATCGGGTCGGGACGGCCGAGCACGCCGATGACGTCGTCCTTCACTCGCGGCGCGTTCTTGTGGTGCAGGACTGTGAGGACGCCGGGCAGGGCGCGCGCCGCGTCCTCGTCGATCGCGCGGACCCGGCCGCGCGCCACGGTCGACAGCACCAGCCAGCCGTGGGCGAGGTCGGCGAAGGGGATCTCGCCCGCGTAGCGGGCCGCGCCGGTGACCTTTTCGAGCCCCTCGACCCGGGTGTGCGCGACGCCGACCGCGTCCTTCTTCGCGGTGATGGGCACTGTGGTCATCGGGTCGCCTCCTGCTCCAGCTCCGTGAGCAGCGCCACGACGAGATTGCGCATCAGTGGCACCTTGTACGCGTTGTGCACCAGCGGCGCGGCCGCCGCGAGTTCGGCGTCGGCCGCGGCGGCGAACGCCGCACCGTCCGCGGTCCTGCCGAGCAGTTCCCGTTCGGCTGCGCGGGCCCGCCACGGCCGGGACGCGACCGCCCCGAAGGCGAGCCGCACGTCCGTCACGACACCGTCCTCGACGTCCAGCGCCGCAGCCACGGATCCGATCGCGAAGGCGTACGAGGCCCGCTCGCGGACCTTGCGGTAGCGGGAGTGCGCGGCGACCGGCGCGGGCGGCAGGGTGATCCCGGTGATGAGGGCGCCCCTCGGCAGGGCGGTCTCCACATGCGGCGTGTCGCCGACCGGCCGGTAGAAGTCGTCGAACGCCGACTCGCCCGCCCCGTCGGCGGTTTCGTACGCGATCACGGCGTCGAAGGCGGCGAGCGCGACACCCATGTCCGAGGGGTGTACGGCCACGCAGCTGTCGCTCGCGCCGAAGATGGCGTGATTGCGGTGTTCGCCCGAGAGGGCGGGGCAACCGCTGCCCGGCACCCGCTTGTTGCAGGGTTTGCTCACATCGGTGAAGTAGCCGCAGCGGGTGCGCTGCAGCAGATTGCCGCCGACCGTGGCCATGTTGCGCAGCTGTCCCGACGCCCCGGCGAGCACGGCCTGGGCCAGCGCCGGGTAGCGGCGCCGGACCTCGGGGTGCGCCGCCAGGTCGCTGTTGGTGACGGTCGCGCCGATGTGCAGCCCACCGTCGCCGGTGACCGTGATCCGGTCGAGCGGCAACTCCCGTACGTCGACGAGGAGTGCGGGCCGCTCGATGCCGGACTTCATCAGGTCGACGAGGTTCGTGCCGCCTCCGAGGAACCTGGCCTCGGGGTCGGCGGCGAGCACTGCCACGGCACCCGGTACATCGTGGGCCCGCTGGTATCCGAACTCCCTCACGCCACCTGCTCCTTCGCGTCCTCGGCCTGCTGTGCGGCCGCCTGGGCGACGGCCCGCACGATCGATACGTACGCGCCGCAGCGGCACAGGTTCCCGCTCATGCGCTCCCTGATCTCCTCAGGGGTCAGAGGTGGCGGTCCGGCGTCCGGGCGCACGTCCTCGGTGACCGCGCTGGGCCAGCCCGCCGCGTGCTCCTCGATGACGGCGATGGCCGAACAGATCTGTCCCGGTGTGCAGTAGCCGCACTGGTATCCGTCCAGCTCGACGAACGCCTGTTGCACGGGGTGCAGCCCGTCCCGGTCGGCGACGCCCTCGATGGTGGTGATCTCCCGGCCCTCGGCGGCGACCGCGAACTGCAGACAGGACACCGTCCTGCGCCCGTCGACGAGCACCGTGCAGGCGCCGCACTGCCCCTGGTCGCAGCCCTTCTTCGTGCCGGTCAGATCGAGTCGCTCGCGCAGGGCGTCGAGCAAGGTGGTGCGGTGGTCGACGGGCAGGGTGTACTTCTCACCGTTGATGTGCAGGGTGACCGCACTGGAGGTGGAGAGGCCCGCTGGAGCCATGAGCAGCCTTCTTTCGCGTGTCTGCTGCGAGGAGAATCAGCGCTGTGGGTGGGGTGGCGGGAGCGGACCTGGGGTCCGGCGGCGTCCGCCGCTATGGTGACGACAGGGAAGTGGACAGCTGTCCGTTCTACGGTTGTCGACCGTAGTGGACAACTGTCCGCTCAGCAAGGAACATTCCCCGCCACGGCCGAAGAAGGAGGATGCGTGCGGCACCCGGAGAAGCAGTCGGCGCTGCGCTCGGACGCGCAGCGCAACCGCGAGCGCATCCTGGAGGTGGCCCTTGCCGAGCTGACGCGCTCGGCGGACGCGCCGCTCAGCGCGATAGCGCGGAAGGCGGGCGTCGGACAGGGCACGTTCTACCGGAACTTCCCCAGCAGGGAGGCGCTGGTCCTGGAGGTGTACCGGTACGAGGTGCAGCAAGTCGCCGAAGCGGCAGACCAGTTGCTGTGCACCAGGGCGCCCGAAATCGCACTGCGCGAGTGGATGGACCGGCTCGCCCAGTACGCGATGGCCAAGGCGGGCCTCGCGGCCGCGCTGCGCCAGGCGACAGCCGCATACGGCGCCATGAAGAGCCTCGCGCACGGCCCGCTGACCGAGGCGGTGGCCCAACTCCTCGCCGCGAACGAGAAGGCGGGCACGATTCGCCCCGGCGTCACCCCCGACGACTTCATGCTCGCGATCGCCGGCCTGTGGATGATCGACCCGCACGGTGACTGGGAGTCCCGTGCGGGCCGGCTGCTGGATCTGGTGATGGACGGGCTGCGGGCCGGAGCGCCGGGCGGTTCACCTCAGGACGGCTGACGGGGCACCGCGGCCGGTGAGTTGGCGTCACGGACCAGGAGGCGGGGCGCCCCGCTGCCGTCGGCCGGCACGGCCCACACGTCCCAGCCGCCGCCGTGGCGGGGCAGCCCGTACATCACGGTGTGGTCGTCGAGCCAGGCTGCCTGGTCGTCGACGCTGTGCTCCTCGGCCAGCGGGGTCTCCTTCATGGTGGCGAGGTCCAGGACGTAGAGCCGCCACGGCCTGTTGGCGCTGGCGTTGACGCGTTTCTTGAAGACGATGCGCGTGTTGCCGGGCGACAGGGACGGGCATTCGGCGTTGGTCCGCAGGGTGCGGGCCGTCCACTTCCTGAAGTCGCCCTTGACCAGATACGTACGGCCCGAGGTGCGCGCCGTGGCGTAGAAGGTGTTGTCGTCCGAGGCGAACCCGACGCCCCAGTAGTTCAGGTCCGCCGCGTGGTACGGCTTTCCGTCGAGCGTCAGCGGGATCTCCTCGATGCTGTTGACCAGCTTCCCGGTCCTGGTGTCGAGGACCGAGGTCCGGGTCGAGAAGTCGTCCCGCAGGTAGGAGTCGCCCTGGACGAACGTCGTCCAGGAGAGCATGGCCCCGCTGGCCGAGACCCGCGCCCGGTTGGGGAATCCCTCGGTCTTGACCTGCCGCAGCCGGTGCAGTTCCCGGTCGAGCACCATGACATGGGTGGCGGGGACGGGGCCCTTGCGCTGCATGCAGATTCCGGTGCCGTGGGCGGCGTAGAGCCGGTCGCAGAGCATCGTGCCCACGGTCCGCGCAGCGCCGGGACGGTCGATGGGCACCGAGGCGATCCGGCCGTACGCGGCGCCCGGCGACGTGTTCCGGAAGAGGATCCGCCCCGCCGTGTCCAGTCGTACGATTCCGCCTCCGCCGACGGCGCCGCTCTCCCCGCGCGACCGCAGCACGTACCCGGTGACCGTGGTGGCCGCGACCAGCGTCGCCACCACGAGGATCAGAAACCGGCTCCTGGCATTCATGCCGTGCTCTCCTTGTGCAGGGGAAGGGTCACCAGGGCCGCGGCGATCGCGACGGCCAGGACGGTGAGGGCCACCGCGAGCGCGGTGTGCAGGCCCCACGCGGACCAGGCGGCGCCGAACAGCACCGAAGACGCCAGCGTGGCCAGCGACTGGCCCGTCTGGATCAGTGACAGACCGGCGGCCCGGAGGTGTTCGGGCACCATCGGGCCGACGGCCGCCATCAGGACGCCGTCGGTGGCCGCGTAGAACAGCCCGTGCAGCACGAGCGTGGCGATCACCAGCCAGGCGCCGCCCACCGGTCCGAACAGCACCAGATAGGCGAGGAGCAGCGCTCCGTACCCGGCGACGAACACCCGCAACCGGCCCAGCCGGTCGGCGAGTTGGCCGAGCGGCATCGCCATGAGCAGATACACACCGGTGGTGCCCAGAGGCAGCAGCGGGAAGTACTCCACGGGGATGTCCAGACGCTGCTGGATCAGGAGGTAGACGAACGAGTCGCTGAGGGTGACGGCTCCGAGCAGCAGCACGCCCAGACCCACCCGGCGGAATCCCGGCCTGATCAGCAGGCCGAGCAGATCGCGTACGGTCGCCCGCTCGTGCTGCTCCAGCGGCTGGCGGCGGTCGCGTACGAACAGCGCCAGGATCACCAGCGCGAGGACGGCGATGCAAAAGGAGGCCACGAAGACCGTGTCGTACTGTCCGGGCGTCGCCAGCAGCAGTGCGAAGGCAGCCAGCGGTCCGAGGAAGGCGCCGGTGGTGTCGAGCGCCCTGTGCACGCCGAAGGAACGGCCGAGCGTCTGCGGAGTGCTGCTCAGCGAGATCAGGGCGTCGCGGGGGCCGGTGCGCAGACCCTTGCCCGTACGGTCGGCCGCGATCACCGCGCCGAGCACCGGTACGGAGGAACCGGCCGCGAGCAGGCCCACCTTGCAGAGTGCGGACAGCGCGTAGCCGCTGCCCGCCACGAGCTTGCGGCGCTGCCAGCGGTCCGCGGCGTGGCCTCCGGCGACGCGGACGAGGGCGGTCACGCCGAAGTACATGCCGTTGAGCGCACCGAACTGCAGGGGGCTCAGGCCGAGGGTGAGGATGACGTACATCGGCAGTACCGCGGTGATCATCTCGGAGGAGATGTCCGTGACCAGGCTGACCGATCCGAGCGCGAGCACATTGGAGTCGACGCCGGCCCACGGACGGCGCCGGCCGGGGGCGGCAGGAGCCTCCGAGGTGGGGAGACGGGGGGCCCGGCTCGTCGAGATGTACATGACTGTCCTCTCTTGCGGAGGCCTTCACGAGGTCACGGGGAGGGGACCCGCCGGCCGGGGGGAGCCGGCCGGCGGGCCCGTGAGCAGGAGGGGGGATCAGTCGTTGATCGTGTACGGGTCGCCGTAGACCTTCCACTGCAGCGGCGGATCGAGGGCGAGGTTGCCGTTGTTGAGGAAGATCCGCTGCTCGGTGTCGACGCGGCTGGTGTCGTCGTGCGCGGCCTCGGTGAGCATGGCCGCCTTGCGGGCGTCGAGGAAGGCGTTGATGTACGTGGTCTCGTTGCCGCCCTGGGCCGGGGTCTTGGCCTTCTGCATCGCGGTCTTGCGGATCCCGCCGAAGCTGGTCGAGTCGTCGCCGGGGCCGTGCATCACGATGGCGTCGTAATAGGCGAACTGGCCGAGTGCGTGCAGGCCGTCGGACTTCGCCTGGCTCACGGCCGGGTCGAAGTACACCCGGTCGCGCTCGTCGTTCTGCGCCTGCTGGAACACGGAGTCCTTGGCCGCGGTCTGCCAGGCGGACTCGAAGGCCGAGCCGAGGCCCGTGTGCGAGGCGCTGCCGTTGACCTTCTCGAGCGCGGGGAGGTACTTGGCGAGGCCGTTGCCCGGCTTGAGGTCGGTGTAGTGCCGTACGAGGTCGAGCATGTCGCCGGTGCCAGAGCAGAATCCGACGATCCCGGCGGTGTAGCCGCGGCCGTCACCGATGTCCTCGATGTAGGAGTACTGCCCCTTCCAGTCCAGCGAGGAGTTCTCCGCGCTGGAGACGAGCTCCATGGCGATCTCCTTCTTGCGCGGGTCCGTCAGATCCGCACCCGAGCCTCCGGGCGGTGTGGCGGAGGGACTTGCGGGCGGTGTCGTCGGCGGGGTGGTGGGCGGGGTCGTGGACCCGGCGCCGTACACCTCGAACTCGTACAGCGAGTAGCCGTAGGCCGTGCCGCGCTGGGTGGCGGACATCCGCACGTAGCGCCCGTGACCGCTGACCGCCAGGTCGTCGGTGGCACCGTTGCCGGAGGTCGTGGAGTACGCCGTCGTCCAGGTGCTGCCGTCCGTCGAGGTCTGGATCTTGTACGACTTGCCGTACGCGGCCTCCCACTTCAGCTGGACCCGGCTCAGCGCGGTGTCCGCCCCGAGGTCCACGGAGATCCACTGCGCGTCGGAGCCCTCCTTGCTGGCCCACCGCGTGGTCGCGTTTCCGTCCACGGCCTTCGCGCCGGCGAACGACGTGCTCTCGGTGGAGGAGGTGGTGGTCGGCTTCCCCTGGGCGAGGTTCGCCGACCCGGGGGGTGGCGTGGTCGGCGGGGGAGTGGTGGGCGGCGGGGTGGTGGGAGGTGTGGTGCTCACGTCCCAGACGTCGGTGATCGGCTTGGCCGAGGCCGCGCTTCCCAGGGCGGGCAGCCCGTACATGTCCTCCAGTGTGCGCAGGATCGAGAAGTGGTTGTACTTGACGCTCGACGTGGCGCCCTTCTTCACGTTGGCGCCGACGACCATGGTGGCTATCTGGTTGTCGGAGTCGTCGCCGTCGTTCTCGTCCCAGGTCAGGACGAGCAGGCTGTTGTGGGTCTTGGCCCACTGGACGTAGCCGTCGAAGTTGTTCTTCAGCCAGGTGTCGCCCTGCTTGACGGTGCCGTCATGCATGTCGTTGTCGAGGTTGGGCGTCACGAACGACACGTCGGGGAGCTTGCTGTAGTCCGTGGGGAAGCGGCTGTAGCGCAGGTTCGATGCCGCCGGGACGTTGGTGAAGTCCACCCAGCCATTGTGTTTGCGGGCGTAACCGCTGCTGCCGTCGTCGCCGCAGTCCCTCGATCCGTCGGACGCCAGGTCCTCGGAGTAGCCGACGAAGCTGTGTCCGCGCGTCAGGAGTTGGTTGCCGAGATTGTCGTCGGGGAAGTCGTACGGGCATTCGTCGTCGTCGATGCCGTGCGCGGAACCCGAGAAGAGCGCCACGTAGTTGCCCTGGCTGGGGTGCGTGGTCCCGTGCATGTTCGAGAACGAAGCGCCCTGGGTGGCAAGGGAGTTGATGTACGGCGCATTGGAGCTGCCGACGACATCGTCGTAGAACTTGTTCTCCTCCGTCACGACCACGACATGGTCGTACTTCGGAATCCCATCGGCGGTCACGGCCACCGGAGCCGCCGTCGCGCCTGCCGTGCCGCCGGGGGACGCGACAGCCGTCGCGGTCAGACCGAGCAGGCCCACGGCCACGCTCAGGCCGGCGGCGATGAGGGCACGCCGGGGCCGGGTGCCGGGTCGTGCGTGGGCGGCGCCCCCGCCGGGCGGGGGGTCGCTGCGCCGAGAGCGCAGGGGAGGGTAGGGAGGCGTCATGCTGATCTCCTTGAACAGGCGGAAGTGCTGTCGGTGCGATGGACCTGGGCAGCGCCTGGACGACATCCGGCAGAGCGGCGAACCCGCACGGCGAAGGGGTCGTGGACGCGTGCGGGACGTGCAGCACTGCGGCATCAGGCATGGCGGAATATGGCCGCGGCGGCCGGGTCAGCTGCATGCGCAGATGCAGGTGAGCGCGTCGGGTTCGGAACCTCCGCGCCGAGCCGCTGACGGGATTTCTACGGGGCCTGGTGCGGTCATGTCAAGAGATCCGTTCGGACCTGCCGCAGCCTCTTGACGGGGCGTTCGCAACGCTGGTAATTCTGTCAGACAGGAAAGTTAACTAACAGATGTGCTCGATGGGAATCGCAGGATAAGGCCAGGTCGGAGCGTATGGCGGCGATCGCCCTGGCTGGATTGCTCGTCTGCGAGGTGGGTCCGACCAGGCCCGGACGTCGCGCTGGGAAAGCCTCGAGGGGAGGGGTGCTGTGCCTGCAATCGACCGTCACAAAAGGGGATGTTCCGCCCCGTGCGTCAGCGGCGGTGGCCCTCTCCGTACTGGCGCCACTTCTCGCCCGTCTCCCGGCCCTTCTGCCGACCGTTCTCGCGCCACTCCTTGCCCGCCCTCTCGCCCTTCTCCCGCATCCGCTCACCCGTCTCGCGCCCGCGTTCCCCGTGCGACTTCTTCTCGGACTCCGTCGCGTCCTTGGCGGGGCTCGGTGCAGACGTCCGCGACGGAACCGATGACGCAGGCGCCGACGGACCCGGCTTCTCCACGTCCTTCCCGGCCGCGCACGCGGTGAGGGCCAGGGCGCTGGCGGTGAGCAGGATCGCAAGGGCACTGCGGCGCTTCATGAAGGGTGCTCCGTCCGGCTGAGGGAGTTGAGTCGAGTGAACTCCTCATTGCTACAAGACGGTGCCTCCGACCGGGGCCGCCAATGGGCCTCGCCCGCAGGGCCTTAAGCCCTCCACCGGTCGGGCACCTTGTCTCGGCGCCCGCGCGGCGGACCGCGGAAAGTGGCCTGATTCAGTGCCCTCCGTCCTGAACGCCGCAAGCCGGCGATCCGTAATCCATCCATCGCGACCCGGCCGCACGTCAGTCGCCGGCGTACGCCATGGACCAACGCGGGACAGAGAAGTGACACAGCATCACCGGCAGGCCCGGCATCAACAGGCCGAGCCCGGCACAGAGATCGGAGGCCCGGTGTGGAGCGCCGGGCGCAGCGTGATCGAGGGGGCCTTCGGTCTGCTGGGTGCACTGGAAGTGGCCCATGAGGCAGGGCTGACCCGGCTCGCGGCGGAATGCGGGCTCCCGAAGACCACCGCCTACCGGCTCCTGGAGCAGCTGATCGAACTGGGCGCCGTCGAGCGCGGCCCCGGCGGCTACCGGATGGGCTTACGCATCTTCCGCCTCGGATACGGCTGGCAGCCACATCCGGGCCTGCGCGCCGCGGCGCGTGAGCCGGTACGCCGACTGGGACAGGCCACCGGCGCCACGGTGGCCGTCAACGTCCTGCGCCAAGGTCAGACGCTGGTCCTGCACTGGTCGCTCACGCGCCGGCGGGCCTTCCGCTGGATCGGCTGCCGGCCTCATGGCCCCGGGAGGCGGCGCGGATAAGGGAGTTGGGCTTCGCGTACGACCGCGAGCAGATCCTCGACGGGGTGACGACCACCTGTGGACCTTCCTGCCCGACGCCGACGGCTGGTACCGCATCCGCAACCGCCACAGTGGGAAGGTGCTGGGTGTGGACGGGATGTCGACGGCCGACAGCGCGCGGGTGGTGCAGTTCGGGGACAACGGGACCGCCGACCACCTGTGGCAGCTGCTCTGACCGGTGGTTCCCGCGCCCGTGCTGTGCGGTGCGGTCCTGAGGCTTCGGGCCGCACCGCACAGCACGTCGCTCACTCCACGTTCCGCGCGAGGATGCCGAGGGTCGCCCGCAGGCCCGCCTCAGGGATGACCGGGAAGATGCCCGCCTCCCGGTAGCGCTCCTCGATCCGGCTCCAGTCGTAGTACGAGGTCACCAGGGTGCCGCCCTCGCTGGGCTTGAGCTCGTATCCGTAGAGGTGCTTGATGGGGGGCTGGATCTGCCCGGAGATGGTCCACTCGATGGCGGCGTCCTGTTCGAAGCCTGTGATGATCACTGTGACGTCGTACTTGCCCAGGGGGTAGTCGTTCAGGGACTCGCGGTCCATGTGGACGACGAACTCGTCGCCGGGCTTGCTCACAGGGTCGCCCTCGGCGGACTGGAGCATCCCCGAACTGTCGATCGCCACATGGCCGGCGGGCTCGCACAGCAAGGCGAAGATCTTCTCCGGGGGAGCGGCGATCTGACGTCGTACTTCGAAGCGTTCTGTTGTCATGTGCGCCACCCTCGCACGGGCAACGGGTCCTGCCACAGCGGTACAGGACCCGTTGCCCAGCTGTGTCAGGAGAGCGTGCAGCTCACCGCCGGGACACCGCCCGCACCAGGTGTGCCCTGGAAGCCGAAACTCGTACGGCCGCCCGCCGCGAGAGTTCCGTTGTACGCGGTGTTCGAGACGCTGACCGCGCTGCCCGTCTGCGTGTAGGCCGCGTTCCACATGTTCGTGATCTGCTGACCGCCCGCCCAGGTCCACGCCAGGCGCCATGAAGTGCCCGCCGTCGTACCGGTGTTGGTGACGGTGACGTCCACGCCGAAGCCGCTGCCCCAGTAGCCGTTGACCGTATAGGCGGCCGTGCAGCCGCTGTTGCCGCCCGAACCGGTCGTGGTGGCGGTCACGGCCGCCGAGGCGGTCGAGACATTGCCCGCCGCGTCACGGGCACGGACCGAGTAGGTGTACGACGTCCCTGCGGTCAGTCCCGAGTCCGTGGCAGAGGTGCCGGCGGTCGTGGCGACCTTGGCGGAGCCTCGGTAGACGTCGTATCCGGTCACCCCTGTGTCGTCGGATGCGGCGGTCCACGACAGGGACACCGAACTGCCGGTGCTGCCCGTGACCTTGAGGCCGGTGGGAGCAGTGGGAGGCTGGGTGTCCCCGCCCCCTCCTCCTCCGCCTCCGAAGCCGGGCGCCTTGATGGTGGCCAGATAGCCGTCCTTCACCGTGTCGACCGATGTCCAGTCGTCCTTGAGGATGCCGCCGGTGTCACCGGAGTTGGGGTTCCACGACCAGAAGGTCCACGAGAAGCTGTCGCCGCCGTACTGTCCGGTCGGCCGCAGATAGTCGACGAGCGCCTTGAGCCAGGTCTGGTCGGTGGCCGACTGGAGGGTGGTGCCGAACTCGCCGACCCAGACCGGCGCGATGTTCTGCTTGAAGAGGTAACCCCAGTACTTGTCCCAGAGACCCGGCATGTTGCTGGGGAAGGACGGGTCGGTGAACCAGGGCTGCTGGGCGACGCTGGTCGCGTAGTCGTGCGCGGAGTAGACGACCCGGCCCGGCACGCTGAGCTCCACCGGGTACTGCCCCGCGCCCATCAGGTTGCCGCCCCACCAGCCGGAGACGCCGTTGACCGTCTGTACGCCTTCGACGAAGACCAGCAGGGCGGAGTTGACCGACAGGACCGCGTTGCCGGCACGCTGCGCGGCGAGCCGCCAGTCCTTCGTGGTGTCGCCGCACCCCCAACAGGCGGGATCGTGCGGCTCGTTGTGCAGATCGATGCCGATCATCGCGGAGTTGCCGCTGTAGCGGGCCGCCAGGGCTTTGAGGTTGGTGAGCCACGTGGTCTCGGGCACCGCGGCGGTGTACCAGAGCGCCGACTGTCCGGCGGAGTCGGGCCGGTGCCGGTCGAGGATCACCTTCAGGCCGGTCTGGCCCGCGTACGCGACGATCTTGTCCATCACCTGGAGGGAGTCCAGGCCCTGGAGGTCGGCGTTCATGCCGCCCGAGAAGTTGATGCTCGCGGGCGCCGTGCCCTTGAAGATGTCGTCGCTGTAGGGCAGCCGGATGGTGTTGTAGCCCAGCGTGCGCATCTGGTCGATCATGCTCTTGTAGTCGCGTGACCAGAGGCCGTGCGCCACGTAGTTGGAGGTCTCGAAGCCGAACCAGTTGATTCCGGCGATACGGACCGGCTGACCGGCCGCGTCCAGGATCTGGCGGCCACTGGTGTGCCAGTAGCCGGCGCCCGGCGCGGCGGCGGCCGTGACGGTGTCGGCGGCCTTCGCCGTGGTCGCGGCCTGGGCCGCCTGGGAGGCGGCGAGCGGCAGGAGCAGCGCTGCCGCCGTCACGGCGAGGGTTCTGACGGCTCTTCGGAACGTACGGAGAGGGTGGGGCACTGCGGGTGGTTCCTCTCATGTCGTGGGGGTAGGGCCGCGCCAGCCGAAATGGGAGCGCTCCCATCCCGCTGTGCGCCGTACTGCTGTCGGTGAGAGTGCATGGAGGGGCCTGTCGGGATTCCCGCCCTGGTCCTGGACCAAGTGCCTTGGTTCCAGGGGTGCTTGGGGGCGAAGAGGGGCCCGGCGCCATAGAAGCTATGGAGCCACGAGTGTGTCAATGGGATGCGCAGCGTTCACTTTCTGAAGCTGTACGGCGCGAGCCGTCCCCGATGCCGGGACCCACCCCGGCCGGAAGCGGCGGACGGCCCGAAGTAAGGTAAGCCTAATAGGGCCTGTCCGGTGATCCGCCGCAGTGCCCGCGCCCACTATGGAGAGCCGTCTTGCCGAACGCCGTGCCCATGTCCGCGACCGCGCCTGCCGAGGTCTCCGCTCCCGGGCTCCAGCTGCCTGCCGGATGTGTTCCGCTGCAATCGGCCGAGCAACTGCGGGAACTCCTGGGCACGCCGCACCCCATCGTGATCGAGAAGGTGCACGACCGGCTCACCGACATGGACCGGGACATCCTGGCCCGCGCGCCGTTCTGCGCCCTGTCGACCTCGGATGCGTACGGCAACTGCGACGTGTCGCCGCGCGGCGACAGCCCCGGCTTCACCCACGTCCTGGACGCAGGGACCATCGCCCTGCCCGAGCGGGCCGGCAACCACCGCGGCGACAGCCTGCACAACATGCTGTCCAACCCGCACGTGGGCCTGCTCTACCTGATACCGGGCCGCCCGGACGTGCTCCGCGTCAACGGCCGGGCCCGCATCCTCACCGACGCCCCGTTCTTCGACGCGATGACGGTCAAGGGGAAGCGGCCGAATTTCGCCGTCCTCGTCGACATCGACGAGATCTACCTCCACTGCCCGGCGCCCCTGCGCCGTTCGGGAATCTGGGAGCCCGCGAGCTGGGAGCAGCCGCTTCCGCGGTCCTAGCCCGGGTCTTGCGTTCATTGAGTCCATGACCTCAACGCGGCTCGCCGGCAGGAGTGTGGCCAGCGGCCCCGCGCACCCAGGCCGACCTGCGGTCTTTCTGTTCGCCGAGGAGGGCCTGGGCGCGGCTGCGAGGCCCCTCGCCCACATCAAGTGAAGTCCCGCCGCCGGGAAAAGCGGGGCGCAACCGTATTGCGCGGTCATGAAGTGACGCTATGGTCCCGGCCGTTGGCCCATCGGCGCACCTGGCGCCGTACGTGCCGCCCACCCGCAGTGGTCCCCTCTGCTCCTGGAGTAGTCATGCACACGACATTCCGCTCGCTTGTCTGCGCGACGGCAGTCGCCACCGCTTTCGCGGCGACGGCCTTCGGCCAAGGGTCCGCAGCCGCCCGGCCGCAGCCGGCCCACCCCTCCGTGCGATCCGCGGGCTGCGGTACGGCCACGGGTCTCACGCCGGGCCGCACCACCCCGCAGAGGCTCACGGTCGCCGGTGTCACCAGGACCTATCTGCTGCATCTCCCGGCGACGTACGACCCGAGCCGTTCGACCTCCCTCGTGCTGTCCTTCCACGGCCACGGGCGCACCTCCGACTACCAGGAGCGCCTCACGCAGATGTCGGGGCTGGACGCCGTCGTGCTCTACCCGCAAGGTGTCACGGGCACGGACGGCAAGAGCGCCTGGCAGGGCGCCCCGTACTCAGCGGACATCGACGACATCGCCTTCACCCGCGCACTGATCGACCGGACCGAACAGCGGCTGTGCGTGAACACCCGACGCGTCTTCGCCTCGGGCAAGTCCAACGGAGGCGGATTCGCGGCCCTGGTGGCCTGCCGGCTCGCCGACCGCGTCGCCGCGAGTGCCGTCGTGTCCGGAGCCTTCTACCCGCAGGGCGGCGACTGCCGGCCCGCCCGCCCCATTCCTGTTCTGGACTTCCACGGCCAGGCCGACACCACCATCCCGTACGGTGGCGAGCCGGCCAAGGGCCTCCCGCCCCTCGGCGACTGGCTCGCGCAGTGGGGCAAGCGCGACGGCTGTGCCACCGGGCCGCGCGAGACCCGGGTCGAGAGCAATGTCGTCAAGCAGCGCTGGGTGCACTGCGCGGGCGGCTCGACCGTCGAGCACTACCGCATCGAGGACGGCGGACACGTCTGGCCCGCCACCGTCCCCAACGACGACTCGGCCACCCCCACCACGATCGACGCGACCCCGATCATCTGGAAGTTCTTCACGGAGCACCCTCTGCCGACGGTCTGACCCCGCCTCTAAGCCTGGATCGGTGCGGCCGACCTGGCGGCCTGCTCGATCTTCGCGCAGTAGGCCGCACGGGCTTCCTCGTCGATCCGCTGCTCGTGTTCGGGGCGCAGCCCCGTCCGGCCGTCGAGCCCCTCGCGCAGAATATCGGCGTGTCCGGCATGCCGGACGGACTCCCCGAGGACATGGACCATGATGGCGAACAGGTTCGAGGTGGAAAAAGGCTCCGGCCACCACGGCACGTGGCCGGGGGCGTCGAGGGCAAGCTCGTCGATCGTCGCGTCCGAGTGTTCCCACGTGCGCCGGTAGAAGCCGATGATCTGATCGCGGGTCTCGTCCTCGGCCGCCCACTGATCGCTGCCGTCGGAGTCCTGCCACCGGGACAGGGGTTCGGGGGAAGGGCGGCCGAAGACCTCGCCGAAGTACCTCGCCTCGACCGTGGCGACATGCTTGACCAGGCCGAGGAGGTTGGTCCCGGTCGCCGTCAGAGGCCGGCGGGCGTCGTACTCGGACAAGCCGTCCAGTTTCCAGAGCAGGGCCTCACGGTCCCGCCGCAGTCTCCCGTGCAGGTTGTCCTTCGCGAATTCATCGATCATGCGGCAAGAGCCTGCCATGGGCGGCTCGTGGTCTCAAGATCCCGTGTGTGGTCCGCGACGACCGGCGGCGCCGGGTCGACCACGACCCGGGCCTTCATCACGCCCCGCTCATCCTGCTGCGGAGCTGAATACGACGGTGGAGCTTTTCAGCGTGGTGAGCAGTGCCGCGCCCGAAGGCAGCCTGTCGAATGCGGGAAGAGCGGGGATGGCGCGCTGCATCCGCAGTGCGTCGACCGACTCCGCGAGGAGCTCGTATTCCGTGGTGTCGTCGCGGACGGCGAATCGCATGAGCCGGCCGGCGGTGAGTACTTCGGCGGCCGATTCCTGGCGCGCGAGATCATCGCGCCAGGTACGGAACGCATCGGGTATGTCCGGTGCATCCGCGGCCGGTTGGAAAAGCGCCCGCGCCGGAAAGTGCTCGCTGTCGGGGCTGGGATCCAGCCGCTCGGAGATCCACGTGGCCCTGTCCCGCAGCCACCACAGCGCGAGTGCGAGGGTCGGCGCGCGGTACGTGCCCAGCGGCACACCGACACGTCGGCCACCGCAGACTCCGTACGCGGTGACATGACACAGGAATTCGTCGTGCACAGCCACTCCCCTTGGGCAGTTTGCGGCTCGGCAGTCAAAGTCGTACGGTCACCGAGCAACGCGCCAAGAGCCCTTGGGGCATTGCTCAGTTGACTCAACAGGCAATTATCTTCGCTCCCGCCACACCGGTCACCCATGAATCTGGCCATTTCCTTGGCATATTCACTGCTCGGAATGGCCGAAAGTGTCAGGCCGGTGACCCTGCGGCGCCGGAGAGCAGAGCGACCAGCCGTTCCACTTGGGCGCGGGGTTCGGGAGATCCGGCCCAGCCGGTCATCAGCAGATGGTGAACGGTCCCGACGAGCGCGAGTGCGAGCGAGGCGGTGTCGGCGCCGTCCCTGAGCCGTCCGAGCCGCAGTTCGGCGTCCAGATAGTCGGCGACCGAGTCCTGGGTCGCCGCGAATCCTGGCGCACCTGCCTCCAGCGCCTGCCGTACGAGGGCGGCCGCGGCGGGGCGGGAGACGGCAAGGCCGGTGATCCTCGGGCTGGTCGAGGTCAGCAGAGCGAGGGCTGCCGCGGTGAGATTCTCGGCCACCGTCGCCAGGCCTGCCCGCGCAGGGAGTTCCCCGACCTCCCGCGCGGTGGCCGCGAACCGGTCCAGTACGAGTTCCGCGACGAATTCGTCCAGTCCGCTGAAGTGGGCGTGCAGCAGCCCCTTCGCGCAGCCCGCCTCGTCCGTGATGGCGCGGCTGGTCAGCGCCGTCGGCTCCGCACCGGCCAGGACCCGCTCAGCGGCGGCGAACAGCAGCTCGCGTACGTCGGGGGTGGCTACTCCGCGTGGTGACACAGGGCTCTCCTTGCCAGTTTGGGCGTACGCCCATACTGTTTGGGCGCACGCCCATTCTAGCTGTGGAATGCTCGGCCATCACCAGGAGGTGCCGTATGTACGACCTCGTCAACACCCAGCAGGCGCAGGCATGGAACGGCTACGAGGGCACGCACTGGGCGCGGAATCAGGACCGGTGGGACGCAGTGAACGGGGGCTTCGACGAGCCGCTGCTCGCTGCTGCCGGGATCACGGAACAGGACAGGGTCCTGGACATCGGCTGCGGCGCCGGGAGCACGACCCGGCTGGCCGCACAGCGGGCATCCGCCGGGAGTGCCATGGGGCTGGACCTTTCGGCGCCGATGCTGGAGCGCGCCCGGGAGTCGGCGCTGCGCGCGGACATTTCCAATGTGTCCTTCGAGCAGGGGGACGCCCAAGTGCGAGCCCTGCAACCGGAATCGTTCGATGTCGCGATCAGTCGTTTCGGGGTGATGTTCTTCGCCGATCCGGTGGCCGCCTTCGTCAACATCAAAAAGTCCCTGCGTCCGGGTGGCCGGATCGCATTCGTCTGTGCGGCGAATGCGGAGGGAAACGAATGGCTCCAGGCCGTCGCGGCCTTGCGCGACTTCCTGCCCGTCGGAGGCTTCGGGGACTCGGAAGGCCCCGGAATGTTCTCGCTCGCCGACCCTGAGCGCATCAGGGACGTGCTGACCGCCGCCGGGTTCGACCGCATTGCGGTGGAAAGCGCGGAGGCGCGGGGGAATTGGGGGAGTGATGCCGAAGACGCGGCCGACTTTCTTCTCGGATCCGGTCCCGGACGTCATCTGATGGATCAAGCCGACGGGGAATCAAGGGCCCGTGCTCGTGCGGCACTCACCGGAATCCTGCGTTCCTATGAGGAGGGCGGCGCGGTCCGGCTGCGCAGCACCGCTTGGCTGGTCGTCGCCGAACGTCCGGCCTGACCCCGATTTCCTTTTGCCCCCGATGGTCAGCCGGCATTCCAGTACGCGGTACCCGCCTGAGGTTTGTCGGGGGCGAAGAGCTGCGAGACGGTCACCGGGGTGAGACCGCGGGCGCGCAGACCGTCGATGATGCCGGGTACCGCGGGCACCGTGCCCGGGTAGATGTCGTGGAGCAGGATGATCCCGCCCGGCGCCGCACCCTCCAGGACCCGGCTCGTGATGACGTCGGGATCGTGGTCGCGGTAGTCGCTGGCGGTCACGGTCCACAGGATCTGGGCGAGCCCGAGCGAGCGGGCGACCGCGGCGACCCGCTCGTCGGTCCTTCCCTGGGGCGGGCGCATCAACGTAGGTGTACGGCCGGTGAGTTGCCTGACGCGTTTCTGTACGCGCCCGAGCTCGCTGCGGATCTCCGCGTCGCTCACCTCGGTGAGGCGCGGGTGGGTCCAGCTGTGATTGCCCACCTCGTGGCCTTCCAGGTCCTCCCTGGTCACCAGTCGGGGGCGCGTCCGGATGTCGTTGCCCAACAGGAAGAACGTCGCGTTCACACGCTTGGCCTTGAGGATGTCCAGCAGCTCGGCCGTGTCGCGGCCCGGCCCGGCGTCGAAGGTCAGCGCGACACACCGGGCTGTCCGGCAGTCCACCGGATGCGGCCTGGCCCGGGTGGGGCGGGGTGAGGGGACCGGGTTCCGTGGCGCGGCGAGGGGCGACGCGGCGGCGCTCTTCGCCGGTGGAGAAGGGGCCACCTTCGCGGAGCCGCACGCCGCCACGGCGGCGGACAGGGCAACGGCAACGGCTGTCTGCGCAAGGCGACGAGAGGTGAGCACGTGGAATCTGTACCAGAGCCGTCGCTCCGGGCGCGGTCCAGACATGGCGTGATGCCGGGCTTCCCGGCAAACGGCCGACAGCCGCTGCACCGATGCCGGGGCTTCCCAGGGCGTTCAGCCCCGGTTTCCCTCCGGCGGCGACGATCCGCAGGTACCGCCCGGAGAAGAAAGGCCCCCACGTGCAACGACGTGATTTCGCAGCCGCACTGACCGCCGCCCTCGCCGCCCCGGCCGTCCTCGGCGCGACACCGGCTCACGCCGACGAGCGTTCCGGCGGCGGTCTTTCGCGCCGCATGCGCGCGGCTCTGGCGGCGGAGCTCGACGACCAGGACACGGCCCGCACCGTGGTTCCGTACCTCCAGGACATCGGATTCGACTGGCATCCGGAGACCATCGCCCCGGAGCGGCTGGACTTCATCGTGGCCTACGGCTTCGGCAACCGTCCCCCGGCAGGCGGCGGCGACCCCGCGAAGGTGCTCCCCGAGCCGGGGCCGGTCAATGAGGAACTGGCCGACACCGTCGCGCGCATCCGGCGCCGCCGCACCGTACCCGTGTACGCCCAGTGGGAGATCGCCCGGTTCCTCGAGTCGAAGTACCGCATGAAGAACGTGACCTCGATTGAGCCGGTGATCGCCCCCGACGGCACGATCACCTATCTGAGCACCGACGGCGTCGCCGCTCAGGTGGCCGAGGCCCGCAAGCACGTGCCTGGCGGCATCGGCACCGCCGGTGTGGTCGGATTCCGCGACCATGTGAAGCGGTGTGTGCAGACCACCCGCGACCGGGGCATGACGGCGTACGCGCCGCGCGGCTTCGAGATGCCGGGGACCTACGACCCCGAGTCCGGCCAGGCATGGACCAGGCGCCGCGACCTGTACGTGGTGCACGACATGGCCGCCCAGTGGCAGGTCCTGCGGCAGAAGCTCATCGCGCAGGCGTACCCCAACGGCTGAACAGCGGTGCGTATCCAGGGCGGGGCCCGGACGCCTTAGGCTTCGAGCCGTCACCGGCCACCGGCCACCGGCCCCGATCCCTGGAGCGCGCATCGTGTTCGACCTCGTAGCGGAGAACCCGTACCCCGACGGTCACCGTCCGGACGAGGCGCCACAGCCGCACGCGCTGCTGGCTCCGGTGACCGGCCTCATCGGGACGTGGCGCGGGCGGGGGCGCGGCCAATACCCCACGCTCGAAGCGGACTTCGCGTATGCGCAGGAGGTCACCTTCTCCCACGACGGCCGGCCCTTCCTCCGGTACGAGGCCCGCGCCTGGCTGCTCGACGCCGACGGCGCGCCGCTGCGCCCCTCGGCCCGCGAGAGCGGCTGGTGGCGGCTCCAGCCCGACGGCCGGGTGGAGGCGCTGGTCACCCAGCCCACCGGCATCGCGGAGATCCTCGTCGGAACGGCGGACGGAAGCGTCGTCGACCTGTCCACGCACCAGGTCGCCGTCACGCCCACGGCCAAGGAAGTGGACGCCACCCGCCGCAGGTACTCCCTGACCGGTGACGACCTGCTCACCTTCACCCATGACCTCGCGGCGGTCGGTCAGCCGCTGCAGCACCATCTCTTGGCGGAGCTGAGCCGTACGAAGTAGGCGGCCGTTCCTAGGAGTTGTCCCTGAGGCGGTCGCGCTGGAGCTGGTGGGCGAGGGTGCGGCGCACCGAGGCCGGTGCGGTGGAGGCAGTCGAGGCCTTCCCGGGGACGTCGAGCCTGCGGCTGATCTCGTCGTACGCGGCCCGGAATCCGGCGTCCAGGTGCTTCCGGTGCAGCCTCAGGTCCTCCTCCACGAGGCGGCGCAGTTCGTCCACGCTCTGCGGGGTGAAGCGCTTCTTGCCCCGGGTGAGGGCATGGACGTAACCGGTGCAGCTCGTGGCGTCGTGAAAGGTCTCCGAGATCTCCTCGGCCAGGCCCCAGAGCCGTCCTTCGAGCCACGGGGCGTCGTCCTGGTCGAGGGCGAGCTCCATCGGGGGAAGCGGGTCGTCCGTCCGGTGCTTGGTCATCTGCTTGGAAACGGCGGGCTGGCTCATCTCGGTGAGCCGGGCGATCTTCTCCTGGGTCCAGCCGAAACCGGCGAACAGTTTGATCATCTCGGTGCGGAGCTTCCGCATCTCGTCGCCGGCGCGGATCACCTCGTTCATCCGCGCGAGCATCCGCTCGGCCTGCGCCTCTGTGAGCGCTCCGGCGTGTCCGGCGTTCTGTCGACTGCTCTCTTGACCTGCCACCTCTCGGTTATACACCCGTTCGGCACCCCGTCATAACCAGGTTGTATAACCGGGTTATGGATGGCATCATCCAGGGCATGCCCACCTTCTGCGCAACCGACGGAACCCGGCTCGCCTACCGGGTGACCGGCGACGGTGATCCCGTCGTCTGCATCCCCGGCGGACCCGCCGACTCCGCGTACCTCGGCGACCTCGGCGGCCTGTCCGCGCACCACCGGCTGATCGTCCTCGACCTGCGCGGCACCGGCGGGTCGGCCGTCCCCGAGGACCCCGCCTCGTACCGCTGTGACCGCCTGACCGACGACGTCGAGGCGTTGCGCGCTCATCTCGGCCTCGATCGGATCCGGCTGCTCGGCCACTCCGCGGGTGCGAATGTCGCGGCGCAGTACGCGGCCCGCCACCCCGAGCGCGTCGGCACGCTCGCCCTCGTCACCCCCAGCACGCGCGCGGTGGGCATCGACATCACCCCGGAGATGCGACGCGAGCTCGCGCAGCTCCGTAAGGACGAGCCGTGGTTTCCGGCGGCGTACGAGGCCCTGGTGGCGATCACCGAGGGCAGGGGCGGCGACTGGGAGGCCGTCGACCCCTTCTTCTGCGGGCGCTGGGACGCCGCGGCGCGGGAGCAACTGGCCGCCGGGCGACCGGACAACGAGGAGGCTGTCACCCACTTCGGCGCCGAAGGAGCCTTCGATCCGGAGGCCACGCGCGCGGCACTCGCCCTGTGCGCAGCGCGTGTTCTCGTGCTCGCAGGGGAGTACGACCTGAACAGTCCGCCTCGGTCGGCGGCCGAGTTCGCCGGGCTGTTCCCCGCAGCCTCGCTCGTGGTGCAGCCGGGCGCGGGCCACTATCCGTGGGTCGACGACGCCGGCCGGTTCGTGGCCGCCGTGGACGAATTCCTGGGGGGAGAAGCGTGATGTGCCCCGCCCGGGAAACGGGCGGGGCACATCACGGGTGTGGGGTCAGCTCACCTGGAGGGTGACGTCGTCCACGACGTACGAGCTCTGCAGGGCCTGGTCCTCCACTCCGTTGAACTTCAGGACGACGGTCTGTCCGGCGAACCGCGAGACGTCGAACGTCTTCAGTACGTAGCCGGAAGCGGCGTCCAGGTTGGAGTAGCTCGCCAGGTTCTGCCCGCCCACCGAGACGGTGAAGACGTCATAGGCGACGTTCTCCGTCTCGTCGGTGTCGATGTGCTGGTAGAAGGAGAGCCGGTAGGCGGAGCACCCGGCCGGAAGGGTCAGCGACTGCGAGACGCTGTCCGTACGGGGAGAGCCCCAGCCGTTCAGCCAGGCCATGTACGAGCCGCTGCGCGGCGACTCCCCGGCCTGGTTGGTGATGACCCCCGAGGTGCTGGACCACGGGGTGGTGCCGTTCTCGAAGCCGCCGTTGACGACGAGCTGGCCCGCGGTGCAGGTCGAACTGCCGCCCACGGTCACCGAGTAGGTGGTGCTGTGGCTGACCGTGCCGGAACCGGTGACCGTGAGGGTGTAGGTGCCCTTGGGTGCGCTCGCGCCCGCCTGCACGGTGAGGGTCGAGGAGTTCCCCGACTGTACGGAGGTCGGGCTGAGGCTCGCGGTCACGCCGCTGGGTGCGCCGGAGACCGACAGGGCGACGGTCTGCGCGGCGCCGCTCACCGTGGCCGTGTTCACCGTACTGGTGACACTGGAGCCCGGGTCGACGCTGCCCGAGGACGGGCTGGTGGACAGGGAGAAGTCCTGGGCGGGGGTGTCGCTGCCGACGGCCGTCTTCCAGACCGCGTACGCGACACCGTCGGCGCTGCGGTCCAGGACCGTGGCGCTGATGTTGTTCGTGGTGTCGCAGGCGCTGTGATAGCAGGAGTCGTAGGCGGAGTTGGCGGTGCCGCCCCACTTCGTGGCCTGCGCGGCCGTCTTGCGGGCGCTGGCCCCGGCCGCGTATCCGGAGGTCGCGATGCCGGCCGACTGGAAGGACGCGTCGTCACTGCGGCCCTGGCCCTCGACGTTCTCCTCGGGGGCGAGGTTGAGCGAGGTCCAGTACGCCTTGAGCGGGGCCGCGGTGGTGGAGTTGACGTTGTTGATGAAGTAGCCGGCGTTGGTGGAGCCGACCATGTCGAAGTTGTAGTAGCCCTTGATCGTGGCGCGTTGGGCGCTGCTGAGCTGGTTGACGTAGAACTTCGAGCCGTTGAGGCCCTGCTCCTCGTCGGTCCACCAGGCGAAGCGCACGTGCTTCGTCATCGTGGGGTTCTTCTGCGCCAGTACGAGCGCGTTCTCCAGCAGGGTCGCCGAGCCGGAGCCGTTGTCGTTGATGCCGGGGCCCGCCGACACGCTGTCCAGGTGCGCCCCGAACATGACGGTCTGGTCGGCGGGGCCGCCCGGCCAGTCGGCGATCAGGTTGTTGGACGGGTAGGTGCAGGAGGTGCACGGCTGCTCGGTGACCGTGTATCCGGCGGCCTGCAGCTTGCCCTTCACGTATGCCACGGACTGGGTGTGACCGGCGCTGCCCGCGCGGCGGTTGCCGCCGTTCTGCGAGGCGATGGTGTTGAGCTGCGTCAGGTGCGCCTGGATGTTGGTGACGCTGATGTCCGGCGGGTCGGTGCCGGGTGTGGTCGACCCGACGTTGAGCGCGTAGTCGACGGTGTGCGAGAGCGTGGTGCCCTGGCCCTTCACGGTGACGGTGGATGCGCCGGGTGCCGCGTTGGCGGTCGCCGAGAGGGTCAGCACCGAGGACTGGCCGGACTGCACGGTGGCCGGGTTGAAGGATGCCGATACGCCGGCGGGCAGGCCCGAGGCGGTGAGCGTCACGGACTGGGCCGTACCGGTGGTGGTGTTGGTGGACACCGTGGTGGTGACCGAACCGCCCTGCTGGACCGTCCCCGACGCCGGGCTCAGCGCCAGCGAGAAGTCGCTGTTCTGGCCGCTGGGCGTGCAGGTGGGATCGGCGCTCTGGGCGGGCACGCTGATCGCGTCCCAGGCCGCCTTGGTCTTGGTGTAGAGACCGCAGGTGGCATCGAGGGACTTGGCCGAACTCAGCGTCGCCGTACGGTACTTCTTGTACGACATGCTGCTGGTCTTGAGCAGCATCCCGCCGTAGAAGATCTTGCCCGCGTTCTGGACGCCCGCTCCGGTCAGCGTGGTCTGGTTGCAGGTGCTGCTGTTCGGCTTGCCGCCGCCCGGGCTGGTGCCCTCGGCCAGCAGGTAGAACCAGTGGTTGAGCGGACCCGCTGCCGCGTGCACCTCGGTGTTCGGGATGGCGGAGCTGTAGCAGGCCGGGTCGTTGTTGACCGCCGGCGGGTTGTACATGTTGCGGATGGGGCCACGGCCCTGGAGGTTGATCATCTCGCCGACCGTGTAGTCGGGAGTGTCGTACGGGGACGGCTCGTTGATGTACGCCTCGGTCAGCGCGCCGAAGATGTCCCCCGTGCCCTCACCGAGCCCGGCCTCCTGGCCGCTGGTCCCGCCGGGGGTGTTGGTGTCGATGGCGTGCCCGTACTCGTGGGCCACCACGTCCACGCCCGCGATCCACTCATTGGCGCTGTTGTGGCCGATGGTGACGGAGCTGCCGTCCCAGTACGCGTTGAGATCGCTGAGCCCGACCTTGCCGGGGAAGCTGCGGCCGTTGCCGTTGACACCGTTGCGGCCGAGCCAGCTGCCGAGCATGTCCCACTGCTTCTGCGCGGCGAACATCAGGTCGACGCAGCCGGTCTCCTTGGAGGTGGGGTTGCCGGTGCCCCAGGAGTCCGAGGACTTCGAGAAGACCGAACCGGAGCTGTAGTCCGCGCAGCTCAGCCCGGTTCTGCTCGGGTCGCGCAGGCTGTACGTACCACCGGAGTTGGTGGTGTCGATGGTCAGCGGGTTCGGGCCGTTCCACTTGCTGGTGCCGCTGCCCGCCGCGACCTCGTCGTAGCTGTCGATCACCTTGCCGGTGCGTGCGTCGACGAAGACGTGCAGCTTGCTCGGTGCGGTGTTCGTACGGCCCGAGAGCACGGTCTCCCACGCCAGGTTCTGCCGGTCGTCCCTGAGCCGCACGACAAGCCGGCTGGTCAGGACCTTGTCGACCGCCTTCAGCTTCGCCCGCGATACGGCTTCGGCCTTCTTCGCGGTGACCGAGGCCTCGGTCGCGACATCGATGCGCCGGGACGACGCGGACTGCACGGCGCGTACGTCACCGTCGCCGTCCGACAGGACGACCGCGTCGCCCCCGACGACCGGCAGGCCGCGGTAGCTGCGCTCGTACGCGACGGAGTAGAGCCCCTTCAGCCACGGGGTCACCTGACGTCGCTCGTACTGTTCCTGCGGGGCGTTGACAGCTGCGTCCATGCCGCTGCGCACGGCCTGGTCGGCCGCGGCGACGGCCCGGGAGAGCGGGGTGGCCGGCTGGTCGGCCGTGGTGCGGTTCGGTGTCTGCTGCGCGGCCGACGCCTGGCCGGCGGCGGTGCCTGCCAGGCCCGCGGTCAGCGCGAGGGCTGCCACGGCGGCCATCGATCTTATGGGGTGCACGGTCCACTCCGTTCGTGGTGGGGGGCGGGTTCGTCGCGCCGAGTATGGGCGTGGGCATGGCAATGTGGAGACATCTCACCGGGCATAGGACGGGAGTTATGGTGCGCCGGTGAACTGCTGCGTACGCTGCGGAAGATGCAGCTGGAGTTGAGGCACTTACAGGCGGTGTGCCGGATAGCCGAAGCGGGCAGTCTGGGACGCGCGGCACGTCGGCTCGGGGTCTCCCAGCCCGCGCTCTCCGCGCAGTTGCGGCGGATCGAACGGGTCACCGGTGGCGATCTCTTCGTCCGCACGCAACACGGGATGGAGCCCACCGCACTGGGTCAGTTCGTGCTGGACCGGGCGCGCAGGGTGCTCAGCGAGATGGACGCGCTGGGCTCGGAGGCACGCGCGATGACGGCCGGCGCCCCTCTGCGGCTCGGCTGCATCCTGCTCGTCCTGCTCGACGGACTCCTGGAGCAGACGGATCTGCTGATGACCGAGGAGATCACGGTGGATCTCGAACACTCGGTCACCGCGCTGGCGCGGATGCTCGGGACCGGGCGGTACGACGTGATCGTCTACGGCGAGGTCAACGACCACGAGGTCCCGCTGCCGGAAGGGGCGACGGGCAGGACCCTCATCCCCAAGGAACCGTTCGCCGTACGGATGTCGGCGCTCCACCCCCTGGCGGAGCGCCCCGCCATCGAACTCGCCGATCTGGCAGGTGAGTTGTGGATGTCGCTGGTCGAGGACGACGACGGGGGCCCCGAAGCGCTCGTCGAGGCCTGCGCCAGGGTCGGATTCGTGCCCTCGCTCCGGCACCGGATCACCGACCGCAAGATGCACTACAGCCTGATCGCCAGGGGCCGCGCGGTCGCACTGAGCCAGCCCACGGCGCCCGGTGCTGACGGCACGGTCATGCGACCGCTCGCCGGAGCTCCGATCACCGGGCGCATCCGCCTCGCCTGGAACCGCTCTGCCGTCTCGGCCCGGCAGGCCGAGCTGCTCTACCTGGCCGCGGCGCGTGCCTACCTGGCCAATGTGGACAACAACGCCTTCCACCGGGCCTGGTGGGACGCCCACCCGGAGCTGCACCCGGCCGCCACGACGGTGTGAGGCGGGCGAGCCCCGGTGGGCCGGCGTGTCAGGCGGACAGGGCCGCCGAGACCACGGCCTTGGCCTCCTCCTGGACGCGGGCCAGGTGGTCGGCGCCGTGGAAGGACTCTCCGTAGATCTTGTACACGTCCTCGGTGCCCGAGGGACGGGCCGCGAACCAGGCGTTCTCGGTCGTCACCTTGATGCCGCCGATGGCCGCGCCGTTGCCGGGCGCCTCGGTGAGCACGGCGGTCACCGGCTCTCCGGCCAGGGTGTCCGCGGTGACCTGCTGCGGGGAGAGACGGGCGAGCACGGCCTTCTCCTCGCGGGTGGCGGGAGCGTCGATCCGCGCGTAGGCCGGTGCACCGAAGCGGTCGGTGAGCCGCGCGTAGTGCTGCGAGGGAGAGCTGCCGGTGACGGCGAGGATCTCCGAGGCGAGCAGCGCCAGCAGGATGCCGTCCTTGTCGGTGGTCCACACCGATCCGTCGCGGCGCAGGAAGGACGCGCCGGCGGACTCCTCGCCTCCGAAGCCCAGCGATCCGTCGGCCAGTCCGTCCACGAACCACTTGAAGCCGACGGGCACTTCCACGAGCCTGCGGCCCAGGTCGGCGGCGACCCGGTCGATCATCGTGGAGGAGACCAGGGTCTTGCCGATGCCCGCTTCGGCCGGCCACTGGCCGCGGTGCGCGTACAGGTACTGGATGGCGACCGCGAGGTAGTGGTTGGGGTTCATCAGCCCGCCGTCCGGGGTGACGATCCCGTGCCGGTCGGCGTCCGCGTCGTTCCCCGTCGAGATCTGGAACCGGTCGCGCTGCTCGATGAGCGAGGCCATCGCGTACGGCGACGAGCAGTCCATCCGGATCTTGCCGTCCCAGTCCAGCGACATGAACCGCCAGGTGGGATCGGCAAGGGGGTTGACGACGGTCAGGTCGATGCGGTGCTGCTCGGCGATCCGCCCCCAGTACGCGACCGACGCACCACCCAGCGGATCGGCGCCGATCCGCACGCCCGCGTCCCGGACGGCGTCGAGGTCCAGGACGGAGGGCAGGTCGGCGACGTACGCGCTCAGGAAGTCGTGGCGCGAAGTCGTCGCTGCGGCGAGCGCACGGGTGTACGGGATGCGCCGGACGTCCTTGAGGCCGCCCGTGATGATCTCGTTCGCCCGGTCCTGGATCCAGCCGGTGGCGTCCGACCCCGCGGGGCCGCCGCTCGGCGGGTTGTACTTGAAGCCGCCGTCGGCGGGCGGGTTGTGCGAGGGGGTGACGACGACACCGTCGGCCAGAGCGGAGGTCCGGCCCCGGTTGTGGGTGAGGATCGCGTGCGAGACCGCCGGGGTGGGCGTGTACCCGTCGGCGCTGTCGATGAGCACGGTCACGTCATTGGCGGCGAACACCTCGAGGGCCGTCACCCGGGCCGGCTCCGACAGTGCGTGGGTGTCGGCGCCCAGATAGAGAGGTCCGTCGGTGCCCTGCCGGGCCCGGTACTCGCAGATGGCCTGGCTCGTCGCGGCGATGTGGTCGTCGTTGAACGCGGTGGCGAGCGCCGATCCGCGGTGGCCGGACGTACCGAAGGCGACGCGCTGATCCGGCACGGACGGGTCCGGACGCAGTGCGTAGTACGCGGTCACCAGACGGGCCACGTCGATGAGATCCCCGGGACCTGCCTGCTGTCCGGCTCGTTCGTGCGGCATCTGCCCACTCCTGAAGATTGGTTGTCACGGTCGGCTGGACCACCATCTTTGCCGCTCCAGGGCGAGAGCGCCGCATCGCCGTACGGCGGGGGCCGCACCTGGGCAGGTGCGGCCCCCGGTGTGCTCAGCCCACGGCGAGGTCGTCGCCGTACACGACGCCCTGTCCGTACCAGCCGTGCAGATAGACGGTGACCGCGCCCGAGGCGCCCGTCGTGAAGGGGACCGACAGCTTGGTCCAGCCCGCGGAACTGGTCCAGGTGCTGGCACTCGCCCCGCCCCGTACACCGAGGTAGGCGTAGTTCCCCTGGACCCAACCGCTCAGCGTGTACTTGGTGTTGGCGGCGAGCGTCAGGGTCTGGGTGCACTCGCCGCTCTGCGCGGACGTCGGGTTCGTCTTGAGCGCGTGCGTGCCGCCGTGCACCGGGGTGCTCACCACCGCGCCGCCGCTCTCGCAGGTCCACGGTGTCAGGGAGCCGCTCTCCAGATCGCCGTTGACCAGTGCGCCCGTACCACCGCCAGGACCGGAGACGGTGAGGGTGTACGCCGAGGAGTGCGTCGCCGCCCCCGAGGTGCCCTTGACGGTGATCGGATACGTGCCCGGGGCGGCCGACGCCGATGCGGTGACCTTCAGCTGCGATGTGCCGCCCGCGGTGACCGAGGCCGGTGTGAGCGTGGCCGTCACACCGGCGGGCGCACCCGAGGCGGTGAGCGTCACGGTCTGTGCGGTGCCCGATGCGACCGCGGTGCTCACCGTCGCGGTGGCCGAGCCGCCGGGAGCGACCGTCGCCGAACCGGGGGCCACGGAGAGCGAGAAGTCGTCCGCCACCGGACCGCCGCCGCCCGTGAAGGGCGCGAAGGTATGGGTGAAGTACCACTGGTCCTGGGCGATCCCCGAGCAGGTGTCGGAGCCGCCGGTGCCGGGGCAGCCTCCGTTGTCGCGCTGCAGCGCCCAGAAGGAGAGGGTGTTGACGCCCTTGGAGACGGCCCAGTTGTAGACGGCGGTCGCGTCGGCGGTGGTGAACGTCTCCGCCGCGCCGAAGTCGTCGATGCCGGGCATCTCGATGATGCCGGTCATGCCCCACAGCTGTGCGGAGGTCTTCGACGGGTACAGGGAGCCCAGTTGGCCGACCAGACCGGTGATCGCGGTCTGGGTGTCGGTGGCCATGTTGTGCGAGGCGCCGTCGTAGTAGTCGAAGGTCATGAGGTTCACGACGTCGACGCGGGCGCCGTTGGTGACGGCATTGCGGAGCACCGCGAGCCCGCTGCTCGCCAGACCGCTGGTGGTCGTCGGCAGGGTGTACGAGATCTGTACCGTACGGCCGTTGGCGGCGGCCCAGTCCTGCAGCTTCTTGATCGCCTTGTTGCGGCGGTCGATCCCGGCCGTGTTGGTCAGCGAGTTGTCCTCGATGTCCATGTCGAGGCGGGTGACGTCGTAGGTGGTGACGAGCTTCTCGTACGCGGCGGCGATCGAGTCCACATCGGTGCAGCTGTCGGCGATCTCGGTGGCGCCGTTGTCGGCCGCGTATCCGCCGAAGGACGGGATCACATCGCCGCCGCGCGAGCGGATGGTGGTGAAGTCCGCGCCGAAGACGGAGGAGGAGACGGGCTGAGCGGTGCTGCCGTTCCAGTAGGGGGTGCAGGACCCCTTCGCCTCGGTCTGGACGAAGGCCATCGTCAGGTACTTGGCGCCGGACTGCTGGGCGAGTGCGGCGGGGCTGTCGCCGTTGTACGCCTCGAAATAGGGGGCGAAGACATGGGCGGGCAGGGGTGTGGCCGCGTGGGCCGCACCCGAACCGCCCAGGACCAGGCCGGCCGAGGCGACCGTGGTCGCCAGGGTGGCCAGAAGGGCGCGCAGGGGTCTGTTCCGTCTCATGGGGGCTCCCGATGGGTGAGACAAGGAAGGGATCGCGCCCATGATTGGTCTGGACCATGTCCACGTCAAGGGTCCAGACCACTTCATGCCCCAGTGTTTGCCGAGCGCCCGGAGCCGCTGGACGAGGGGGCCGGTTACGGGGAGAAATGCCCCTGCAGGGCGTGGGCCAGGCCGCGTTCGGCGTCGTCCTCCACGGCACGGTGGTACGCCGTCTCGTAGGCGTTGTCCCCCGCCGACTCGCGGGCTCTGCGCTCCCATCCCTCGCGCAGCGCGCCGAGTTCGGGGGTGCCTCGGTTGGGATGGCCGAGCATGCGCCAGTACGTGTCGCCCGTGCCGGAGGTGCGCGCGGCCTCCACCCCGTCGCCCTGGACCGCGATCGTCCCGGCGAGCAGGTCGAGCCCCAGGGCGATGCCGAGGCTGTCATGGATGTCGTGCTTGCTCGCGAGCATCGAGCGGGCATGCCCCTCGGCGTACTCGGGCCGCCCCTGCAGCAGGTGTATGAAGGCGAGTTGGTGATCCGCGTACGACCGCGCCCAGTGCTCGCCGTGGCGCAGGCTGATCCGGCGCAGACTGGAGGCCTCCCGGTACGCCTCGTCCAGCCGTCCCATGGCGGAGAGCGCGAAGGCCCTGATCACCAGACAGCACATGTACGAGGGACCTGCCGGGGGCGCGTCCTCACAGGCGCGCAGCGCGCGGTCGCACACGGCGTACGCGATCTTCGGATGCCCCGTCATCAGACGGGTGAGGCCGACAGTGTGCGCCGCGAAGAGCACGGAATCGGGCTCGTGGTCCTGCCAGGCGGCGAAGGTGCACTCCTCTCCGATCCGCAGGGCGGCCTCGTGGTCGCCCTGGAGGGTGAGGGTGATACCCAGCGCCCAGAGTGCCTGGGTGCGGTGGGGCCCCTTCTCCGTATCGAGGGCCAGGGCACGCTGGAGGTAGTCGCGGGACTCGTGGAGGTGTCCGCAGCAGGGCCAGAACAGGCCGGTGCGCCCCGCCATCTCCACGGCCGTCTCCGGATCCTCGGTGAGGAGATGGTCGAGTGCGGCGCGCAGATCGGCGTGGCTTTCGGAGATCCTGCCGTACCAGGTGACCTGCTGCGGGCTGAGCCAGCCGGCCTGCGCCTGGGCCATCATGTCCGCGAAGTGTGCGGCGTGACGTCCCGCGAGAGTCTGTTCCTCGCCGAGCTCGGCGAGCCACATGGCGCCGTACTCGCGCAGGGTGTCGAGCATCCGGTAGCGGCTGCCGTCCCGCTGGAGCACGGACTGCGCGACGAGCCGCTCCAGGATCGCGGGGATGCTCCCGGCGCTCAACGGACCGCCGGCGCAGACCGATTGGACGTCCGCCTCGTCGACAGGGCCCCGGAAGACCGAGAGTCTGGCCCAGAGGAGCCGCTCCAGCGGGGCGCAGAGTTCATGGCTCCAGCCGATGGCGGTCCGCAGGGCGCGGTGGCGCACCGGCCACATCGACTCGTCGACAAGGGTGTCGAGCCGGGACGTCAGACGCTCCGAGATCTCCGCGACGCTGTTCTCGTACAGCCGTGCACAGGCCAGTTCGACGGCGAGGGGAACCCCTTCCAGGCGGCGGCAGATGTCGGCCACCGCACCGGCGGACTCCGGGGAGTCGAGCGATACGTCGGGAGCGGCCGCGGCGCACCGCTCGCGGAAGAGGAGCACCGCCTCGTCCCCGTCGTCGCCCAGCGAGAGCGGGGGCACCTCCAGGCAGAACTCCCCGATCACGCCGAGAGGTTCGCGGCTGGTGGCCAGGATCGTCAGTCGCGGAGCCGCGGTGAGGAGTTCGCCCACCAGCTCCCTTGCCGCATCGAGGACGCGCTCGCAGCAGTCGAGGACGAGCACCACCTGACGGTCGGCCAGCCAGTCGCAGAGCGCCTCGACGGGGCGTCGCAGACTGTGGTCGAGGAGGCCGACGGCATCGCAGACCATGGCGGTGAACAGCCGGTCGTCGTAGAGGTGGGAGAGGTCCGCCCACCACACCCCGTCGCTGTAGGTGCCGCGCACCTCTTCCGCGGCACGTAAGGCCAGCCGGCTCTTGCCGACACCGCCGGTCCCTGTGAGGGTGACCAGCCGGTGATCCGCCAGCGCCCGCCGGGTAGCGACCAGTTCGCTTCCGCGACCGATGAAACTGGTCGTCATGATGGGGAGGTTGCCTACCACGGCCCTAATCCTGTCGTGTGAGGGTGCACGGTCGTACCGCATCCCGGAAAACGGTCAGAAGCGTTCAGTCCTGGCTATGCGCCGGTCGGTGAACCTAACCGACGCTCGCGTGCAGAACGGCCGCGGCCAGCGGGAAGTCCCTGAGCCGCGCGGCCATGCGTTCCAGGGCGGATTCCAGGAACGCGGGGGTGAGTTGGCGGGGCCGGCCGATCTGCGTCAGCCAGGAGACCGACTCGGCGAAGATGAACGGGTCCGCCATGTACACGGACGAGGCGAGTGACTCCGCGAGCAGCGCCAAGTGGTCCGTGAGCTGCGCGCGATGCAGCGGGTGGGCCGGATCCGGGTGCCCGAGACCGGTGGCCAGATCGTGCACGAGGCGGGCACGGGTGGAGGTCAGGAGCCAGAACTCCTCCTGGTTCTCCGGATCCGGTACGTACGCGGGTGAGCTGTCGCCGCCCAGGGTGCCTTGAGCGAGGAAGGACGCTGCCTCCAGCGCGTCCCCGCACCACTGATCCGCACCCACCTCACGCGCCCGCGCCCCGGAGGGCCCGAACGCCGCACCCCCGGCCAGTACGGGTATGCCCGCGTTCCGGCAGGCCCCGACCGCCGCGTGGGCGAAGGGCAGCCGCGAGGCCATGGAGCAGCTGAGCGCCATGATCTGCGGCCGGTCGGTGCGCAGATGGGCGCGCAGATGGTGGGTGGGGACATGGGCACCGAGGAAGGTGACCTGCCGGCCGTGCAGGCGCAGGATGTCGGCGACCAGACGGGCGGGCAGGGCGTGCCATTCGCCCTCCACGCAGGCGACGGTGATCCGGGTGCGGTCGGGCCGGACGTCAGGACCGTACTGGGGGGCGGCGAGCGCGAGGGTCACGGCCCGGTCGCTGAGGGCCGTCGCGGCATGCTCCTGCGCGACGCCGATCGCGCCGGACGCCCAGGCCTCACCGATCCGCTGCTGGGCGGGAGCCACCACTTCGAGCAGGAAGTCCTGCGGGGTGACCCCCTTGTCCAGGGCCCGGCGGACCAGGGCCGTGGCCATGCTCTCGTTCTGCTGGAGCAGGCTGTTGTGGAACTGGACGGACAACTGCGCGGTGACGGTGCGCCCGTCGGGGCTGTTCATCATGGAGTCTCTCCTCTCCGGCCGCCGGGAAGCGGGGGAGCCTGGATGGCGACCAGGGTGATGTCGTCGTGGTCGCGTCCGTCGAGCCACTGGGCGGTGGTCATCAGCATGTGCTCGACCAGGGCTTCGGGCGGCAGTCCGTAACAGCCGGCGAGCGCGTCCGCGAAACGGTCGTCGCCCAGCAGTTCCCCGTGCGGGCCCCCGCGCGCCTCGGTGAGGCCGTCGCTGTACAGAAGACAGGTCTCGCCGGGCCGCAGCCGTACGACCCGGCTCCGTCCGCTCGCCCAGGGCATGACCCCTATCAGCGTGCCGCCGGAGGCGACGGGCTCGATCTTCCGTCCGCGCCGCAGGAGCAGGGCCGGCGGGTGGCCTGCCGTGGAGATGCGCAGGACGAGCCCGCCCCGGGTGCCGGGTGCGATGGAGGCGAGGACGAGTGAGGAGAAGGCGTATTCGTCGTCGTGGTGCTGGAGGGCGTTGAGGCGGCTGAGGAGTTCGCGGTGGGTGACGTCGTAGCCGGCGAGGGCGGCGAGTTGTTCGCGCATGGCGCTCGCCCGCAGAGCGGAGCGCGTGCTGTTGCCGCAGATGTCGCCCAGCACCACGGTGTCGGGGTCGTGGCGGGGAAGGAAGTCGTAGAAGTCGCCCCCGGCGCCCAGGCCGGTGGGGGAGGGCCGCCAGGCTCCGGCGACATCGGCGCCCTGGAAGCGGAGAGCAGGGGGCGGCCGCAGCTGGTCCCCGAGACCTGCGGCCACTTCGTCCACGATGTGCTGCAGTCCTGCGGCGTGCAGGGCGACCGCGGCCTGCCGTGCGAAGGTGCTGAGCGTGCCGCCCTCGGCGACGGGCTCCTGCGGCCGCTGCCCACGGCGGAGCAGCACCAGGGCTCCCGAGGGTGTGTCGTCACCTGGGAGCGGCACGATGAGCAGTGAGTCGAACTCCGCGGGATCGGGCCCGGTCAGCCATATCGGGAGCTGCGGGGGCGCGGGCTGCCAGTACGGTTCGGGCGCGGGGCCGCCGCCCAGCGCGTCGGCGAGGCCGGGCACCAGGTGCTCCTCGATCCGTACGCGCTCGTGCCGCTCGGTACGGCAGCGCAGGGCTCCGTCGCGCCGGGTGGCCCGGGTCACCTCGGCCGAACCCCGGCGGAAGTGGGTGAGCACTGCCGCACCGTCCGCCCACCGGTCCACCAGCCGGTGCGCGACTGCCCGCGTGCACTGCTCCCATGACGCGCCCGTGTCCCAGAGACTCGGTGGCGGAGAGGCACAGCAGGGGGCCGCGGAAGCGAGGGGCGCCGGCGGGGTGCGTGCCGCCGAGGTCCCGGTCGGCCTTCCGCTCCCGGTCCCGCTCTCACGATGTACGTCGTCCGGGTGAATCTCCTGAGGGGGCGCCGTTGACCGGCTCGCGGAATCCACGGCGTCGACGGCCGGCGACCCGGGCCCGCCGGAGCCCCGGAGATACACATCGCGGCAGACGAGCCAGCCGGGCAGTGCGTCCGGTTCCAGCGGATCGCCCGCTGCGAGGCCCGGCAGCAGTGTGGCGGCGGCCGGACTCAGGGAGACGATGCGGTTGCCCTCGTCCACGAACACAGCGGCCTCGGGCGCACTGAGGAGCAGGGCCACCCAGGACAGGGCCCTCTGGTCCCGGTGTGCCCGATCACTTTCCGGGGCGGGCTGCTGGTGTGTTCGCGACATGATCATTCCGGGGCGGGGTGCCCTACGGCCCCTGCTCCGGAGCCCTCCGTATTCGTCGGTGCTGACAACCGATAGAACACCGTGCCTCAACTGCCGTGTTCGTGCAGGGAACTTGAAGGCAATGGCACACGATCATCGGCCGATGTGAAATCATCGGATCCGGCTCGGATGTGAAAAAACGTATCAGCGTGGCATGTACACGGACGGAAGGGCGATTCGCGTCCACCGGACCGGCGTGAAGAAGATCAAAGTTTCCGGCCGGGCCCGGTATTTGCTTGAATCCGGGCATGAGTGATCTCTTCGTCAAAATTTGTGGTCTGCGGACCGAACAGGACGTGGACACCGCCGTGGACGCCGGAGCCGACGCCGTCGGCTTCGTCTTCGCGTCCGGCGCGCGGACGGTCGACGGTGCCACGGCCTGGCGGCTGGCGCGGCTGGTGCCGGACCGCGTCCTGACGGTCGGGGTCTTCCGCGGGCAGTCCCTGGACGAGGTGCGGCGGCTGACCGAGGAGAGCGGGATCCGCGCCGTACAGCTGCACGGGGACGAGGGCGTGGAGTACTACGAGTCCCTGCGGGCCGAGGGGCGCACCCTGATCCGGGCGACAGCCGCCACCGATGTCCCGGTCAACAACGGGGAGTTGGGTGAAGACCTGCTGCTTCTCGATGCCCCTGACCCCGGTTCCGGCAAACCCTGGAACTGGTCCTCACCCGCGTTCGTGGCCCCCACGGGCCGCTGGCTACTGGCCGGCGGACTGCATCCGGGCAACGTCCGCCGGGCCGCCGAGGCCACCGGAGCGTGGGGTGTGGACGTGTCCAGCGGAGTGGAGAGCGAACGCGGAGTGAAATCACCGGAGTTGATCCGCGCCTTCGTGACGGAGGCCCGGCGGACACCTTCCGGCGCCTGATACCGGGCGGCCGCCGCTCGGGAGCGCCCGTCGTTCTGCCGAAGGAAGCGTATGGACTCTCTCCTCGACCGGGCCGCCGCCCGGCTCTTCCCCGAAGATCCCCGACACCACGGCGTACTGCCGCCGTTGCTGGTGGTGCTGACCGTCGTCACCGGTCTGGTGGACGCGGTCAGCTATCTGGGACTCGGCCGGGTCTTCGTCGCCAACATGACGGGCAACGTGGTCTTTCTCGGATTCGCACTCGCCGGTGACATCCAACTCTCCGCCACCGCCTCGCTGTTGGCGGCCGGGGCCTTCATGGTGGGCGCACTGGCCGGCGGCCGGATCGCCCCGCGGATCCCCGACCGTGTGCGACTGTTCGCGGCATTGGTCGGGGCGCATGCGGTGCTGGTGGCGATGGCGCTCGTGGCGTACCTCACCGGCTTCTCCCCGTACGTACTGATCGCGCTTCTCGCGCTGGGCATGGGCCTGCAGAACGCGGTGGTACTGGGCCTGGGCGTCCCCGACTTCACCACCACCGTGCTCACCCGCACCCTGACCGGACTGGCCGCGGACCGGCCGGGGCCGGCCACCGTGCGCCGGCTGGTCTCGCTCGCCGCCATGTTCTGCGGTGCGCTCGCGGGCGGCCTGCTCCAGCTCCGCCATGGGACGGCCTGGGCGCTAGCGCCCGCGGTCGCCCTGCTCGCGGCCGTCGCGCTGGCCGCCGCCCGCTCCGTACGACCGCCGGCCCAGGCCCAGGCCCAGGCCTAGGCCTCAGCCGCGGCGACGGCGCGTGGTGCGACGCCAGCCGAACGGACCGGGGAGGTCCATGGACGTGGTGCGCCGCCCCGTACTGCTCGACGTGTGGTGCGGCCCGTTGCGCCCGCCGGTGGTGATGGACCAGGAGTGGCGGTTGATGTTCAGCCGCACTCCGGGCAGGATCCGGAAGCTCTTGCGGAACGTGATCGGCATCTGGGGCTCCCTCGGCTTGCAGAGTCGTAGTTCCGTCGGGGATACGGGTAACCCCGAATCCCCTGCGAATGCGCGGCAGTTGCCCGCCGTCCGCGCACTACCCCGACTGTCCGAAGAGCTGGGTCCAGTACGTCCCCGCGAGACCGCCTCCCGCGAAGCCGATCCCGATGTGCGTGAAGTCAGGTTTGAGGATGTTGGCGCGGTGGCCCGGGCTGTTCATCCAGCCCAGCACCACCTCGGGTCCGGTGCGCTGGCCGCAGGCGATGTTCTCGCCGATGCCCCGGTGGTCGGCGCCCGCGGCCGCGGCCCTGTCCCACGGCTGGAGCCCCTCGGGGGAGGTGTGCGAATAGAAGCCGCGGGCCGCCATGTCGGTGCTGTACGCCTGTGCGGCCGCGGCCAGCCTGGGGTCGGTGGCCAGCGGCCGCAGTCCGTCCCGTGAGCGCTCGGAGTTGGTGAGGGCCACCACCTCCGATGCCGTACGGGCCAGCCCCTCCGCCGTGAAGGGCCTGGCCCACAAGGCCGTCCAGTACTCCCCGACGTGCGCGAACCCGGCATCGGTGAGGGCCGGGTTCCGCAGGGCACGCCGGCTCTGGCCGTCGCCCCGGCAGTAGTCGACGAACTCGGCCGGCGTACGGGGCCCGGAGACGAGGTGCTCGGCGATGGTGAGGTACGCGTACCCGGAGGCGGAGACCCGCTGATAGACGGAGATGCCGTCCGGCCCCTCCACGCTGAGGCGGTCCTGCCTTGCCATGCCGGTCGCGTGCGCCCGGGCCGCCGACGTCAGCCGTGGGTCCAGGCGCACGGCCGGGACGCCCGCACCGGAGCGGTCCGCGTTGACGAGCCGCAGCAGACCGTCCGGGGCGTCACGGCTGTCGGGCGCAGGAGCGAGGGTGTCGCCGGGACCGTCCTCCGCGATGTCGACGCCGAAGTCGCGGGCGATCCCGGCAAGTCCGTCCGCGTACCCCTGTCCGAGCGCACGGAGCTTCCAGCCGGTGCCGCGGCGGTAGACCTCGGCGAGCAGCAGCACGGTCTCGTGGGTCGGGCGCGGCGGGACGAACGTGGCGAGGGTCTGACCGCCGGAGCCGGCCAGGCGCAGGGCCGGGGCGGGCAGCCGGCCCAGCGGTGTGCCGGGGTCCGCCGGGCTGATGACGACGGTGACCCTGCTCGCCCCGGACCGCAGCCGGGGCGGGTCCACGCTCACGGTGCCCTCGCCCAGCCGGGCGCCGGGTGCCGTCGGCTGGTTGTAGAAGACGAAGTCCCCGTCGCCGGAGACCTTTCCGCTGTCGTCGGTGATCAGCACCGAAAGATCGAACGGCCCCGGCACATGGAACGTCAGCACACCGCCGGGGAGGGCCAGATTGCCGCCGGGGACCAACTCGCTCATGCCTGGAGAACGCAGTTCGGACCGGTGGCGGTTCCCTACAGCGCGACGAGAGTGACCTCGGTGGCCTTGATGCTGGTCCAGACGGCCGATCCGTCCGCCAGCCCGAGCTCGGCGGCAGCGCCCGGAGTGATCTCGGCGACCAGATCGGGCGCCCCCTCGGAGGTGATCACGATACGCAGACGGCTGCCGACGGCGGTGATCTCACGGACGGTGCCCGGCCACACATTGCGCGGACTCCCGCCCGGCTTGTCGCGGTGCACCGAGACCGCCTCGGGGGCGATGACCGCCAGCGCGGCGGCCCCCTCGGCGAGAGGGTCGGCGACGACGAGGCGCCCGCCCCCCGCGAGTGCGAGGGATCCGTCCCCGTCGGCGGTCCCCGGCCAGGCGTTGCGGCCGAGCATCCGCGCCACCCACGGCGAGCGCGGATGCCGGGAGACGTCGGCGGGCGGCGCGTACTGCAGGGTGCGCCCCTCGTCGAGTACGAGAACCCGGTCGGCCAGCGACACCGCCTCCACCGGGTCGTGCGTGACGATCAGACAGACGCCGCCGAAGCCGGCGAGGTGGGTGCGCAGGGTGTGGCGTACGTGAGCCCGCGTGGTCTGGTCGAGGGCGGCGAGAGGCTCGTCGAGGAGCAGCAGCCGGGGGCGGGCCGCCAACGCCCGTGCCAGGGCCACCCGTTGGGCCTGCCCCCCGGAGAGCTGGCCCGGCTTGCGGTGGCCGAGATGCCCCACCCCGAGCCGCTCCAGCCACTGGCGTGCCTCGCGGCGGGCCTCCGCGCGCCCGGCGCCCTGGGCGCGCAGCCCGTACGCCGTATTGCCGAGGGCGGTCAGATGCGGGAAGAGCGCGCCCTCCTGCGGGACCCAGGCGACGCCGCGCCGGTGCGGCGGCAGGCCCGTCACATCGGCGGAGCCCAGGCGCAGGTCGGCGTGGGCGCGCGGGGTGAGTCCGAGGAGAGCGCGCAGCAGGGTGGTCTTGCCCGCGCCGTTCTCGCCGACGACCGCGATGGTGGTGCCCGGATCGGCGTCCAGGGTCAGCTGGTTGAAGCCGGTGACCTCCGCGTGCAGCGGCCAGAGCTCCTTCGCGGGAGCCGGAGCGATGGCTTCGAACGGGGCGAAGTCGTCGGCGGACACCGGTACTTCGTCCGCCCGGCGCTTGTCGGTCCTGCGGTCCGCGCTCCCGCCGATCCAGCGGCCGCGCAGCGCGATCAGCACGGCCATCGCGATGGCGAGCAGCAGCAGCGAGACGGACGTCGCGGCCTCGGGGGAGTCCTGGAGGAGGAGATAGACCTGGAGCGGGAGCGTCTGGGTGGTGCCGGGGAAGTTGCCGGCGAAGGTGATGGTGGCACCGAACTCGCCCAGCGCACGCGCCCAGGTCAGAGCGGCCCCCGCCGCGAGCCCCGGAGCGACCATCGGCAGCGTCACGGTGAGGAAGACCCGTACCGGCGAAGCGCCGAGGGAGGAGGCGGTCTCCTCGTAACTCGGCCGCAGTCCGGCCAGCGCACCCTCCAGGCTGATGACCAGGAACGGCATCGCGACGAAGGTCGCGGCGACGACCGCGCCCGCGGTACTGAACGGCAGCGTGATGCCGAAAGTGCTCTCCAGCCAGGGGCCGAGCAGTCCGCGCCGTCCGAAGCCGAGGAGCAGCGCGACGCCCCCGACGGTCGGCGGCAGCACCATCGGGAGCAGGACCAGGGAGCGTACGAGCGTCTTGCCGGGGAAGTCGACCCGCGCGAGCAGCCAGGCCAGCGGCACCCCGAAGAGCAGGGAAAGCCCCAGGGCCCAGAAGGAGACGACCAGCGACAGCTTGAACGCCTGGGTGACGCCGGGGCTCGTCAGATGGGTGCCCAGGTCGCCCCAGGTGGTGCGGGCGAGGATCCCGATGAGCGGCATCAGCAGGAACGCGATCGCGAGCAGCGCGGGGACGACCAGGGCGACGGGGGCTCGGGTCGTACGGCTGCGGGGGCGAAGGCGCTTCATCGGCGGTCCCTGAACTGGGGCGGATGCGGGAGGGGCCGCCCGGACCCGTGAGGTCCGGGCGGCCCGTCGAGGTTACGGCTGCTGGAAGCCCGCGTCCTGGAGGATCTTCTGCGCCTCGGGGGTGGAGAGCCACTTCACGAAGGCGGCAGCGGCATCGGCGTTCTTCGACGCCTTCAGCGTCGCGGCCGGGTAGGAGGCCACGGCGTTCTGCGCATCGGGGATGGTGATGGCATCGACCTTGCTCGTCGCGGTGGACGCGTCCGTCTTGTAGACGATGCCCGCGTCGGCCTCGCCCAGCTCGACCTTGCTCAGCACGGCGCGCACGTTGGGCTCCTGCGAGACCGGCTTGACCGTGATCTTCTGCGCGTCCAGGACCTTCTTGCTGTACTTGCCGACCGGCACCTCGGGCGCGGCGAGCACCACCTTCAGCTTGGTGTCCGCGAGGTCCTTGAGCGCGGCGACCTTGTGCGGGTTGCCCTTGCCGACCGCGATGACCAGGCGGTTCTTGGCGATGACCGTCGGGGAGCCGGTGTCGGACGTCAGCCCGTCCATGGTCTTGGTGTCGGCGGTGACCAGCGCGTCGGCAGGAGAGCCCTGCTTGACCTGCGCGGCCAGCTCCTGGGATCCGGCGAAGGAGAACGCCAGCTTGACGCCCGGGTTCTCCTTCTCGTACGCCGCTCCCGCCGTCTTGAAGACGTCGGTCAGTGAGGAGGCGGCGAGGATCTTGAGACTGGCCTTCGACGAGGACGCCCCGGAGGACGCCCCGTTCGAAGCCGTCGCCCCGCTGTCCTTCTTGCTGTCGCTGCCGCAGGCGGCGAGCGAGAGAAGCAGTGCCGCGGAGAGGACGGCTGCGGCGGATCGGCGCCAGGTGATGACGAGAGACATGAGGGTGGGACTCCTAGGTGGAACGAAGCGGCGGGAGCCGTGGGACGGACGGCTCCCGCAGGGGGACGGAGCGGTGACGTCAGACGCGGTCGATGTGCACGCTGGTGGACTTCACACGGGCGGTGGCCTGCATGCCGACCTCCAGACCCAGCTCCTCGACCGCCTCGCGGGTGAGCAGCGAGACGAGCCGGTGCGGACCCGCCTGGATCTCCACCTGTGCCGCGACGTCGCCGAGCTTGACCGCGGTGACGATGCCCGGGAAGGCGTTGCGGGCCGAGGTGTACGAGGTGTCCTCCTCGTCGGTGCCGCTCTGGGCGACCTCGATGGAGAAGGCGGCCAGATCACGGCCGTCGATCAGCCGGCGGCCGCTCTCGTCGCGGTGGGTCGCGACCTTCCCGGCATCCGCCCAGCGACGAGCGGTGTCGGGGCTGACGCCGAGCAGACGCGCTGCCTGGCCGATCGTGTAGGACTGCATAAGCGGAAAGTTAGGCCTTATGGGCTGGCATCTGCAATCCCTGTCCATGTTTTGTGGGGCATCTGCCAACCCTCCTGGAGGAAGGTCCAAGGTCTGGATCACTCCGGGACGGTGCAGGCGCCGACCCAGACGCGGGTGATCGCACTGACGTACCGGGCGCCGCAGCGATCCGAGGGAACCACCAGCTGGCTGCCCTGCGCATCGAGCGCCCGCCCGTCCACGCGTGTGGCCAGCAGGACCGGTGCGTCGCCGAAGTCGGCGTCGATCTCCGCCCAGGACAGCACCGTGTGGTGACCGTCCCCACCGGTGACCGCCAGGACGAACCGGGAGCGGTCCTTGCGTCGCCGCGCGTCGAAGGCCGGGCCCGCGGCCGTGACGACCTCCCTCAGGAGCGGCCCCTCGAAGGTGTGCCGCTGAGGGCCCGCGGTGGCGCAGTCGAAGACCACATCGGCCCGGTGCTGCTCCCACCCCTCCCGCAGTTCCGCGACGGTCAGCGTCACCGGACGGAGAAGCTCCCCCTGCAGGACGAACGGCCTCGTGCGTGTACCGAGCCGGCTCATCGGCTGCCCCCTGTGAGCGATTCGCTGTGACGGATGCCTGAACGTCCTGCCCGGCGTGCGGTGACACGAACCTCAGAAGCAAGGAAAAGGTCGAATTTGCTTGGCAGTTCACGCAATGATGCGCGAACTGTCCCAGCAGATGCGGAAGCGGCGGATCAGCCGACGTGGATGCGCGGGCGCCGCGCCGGATCCGGTTCCGCGCGCCGCAGCACCTCGCGGGTGACCGGGGCGACCTCGCCGTCGCCGAAGACCAGGAAGCGCAGCAGATGGCTGAGCGGGTGGCCCTCCGTCCAGTTGAAGTAGGCGTGCGGGACCTTTCCCGTACGGTCGCGCAGCTCCAGCAGTACGGCGGCGATCGTGTTGGGCACCCCCGGACCCTCGGCGCGCAGGATGCGGACGGCGTGGCGCTGGACACCGCGGACGGCGACCTCGCCGGTGAAGTCGGAGGAGTTCGGGACGGTCACCTCCAGGAACAGCACAGGGCCGCCGCCGGGGATGTGGGTCGCCTCGCGCTGGCTGTACTCCTTGCTGCGGTACTCCGCCATGTCCCGCTCCTGCGGCTCATTGGCGATGACCCGGATCGGCCCGCCCTGCGCGCACTCGTCGATGACCTGGAGCGCCTTCTTGTCGAAAGCGACCTCGGAGGCCCGCAGTTCGAAGGCGCGGTGGACCCGCGAGGCGAAGGACGTCGCCAGGATGCCGATGATGAACAGCAGGGCGATCTTGATGCCGTCGGGCCGCTCGATCACATTGGTGACCAGGGTGTACGCGAAGACCGCGGTGATGGCCCCGAAACCGAGGGTCGCCCGCCGCCGCCCCTTCCGGTGCACCGCGACGGTCGAGGCGAACGCGGCCGAGAGCATCAGCACCAGCACGCCGGTCGCGTACGCACCGCTCTGCGCGTCCACATTCGCGTTGAACCATGCGGTGATGAAGAAGGCGATCGCCACGAAGATCAGCACGAGCGGACGTACCGCGCGTGTCCATTCGGGCGCCATGCCGTAGCGCGGCAGATACCGCGGTACGAGATTGAGCAGACCGGCGGTCGCGGAGGCCCCGGCGAACCACAGGATGGCGATGGTGGAGACGTCGTACACCGTGCCGAAAGCCTCGCCCAGATTCTGATGTGCCAGATAGGCGAGCGCGCGTCCGTTGGCCGGGCCGCCCGCCTTGAACGCGTCCTCGGGAATCAGGATCGTCGTCGCGAAGCTGGAGACCAGCAGAAAACAGCTCATGATCACGGCGGCGGTGGTCAGCAGCTTGCGGGTGTCGCGGATGCGCCCGGCCGGATTCGCGTACGTGTCCGACGCGTCGCCGCGCACCTGCGGCATCACGGCGACGCCCGTCTCGAACCCGGACATGCCGAGCGCGAGCTTCGGGAAGACCAGAAGAGCGACGCCGATCATGGCCAGCGGTGAGGAGTGCTCCGCTGTCATGGCATCCCACCAGTTGCCGATCACCACAGGCTCGGTCGCCACGTGCCACACGGCGTCGGCGAGCACGACGAGATTGAGTGCCAGATATACGCCGACGAGAACCACGGCGATGCCGATGGCCTCCTTGAAGCCCTTGAGGAACACCGCGCCGAGGGCGGCGATCAGCGCCAGGGTGATCCAGAGGTTCTCTCCGTGCAGCCAGCCGGGAGCGAACGGATTCTCCACCACGTGCGCGGAGGCGTCCGCCGCCGACAGCGTGATGGTGATCATGAAGTCGGTTGCGGCGAACCCCAGCAGAACAAGCACGAAAAGCTTCCCCGCCCACCAGGGCAACAGCCGCTCCAGCATGGCGATCGAGCCTTCGCCGTGCGGGCTCTCCTTCGCGACGCGCCGGTACACGGGCAGCGCACCGCCGAGAGTGAGGGCCAGCAGGACGATCGTGGCCAACGGGGAGAGCAGGCCTGCGGCCAGGGCGGCGATACCCGGCTGATAGCCGAGGGTGGAGAAGTAGTCCACCCCGGTCAGGCACATGACCCGCCACCAGGTGTGGCCCTTGTGCTCCGACGGGGGAGTGCCGTGCGGACCGGGGTGGCGGGCCGACTGCTCGCTCAGGCCCTCCAACAGCCAGGCGCGCCAGGAGCGTACCGATGGCTTGGGCGCGGCTGTCGTCTCGGCCTGGGTGCCGGTCATGCGGGTGTCTCCCTGGAGCGGTGGGGCGGTGCAGGGCGGGTGTGGAGCACATCGTCACCCGGCTCCCGCGCCGGAGGCGGCTACTTCGCAGGTCACGGCGCGGCGCGCACCGGCTACCGGGCTTTTCACGATGCATGGCGGGTGCAGGCGGTCGTCGCGGCAATTCAAGCGGAGATAAGGCAACTTGGGTCGCCTGGGGCATTTGGGCGGCATGTGGGCGATTACAGAAAGGTTCGATCACGACGTCGCCGGGACGGTTGCCAACTGCTCGTGTCTGTGGGTGTATTGGGCGCACCTGCGCTATGTGGGGCCTGTGTAAAGGCCTGTGCAGCCAGGCGATAATCTGCGCGCGTGCCGCCAGTCGGGCGGCGCAGCAATTCCGGAGGAATTTAGTGACCGTGACCAGAGGATCGTGGCGACGCCGGGGGGCGCTCATAGCGGCCGCGACTGCAGGCGTTGTCAGTGTCGGACTCAGCGCCGTTCCGGCGCAGGCGCACACTCCCAAGGTGAGCACCACCTGCGATTCGGTATCCGTTGAGCTGACCAACTACGGCAACAACACCGACAACACGGTGACTGTCACCGTGGACGGCACCAACAAGATCATCGACGAGCACTTCAAGAACGACTTCAGTGCGACGAAGCCGCTGCCGGCGCACGACAAGGCAGTCTCCGTTCACTTCGTCATCGTGGCGCAGGACGGCGAGCAGTACTCGCTCGACAAGACCGTGACGGTCGAGCCCTGCAAGACCACCCCGCCGTCGACTCCGCCGGCGTCGGAGTCCCCGACCCCGACCCCGTCCGCCACCCCCAGCTCCGAGGCCCCGGCCCCGAGCCAGTCGGCGACCGTGGCACCTTCCTCCGCGGCCCCCGCGCCGAGCAAGTCCTCGGACAACCTGGCCGAGACGGGATCCTCCAGCTCCACGCCGCTCATCGCGGGCACGGCTGCTGTGGTCATCCTGGCCGGTGGCGGCATCGTGTGGGCCACGCGCAAGCGTCGCTCCGCACAGCACTGACGTACGGAACCACCGCAACACTGAGGCGGCCGGCACCCTCGAAGGGGTGCCGGCCGCCTTGGCGTCCGCTGCCGTGCCGAGACGTCAACGTCCCAGCGCGGCACCGCCGTTGACGTGCACGATCTGAGCGGTCGTGTACGCGGCCTCGGGCGAGGCCACATGGAGGATCGCCGCTGCGATCTCGCTCGGCAGTCCCGGCTTGCCCGTCAGTGACTGGGCCACCCGGCTCGCGATGAACTCGGGCGTCGCCCGGTCCCCGAAGAACTCGGTGTCCGCGACGAACCCCGGGGCGATCGCGTTGACGGTGATGCCGTCCTTGCCGAGGCGCTGGGCGAGTTCGAAGGTGTACGTATTGACCACGGCCTTCGATCCTCCGTACGAACCGGGCCCGCGCAGCGCCGCGATCGACGACAGATGGATGATGCGGCCTCCCGGACGGCTGATGTGGGGGAGCAGCCCCTCGGTCAGCAGTACGGCGGTGAGCACATTGGCGGCGAAGTTGGCCCGGTAGCCCTGGGCGATGGACTCCAGGGTGCCGTCGCCGCCCGACGCCACGTTGCCGCCCGCGTTGGTCACCAGGACATCCACCGGACCGCCGTCCGCCGTGATGAACCCGACTGCGGCGCGGACCTGTTCGGGTTCGCTCAGGTCGGCGGTCGTCCAGGTGGCCGTTCCCTCGCCGTGCACGGCGTTGATACCGTCCGCGGCCTTCCGTAGGACTTCTTCACGCCGGCCGATGATGACGACCTGGTCGCCGTCGGCGGCGAAGGCCTCGGCCGCCGCAAGGCCGATCCCCGTACCGCCGCCGGACACCACTACGCGTCGCTGGCTCACGACTCACCCCACTGTCCCGATATGTGAATATCAATCATGTCCTTGCATGGCGACGCTAGGACGGTGGGATGTGCCGAGTCAAGGAAATGGCCTATGCCTTCCGGTAGTCGTACGCCTCCGCGGCCGCCGCCTCGACCGCATCGAGATCCGCTCCGGCGGATGCGGTCACCAGCGCGGCCACCGCGCCCTCCACGAAGGGCGCATCCACCAGCCGGGTGCCGACGGGCAGTTCGTCCCCCTCGGCCAGCAGCGCCTTCACGGTCAGTACGGCACTGCCCAGGTCGACCAGTACGGCGATGCCCGCACCCCGGTCGACCTCCCGCGCCGCCGCGCAGATCAGTTCCGCACTCGTACCGAGACCACCGTCGGGCGTGCCGCCCGCGGCGGCGACCGGTGCGGTGCCGCCCCCACCCGCCAGCCCGACAGCGAGCTCGGCGACGGCGGCGGCGACCGACGCACTGTGCGAGACGAGCACGATCCCGACAGCGTGCTCCGTGCTCACGCGGCCACCTCCGCCAGTGCGCCGATGAGCAGGGCGGCCGAGGTCGCCCCGGGATCCTGGTGCCCGATACTGCGCTCGCCGAGGTAACTGGCCCTGCCCTTACGGGCCTGCAGGGGCACGGTCGCCAGCGCTCCGGCTCCGGCCGCCTCCCGCGCCGCGTGGAAGGACGAGCCGAGCGCGTCGACCGCGGGCAGCAGCGCATCCAGCATGGTCTTGTCCCCGGCCTGCGCGCCGCCGAGCTGGGCCACCGCGCCGACCCCGGTGCCGAGCGCCGAGGCCAGCTCCTGCCGGCTCACCGCCCCCGCGTCGCCCAGTTCCTTGCCGGTGCGCCGCAGGAGCGTTCCGTACAGCGGCCCCGAGGCCCCGCCCACGGTGGAAATCAACTGCCGTCCGGCCAGGGTGAGTACGCCGCCGGGCGTGTCCGGCGTCTCCTTCTCCAGCACAGCACTCACGGCGGCGAATCCACGCTGCAGATTGCTGCCGTGATCGGCGTCGCCGATGGCCGAGTCCAGGTCCGTCAGCCGACCCGCCTCACGGTCGACGGCGGCGGCCATCGCGTACATCCAGCGGCGGAAGAGTGCGGCGTCAAGGGTGTCGGGCACAGAGTCTCCTCGATGAGATGGCGGTGTACGGAAACGGATCAGCAGCCCCAGCGCAGGGCCGCCGTCTGCACCGGCGCGTCCCACAACCGCAGCAGCTCCTCGTCGATCTGACAGAGCGTCACCGAACAGCCCGCCATGTCCAGCGAGGTCACGTAGTTCCCCACCAGCGTACGAGCGACGACCACCCCGCGCTGGGCGAGCACGCGCTGCACCTCCGCGTTGAACCCGTACAGCTCGAGCAGTGGCGTCGACCCCATGCCATTGACCAGGACCAGCACGGGGCCCGTCGGCTGCCGGTCGTCGAGGATCGCGTCCACCGAGAAGTCGGCGATCTCCCGCGAGGTCATCATGGCCCGCCGCTCGCGCCCCGGCTCACCGTGGATGCCGACGCCCAACTCCAGCTGCCCGGACGGCAGATCGAAGGTCGGGCTGCCCTTGGCCGGCGTCGTGCAGGCGCTGAGCGCGACCCCGAAGGACCGGGAGTGGTCGTTGACCCGCTTGGCTATCTCCGCCACGCGCTCCAGCGGCGCACCCTCCTCGGCCGCCGCACCCGCGATCTTCTCCACGAACAACGTCGCCCCGGTCCCGCGCCGCCCCGCCGTGTACAGGCTGTCGGTCACCGCCACGTCGTCGTTGACGACCATCTTGGCGATCCGGATGTCCTCCTCCTCGGCGAGTTCGGCCGCCATGTCGAAGTTGAGGACGTCGCCCGTGTAGTTCTTCACGATGAACAGCACGCCCGCACCGCTGTCCACGGCCGCGGCGGCCCGCACCATCTGATCGGGCACGGGCGAGGTGAACACCTCGCCGGGGCAGGCGGCGTCGAGCATGCCGCGCCCCACGAACGACCCGTGCAGCGGCTCATGTCCACTGCCACCGCCGGAGACCAGGCCGACCTTTCCGGCGACGGGCGACTCCCTCCGTACGATCACACGGTTCTCGACGTCCACATTGAGCCCGGGATGTGCGGCGGCCATGCCACGCAGAGCGTCGGCGACGACCGATTCCGGGACGTTGATGAGCATCCTCATGTGTGCCTCCAGGGGGACTGACAGCGGGGTATTCGACCTGTGTATTGCCTGTTCGGAGTGGAGAGGAAGAGTTCTGGATCTTGGTGCTTCGTGGGGGCTCTCGGCGGGGCCCGGGTCTCAGTATCGGCTGACGCCATTCGCGAGTCACGGGTGGTGGCGGTACGGGTTACGGCGGCGGACTCGGCAGCCTTACGGGACCCGCATGGGCCCAGCCCCTCCGTCACCGTCAGGCAGGCCGGCACAAGACGTCACCGGGAAGGGCCTGACAGGGACGCGGGCGGATCCTCGTCCAGTTCGAGGGTGGCGACGGCTCCGCCGTCAGGCGCGTTGGCGAAAGTCAGTCGGGCGCCCAGTACCGCTGCCTGGCCGAGGGCGATGGTCAGCCCGAGGCCGTGTCCTGTCCCGCGTTCGGCCGCGCCCGTGACGAAGCGCCGGGGGCCGTCGGTGAGCAAGTCGACGGGCAGGCCCGGGCCGTGGTCGCGTACGGCGATCCTGGTTCCGGTGACGGTGACTGTCACGGGAGGTGCGCCGTGGAGATGGGCGTTGGCGACGAGATTGGTGACGATGCGCTCCACCCGGCGCGGATCGGTCCGTACGGTCTGCGCGTTCTCGACGTCGACGCGGGTGGCGTGGCCGCCCCGGCGGACCACGTCGGTGACCAGTTCGCCGAGGGGGACCTCGTCCAGGCGGGCGCTCTCGGCGCCGGCGTCGAGCCGGGAGACCTCCAGGAGATCCTCGGTCAACTTCCGCAGGGTGCGCACACGTTCCCGTACGAGTCCCGCGGCTTCGTCGTCCTCGTCGAGCAGCCCGGCAGCGGTGACCAGACCCATCAAGGGGGTGCGCAGTTCATGAGCGACGTCGGCCGTGAAGCGTTTCTCCGCCTCGATCCGCTGCTGGAGGGAGGCGGCCATCGCGTCCATGGCGGCGGACATCTGACTGATCTCGTCGCGGGCCCGGCCACGGCGGCCGATACGGGCGGCGAGATCGCCGCCGGCGATGTCGCGGGCGGTGCGTGCCCCGCGCCGCAGGCGGCGGTTGATCGGTTCGGTGGCCAGCGCCGACAGGGGGACGACGACAACGAGCGCGGCGAGTACGGACTTCGCGATGCTCCGGTCCAGGAGCTGGAGGCGGCGCACTTCGGAGCTCATGTCCGTACGGACGGCGAGTACGCGGTCCTCCACGGGTACGGCGGCCCACAGCCAGTACCAGTTGGGCGCCTTGACGTCGTACCAGGTGGCGTAGTCGTCGGACCGCTGCCTGTCCGCCAGGGCGCGCGCCAGCGGCTTCGGCACCTCTCCGGGCGACAGCAGCTCGGCCCCCTCCGGCCGCTTGCCCGTGGTCGCCAACTCCTCCTTGGCCTGGGTCAGTTGAGTGGTGACGCGGTCGTGCCCGACGCGCTCCCCGTACTTCGCCGTCGACTGGTGGACGAGCACCCCGATGACCAGGGCGACACCGCAGCAGGCAGCCGCGGTCAGAGCGGCGATCTTCCATCGCAGAGAGCGGAGTGTGGGGAAACCCATGACTGCCGTTTCAGAACTTGAGGAGTTTGTAGCCGAAGCCCCGGACCGTCTCGATGCGGTCGGCCCCGATCTTCTTGCGCAGCCTCACGACACACAGATCGACGACGCGGGTGTCGCCCTCCCAGCCGTAGTCCCAGACCTCGCGCAGCAGAAACTGGCGGTTCAGGACGATGCCGGGATGTTCGGCGAACACGAGGAGCAGACGCAGCTCAGTGGGTGTGAGCGGGACGAGCTCGCCCGCCCTGCGGACGTCCAGGCCCAGGAGGTCGACGGTCAGGTCACCGAAGACAAGGAGGTCGGGCGGCTCCGCCTCCGTGGCGGCAGCGGGCACCCCGGGGTTCGACGCGGCCTCCGCGGCAACACCCGAGGGCACTGCTGCGCGCCGCAGCAGCGACCGGATGCGGGCGACCAGGACGCCGATGTCGACGGGCTTCACCACATAGTCGTCGGCACCGGCCTCCAGCCCGGACACGATGGCGAGGGCGTCACCGCGAGCGGACATCAACAGCACGGGTACGAGGCTCTCCTCGCGGATACGCCGGCACAGCCCGATCCCGTCCAGTCCCGGAAGCATCACATCCAGGATCAGTAGCTCGTGCTTTCCGGCCCGGAACGCGTCGAGACCGTCGAGCCCGTCGCCTGCGACCGACACCTCGTATCCGTACCGCTCCAGGGCGAGCTGGACGGAGCGGCGGATCACGGCGTCGTCCTCGACGACCAGCACCTTGACTGCGCTCGCTGTCGACACGACCTCACCTCTGTTCGGGCAGCAGTTTGAATATGGGTTGGATTGTACTGATACGCCGAGCGGTGCCGGCCGTCTCACAGACGCAGCGAGGCGGCGACCGGCAGATGATCGCTGCCGGTGGCGGGCAGCGTCCATGAGGAGACCGGTGTCACGCCCCTGACCAGGATGTTGTCGATGCGTACGGTGGGGAACGCGGCCGGCCAGGTGAACCCGAATCCGGCTCCCGCCTCCGCCTGCGCCGAGCGCAGCTGTCCGGTCAGCGGCTCCAGCGCCGAGTCGTCGACCGACCCGTTGAGATCGCCCGCCACGACGACCCTCGGGAGCGGCTCCGCCCGCACGGCCTCGGCCAGTTTCCTTGCCGCCTCATTGCGATTCGCCGTGGTGAAACCGGAGTCCAGGACGACGCGTACCGAAGCCAGATGCGCCGCGTACAGCGCGACGGGCCCCTTCGCGGTGACGACCGTGGCGCGCACCGCGCGTGTCCACGGCATGATGTCCACCGGCTCCACGCCCTTCAGCGGCCGTTTGCTCCACAGGCCGATGCCGCCGAGTTCCGCGGAGTACGGGTAGACGGGGTCCAGTTCGCGTTCGTACGGCGCCCGGTGTTCGCTGGGCAGTTCCTCCAGCGCCAGCACGTCGGCTCCCGATGCGGCCAGCGCCCGCGCGGTCCGTCCCGGATCGGAGTTTCCTTCGCTGACGTTGTGGCTGACCACGGTCAGGTCCCCGCCGGGCGAGCGTTTGTCGGTGAGCGTGCCCGCGAAGAGAGAGCACCAGACCAGAACCGGGGCGAGGGTGGCGACGGCGGCGAGCGGCGAACGCCTGATCCCTGCGAGCGCCAGCAGCGCCACTGCACTCAGCCCCGTCCAGGGCAGCAAGGTCTGGAACAGGCTTCCCGCATTGCCGAAGACGTTCGGGATCCAGGAGTTCAGGGCCATGACCAGCGCGCAGATCAATGCCGCTGCGGCGATCAGCCGGCCTCGCCGCCACCTGCCAAGAACCGGCGGGACGAGCGGCCCGGCATCCGCGGCAGTCTCCGGAGTCGTGTCCATCGTCATATCCGGCCGCCGCCCTGCGCGGCGAGTGCGGCGGGCAGCTTGCGCTGCAGTGCGTCGAGGATCCGGCCGCTGCTCTCCACGGCTGCCGCTTTCCCCTCGGCGGGCGGCGAACCCGTGCGCTGGCCGAGAACGACGCCGTACACAAGCCGGCTCTTCGCACCGTCCACGATTTCGGCCGCCCACACCAGATTGCCGCCCGCCGGGGTGCTCGAGCCGGTCTTCAGGCCGATCACTCCCGCGCGGTCGAGCAGCGTATTGGTGTTCATCACCGGCGTGGCACGGCCGGGGAGCGTGGTGCTGCGCAGGGCCACCGTTGTCCGCAGCGCCGGATCCTTCATCGCCTCGCGTGCCAGCTTGAGCTGATCGGTGGCGGTGGAGCGGGTGGTGGACTCGATACCGCTGGCACCGGTGTACGTGGTGTCCTTCATCCCCAGCCCGGCTGCCTCGTCGTTCATCCTGGCCACGAACTTCTCCTGGCTGCCGGCGTCCCAACGGGCCAGCAGGCGTGCGACGTTGTTCGCGGAGGGGAGCAGCATCAGTTCGAGAAGCTTGCGCTGGGAGAGCTGTTCGCCTTCGGTGACCGGCGCGGTGGACTCGCTGAGTGAGAGTGCCTCGGCCGCGGCCTGGCCGTCGACCGTGATCAAGGGCCCGTCCGCACCGTCCTTGAGCGGATGGTCTTTGAGGATCACGTAGGCGGTCATCACCTTGGTGACGCTCGCGATCGGCACCGGCCGCTGCGTGCCCGGGATGTCGAGCGCGCCGAGGCTGTCCACCGCGATGGCTGTCTGGCCCTCGCGTGGCAGGGGCAGCTCCAGCGTGGCCGTAATGGCCTCGATGACGCGCTCGCGTTCCTTCGCTGCGGCACCATCGGGTACGAGCGCCGATCCACAGCCGGTGGCGGTGGACAGAAGAGCCGCGGCCAGGCCGCAGAGCATGAATCGCCGTGTCAGCTGGGGTCTCGCGGCGGGAACGGAATCATTCGCGGCGTTGAACACAGCAGGGGCCTCCTTGAGCCGGGGAGATGCACGCCGGGAGAACCGGGTACGTCCACACCCTCCAAGGGGCCCGCTTCCGGCAGGTCAGGGCCGGACTTCCGCCTCCGCGCGACTGTGCTGCAACTGTGTATCAACGCGCCTCCCACGGAGCGCCGCGAGCGCCGGAGGCGGAAAGTCGAGGAGGCCGACCCGCCACGGCACATCACGTGAGACACCGGCTCAGGGGTCCGCAGTCATTCAGCGACGTGCGAGCAGTACTCCGCCGAGCTTGCGCGCGGCCGATGTGAGCGTGGGGTGGACCTCGACGGTGAAGCCGGCCTCTTCGAGCCAGGCAGCCACTTGACTCGGCCGGCGACGACGGACGTAGGACTCAGGCCAGCTCTGGCCGTCCTCCTGCGGCTTGGGCGGTGAGGCGTCGCCGACGTGAAAGCCCACCAGCAGCAGACCGTCGGGCCGCAGCACCCGACGGAAGCCGGCCAGGACCGCGCCGATCGCGTCATCGGGGACGTGAATGATCGAGTACCAGGCGATCAGTGCGGCCAACGTGCTGTCCGGCAGGTCGAGTTGAGTCATCGACCCGACTTCGAACCGCAGACCGGGATGCTCACGCCGCGCCACCTCGATCATCCGGGGCGAAAGATCGATGCCGAAGGCGTTCACGCCGAGGTCCCTCAGGTGGGCGGTGATCCTCCCGGGCCCGCACCCGACGTCCGCGACCGGCCCGCCGCCGCGCGCCCGCACCCGCTCGGCGAACAGGGCCATGACGTCCTGCTCGGCCGGCAGTTCGGCCAGGAGGTTTCGCACCTCGTCCGCGTAGCTGGTGGCGTCGGCATCGTAGGACGCCCGGGTGTCCGTCAACCACCGCTCAGGCTCTGGGCCTTTTCGTCCGGTGCTCACACCCGCAGGTTAGCCGGGATCGCGGAGCCGGGGGGCCGCGATATCCAGGCGCTGTCCCATACGGAGGGAGAACGTGCCTGCGCGCCATCTACTGCAGTCGGGTCGGCTCGAAATCGCACCACCTTGACCATGACGGCGTACGAGAGCGGGGCCTCGGCCGGTCCGAAGGCGTGACCGCGGCGCAGGGCTCAGATGTCGGCAGATCGCGCGGCTGTCAGCCGTGCGACGGCCTCGTTGATCTCTTGCCGTGCGGGGTCGGGGAGTTGTTCGCCGTTGACCGTGCCGAGGAGGTTCTGGGCGAGGTGGTGGAGTTTGGTGTTGGTGCGTTGGGAGACCTCCACCAGGACGCTCCAGGCGTCTTCGGGGGTGAGGTTGAAGGATGCGATGAGCAGGCCCCGGGCCATGTCGATGACGGGGCGGGTCTGCATGGCCCGGCGGAGCTGTACGACCTCGGTCCGCAGTTCCTGGTCGATGCTGTCCTCGGGGGAGGTGAACAGCGGAAGGGTGTGGGTGAGGCCGAGCAGTCGGGTCATGGCAGTGCTGGTGGTGGACACCGTGACGGTCTTGCCCTGCTTCAGGGCGAGTTGGCGTATCCGCAGCAGTGTGTTGAGTCCCGAGCAGTCGCAGAATCCCACCTGGCCGAGGTCGAGATCGATGCCGGTGCGGGACTGGCGCAGTGCCGTGTTCAACGTCCTGTGCAGGGAGTGGTCGGTCTCGATGTCGAGTTCACCGATCACCACGACATGCATGCGGTCGCCGCGACGGTCGGCCGTCGCCGTCACGCACCGGCCGCTCGCAGAGCATGCAGACGAAGCACTTTTCAGCATGACAGCCGCTCCCCAGGCCCGTCTGTCGTCAGGTTCCTTCAGATTCCCGCCCTGAGGGCTGACACGTCAAGAGATACACGAAACTTATTTCACCCTTTGATATGCGTGAACAGTCCGTCGTACCCTGGTGCGATGGGAGCTGTACCTGAATCACATACCGGCTGGACGTTCTTGACCAACCACGCCCGCGTACTCGCGGTGATCGCCGAGGATCCGTCCAGTCGCATCCGCGACATCGCGGCGCACTGCATGCTCACCGAGCGGGCGGTCCAGAAGATCATTTCCGACCTGGAGCAGGACGGCTATCTCTCCCACACGCGCCAGGGGCGATCCAACAGCTACAGCATCCAGCCCGGCACCCCGCTGAGGCACCCTGCCGAGGCCGGTGTGACCGTGGCGACGCTTTTGACGGTACTGGCCCGCCATGACGCGGAGCGCGCAACTCCGCACCCGGAATCGTGACCTGATCTGACCTGGCCGTCAGGAGCGGGGCCGGGCCGCCGGACCGGGACTGGCGCGGACCTCGGTGGGGGACAGGCCGGTGTGCCCCTGCTCGCACTCGACCGACACCCGCACCTGCGCTCCGCAGGGGTCGTGCCGAAGGTCGAGCACAGGCCCCTCCGCGTCGTCGCCGGTGTACGTCTCGCCCCACTGCTTGAGCGCCACCAGTACGGGCCACAGATCCCAGCCTTTGCGGGTGAGCCGGTACTCGTTACGGGAGCGTCTGCCGGGCTCCTGATACGGCACGGCCCTCAGGACTCCGGCCTCGGTCAGCTTCCTGAGCCGGTCGCTGAGGACCGCCTCCGACAGGCCGATGTGGCGGCGGAACTCGTCGAAGCGGCGGACTCCGTTGCTCGCGTCGCGCAGGATGAGCAGCGTCCACTTCTCCCCGACCAGGTCGAGCGTGAGCTGGACCGGGCAGTTCTCCGTACTCATCTCAAGCCACTCCATCCCGGCATCGTAGAACCCTGGCTCTGCAATTGACAGTCAGGTGACGCCGGGCTAGCTTCGCCATTCGAAGTCAGATCGGGAGGAGCGGGGCCGTGGCACGAACACGCACGTACGAGTGGGAGGACCCCGCGCTCACGGCAGCGGCCGTCGGGCAGTCCTCCGGTCTGGACTTCCTGCGCGAACTGCAGGCGGGCCGCCTGCCGGGAGCTCCCGTGGGCGCGACCGTGGGCTTCGCGCTCGACGAGGTCGAGAAGGGGCGCGTGGTGTTCTCGCTGGTGCCGGGGGAGGAGCACTACAACCCCATCGGCAGCGTGCACGGCGGCATCTACGCCACACTGCTGGACTCGGCCGCCGGCTGCGCCGTTCAGTCGACCCTGCCGCCGGGCATGGCGTACACCTCGCTCGATCTGACCGTGAAGTTCCTGCGCAGGGTCACCGTGGACACGGGCAGGGTCCGCGCCATCGGCACAGTGATCAGCGGTGGGCGTCAAACCGCCCTTGCGCAGGCGCAGTTGGTCGATGCCACGGACCGGGTGCTTGCTCACGCGACCAGTACCTGCATGCTCTTCCCGCTGCCGACCGGGTGACGCCCCAAGGGGTTTCAGGCGGGTAGGCCGGCCAGCCAGTCGGTCAGCAGCCGATTGATCTCCGCAGGGCGCTCCTGCTGGATCCAGTGGCCGCAGCCCTCGATGATCTCGGAGGAAACCAGGCCCGGCAGGGTCGTGGGGAAAGCCCGGATCGCATCGGCCATCCAGGTGGTGGAGGCGTCCAGGCTGCCGCCCGCGAACAGCGACGGCTGGGTGAGGGGTGCGCCGTCGAGGTCCGCGAGGTCCTCCCAGTCCCGGTCCATGTTCCGGTAGCGGTTGAGCGCCCCGCTCATCCCGGCCCGCTCGAACTCCCCGGCGTAGACGTCCAGATCGTGCTCGCCGAGCCAGCCGGGGAGCCGGCCGGTGGGGAAGCGGTCGCGGAGCCTGCCGCCCCGGTCGGCGAAGTGGGGGTCCGGCGCGTCGGGGGCGGGCATGGTGTCGGCGGACAGGGCGGCGTAGAAACCGGCGAGCCAGCCGCGTACGTCGGGCTCGATCTCGGACTCGGCCCGGCCCGGCTCCTGGAAGCGGGAGACGTAGAACTCCTCGTCCCCGCCCAGCTGTGCGAAGACGGTGCTGGGCCGCGGCCCGCCGCGCGGGGCGTAAGGGACGCTGAGCATCCCCACCGCGCGGAAGACATCCGGCCTGAGCAGGGCCGAGTTGGCGGCGATGGCCGACCCCCAGTCGTGGCCGACGATCACGGCGGACTCCTCGCCCAGCGCGTGCACCACCGCGGCGTTGTCCGCCACCAGCTCCAGCATCCGGTACGCCTCCGTGCCGCCGGGCTTGGAGGAGCGGCCGTAGCCCCGGACGTCGATGGCGGCCGCGCGGTATCCGGCTGCGGCCAGGGCCGGGAGCTGGTGGCGCCAGGAGTACCAGGATTCCGGGAAGCCGTGCACGAGCAGCACCAGCGGTCCGGCGCCCTGCTCCACCACATGGATACGGCCTGCGGGTGAGGGGAGCATCCGTCGCGTGGTGTCCGTGGGCTGCTTCACCATGATTCCTTCCAGGGGCTTTCGTCCGCCGTGCGGCGGGTCCGACACCCGATCATGTGAGCAGCCGCGTGGGTGCGGCGAGTTCTGTTGCCGCTTCGGCAAAGGGGCCCGGGCCGGGCAATTGGCCGACCAGGGGTCGATTCGGGCCGGCGTAAAACGGGTGTCGCGGAGGATATCCCTCCGCCTCTTGCCCTGAGATGCGACACCCATGAATACTGCCCCGCACCGACCAGTCGGTATGCCAAATCATTGGAGCCCCGCGGGCCCAACAGGCCGACCATCCACAAGGATTGATGTGCAGACACCTCACAGAAGACCGATCCTCATCGCACTGGCCGCCACCGCGGCCGTCGCGGTGACCACGGCAGCCATGGTTCCGGCCACCGCCGGAAACGCGACTGCGAAAGCCCCTTCCGCCAAGAAGCAAACCGCCACGCATCGGGTTCAGTTGATCACCGGAGACGTGGCCGAGGTGACCGACGGGCGCGTCAGCGGATTCGACCCCGCGCCGGGCCGCGAGAACATGCCCGTGCATGTGGAGAGCGACGGCAAGCACTCTCTCGTCGTCCCGCTCGACGCCCAGCGACTGATATCCGACGGCAAGCTCGACCGCCGGCTCTTCGACGTGTCCCTCCTCGACTCGGCCGCATCCCGTACCGCGTACAAGAACGGACTGCGCGTCATCGTCGGCTACACCGGCGCCGCATCCGACGCCCGCGCCCGGCTGCGCGACACCGGGTCCACCAAGGTGCGCCACTCGCTCAAGTCTCTCAATGCCGAGGCGGTGAGCGCGCCGTCGGCCGATCTCCCCGCGCTGTGGAAGACACTCACGCGCTCGGACAACGATGTCACGGTCACCGCCGCGCCGGGTGTCGCCCACATCTGGCTGGATGCCACCGTCAAGGCCCAGCTCGACGTCAGCGTCCCCCAGATCGGCGTGCCCAAGGTCTGGGCGGCGGGATACGACGGCAAGGGCGTCAAGGTCGCCGTCGTCGACACCGGTGTCTACGCCGACCACCCCGACCTGGCCGGCAAGGTCATCGCCGCGAAGAACTTCTCCACATCGCCGGACAACGTGGACCACCAGGGGCACGGCACCCACGTGGCCTCCACGATCGCCGGGTCCGGCGCGAAGTCGGGCGGCAAGTACAAGGGTGTCGCACCAGGGGCGAGCATCATCGCGGCGAAGGTCCTCGACGACACCGGAAGCGGTGACGAGTCCGACATCATCAGCGGCATCGACTGGGCCGTCGAACAGGGCGCCGATGTCGTCAACATGAGCCTGGGCGGCCCGGACACCGCCGACACCGACCCGCTGGAAGCGACGGTCGACCACTACAGCGAGACCGACGGCGTCCTCTTCGCCATCGCAGCGGGCAACGAGGGCCCCGGCGCGAGCACCGTCGGCTCCCCGGGGTCCGCGCAGAGCGCGCTCACCGTCGGCGCCGTCGACAGCGGCGACAAGATGGCCGACTTCTCCAGCCGCGGCCCGCGCATCGGCGACGGAGCGATCAAGCCCGACGTGACCGCACCCGGCGTCGACATCACCGCCGCATCCTCCCCGGGCAGTGTCATTGCCGGTGAGGTCGGCGAGAACCCCGAGGGCTACGTCACGATCTCCGGCACCTCCATGGCGACGCCCCATGTCGCGGGCTCTGCCGCCCTGTTGAAGCAGCAGCACCCGGACTGGAAGGCCGCCCAGCTCAAGGGTGTGCTGACCGCCTCCACGAAGGACACCGGGTTCGCGGCGTACGACCAGGGCTCCGGCCGCATCCAGGCCGACCACGCCATGGACGCGACCGTGTACGCCGAGCAGACCTCGCTGAACTTCGGCAAGGCCGCCTGGCCGCACGACGACGACCAGCCGGTCACCCGCACGCTGGCCTACCGCAACACGGGAACCTCCGATGTCGCCCTCGATCTGACGGCGACGGGTACGGGGCCGGACGCGAAGTCCGCTCCCGAGGGCATGTTCACCGTCAGCCCGGCGAAGGTCACCGTGCCCGCCGGAAAGACGGCCGAGGTCACCGTCACCGCCGACACCAAGGTCGAGGCGGCCAACGGACAGTACAGCGGCGCCGTCGTCGCCGCCGGCGTGGGCCAGAGTGTGCGCACGGCCTTCGCGGTCGAGCGCGAAGTGGCCTCGTACGAGGTCAAGTTGGCGCACCTGGGGCGTGACGGCAAGCCCGCCGCGCACTTCCAGACGTACCTCAAGGGCCTGACCGGCGACGCCGCGGGCCAGGAGTTCGCGTTCGACGAGAAGAGCGCGTCCACCTCCGTGCGCCTGCCGATCGGCGAGTACAACGTGCAGGGTGTCGTCCTCGCCGACCGTGCCGACTCGACGAAGGGCACCGACTGGATCGCCCAGCCGAAGCTCGTCGTGGACAAGGACCAGACGGTCACCCTGGACGCCCGCACCGCCAAGCCGGTGGACATCACGGTTCCCGACCGCGACGCGAAGGCCAAGCAGGCGTTCATGGTCTACGCGGTCAAGAAGGGCTACACGAGCTACCAGTTCGGCTGGCAGCTGACCTCGTACGAGAACTTCCGCGCCGCGCACCTCGGTCCGCAGATCACCGACGGCTCGCTCCAGCAGCTGTGGGACGCCGACTTCCTCGTGGGCGCCCACGCCCAGTACTCGCTGGTTTACGGCGGCCCGGTCCAGCACCTGGCCACGGGCTACTCCCGGCACGAGTCGCGCCGCGGGCTGGCGAAGGTCAACGTCGGTCTGGGCGAGGGCATCGAGGGCAAGGACGCGTGGTTCGCGCCGATCCCCTCCCTGAAGGGATCGCTCCTCGGCTACGCCTCGGGCCGGACCCTGCCCGCGCCGGACAAGCAGACGCTGTACGTGTCCACGTCCGACGAGGCGCAGTGGAGCATCTACACGGAGCAGCTCGGTGACATCCTGCCCAACGGCTGGCAGGTCACCGACTCCCGGAACCGGGTGAGCTTCGCGACGTACGAGGCGGGCCGCACGTACACCGAGACCTTCAACACGGGAGTCGCCGGACCCACGCTCGACCCGGGGGCGTACCAGAGCATGTCGCGTTCGGGGAACACGATCTACATGTTCACCAGCGTCTTCAGCGACGGGCAGGGGCACCCGGGCGACGTCAGCACGAAGACGGCCCGCACCAGCCTCGCGCAGGACGGCAAGGTGATCGCGGAGAACGACGGCACGATCGACATCCAGTCCTTCCCCGTGCAGGCCGAGGACCACGAGTACACCCTCAGCTCCACGGTCACGCGCGATCCGAAGACCACCCTGGTCGGCACCCGGATCGACACGAGCTGGACCTTCCGCTCCAAGGAGGGCGACAAGAAACTGCCCGCCTCGGTGGTCCGCTTCCACCCCGCCCTCGACCTCCAGTCGCGGGCCAAGGCCGGCCACAAGATCAGCATGCCGGTGGAGGTGCAGGGCGCGGCGACGGGGGACAATCTCAAGTCCCTTACCGTCGAAGCCTCTTATGACAACGGCGTGACCTGGCAGAAGCTGAGCCTGAAGCACGGCAAGGTGTCGCTGCGCGTCCCCGCCCAGGGCAAGAGCGTCGCGCTGCGCGCCGAGGTCGTCGACCAGCAGGGCACCATTTCCACGGTGGCCGTATACGACGCGTTCCTCGGACGCTGAGGCACTGAGCGGCCCGACCGGGCCGCGGGCATGACCGCCGACACCACTGTGTACCGTCGGCGGTCATGCCCGCGCTTTTCCCCAGCCCCTGGAGTGCACGTTGAGGACGCCGTTCCGTTCTCGTATGACCGCCCGCATAGCGCGCGCCTTCCTGTCCAGGATCCAGCAGCGCGGGCTGGGACCGGCCACCATCAGGCTGCTGCCCGCGGACCTGCTGATGCTGATGCGCCGCGACGGCATGGACCCCGTGGAGCGGCTCGCCAAGGTGCAGGCCAGGACCCCGGTGTCCAAGGTGACGCTGCCCTTCGGCATGGACGCCTGGATCGTCACCGGCTACGAGGAGACGAAGGCCGTCCTCGGCGAGGCCGAAGCCTTCAGCACCGACTTCGCCCGCCTCGCCGTCAACGCCGGGGTGGAGGCGGAACAGACGCCCGGCGGGCTGGGGTTCAGCGATCCTCCCGTACACACCAGGCTGCGTCGCATCCTCACCCCCGAGTTCACGATGCGCCGGCTGCGGCGCCTGGGCCCCCGGATCGACGCCATCGTGGAAGAGCGCCTGGATGCGATGGAGGCCCGGCAGGGGCCCGTCGACCTGGTGCAGGAGTTCGCGCTGCCGATCCCCTCCCTGACCATCTGCGAACTGCTCGGCGTGCCCTACGAGGACCGCCACGACTTCCAGCAGCTGGCCATGGACCGCTTCGACATCGCCGCCGGATCGACCGCGCCCTTCGGTGCGATGTCGGCCTCGCTCGCCTACTTCCGCGACATCGTCAAGAAGCAGCGCGCCGATCCGGGCGACGGGCTGCTCGGCATGATCGTGCGCGAGCACGGTGACAGCGTCGACGACGAGGAGCTCGCGGGTCTCGCGGACGGCGTCCTCACCGGCGGATTCGAGACCACCGCGAGCACCCTCGCGCTCGGCTCGCTCGTCCTGCTGCAGGACGAGGGCCTCGCCGGGCGAATACGGACCGAGGAGGCGATGACCGGACCGTTTGTCGAGGAGGTGCTGCGCTACCTCACCGCCGTCCAGATCGCCTTCCCCCGTTTCGCCCGCCGGGACATCGAGATCGCCGGACAGACCATCCCCGAGGGCGACATGGTCCTGTGCTCACTGAGCGGCGCCAACCGCGATCCCGCGTACACGGCGGACAGCGGCCGCTTCGACCCGCATCGCGACACCGGCGGACACCTGGCGTTCGGCTACGGAATCCACCGCTGCATCGGCGCCGAGCTGGCCCGCATGGAACTGCGCGCCGCCTACCCGGCCCTGCTGCGCAGATTCCCCCACATGCGTCTCGCGACCCCGCCCCAGGACCTCAACTTCCGCAAGCTGTCGATCGTGTACGGCATCGAGTCGCTGCCGGTGCACCTGCGCCGAAGCTGAACCGGCAGAGACTCGGATGCGCGGATCAGCCGGTTCCGCGCGGCAGGGCCAGTGCCTGGATCTCGGGGAGCGCGGTCCAGTCGTTTGAGGCGACCGTGGCGTGCGCGGCGGCCAGCCGGGCCACGCGCGCCCGGGCGTCCGCCGGTGAGGGGTTGGCCGGGTCCAGGGCCGGGGCGACGTTCTGGGCGTCCGTCATCACCAGCAGGTAGTGGCGGGTGTCGTACCAGGCGGTGTCGATCGTGCCGTTGAGGTAGGTGGCCGCATCCCCGTCGAAGACCACGAACCATGGGCGCAGGGAGGTGTCCGCATAGCGCGTACGGGGATCACCCGCGCTCGCCGTGTGGACTGCCGGGAAGATCTGGGCGCTGTCCAGTGTGCCGGCGGACTGCAGGTCGCGGAGGTGGCGCGCGTACTCCGTGTCCGTCCACAGCGAGTCGGTCGGGTTGCTCTCCTCGACCGTGCCGGGGATGACCTCCAGGATCACCTTTCCGGCCAACTGGGCCCGGGTGGGCCAGTTCCCGGCGGTCGCCGCCTCGTCGAGCGTGGCGTACCGGCCGCCGCCGGGGCGGTTCAGCAGGTCCGCGGGGCGGAAGACCGTGCTGCCGAGGTGGGCGGCGACGGCCTTGTCCAGCTGGGCCGGGCCGAGTCCGTAGGTGGACTGGAAGCCCGCCTTCATCTCCAGCTTGATCATCAGCGGCGGGTGCCCGGGGTGGGCCGAGAGCCAGACGCGTACGTCGTCCAGGCAGCTCTCCAGGTTCTTGTTCGCGCCGCCCGAGTAGAGCTGATCCGGGGTGGAGGCGTTGACGCAATTGTTGCTGTTGCCCAGGGGGTTGGAGTGGCTGACCTTCCACTCCTTGGTGATGAAGTCGTCCCACACGTCCAGCTCGATCATCGAGGTGCCGGTGTCCAGGGCCCGGGCCAGATAGGGGAACGCGGCCGGGTCGTAGGTGTTGTGCAGGCCCGACGTCGTCGCACCGGAGAGCGGCAGGTCCTGGGGGCCCGACGCGGCGGCCGTACCTGAGGCGCCCGCGGTGAGTCCGAGGGGGACGAGCGCCGCGACCGCTGTGGCGACGAGTGCCGTACGCAGCCGGGGGAGACGGAGTCTGGGGTGTGAAGGGGACATCGGTCCTCCTGGGTGTGGGGGATGGTTTCGCGTCCGGACCCTGGCAGATCCGAGTGAACCGACGTAGACATGACAACTGCCCTACGTTCCCCGAGACTTCACCCACTGGCACTTCCAGCACAAGGCCACCGTGTCTAACGTCGCGGTGCACCGCCCCCGTTCCCCACACCGGAGGTAAGCCGTGTTCGGCAGGACCCCACGCCATTCCCTTCAGCGCCGTACCCGTCTGGCAGTCGCCGCGTCCGCCGCTCTCGCGGCTGCCGCGGCCGGTCTGTGGACCGGCCTCGGCTCCGCGTCGTCCGCCCATGCGGCGGCCGGACTCCCCACCCCCGACCATGTCGTCGTCGTGGTCTTCGAGAACCACGCCTACAACCAGGTCATCGGCAGCTCCAGCGCCCCGTACATCAACTCCCTGAAGACGGGCGGCGCCAACCTCTCCGCCTCGTACGGGGAGACCCACCCCAGCCAGCCCAACTACTACGCGATGTTCTCCGGCTCCACCCAGGGCATCACGGACGACAGCTGCGTCACCCCCGGCTTCTCCTCCGCCCCCAACCTCGCCTCCGAGCTCATAGCCGCGGGCAAGACCTGGGGAAGCTACAACGAGACGCTGCCCAGCCAGGGTTCGACCACCTGCAGCAGCGGCAAATACGCCCAGAAGCACAACCCCTGGTTCGGGTTCTCCAACGTCCCCACCTCGTCGGCCCGCACGTTCGCCCAGTTCCCCTCCGACTACACGACCCTGCCCCAGGTGTCCTACGTCGTACCGAACCTCTGCAGCGACATGCACGACTGCTCGGTGGGCACCGGCGACACCTGGCTGAAGAACAACATCGGCGCGTACGCGACCTGGGCCAAGACCCACAACAGCCTCCTCGTCGTCACCTTCGACGAGGACAACAGGCTCAGCGGCAACAAGATCCCGACCGTGCTGTACGGCCAGCCGGTGACGCCGGGGTCCTCGTCGTCCACGACCTACAACCACTACAACCTGCTCCGCACCATCGAGGACATGTACGGCACCTCGCACGCGGGCCAGGCCGCCTCCGCCTCCGACATCACGGGCGTCTGGGCTTCCTGACGTGTACGTAGCAGACAGCCGCTCCACACCAGCGGCGACCGCCGCCCGGACAGGTTCCGGGCGGCGGGCCGTGGCGCCCACCGTCCTCGCCCTGGGATCCGTCAGTCTCATCACCGACATCTCCTCCGAGATGGTCACCGCCGTGCTGCCGCTCTATCTGGTGGCCGGACTCGGTCTCTCACCGCTCGGCTTCGGACTGCTCGACGGCCTCTACAACGGGTTCAGCGGACTCGTCCGGCTGGTCGGCGGCCACCTCGCCGACCGCGGCGGCCGCCACAAGACGGTCGCCGTGTTCGGCTACGGCCTCTCCGCCGTCTGCAAACCCCTTCTGCTGCTGGCCGGTTCACTGCCCGTGATCGGGGCGGTGCTCGCCGCCGACCGCACCGGAAAGGGGCTGCGCACCGCACCGCGCGACGCCCTGATCTCCCTCGCGGCCCCACCGGAGGTCCGGGGGCGCGCCTTCGGCATCCACCGGGCGATGGACACAACGGGCGCGCTGCTGGGGCCGCTTGCCGCGTTCCTGATCCTGCACATGGCCGCCGACGGCTATGACGCGGTGTTCACGGTGAGCTTCTGCGTGGCCGTGCTGGGCGTGCTCGTGCTGGTGCTCTTCGTGCCCGGTTCGCGTCCGGGTACGAAGCCCGCCGCACCCGCGGCGCGCTCGGCCGACCCCGTCTCGCTGCGGGCGGCCGTCGGCCTCCTGCGCAGACGGGATGTGCGCGGCCTCGCCCTGTGTGCACTCCTCCTGGGCCTGGCCACCGTCAGCGACTCCTTCGTCTATCTGCTTCTCCAGCGCCGACTCGGCGTCCCCGACCGGTGGTTCGCGCTGCTCCCGCTGGGCACTGCGGCCGCTTTCCTGCTGCTGGCCGTGCCGCTCGGCCGCCTCGCCGACCGGGTCGGACGCCGGCAGGTCTTCCTCGCCGGCCATCTGGTCCTGCTCGCCGTGTACGGACTGCTCCTGTCCTCCTGGCACGGGACCGCCCTGCCCTATGCGGTCCTCGCCCTGCACGGCTGCTTCTACGCGGCCACCGACGGCGTGCTGATGGCGGCCGCGGCGGAGGCCGTCCCCGCCGAACTCCGCTCCAGCGGCATGGCGTTGATCCAGACCGGCCAGGCCTTCGCCCGGTTCGCCTGCTCCTTCGCGTTCGGCGCCGCATGGAGCGTCTGGGGCGACCGGGCCGCCCTGCTCGCCGCCGCCGGGCTCCTCGCGCTGTGCGCCTCGCTCTCCGCCGCGATCCGACCGGGCGCCGGCCGGCCCGTATCCGTATGACGTACCCCGGAACCTGGAAGTGGAAGGCCCCCGTATGCCCGCGCTGACACTCCGCTCGAAACTCCTCGTGCTGCTCGCCGCCGTCCTCGCGCTGTCGGCCGTCGCGGCCACCACGCTGCTGCACGCGAGCGACCGGGCCGCGCGCAAGGACCAGGCGCAGCCCGGCGGCCCCCGGGTGGTGGACGGGCGGGTGTCGCTCGTCCCGGAGGCGGCCGGGCGGCGGATGGTCTTCAGGAACATGGCGTGGGGACCGCACCGCGACGAACTCAGCAGCGTCCCGGCCGGGTCCCCTGGCGGGACGCGCACCGCATCGGGGGTGAAGTGCCTGCGCTTCTACGCCGCCGCCGGCACCGGGATCTGCCTGCAGGCGGAGCACGGCGCGGTCCAGGACAGCTACCGTGCCGTGCTCCTCGACGCGAATCTCCACGAGCGGGCCCACTACGCCCTGCCCGGTATCCCCACCAGGGCGCGGGTCTCACCGAGCGGGCACCTCGTGGCATGGACGGTCTTCGTCGGCGGCGACTCGTACGCGGGCACCAACTTCTCCACCCGCACGGCCGTGCTCGACACCCGCACCGGTCGGCTCGACGCGTCCCTGGAGGACTTCGACGCGATACGCGACGGCCACCGGCTGCACGCCGCCGACCTCAACTACTGGGGCATCACCTTCGCCGACGACCAGCACTTCTACGCCACGATGGCGACCGGCGGAAAGACCTACCTGGTCCATGGCGACCTGACCGCGCGCACGCTCACGGTCCTGCGCTCCAACGTCGAATGCCCTTCCCTGTCACCCGACGGCACCCGGATCGCCTTCAAGAAGCGCGTATCCGGACTGTCCGTGGATGCCCCCTGGCGGCTGTACGTCCTGGACCTGCGCACGATGCGCGAAAAGCCGCTCGGCGAGACGCGCAGTGTCGACGACCAGATCGTGTGGCGCGACGGCCGCACGGTGGTGTACTCGCTGCCCGGTGACTACGGCGCAGACCTGTACTCCGTGCCGGCCGACGGATCGGGCAGCCCCCGCATGGTGACGGGGGCCGCGCTCTCGCCCGCGTACCTCTGACGTCAGCTCTTGGGCATCAGGACGGTGTCGACGATGTAGACGGTGGCATTGGCCGTGGGGACGTTGCCGCACACGACGTTGGACGTGTCGTTGACCTTGTAGGAGGTCCCCGAGCCCGACGTGGTGAGCTTGCTCTTCTCCAGGGTGTCGAACGAGCCGTTCTCCAGCTGCTGGGGCGTCAGCTTCTGGCCCACGACGTGGTACGTGAGGATCTTGGTGAGCTGCGCCTTGTCGTTGAGGACCTTGTCGAGGTCGGCCTTCGGGATCTTCGCGAAGGCGTCGTTGGTCGGCGCGAACACCGTGATGTTCTGGGCGTTGTTGAGGGTGTCGACCAGGCCGGCCTTCTTCACCGCGGTGACGAGGGTGGACAGCGCGGGGTTGTTCGAGGCGGCCGTGGCCACCGGGTCCTTCGCCATGCCGTCGAAGCTGCCCGCACCGTCCGCGGGGACCGACGCACAGGCCGCACCGAACGGCTTGTCCGTGCTGGTCATGTCACCCGAAGCGCTGGCGCTGGGAGCGTCGGACTTCGCGGTCTCGCTGCTGGACGCGCTGTCCTTGCTGTCGCTGGAACAGGCGGCCAGCGACAGGGGAAGGACGGCTGCCGCGGCCACGGTCAGGGCGACGCGGCGGAGGCGGATGCTGCTGTTCATGGTGTTCTCCTTGCGGGTGGGGCGGGATGCGCTCGCACCGGTGATTCGAAGCCGACCCCCGGGCGGCTTGGTCCCTCACCCGATCGGACCAATTCCGCTTCCCCGTACGATCGCCCGGGCAGCAGCCCACCCCGAACGAACTGGAGCCCAGCCATGACGCCCTCGACCGTGCTCGGACAGCCCGCACCCGAGTTCAGCCTCCCTGGCGGGGAGCTCAAGGACGGGGAGTTCGTACGGGGTGAGTACGACCTCTCCGCGCAGCGGGGCCGCCCGCTGGTGCTCGCCTTCTACCCCGGCGACAACACCCCCGTCTGCACCAAGCAGCTGTGCTCCTACTCCAGCGGGTTCGAGGCGTTCGAGGAGCTGGGTGCCCAGGTGTGGGGGATCAGCCCGCAGGACGTGGACAGCCATGAGGCGTTCGCGCTCGCACACGGCCTGCGGATGCCGCTGCTCGCCGACACCGACCGTGCCGTGGCCCGTCTGTTCGGCATCGCGGCGCCCGGGATCGGGGTCCGGCGGTCGGTCTTCCTGATCGCCCCGGACGGCACGCTCCACTGGAAGCACGTCGCCCTGCTCGGCGCGAGGTACCAGAAGCTCGACACGCTGACGGAGCGTCTCGCCGCTCTCTGAGCTCTCTCCGAGATCTCGCTGAGGTCCGAATGGGTGGAGGAACCAATCCGGCGCCCGCGCGGAAACGGATAGTTCGGTGTGAGCAACGAACTGAGGACATCCGCACCCCGGAAGAAGTGGCGGCTCGCAGGGCTGGGCGCATTGAGCGGCCTGCTGGCGGGATACGCGGCGCTGGCGGTGGCAGAACTGGTCTCCGCCGCACTCCGTCCCGAATCAGGACCGATCGTCGCGGTGGGCGGCGCCGCCATCGACCGGACGCCACCGGCGGTGAAGGACTGGGCGATCCGGCACTTCGGGACGAACGACAAACTCGTCCTGCAGCTCGGTATTCTCGCCGTTCTGACGCTCCTCGCCGTCGTCCTCGGCGTGCTGGCCGCCCGCTACCGGCGTATCGGGTCCGCCGGTGTCCTGCTGTTCGGTGTCGTCGGCGCACTCGCCGCGACGAGCCGCCCCGACTCCACGAGCGTCACCGACGCCCTGCCCTCGGTCGTCGGAGCGGTGGTGGGCGCGGGGCTGCTGTACTGGCTGACCGGGCGGCTGCGGCCCGCCGCGCCGGTCGGGGCAGTCCCCTCCGAACCCGACTGGGACCGCCGCGGATTCGTCATCGCCGCCACGGCCGCCGCCGTCGCCTCGACGGGGGCGGGCCTGCTGGGCCGGTCCCTGAACGGGAACAAAGGCCAGAGTGCGGTCGCCTCCCGCGGCCGCATCGTCCTGCCGGCGCCCGCTTCTGCGGCGGCCCCGGTACCCCGGGGTGCGGCTCTGCGGGTCAAGGGCGTCAGCCCGTTCATGACACCCAACGGCGACTTCTACCGGGTCGACACCGCTCTGGTGGTGCCCAAGGTCGACGCCGGCACCTGGAGCCTGCGCATCCACGGAAAGGGTGTCACCCGCGAGTTGAAGGTGTCCTTCGCCGACCTGCTCCGCATGCCCTTGATCGAACGCAACATCACGCTGACCTGCGTGTCCAATGAAGTCGGTGGACCGTATGTGGGCAATGCGCGCTGGATCGGTGTACGACTGGCCGACCTGCTGGAAAGCTGCGGTGTGCGGCCCCCGTCCAAGGGCGGCCCCGCCGACCAGCTGGTGGCGCGGTCCGTGGACGGGATGACGATCGGCAGCCCGGTCGAGGACGTGATGGACGGGCGCGACGCGATGCTCGCGCTCGGCATGAACGGACAGCCGCTTCCCTTCGAACACGGCTTCCCGGTGCGGATGGTGGTCCCCGGGCTCTACGGCTACGTGTCCGCCTGCAAATGGATCAAGGACATCGAGCTGACCACGTTCGACGCCTACGACCCGTACTGGGTGCAGCGGGACTGGGCCCAACGGGCGCCGATCAAGACCGAGTCCCGTATCGACACCCCCAAGCCTTTCGCCCGGCCCGCAGCCGGGAACGTGATGGTCGCCGGGGTGGCCTGGGCCCAGCACCGGGGCATCGACAAGGTCGAGGTCCGGGTGGACGACGGCCCGTGGCAGCAGGCGGACCTGGCCGCCGAGGACACCAGCGACACCTGGCGCCAGTGGTCCTTTCCGTGGGCGGCGACACGCGGAGGGCACACGCTGACCGTCCGGGCCACCGACCGCACGGGCACCACGCAGACGGAGAAGCGGACCCGCACCATTCCCGACGGCGCGAGCGGCTGGCACTCGGTGGTCGTCACCGTCGACTGAGCCGTTGAACCGGCACCCATGACAACTTCCTTACCGGCTAGTAGGGTCATGGGCCGAGGATCGGAGTTGTCATGGCCCGTACGTTCACCGTCTCCCGCAGCATCCTGGTCGAGGCGTCACCTTCAGCGGTGTACGAGCAGATCAGCCGACCCGCACAGATGGGGCGCTGGAGCCCGGAGAACCTCGGGGCCACCCTCCCCGAACCCGACGCTCCGGCGGGCGTGGGCGTGGTCTTCGAAGGGCACAACAAACGCGGCGCCTTCCGCTGGACCACCCGCTGCACGGTCACCGAGGCGGATCCGGGCAGGGTCTTCGCCTTCCGCGTGCACGCGATCGGGCTCAAGCACCCACGGCTCCGGTCGCGTATCGCCACCTGGCAGTACCGCTTCGAAGCGGAGGGCGCGGCGACCCGGGTGACGGAGACCTGGACCGACGACCGCCGCTCCTGGCCGACGGTGGTGGCCAATGCCTTCGACCGTATCGCCACCGGCGGAAAGACCTTCGCGGCGTTCCAGGTCGGCAACATCGACCGGACCCTGAACGGGATCAAACGGGAGTTGGAGGCCGTGCCCCACCCCTGAGACGGGATGGGGCACGGGCCTTCACGCCTGCTCCGGATCAGGGGTAGGAGACCACATTGGAGGGCACGGTCGTCGTCCCCGAAGTGGCGGCGCCGATGTCGTTGATGACGTGCTCGTACTGGCCCATGCCACCGAGCGAGACGACCAGCAGGTCGTGGAACTTCACTCCCGGTGTGTTCGGTGCCGCGAAGCCGTGGTCCTGGCGGATCGTGGAGTCGGAGGTGAAGTTGCAGTAGCTGCCAAGTCCCCATCCTTCGTGGGCGGTCACGGAGTCGGCGACCTTGTACGCGGCGAATCCTTTGACGTTTCCGTCCTGGACCGAGGCCTGGTTCGGGGCGTCGTACGCCTTCTCGTTCTGGAAGAAGACCGTGCGTCCACGCTCACCGAGCCAGTGGACGTCGTACTTGTTGAAGTGCTCGACGAACAGGCCGGTGGCCAGCACGTCGTCGCCGTTGACGACGAATCCGTAGTCGGCGCGGTTGGTCTCCCAGCCCACGCCCTCGCCGTGGTCCGCCCGCCAGATCCAGGTGTGGTCGACGATGGTGTGACGGCTGTTGACGACGATGCTGGTGGTGGCCTTGCCCGCGCCGGCGCCGCCGATGCGGACGAACACGTCCTGCACGGTGATCGGGTTGGCCGAGTGGTCCGTCGAGGCGCCCTGCGGCCCGATCTCCAGCAGGGTCGGGGAGTTGACCGGGCCCGCGTCGATGAGGAATCCGGCGAGCCGCACTCCGTCGACGTCGGCCACCTTCATCGCGGTGACACCGTTGTCGGGGATCAGGGTGGCGTAGCCCAGACCGAGGACGACAGCGCCCGCGCGGTCCACCTGGACAGAGGCGTCGAGGTGGTAGATGCCCGGCGTCAGAAGGAGATTGAGGCCTTGGGCCAGTGCGGCGTTGAGTGTGGCGGCGGAGACGCCGGGCTGCGCCACGTAGAACTGGCTCAGGGGCAGTGAGGTGCCGCGCGGTGTGCCGGAGCCCCAGGTCGTGCCCCGCGCGTTGGTCCGCTGCTCGGGCAGGAACACCTTGTACTCGGCGCCGTCGAGGTACAGGAACGGCTTCTCGCGGGATACGGGTGTCGTGTCGAGCGTGGTGTACGGCGGGGTGGGGAAGCTCTGCCCGGGTGCGCCCTCGACGCCGGAGAACACCATGTTCCAGACGGCGTTGCCCCAGCCGCCTATCGTGCTGTCGCGGGTGTACCACTGCTGCTGGGAGTAGGGGTTGACCGCGCCGTCGATCCGGGAGTCGGCGATGTAGCCGCCGCTCGCCCAGCCGTAGCCGTTGGGGGCGAGATTGAGATCGCCCTTGATGTGCATACGGCGGAACGGGGCGGCCTGCGCGACGGCCCACCGGTTGGTCCCGCTGACCGGCTTGAGCGCGAGGTTCTCGGCGGAGCGCCAGAAGTTCTGGGTGGCGTTGCCGTTGAACCAGCCCGCGTCGACCGTCACGTCCCCGTTGATCGTCGTGTCGTCGGGGGAGAGGCCCAGGCCGGCGATCGAGGTGTAGAAGCCGAGTTGGGCGTTGAGGCCGTTGTACGTGCCCGGCTTGAACAGCAGCGCATAGCGTCCGGTGCCGAACTGGGCGGACTCCTGCTGCTTGAAGATGTCGTCGAGTTTCGTCTGGATGCCGGCGGTGGAGGGATCGAAGACGATCACGTTCGGGCCGAGGTCGCCGCCACCGGGCAGGGCGTCGGCGGCTGCGGTCCGCGGGGAGGGATCCGCCGAAGCGGGGGTGGTGAGGGACGCGATCGCCGGCGCGGCGGCCGCCACCGCTATCGCGCCGAGCACCGTCCTGCGTTGGGGGGACCGGACCGTGCGGGGGGTCGAACTCTCCGTGGGGGGAGTGAACATGTGATGGCTCTCCTGGTTCAGAACTTGAACGAATGAAACAGCTGGGAGCGCTCTCTTGCGGTCGAATGCTTCATCTGTGTGAACGATGCGTCAAGAGTTGAGCCCAGAGTCCTTGAAGTTTTACGGGAGTTGGCGACAACGGCTCTTAACGAGACGTTCATCGACTCTTGACACGGTCGCGTCATCGCCGGAACACTCCGGGCAGGGAGAGCGCTCTCCCGAACGCCTCGCTGGATGAGAGCGCACCCCCCAAAGGCGGTCCCCGGGTGCGTACACGGCCTCCTGGGACCGCCTCCAACCCCCCTCGAGGTTCCGTACTGACATGGCAGGAGGTCTCCATGGCACGGAGATCGAAGATCGTCTCAGGGTTCCTGATATCCGGCGCGCTCCTGCTGACCTCGCTCGGCGTGGGCGGCATGGCGATGAACGCCAATGCGGCCCAGGATCCGAAGAGTTCGGCCGCGCAACCGGCGGCGGCGCACGCGGGTCACGTCATGGCCGCGTCCACCGTCGCCTCCGGGGACGACCCGGACGGTGACGGCTACATCCCCGCGAACCCGCCGGTCACCGGCGTAGACCCGTCCACGAAGGAGCCGCCCCACGCGTACTTCCACGAGTTCCAGGCGCACTGCACGGTGACGCACCACAAGCCGGACGACCCGATCGTCTACCCGGGTCAGCCCGGCAAGTCGCACGACCACACCTTCATGGGGAACACGACCACGGACGCCAACAGCACCACGGCCTCCCTGAACTCCGGTTCCACCAGCTGTCTGGCACCCGGTGACAAGTCCGGGTACTGGATGCCCACCCTGCTCAAGGGCAACACTCCGGTGCTCCCCGTCGGCGAGCAGACCATCTACTACAAGGCCGGTGTCACCGACTACACGAGCGTCAGGCCCTTCCCGAAGGGGCTGCGGTTCGTCGTCGGCAGTCCGATGCAGACCGCGGACGAGTTCCGCCATCACCCCGGTTTTGTCGAGGGATGGGAGTGCGGCACCAGCTACTTCAACACCGAGATCCCGCAGAACTGCCCCACTTCGCAGGACACCCAGCTCAACATCCGTTTCCAGGCACCGAGTTGCTGGGACGGCAAGTACCTGGACACGCCGGACCACAAGAGCCACATGGCCTACCCGATCGTGGTTCCCGGCACGAACAACAACGCCTGCCCGGCGGACCACCCGGTGGCTCTGCCGATGATCGAGTTCAAGATGGCCTTCCCCGTCAACGGCGACCTCTCGCAGGTCAGGCTCGCGAGCGGGACCGGCCACTCCTTCCACTACGACTTCTTCAACGCGTGGGACGACCGCACGCTGAAGGCGATGGTGGACCACTGCGTCGTCGGAGGACTGCAGTGCGACCCGCGTGGCTACGACCAGAACCACCCCGAGGCCGGAGCCGCGCTCAACGAGAGGTACGAACTCCCCTGACCGGGAGCAGTGTCTGACCGGCGTCTTCCCGGGACGGTTCCGCGCTCTGCGGCAGCGGTCCCGGGGAGCGCTCTCCCTGATCCGATCGGGCGCACCCCCCCACTTCCGGCACGACCCCCGTCCCCCCACACAAGGAGATTCGGCATGTACAGACCCCAAGCAACCCGTCGTCGCGTCGCGGCACCGCTCACCGCGGGCCTGCTCGCGGCAGGCGCGCTCGCCCTGCCCGCCCAGCACGCTCAGGCCGCGGGCACGGTGGTCAAGGTGACGGGATCGCAGGGCAACTGGGAGTTGAGCGTCAACGGTTCCCCGTACCAGATCAAGGGCCTGACCTGGGGGCCCTCCGTAGCCGATGCCGAAACGTACATGCCCGATCTGCAGTCGATGGGCGTCAACACCATCCGCACCTGGGGCACCGACGCCTCCAGCAAACCGCTCCTGGACTCCGCCGCGAGCCACGGCGTGAAGGTCATCGCGGGCTTCTGGCTGCAGCCGGGCGGCGGGCCGGGCAGCGGCGGTTGTGTCAATTACTTGACGGACACCGACTACAAAAATCAGATGCTCGCCGAGTTCCCCAAGTGGGTGGACACCTACAAGGACAACCCCGGTGTGCTGATGTGGAACGTCGGCAACGAATCGGTGCTCGGCCTGCAGAACTGCTACAGCGGCGACGAGCTGGAGAAGCAGCGCGACGCCTACACGACCCTCGTCAACGACATCACCAAGAAGATCCACGCGGTCGACCCGAACCACCCCGTGACCTCGACCGACGCATGGGTCGGCGCCTGGCCCTACTACAAGAAGAACGCCCCTGACCTCGACCTGTACGCGGTCAACTCCTACAACGCCGTCTGCGATGTGAAAGCGGCCTGGGAGCAGGGCGGTTACACCAAGCCGTACATCGTCACCGAGACCGGTCCCGCGGGCGAGTGGGAGGTCCCCGACGACGCCAACGGAGTGCCCGAGGAGCCCACCGACCAGGCCAAGGCGGCCGGCTACACCAAGGCCTGGAACTGCGTCACCGGGCACAAGGGCGTCGCGCTCGGCGCCACGATGTTCCACTACGGCACCGAGTACGACTTCGGTGGCATCTGGTTCAACCTCCTGCCCGCAGGCCAGAAGAGGCTCTCGTACTACGCGGTGAAGAAGGCGTACGGCGCCGACACCAGCCGCGACAACACCCCGCCCGTCATCGCGTCGATGAGCGTCGACGGCGACGCGGCCAAGGTCCCCGCAGGCGGCGCCCTCACCCTCGACACCCAGGTGAGCGACCCCGACGGCGACCAGATCTCCTACGAGGTCCTGGTCAACAGCAACTACATCGACCAGAACAAGGCCCTCACCCCCGTCCCGGTGACCGACCTCGGCGGAGGCAAGCTCAGGATCACCGCGCCCGACCGGCCCGGCGTCTGGAAGGTCTATGTCAAGGCCACCGACGGGAAGGGCAACGTGGGCGTGGAGACGCGCTCTGTGCGGGTGGTCCCGCCGCCGGTGAACGGCACGAACATCGCCGTGGGCAAGACCGCGACGGCCTCCACGTACCAGCCCGGGAGCGGCGACTGCCCGTGCCCCGCGGCCAACGCCGTCGACGGAAAGAACGAGACCCGCTGGGCCAGCGACTGGAGCGACCCGCAGTGGCTCCGGGTCGACCTCGGCACCAGTCGGAGCTTCAAGCATGTGCAGCTCAACTGGGAGACCTCGTATGCGAAGGCCTACACGATCCAGACCTCCGACGACGGCCAGAACTGGAAGACCGTCCATGAGGAGGCCAACGGCAACGGCGGAGTCGACGACTTCGACGTGAGCGGCACGGGCCGCTACGTCCGGGTGAACGGCACGGCGCGTGGCACCGGATACGGCTATTCGCTCTACGAGTTCGGCATCTACAGCTGATCCGTCCGCGCGCGGCCCGGCCGGCCGGCATGGCGTGTGCGCATTGACATGGATCACCGACGTTCCCGATGCTGTGGAGAGCGCTCTCCGGGAGCGCTGCAGGGGAGGGGACGAGGATGACCGACGAAGAGATCGCACGTCTGGTGGAGAAGCTGGGCCTGGTGCAGAAGGTCCGGCTGCTGACCGGGGCCACCACCTGGCGCACCCACCCGGAACAGGCCGTGGGCCTGGGGGAGCTGGTGGCCTCGGACGGCCCCGCCGGCGTACGGGGCGAGGCGTGGGACGAGCGCAGGACCTCGGCGCTCCTGCCCTCCGCCTCGGCGCTCGGCGCGATGTGGGACGAGGCGATGGCCGAGCGGCTCGGGGGACTGCTCGCCCAGGAGGCCCGGCGCAAGGGCGTGCACATCGTCCTTGCGCCGACCCTGAACCTCCACCGCTCGCCCCTGGGCGGCCGCCACTTCGAGTGCCTGTCGGAGGATCCGGAACTGGCCGGGCGTACGGGGGCCGCGCTCGTCCGCGGGATCCAGGCGCACGGCGTGGCCGCCACCGCCAAGCACTACGTCGCCAACGATGCGGAGACCGACCGGCTGACGGTCGATGTCCGCGTCGGGGAACGCGCCCTGCGCGAGGTGTATCTGGCACCGTTCGAGGCTGCCGTCGAGGCCGGGGTGTGGGCCGTGATGTCCGGATACAACGGCGTCAACGGCTCCACGATGACCGCCAACCCGCTGCTCGCCGAACCCCTCAAGGGGGAGTGGGGCTTCGACGGCCTCGTCGTGTCCGACTGGGGTGCCGTACGCACCACCGTCGAGACCGCGCTCGCCGCCCAGGACCTGGCGATGCCGGGCCCCGAGGGCGTATGGGGCGAGCGCCTCCAGCGGGCTGTGGAGTGCGGCGAGGTGCCCGTGGAGGCCATTGACGACAAGGTCGCCCGACTGCTGCGCCTGGCGGCGCGGGTCGGCGCGCTGGGCGAACCGGAGCTCGCACCGCCGCCCGTGCCCGTCCGGCCACGACGTCTGCTGCGTGAAGCCGTCGCCGCGGGCTCCGTCCTGTTGCGCAACGAAGGCGTACTGCCTTTCAGTACAGCCGAGTTGGGCACCATCGCCGTGATCGGCGTGCACGCCACGCAGCCCAGGTCCCAGGGCGGCGGCAGCGCAGGCGTCTTCCCCACGCGCGTCGTCACCCCCCTCGAAGGCATACGCGCGAAACTGCGCGGCCGCGCCCGAGTGGTCCACGTCCCCGGCCCGTCCGCAGGGACCGAGCCGCTGCCGCTCGACACCTCCCGCTGTGTGGACCCACGGACCGGCGACCCCGGCGTGCTTCTGCGCGTACTGGACGCGGGAGGACGCGAACTGTACGGCGAACACCGGGAGTCCGGGCGCCTGTTGGAACCGACTCTGGTCCCCGGAGCCCACACCGTGGAGATCAGCGCGCTTCTGCGGCCCGACACCGGCGGCGAGTGGACCTTCGGGATCGGCGGCTTCGGGACGCTGCGGCTCACCGTCGACGGACACACCCTGATCGACGACGACTTCCCCCGGCTGACCGACGACCCGGCCGTGGTGCACGTCGCACCGCCGTGCCACTACGGACGGACGAGCCTGACGCGCGGACACGCGGTGCACGTGGTCGCCCGCCGCGAACTGGCCCCGGACACCGGACGCGCCACCCTCGTGACCGCCGCACCGCCCGCCCCCGACCCGGCCGCCGCGCTGGCCGAGGCCGTCGCCGCCGCCAGGGACGCGGACGCGGTCGTCGTGGTGGTCGGCACCACCGAGGGCAGCGAGTCCGAGGGGTACGACCGGACCTCGCTCGCCCTCCCCGGCCACCAGGACGCCCTCGTCGCCGCTGTGGCCGCGGCCAACCCGCGCACGGTGGCCGTCGTCAACGCCGGCGGCCCGGTGGAACTCCCGTGGCGCGAGGAGACGGGCGCCGTGCTCCTGACCTGGTTCCCCGGGCAGGAGGCGGGTGCGGGCCTCGCCGACGTGCTGTTCGGGGAGGCGGAACCCGGCGGGCGCCTGCCGACGACCTGGGGTGCGCGCCTGGGCGACGTACCCGTCAGCCGGACGCTGCCCGAGGACGGAGTCCTGACGTACGAGGAAGGACTGCACATCGGCCACCGGGCCTGGCTGCGCTCGGGCGGCCGGCCCGCGTACTGGTTCGGACACGGCCTCGGCTACACGACCTGGGAGTACGAGGCGCTCGACGTGCCGCGCGCGACACGTCCCGCGGAATCCTTCGCCGTCCGGGTCCGGCTGCGCAACACCGGTCGCCGTACGGGAAAGGAGGTGGTGCAGGTCTATCTGGCCAGGCCCGAATCGCAGGTGGAGCGCCCGGTGCGGTGGCTGGCCGGGTACGCGTCGGTGGAGTGCGCCCCGGGGGAGACGGTGACCGCCGAGGTGACCGTCCCCGGCCGTGCGCTGCGGCACTGGTCGCCCGACGAGCAGGGCTGGCGTACGGAATCGGGGGTGTACCGGGTGTGCGCCGGCAGGTCCGCCGCGGACCTTCCCCTCGGGGCGGACATCCACCTCGAAGAGCGCCGCTGAGCAGGGCATCGAGCCGGGGAGAGCGCTCCATACCGCTCCCCGGACCAGGACAGTTAGGGTGCGGGAATGAACAGACAGCTGCCGACCCTGGAGGACGTGGCACGGGAGGCGGGCGTCTCGCGTGCCACGGTGTCCAGGGTCATCAACGGCGTACGGAACGTGGATCCGCTCATCCAGGACCAGGTGCGCCAGGCGATCGACCGGACCGGCTACGCCCCCAACCGGGCGGCCAGGTCCCTGGTGACCCGACGGGCGGAGACCATAGCGCTGGTGGTCTCCGGAGCGGGTGACGAGGCCGAGGGGGACGGCGGACAGAACGCCTTCGCCGCCCGGGTGTTCGCCGACCCGTTCTTCGGACGTGTCGTGAGCGGGGTGGTCGGCTATCTCCGGCCGCGCTCGATGCACCCGGTGCTGATGTTCGCCGAGACCGAGAGCGCACGGCAGCAGGTCGTGGGATACCTGCGCCAGGGCAGCGCGGACGGCGCTCTCGTCGTCTCCACGCACGCCGAGGACCCGCTGCCCGCGCTGCTCGCCGCCGAGCACCTGCCGACCGTGTGCTTCGCCCGCCCCGCACTGCCCGCGCCGGTCAGCTACGTCGACCTGGCGCATCGCAACGGCGGCCGGATCGCCGCCGAGTACCTGCTGGAGCGTGGGCGGCGCAGAGTGGCCACCGTGTCGGGCCCGCTGGACCTGCCCGCGGGCCAGGAGCGGCTCGCCGGTTTCCGCGACGGGATGGAGCGCGGCGGTATCCCGTACGTACCGATCGCCGAGGGCGGGTTCACACTCGACAGCGGGGCGCGGGCCATGGCCCGGCTGCTGGGCGAACACCCCGATATCGACGGGGTGTTCGCGGCCAACGACCTCATGGCCCAGGGCGTGTGCCAGGTCCTCAGGGAGCAGGGCAGGCGGGTGCCCGAGGACGTGGCCGTGGTCGGTTTCGACGACTCGTCCGTCGCGGTCACCTGCACGCCGCAGCTGACCACGGTGCGTCAGCCGGTGGAGGAGATGGCCGCGACGATGGCGCAGCTCCTCCAGGAGGTCGTCGAGGGGACCCGTACCGAACCCACTTCGGTGATCTTCGAACCGGAGCTGGTGGTACGGGAGTCGGCGTGACGAGTCAGCGGTCGAGCTCGCGCTGGATGCGGCGCGAGGGCTTGAAGACGTAGAGGCTGAGGATCTCGGGCGGCTCCGCGATGCCGGGGCCGCCTCTGTGCACCCAGTCGGTGATGTCGGCGGTGGCGTCGCGGTCGTTCACCAGGCCGAGCCAGACGGGACGGCCTCCGGCCCGGCGGCCCTCGGGCGAGGGCTGGACGACCACGACGTTGGCACGCTCGCACGCATCGAGGCAGTCGACCCTGCGGACCCTTGCCGCGCCCTCCAACGATGAGCGCAGGTCGGCCAGTTGGGCCTCGTGATCCAGATAGGGGACTTTGGTGGCTGAGCCGCAGCAGCAGTCGCGGCAGACAGTGACCGTGGGCATGGAGAAGGGGCCTTCCGGAGGGGGACATGCGGAACCCGCCGGTGGAGTTCCGGCGGGTTCCGCATGAGGGCGCGGTCGGTCAGTTGACGGGGGCCGCGGCCCGTGCGGCGGTCGGGGTCCCGCGGGTCGCCGCTGCGGCCTTCGGGACGAGCAGACGTTCCGCGAGGTGGCCAAAGAGCAGGCCGAAACCCGTCCACAGCGTCAACTGGATACCCAGGGCCGCCAGCCTGAACTGCCAGAGCAGCGTGGCAGGGAAGTCCTTGGGCACCTCGTTGACCGAGGGAAGGAAGGCGTAGGAGAGACCGATGGCGACCAGGAAGGCCGCACCGGCGACGACGCTCGCGTTCCAGTTGCCGAGCCGTGGCGCCAGACGCTTGCCGAGGACGATCGCCCCGACCGTGAGCAGCACGCTGAGCGCGATCATCAGGAAGTACAGGGTGGTGCGTTTGCCGATGGTGTCGGCATCGCCCACCGCCGGCGGGTTGGCCGGATACTTGAGGAACGGTACGACGTACACGCTCACCAGCGCGCCGACCGAGACCAGCGCCGCGGTGGCCCGCGGTCCGAACCGGCCGATGCGGCCCAGTGCGAAGCAGAACGCCAGCGCGGCGATGCCGCCGAGCGCGACCCCGAACAGCAGCACACCCGTGGCGAGTCCGGCGGTCGACTGCAGGGAGCGGCTGACCAACTCCTCGCCGTGTTCATGGTGATGACTCTCGAGGGCGATGGCCGAGTCAACCCGGGGCTCACCGAGCAGATAGGCCACGACCAGGGCCAGGACGCCGGCCGCGAGGCCGGCGAGCATGCCACGCACCAGAAGGGCGCGGACGGATATGGAGTTCACGCGTGGGTCCCCTCTGTTCTCAGTGGCAGGGGAAGCCGAGGAGGTGGCGTCCGTCGTGGACCCACTCGTGGACGTTCTCGCCGGAGATCAGCGAGGTGGCACCCTGTTCGGCGCCGACGAAGTACAGCAGTACGAGCATGAGAATGCCGAAGAAGACCGCCCAAGGGGCAATGGCCTTCAGAGAGATGGGAGTGATGGCCGGGGTGTCGACGGCGCTGGGCGCAGCAGTCTGTGCCATGGCAGAACCTCCTGGGGGAACACGCGTCCCGATCGTGGTGCCTGAGACGAAGGTGCCGGGTCTGACTTCCCGCACAGGTGCGGGTACACAGTGGCGCGACCGTGCCGGGATCTCACCGGACTTCCGTCACACCTTCGTCATGTCCTCGGGACCGTACCGCCTGAGCGAGGTGCTCCGCTACAGCGCAAGGGGGGCGTGCCGGTGCATGCCAACAGCCGTGATGTGCTGGGGGACATGGGCGGCACGGAGCGCGAGGAGCTGGAGTGACGGTGCGAGTGATCTTGGTCTCACCGGATGTCGGCACGCCTTCGCGGGAGGCCGGGTTCGACGGTGACGCGGAGCCCGACGAGGCCTCGCTGCGGCGCGCCCGGCTCGTCGCGGGGGCGCTGCCGGCTGCGGAGCGACAGTGGTGCGGCCCCTCACGGATGTGCCGTGCGACGGCCGGTGCCCTCGGTTTGCGGGTGCGCACGGAACCGGCTCTCGGGGACTGGGACATGGGCCGCTGGCGCGGGCGGAGGCTGGACGAGGTCGGAGCGGCGGAGCCGGAAGCGGTGGCGCGGTGGATGGCGGTTCCCGCCGCGGCGCCGCACGGGGGCGAGTCGCTGCTCGATCTGTGCGACCGGGCGGGTGCCTGGCTGGAGGGTCTGACCGCGGAGAGCGGGCGGGTGGTGGCGGTGGCAGGTCCCGCGGTGGTGCGGGCTGTTGTCGTACGGGCGCTGGGGCTGCCGGCGGAGGCGTTCTGGCGTCTGGACGTCGTGCCGCTCACCGCTACGGAGCTCAGCGGGCGTTCGGGGCGCTGGAACCTCCGGTGCGGCAGTCCGCTGCGTGTCTGAAGGCGTTCGACGGGTCGAAAGTTACCTTGAGGTATGTAGTGACTTCGTATGCCGTCGGCAGTAGAACCTGTTCCCACTCCATCGAGAGTGAGGAACGTCACATGAGTGACAATGCCATGCGTGGTAAAGGTTCCAGAGGCGTCTCACGCCGAAGATTCTTAGCTGGAACGGGTTCTATTCTGGGGGCCGTTACCCTCTCGGCCCGCGTCACCCCTGCACTGGCCGACAGCGCGGCGGCAACCGCCCCGATCGATTCCGGAGCGCATGTCCCGGTGCTCGTGATCGGCACCGGATACGGCGGTTCGGTCGCCGCCCTGCGACTCGCCCAGGCAGGCGTCGACGTACAGATGGTCGAGATGGGCATGGCCTGGGACACCCCGGGTTCGGACGGCAAGATCTTCTGCAACACGACCACGCCGGACAACCGCTCGTACTGGCTGCGCACCAAGACCAAGCAGCCCCTGAGCAACTTCTTCGGCATCCCGATCGACAAGAGCATCCCGAAGTACACCGGAATCCTCGACGCCGAGGACTTCGCCGGCATCACGGTCTACCAGGGCCGAGGCGTCGGTGGCGGTTCGCTGGTCAACGGCGGCATGGCCGTGACCCCCAAGCGCGAGAACTTCGGCGCCATCCTCCCGTCGGTGAACGCCGACGAGATGTACAACACCTACTATCCGCGGGCGAACGCGGGGCTCGGGGTCGGCACCATCGACCCGGCCTGGTTCGACACCGTCGACTGCTACCAGTTCGCCCGGGTCGGCAGGAAGCACGCCCAGCGGTCCGGATTCCCCTTCGTCTTCGTGCCCGACGTATACGACTGGGACTACATGAAGCAGGAGGCGGCCGGAACCGCCCCCAAGTCGGCCGTTGCCGGAGAGATCCTCTACGGCAACAACTACGGAAAGAAGTCGCTGCAGAAGACCTACATCGCCAAGGCCAAGGCGACGGGCAAGGTGAACATCTCGCCGCTGCACAAGGTCACTTCGGTCGCCCCCGCGGCCGGCGGCGGGTACACCGTCGTCATCAAACAGATCAACACCTCGGGAGACACCACGGCCACCAAGACCGTGACCGCCGACAAGGTGTTCTTCGCGGCGGGCAGTGTGGGCACCAGCAAGCTGCTCGTGCAGCTCAAGGCGATCGGCGCACTGCCGAATCTGAACAGCGAGATCGGCAAGGGCTGGGGTGACAACGGCAACGTCATGTGCGGCCGCGCCAACCACCTGTGGGACCCCACCGGAAAGATCCAGGCGTCCATCCCCTGCGGGGGCATCGACAACTGGACCGCGGGCGGGGCGTTCGCCGAGGTCGCACCGCTGCCGACCGGGATCGAGACGTACGCCTCGTTCTATCTGTCCATCACCAACACCCCCCACCGCGCGTCGTTCACCTACAACGCCGGGACGGGAGGCGTCGACCTGGACTGGCAGACCGCCTGGAAACAGACGTCCATCGACATGGCCAAGACGATCTTCGACAAGATCAACGCCAAGGAGGGGACGATCTACCGGACGGACCTCTTCGGCGTCTACAAGATCTGGAACGACACGCTCACGTACCACCCCCTGGGCGGTGCGGTGCTGAACAAGGCGACCGACAACTACGGCCGCCTGCACGGCTACACGGGCCTGTATGTGATCGACGGCTCGCTGATCCCCGGCAACACCAGCGTCAATCCGTTCGTCACCATCACGGCACTCGCCGAGCGCAACATCGAGAAGATCATCGCGACCGACCTCTAGCGATGTTCTGAAGGAACAAGGCACGGCAGGAGGCGGGCGGACGTCCTCCTGCCGTGGCGTGGGTCCGGGTGTGAGTATGGGTGGATGAACACTGCGGAGGTTTTGGCGGACGCGTTCGGACGCGTCCAGGAGGTAGTGCACGCGGCGATCGAGGGTCTGTCGCCCGAGGAGCTGGAATTCCGCCCGGACGACGGCGCGAACTCCATTGCCTGGCTGGTGTGGCACCTCACCCGGGTCCAGGACGACCACGTCGCCGACGCGGCGGGACTCGACCAGGTGTGGACCGCCCAGGGCTTCGCCGAGCGGTTCCAGCTGCCGCTCGGTGAGGCGGATACGGGCTACGGACACACGGCGAAGGAGGTCGCGAAGGTGCGCGCCGTCTCCGCCGACCAGCTGGGCGCCTACTACGACGCCGTGCACGAGCAGACCCTGTCCTATGTGCGCGGCCTCGACGAGGGCGCGCTCGACCGGATCGTCGACGAGCGGTGGACGCCGCACGTCACCCTGGGAGTGCGCCTGATCAGCGTCATCTCCGACGATCTGCAGCACGCGGGCCAGGCGGCGTACGTCCGGGGCCTGCTGCAGCGCCGCTGACGCGCCGTCACTCACGTACACCAGAGGGCCGAGCCCCTTCCGGATTCTTGAAACACGTTCTACTGTGTGCGCCGCCGCAGGGACGCAAAGCGAGAAGCCTGGAGGGGCCGTGCACCTCGAATACACGCCTGAGCAGCAGCAGCTGCGGACCGAACTGCGTGCCTACTTCGCCGAGTTGGTGCCGGACAACGCCTATGCGCGCTACGGCGACCCCACCGCCCAGAAGCGGTTCTACCGCGAGACCGTGCGGCGCCTGGGTGCCGACGGCTGGCTCGGTGTCGGCTGGCCGAAGGAGTACGGCGGCCGGGGGCTCTCCCCGATGGAGCAGTTCATCTTCTTCGACGAGGCCGCCCAGGCAGGCGTACCGCTGCCGCTCATGGCCCTCAACACCGTCGGCCCCACGATCATGCAGTTCGGCACGGACGAGCAGAAGGCCTTCTTCCTCCCCGGGATCCTCAAGGGCGAGCTCGACTTCGCGATCGGCTACAGCGAGCCCGACGCGGGCACCGACCTGGCCGCGCTCAAGACGCGTGCGGTACGCGAGGGCGACGAGTACGTGGTGAACGGCCAGAAGATCTGGACCACGAACGGCGACACGGCCGACTGGGTCTGGCTCGCGGTACGCACCGACCCCGAGGCCCCCGCCCACAAGGGCATCACCATGCTCCTGGTCCCGACGTCGGACCCCGGCTACACCTGCACCCTCATCAACACCCTGGCCTCGCACGACACCACGGCCAGCTATTACGAGAACATCCGCGTCCCCGTCACCCGCCGCGTGGGCGAGGAGAACAAGGGCTGGCGCCTGATCACCAACCAGCTCAACCACGAGCGCGTCACCCTCGCCGCCCACGGCACCATGGCGATCCGGGCCCTCCACAACGTCCAGCGCTGGGCCGCCGACACCAAGCTCGCCGACGGCCGGCGCGTGATCGACCTGGGCTGGGTGCGCGGCCGCCTGGCGAAGACCCACACCAAGCTCGACGCGATGAAGCTCCTCAACTGGCAGATGGTGAACGCCGTCCAGGCCGGCACCCTCACCCCCCAGGACGCCTCGGCCGTCAAGGTCTACGGATCCGAGGCGCGCCGCGACGCCTACGCCTGGCTGATGGAGATCGTCGGCGCGGCGGGCGCGCTGAAGGAGGGTTCGGCGGGGGCCGTACTGCACGGAGAGCTGGAGCGCGGCTACCGCTCCGCCGTCATCTTCACCTTCGGCGGAGGCAACAACGAGATCCAGCGCGAGATCATCTCGTGGATCGGCCTGGGGATGCCGCGCGTACGGCGCTGACCGCACGCGGATCCCAGTTCGGACCCGGCACGGAGTCCAACAGGAGCTGTGTGTACGGGGTGCTGGGCCGGGAGAGAACCGTGTCCGTGGTGCCGGATTCGACGATGTGCCCCTGCCGCATGACGATCACGTCGTCGGTCACGCTGCGGACCACCCCCAGGTCGTGGGTGATGAACAGGTAGGTGATGCCGGTCTGTTCGCGTATCTGTGCCAGCAGATTGAGGATCTGTGCCTGGACGGAGACATCGAGCGCGGCGACCGCTTCGTCCAGGACGAGGATCCTGGGCTGTACGGCGAGGGCGCGGGCGATGGCGACCCGCTGGCGCTGGCCTCCGGAGAGGCTGCGCGGCCTGGCCTCGGCGGCGCGTGAGCCGAGTTGCACCTGGTCGAGGAGCTCGTCGATCCGCGGGGACCGCGGCGTGCCGGGGCAGTGCAGGCGCAGCGTCTCGTCGAGTGCTTCCCGGGCGCCCAGGCGGGGGTCCAGGCTCTGCAGCGGGTCCTGGAAGACGATCTGCACCTGCCGGGCCCGGGCCAGCCGGTGGGCTTTGCCGCGTCCTGTGGTGCGCGGCAGTCCGTCGATGGTGATCGTGCCGCTGGTGGGGGTGTCCAGGCCGGTGATGATCCGGGCGGTCGTGGTCTTTCCGGATCCGGATTCGCCGACGATGCCGAGCGACCCGCCGGCGGGCACGGAGAAGGTGACGTCGTCCACGGCGGTGAAGTCGCCGAAGCGTTTGCTGAGGCTCCGCACGTCGAGCAGCGGTCGGTCCGCGGTGTCGGAGCCGTCGGAGCTGTCGGAGGCGAGCTCGGTATCAGACATGGAGGTCCAATGTGGTGCTGTGGTGGCAGGCGACAGGGGCTTCGGGCGGGACCTGCCGGAGACAGACCTCGGTGCGGTGGGCGCAGCGTGGGGCAAAGGCGCACCCGGTGACAGGAGTGTCCGGATCGGGCGGGCCGCCGGGTATGGGCGTGAGCTGTCCGGCTTTGCGGTGCAGCCGGGGCGTGGCCTGCAGGAGGGCTGCTGTGTAGGGGTGCCGGGGCCGGGCGAACAACTGGTCCGGGGTCCCGGTTTCGACGATCGTCCCGGCGTACATCACGCAGATGCGGTCGCTGATGGCGGCGGCGAGGTCGAGGTCGTGGGTGATGAACAGCAGTCCGGTGTGGAAGCGCTCGCGCAGGTCGGCCAGGAGTCCGATGGTCTCGGCCTGTGTGGTGGAGTCCAGAGCGGTGGTGGGTTCGTCGGCCAGGAGGAGCTGGGGGTCGGGCATCAGGGCCGCGGCGATGGCGACGCGCTGGAGCATCCCTCCGGACAGCTCGTGAGGATGCTGTCGCAGAACCTTCTCCGGCAGGCTGACGGCTTCGCACAGTTCGCGGGCGCGGGCGAGCGGATCGCTCGTGTACGGCGGCTGGGCGTGGCGGGCGGCTTCGGTGAGGAAGTCGCCAATGCGGTGCAGGGGGTTGATCGATGCCTTGGGGTCCTGGAAGACCATGGAGGCCGTGTGCGAGCGCAGGGTCCGCAACTGGCCGGGGGACGCGGTCAGGACCGCTTGCCCGGCTACGTCGATGCTCCCGCTGGTCCGGGCCCCTGCTGGAGTCAGGCCCAGGGCGCTGCGGGCGGTGAGCGACTTGCCCGAGCCGGATTCACCGACGAGGGAGACGGTCTCACCGGCCCCGACCGTCAGGGTGACGCCTGCCAGGACGGGGCGCGCCTGATGGGGCAGTTGCATGGTCAGCCGGTCGATCCGCAGGACCGGGGCACTTTCCGGGGCGGGCATCTCAGGACCTCCGGGCGACGGTGTCGGCGACGCGTTCGGTGACGACGTTGAAGGTCACCACGGTCAGGACGATGGCCAGGCAGGGCACCGCGGCGGACAGGGGAGCGGATTGCAGGATGGCCGTCTGGCCTTCGTTGACCATGGTTCCCCAGTCGGGTTCGAGGGGCGGGGTGCCGAGTCCGAGGTAGGACAGGGCGGCGAGGTCGAGGAGGGCGTACCCGAAGTTGACGGCGGACTGGGCCAGGACCACGGCGATGATGTTGGGCAGCAGGTGGCGCAGGCACACCCACCAGCCGGAGAAGCCCTGGATGGTGTACGCGGCCAGGTAGGGCTTGTTCATCTCGCTCAGGGCGAGGGAGCGGGCCAGGCGGCTGACGTAGGGGATGTAGGCGAGGGACAGGGCCAGGACGGGGGCGAGCAGCCCGCGTCCGTACAGCGCGACCAGCAGCATGGCCAGGAGCAGTCCGGGGAACGCCAGCAGGAGTTCGCTGCTGCGGGAGAGCAGAGTGTCGACGATTCCGCCGCGCCAGGCGGCGGTCACTCCGATCAGCAGTCCGGCGGCGGTGGACAGGACGACCACGAACAGCGGCCCCAGCAGCGAGGTGCGCGCGCCGATCAGCAGGCGGGAGAGCGTGTCACGGCCGCTGATGTCCCCGCCCAGGAGCCGGTCGGGCGACGGGTCGGCCAGTGCGGTGGAGAAGTCGATGCTGTTGGGGTCGTGGGGGACGATCCACGGGGCGAGGAAGGCAGCGAGGATCACCGTCACCAGGAAGGCCGTGCACAGCGAGAACAGGGCGTTGTTACGGGTCGTCAGGCAGCGCAGCAGCCGGCGGTGCGGCAGCGCGGTCCTGAGCGCGGGGGACCGGGGGACGGCATCGGTGCTCATGCGGTGTTCCTCGCGCCGAGCGTCGTGCGGGGGTCGACCAGCGGGTACAGCAGGTCGATCACGGCGTTGACGCTGATGAACAGGGCGATGATGAGCAGGGAGATGCCCTGCACGACAGGGAAGTCCTTGATGGTGACGGACTTGGCGAGCAGCTCGCCCAGGCCGCCGAGGCCGAAGGCGTACTCGACCAGCACGGTGGAGACCACGAGGTTGGCGACGGCCAGTCCGCTCTGGGTGAGGATGACGCCGAGGGAACCGCGCAGCAAGTGACGTCGGACGATGACGCGTTCGGGTACGCCGCGTGCCCGGGCGACCGTGGTGTGGTCCATGCCGGCCTGTTCGATGATGCTGGCGCGGGTGACGCTGGAGATGACGCCGATGAAGGGCAGCGCGAGCGCGACGGCGGGCAGGGTGAGGTGCCACAGCGTGTCGAGGGGGCCGTCGCCGGATCCCAGCGCGGGAAACCAGCCCAGCTGGACGGAGAAGACGGACAGCAGGGCGATGGCCGCGACGAACGAGGGGGTGGCCACCGCGGTGGAGGTGGTCACGCTGACCGCGGTGTCCACCGGGCCTCGCCGTACCGCCGCGAGAGTCCCCAGGGCGACGCCCACGACGATCACCAACACCGTGGACAGGGTGAGCAGTTCGAGGGTGACGGGCAGTCGCGAGGCGATCAGCGAGGACACGTCGGAGCGGTACTGGACGGAGATGCCGAGGTCGCCGTGGAGGGTTCCGCCGAGCCAGTGCCCGTACTGGGCGAAGAACGGATCACCGAAGTGGTAGCGCTCGCGGATGGCGGCCAGCGCCTCGGGGCTCGCCGCACGGCCGCCGAGCAGGAACGTCTCGGGCCGGCCCGGGGCGATCTGCACCGAGGCGAAGATGAGGAACGAGGCGACGAGGAGCGTCGCGAGGAGTTCGGCCAGGCGCCGGGTCAAGAAGCGGATCATGGCCGCGTCCTTTGTGGTCGTGCCGCACCGATGTCGGCGGCCCAGGGGTAGTAGAGGTAGGAGATGGTGGTGGGGGCGCCGGTGATCCGCTTGTTGAGGAACACACTGTTGGGCAGCTCGGCGACGGGGATGACCGGGAGCTCGCGGTCGGCCAACTGCTCCAGCTGTACGGCGAGGTGGCGGCGCTTGGGCAGTGCGCCCTGTGCGGAGGCCTCGTCGGCGAGCTTGTCGTACGCGGGTGAGGAGAACGCGCCGTAGTTCTCGAACTCGTCGGTGTGCATGTTGGTGTAGAAGCCGAGCGGATCATTGAGGGAGAGGTAGTAGGTGTAGGGGAACAGGTCGATTCCCTTGCGGGCCTCGGCATCGCTGAAGAGCGCGGTGAACGCGTCGGGGGCGATGGTCTTGAGGTCGACCTCGAGCCCGATGCGGGTTCCGGCATCCTGTACGGCGGTGGCCAGCTGGGAGACGTCGGGCCCGATGGGGCTGGTGGCGATGGTGATCTTCTTGCCCTGTGCGTGGGCCTCCTTGATCAGGCGGCGTGCCTGGGGCAGGTCCCGTCGGGTGGACGGCCTGCCCCGCTCGCGTGCGGTGCGCTCGGCCTGCGGCAGGCCGTTCCAGGTTTCTCCGGTGACCAGGGAGGAGCTGGGGGTGGCCGAGTTGTGCATGGCGACGCGGGCGAATCCGTCGCGGTCCAGGGCCAGGGAGAGGGCCCGCCGTACGCGCACATCGCCGAGGGTGCCCTTGAGGTCGGTGAGGGCGAGATTGATCGTGGTCAGGCCCTCCCCGAAGTACACCTTGCCTTCGTCGCTGGCTCTGAGGCGCTCCAGGGATTCCGGTGGTGGGGAGTAGGTGCCGTCCACTTCTCCGGTGAGCAGGGCATTGGTGCGGGCGCCGGCATCGGGCAGGAAGGAGAAGGTGACGGCGGTGTTCCTGGCCGGCCGACCCCAGTAGTGGTCGAAGCGGGTGAGCTTGATGGAGCTGCCGCGCGACCAGGAGGTGAGCGTGTAGGGGCCGGTGCAGTTGAGGGTGCCGTCGGCGGTGCCGAAGCGGGTCTTCTCGGTGCGCATCGTGGCCGCGTCGGCGATGGTCCCCGCGCTGTTGGCCATCGCCTGGGGGAACAGGGCGTCGGGCGTGCCGAGTTTGACCGTGATCTGCAGCGGCCCGCTCTTGTCGATCGAGCGGACGTTCTTGAAGTCCTCGGCCCAGTAGGAGCCGATCTTCTCGTCCATGTGGCGGCGCAGGGAGTAGACGGCGTCGTCGGCGGTCATGGTGCCGCCGTGCTGGAAACGGACGCCGGGGCGCAGGTCGTAGATCCAGGTGAGCGGGTCGGGATGGCTGGCCTTGCGCGCCAGACCCGGTTCGGTGCGCAGCGAGGGGGTGAGCCGCATGAGGCTCTCGCAGACGTTGGACAGGATGGTGTTCTGGGGGTAGTCGAAGGCGTAGACGTAGTCCAGGACCGGGGGTTCGGCGTACAGGGCCCAGCGGATCGCACCGGTGTCCGCGCGGGAGGGCGGGGTGGAGGCGGACAGGGCGGGTGGTGAGCCGAAGTTCTGCGGGTGGCCGCAGCCGGTGAGCAGCAGCAGGGCCGCTGTCAGTACCGCGCCGGCGCGCGAAAGCCGCGCGTGCCGCAGGTACCGCAGGAGATGAGGCATAGGGGCTCCAGCGTGAAGGGGCAGAACCGGTTGGGCCGGGTGTGCCGTCGGAGACCGGGGCCTCGCGCACGTCGCGCTGCGGGAGGCCCCGGCTTCCGATGGGCTGGTGTCAGGTGCTGACGGGGCGGGTGAGGTCGCCGTAGAGCTCGGGGCGGCGGGTGGCGATCAGCCCGAACTCGAGCCAGTCGCGGCGCTGGTCGAGATCCAGGTCGGCGACGAGGACCGCGGGACGGTCCCGGGGCCCGCGGAGGACAACCCGGCCGTAGGGGTCGGAGATGAACGACGATCCGTAGAACGTCGAGAGGCCCTCCGTGCCGGTGCGGTTGGGCACGACCATGAACAGCGCATTGGCCAGGCCGTTGCTGCTGATGGCCTGCTCCCACATGGGCCGCGTGTCGAACTGGGGCATCTCGGGTTCGGAGCCGATCGCGGTGGGGTGCAGCAGGATGTCCGCGCCGCGCAGGGCGTAGGTGCGGGCCAGTTCGGGGAACCACTCGTCCCAGCAGGTGGGGAAGCCGAACTGGGCGCCGTCGATCTTCGTCACCGGAAAGTCGCTGTCACCCGGGCGGAAGCACAGATCCTCGCGATAGCCGGGGAAGGCGGGAATGTGATTCTTGCGGGTACGGGAGACCAACTGCCCGTCGGGCCCTGTGCACACAGCGGTGTTGTAGCCAAGACCGCCGTCGGAGGCCCGCTCGTAGAGCGAGGCGGAGACATGGATGCCCAGGTCGGCGGAGAGCTGCGCGATCAGCTGCACGGTGGGGCCGGACTCGACGTCCTCCTCCCACTGCCGGGCGCCGTCCGCCATGGGGTCGTCGGTGTTGCAGAAATACGGAGAACGGGTCAGCTCCGGCAGCGCGACCAGCCGCGCGCCCTGGGCGGCGGCCAGCCGCACACCGGCACGCAGAGCCTCGTCGTGCGCTGCGGCATCCGGACTCCACCGCATCTGGACCAGGCCGATGCGCAGCAGGCCGCGTTCGGCGTCCAGGGTGCGGCCGGGCGAACCGAGCGGCGAACCGAAGGAGGTGAGCAGGTCATGGTGCACGTAGGTCACTGCCTCTCGCTGGGGATCTGCTGGGTGATGCAGTGCACGCCGCCGCCACCGAAAGCCAGGGTGGGCGTCACGACGGGGACGACCTTGCGCTCGGGCATGGCCTTGGCCAGCACCTCGACGGCTTCCGCGTCCTGAGGCGCGCCGGCCACGGGCACCACACAACCTCCGTTGGGCAGATAGAAGTTGAGATAGCCGACCTCGACGCTGCGGCCGTGGGCATTGCCGTAGGCGGTCTGGGGGAGCACGACGATGTCGAGCTTGCGTCCCCTGGCGTCGCGGGTCGCCTCGAGCACGGCGAGGTTGGCGCGCATGCGGGCGTAGTCGGGGTGGTTCTCGTCGTCGGGCAGGCTCACCACGACACGGCCGGGCGCGATGTAGGCGGCGACACCGTCGACGTGTCCGTCGGTCTCGGTGTCCTCGAGACCGCCGTAGGGAAGCCAGATCACCTTCTCGATGCCCAGCATGCGCGCGAGTTCGGCCTCGATGCCGGCCCGGTCGAAGCGGGGGTTGCGGTTGGGGTGGAGCAGACACTGCTCGGTCGTGATGAGGGTGCCTTCGCCGTCGACGGTGATCGCTCCGCCTTCGAGCACCATCCCCGAGTGCAGAGGCTCGACCCCGAGCCGGTCCAGGACCAGAGCGGCGAGTCTGTCGTCATCGGCGTAGGGCCAGTGCTTGCTGCCCCAGGCGTTGAAGCGGAAGTCCGCACCGAGGCGGCGGCCGCTCTCGTCGTAGACGAAGATCGGGCCGCTGTCGCGGGTCCAGGAGTCGTCCAGCGGCAGTTCCACGACCTCGACGCTGTGGGCCGTGGGCTCCCCGGTGAAGTACGGGCGGACGTCGGCCGCCGTCCCGGGCGCCGTCACCATCAGCACCGGCTCGAACTCCGCCACCGCCCGGGCGACGGTCGCGTACTCCTGCTGCGCGGCGGCCAGCTGGTCGCCCCACAGCTCGCTGCGGTAGGGCCAGGCCATCAGGCAGCCCTCGTGCCGCGACCACTCCGCCGGCATGCGCACGGTTCGCGCTGTGTGTGCACCCATGGCGCACTCCTCTCACCGGCCACCGCATGTGGCCGAAATCCAGTAGGTTCGGTCCCAGAGTGAACCCTGACTGAATTTTCAGTCAAGAGGTGAGAGGTGATCGGATCTGCTGCGGGGTGAGCGAGAATGGGCGCGGGTAACCGTCAGGGAGGAAGGATTCGGGTGTCAGATCGCCAGCGCACGATTCTGGAGGCGGCCGTGCGGACCATTGCCCGCTCGGGCGTCCGCGGCCTGCGGGTGGAGGAGGTCGCCGCCGAGGCGGGGGTCTCCACTTCGCTGCTGTACTACCACTTCAAGGACCGCGCCGGCCTGGTGCGGCGCACCCTGGAGTTCGTCAACGACCGGGTGGGCGACGCGACCGACCCCGCCGCCGCCGCGGATCAGAGCCCCCGCGGGATACTCGAATACCAGCTCCTGATGGAGCTGCAGGACTCGCCTGCCGTACGTGAAGTCTCCACCGCCTGGGGCGAGATGCGCGCGGCGGCGGTCTTCGAGCCGGATCTGCAGCCCACCCTCGCGCACACGACGAAAGTGTGGGCGGAGGAGATCGCGGGCGTCATCAAGGCGTCCCAGCTGACCGGGCAGGCCCGGCGCGACGCCGACCCGCAAGCGGCGGCGGAGCGGCTCACCTCGCTGGTCGAAGGACTCAGCGAGCGCTGGCTCAGCGGTTCGCTGACCCGGGACCGTGCCGTCTTCCTGCTGCGCGGCGCCATCGACGTGGAACTCGGTCCGCAACCGGCTCCCTGACCTTTTCCGGCGTGGATGCGGGACCGGAATCAGGCTTGCTGTTACGCTTGACTGAAAATTCAGTCAGGAGGCGGATGATGTCCATGTCCAGGCGATGGTCCCTTCAAGCAGCCTTTGCCACGGTGCTCGGAGCCGCAGGTGTGGCTGCCTGCGGCAAGAGCGGCAGCGGGGGGCGCGCAGCCGCGGCCTCCCAGGCGCTGCTGCCGCAGGCGGGCGCGTGGCGGATGCCCGACGAGTCGCATCCCCATGAGCTGACCTTCATGGCCTGGCCCACCCGGCAGATCTGGGGGTCGGACATCGGCGGGGTCCGCGACGACATCGCGGGCATCGCCCGGGCCATCGCGACCTTCGAACCGGTGACACTCCTGGCCAACGCGCAGGACGTCAAAGACGCCCAGAGCGCGTGCGGCGAGGACGTCGACGTCATTCCCGTCCCGGTGAACGATCTGTGGATGCGCGACACCGGACCGAGCTTCGTGCTCGGCTCACAGGGGATCGCCGGCATCGATCTGAACTTCAACGGCTGGGGCGGAAAGCAGAAGCACGACCGGGACGGTCACGTCGCCGAGGAGATCCTGCACAGCGAGCGCATCACGCGGATCCAGGCGCCGATCACCGGGGAAGGCGGCGGGATCGAGGTCGACGGAGCGGGCACCTTGCTGGCGACCGAGAGCTGTTGGGTCAACAAGAACCGCAACCCCGGAAAGTCGCGCGCCGATATCGAGCGCGCCATGAAGGCCCTCTTCGGCGTCACCACCGTGATCTGGGTCGACGGTGTGAAGGGGCAGGACATCACGGACTATCACGTCGACGCGCTGGCCCGCTTCAGCGAGCCGGGCGTCGTGGTGATGAGCACCCCGCCCGAAGACGCCCCCGACGATGTGTGGACGAGGGCCTACGACCAGGCGCGCAGCGTCCTGGAAAAGGCCAAGGACGCCCGCGGCAAGAGTCTGGAGATCGTCGAGCTGCCGGAACCGACCGACCGTCGGGGGCACAGCGAGGACTTCCTGGCGAGTTACGTGAACTACTACGTGTGCAACGGCGGTGTCGTCGTCCCGCGCTTCGGCGACGCCCGGGCGGACCGCGACGCCGTCTCCATCCTGAAGGATCTGTATCCCGGCCGTGAGGTGACGCAGGTCTCCGTCGACAGCCTCGGCGAAGGCGGAGGAGGCATCCACTGCTCGACCCAGCAGCTGCCGAAGACGTCCTGAGCGCGGAACCGCGTTCCTGACGCGGGCTCGTCCCCCGCGGATCCGGTGCGTAGCCTGCGGTCAGGAGGTGTGGCATGCGCGATGCTGACCCGGGGCTCTTCGGCCCCGACTCGGTGACCTGGCAGGTGCACTCGGACCCGGTCATGTGGATCGGCGGGATCCGCGCCCTGTACCTCCAGGCGCTCCATCCGCGGGCCGTGCGCGGGGTGATGGAGAACTCCGACTTCAGACGGGACGCCTGGGGGCGGCTGATCCGTACCGCCGGATTCGTCGGGACCATCACGTACGGCACCACCGAGGCGGCCGAGAGGGCGGGTGCCCGGATCCGGAAGATCCACAGCATGCTCGGGGCGACCGATCCGCGGACCGGGGAGCGGTACGGCGTCGACGAACCGGAACTGCTGCTGTGGGTGCACTGCGCCGAGGTCGACTCCTACCTCACCGTGCTGCGCCGCTCCGGCTACCCGATCTCCCAGGCGCAGGCCGACCGCTATGTCGACGAACACCGCCAGGGCGCACGCCTCGTCGGTCTCGACCCGGACAAGGTCCCCTCCAGTACTGCCGAACTGGCGGCGTACTTCGAGAAGGTCCGCCCCGAACTCGCCGCCGGGGCGGACGCCCGCGCGGTCGACGACTTTCTGCGGCGTCCCCCGATCCACGCACTGCTCGTACCGGCGCGCGAGTTGATCTGGCGGCGCGTGGCAGCGCTCGCGTACGCGTCCCTGCCTCCTTACGCCCATGAGCTGTACGGCAGGACCGCACCGGCCCCAGGAGCCGTCAGCCGTCAACTCACTGTCACGGGGAACGTGCTGCGCTGCATCCCCGGGCGTGTGCGCTGGCGGCTCCCCCCAGGTCACATCTTGAAGGCAATGGCACGGCTGGGCTCCGACGCGCGGCCTGCCCCGTACAAACTCCCGGGTCGGGCCGTCATACTGGACGAGCCGGGGAGGGCGAAGCGACACAACGGGGGCGACAGCACGAGATGGCGGACACCAGGCTGATCCACGGCCGGTACCGGCTGCTCGATCTGATCGGGCGCGGGGGCATGGGCGAGGTGTGGCGGGCTCTCGACGAGTCGCTGGGCCGGCGCGTCGCGGTCAAATGCCTCAATCCGCTGGGTCCGCAGCAGGACCCCTCGTTCACCAGAGTGCTGCGCGAGCGCTTCAGGCGCGAGGCGCGGGTGGCGGCCTCGCTGCAGCACCGCGGGGTCACCGTCGTCCATGACTTCGGCGAGGACGACGGCGTCCTGTACATCGTCATGGAACTGCTCGACGGCAGTAACCTCAGCCAGCTCCTGGATGCGAACAAACAGCACCCGCTGCCCGTGTCCGACGTCATCGACATCGCCCAGCAGGCCGCCGCGGCCCTCGCCTACACACATGAACAGGGCATCGTCCACCGGGACTTGAAGCCCGCCAACATCATGCGCCTCGCCGACGGTACGGTGAAAATCTGCGACTTCGGCATCGCCCGCCTCGGCCACGACATCGGATTCACCTCCCGCCTCACCGGCACCGGCATCGCCATGGGCACCCCGCACTACATGTCGCCCGAGCAGATCAGCGGCGGCCATGTCGACCACCGGAGCGACCTCTACTCCTTCGGCTGTGTGCTGTACGAGATCTCTACCGGCGTCCCGCCCTTCGACCTCGACGACGCCTGGGCGGTCCTCATCGGCCACCGCGACACGATTCCCGAGCCGCCGCGCACCCATCGCGCCGACCTGCCCGAGTACTTCGACCGGGCCGTCCTCGACCTGCTCGCCAAGGCCCCGGAGGAGCGGCCCGAGGATGCCAGGGACCTGGCCCGAAGGCTGACCGCCGGGTTTCACGCCGGGAACACCCCCGGCCACACCGTCCCCGCCCGGCAACTGCCCGCACTTCCCGCTCTGCGCGCCCCGCAGCAGCGCCCCGACCAGCCGCCGTCGCGCGCACCCCATCTGCCGTCGTGGACACGCGGCATGACCACCGGCCACAAGGCGACCGGCACCTGGACGCTCACCCCCACCCCGCCCGACCACGCGGCGTCGCTCACCGGCGAGTGGACCACGCCCACCTCGCCGCGCGCCGGCATCCCCGAGCAGCCCCGCCCCGAGCACCCCACCCCCTCGCCCGAGCGGCTCGCCGTCCTCGCGGGCCAGCACAACGCCGGGCTCAGCCTCAGCCGGCTCGGCCGGTGGAACGAGGCCGGCGAGGTGCACCGCACGGTCGCCGCCGAGCGCGAACAGCTCCTGGGACCCGATCACCCGGACACCCTGGCCAGCCATTACGAGGTCGGGTTCACCCTCAGCCGCACCGGTATCGCCGTCGAGGCGCTGCGCGAGTTCTCCCGGGTCGCCGAGGGACGGACGCGTCTCCTCGGCGCCGACCATGCCGAAACCCTGGGCGCGCGCCAGGAGATGGCGTACGTCCTGGGCCAGCTCGGCCGTCACTTCGAGGCGCACCAGGTGTACGTCTCGGTGCTCGCCGCCCGCGAACGCACCGTCGGGCCCGACCATGCGGACACCCTGCGCTGCCGGCACAACCTCGCCTTCAACCTCAGCCGGCTAGGCCGCCTCGAGGACTCGTACCGGATGGCGCACGAGGTCGCGTCCGCGCGGGCCAGGGTGCTCGGTGCGACCCACCCCGACACGCTCGTCACCCGCTACGAAGTCGCTTACGCACTGGGGCAGTTGGGCCGCTGGACCGAGGCGCTGCAGACCTACCGCGAGGTCGCCGCCGCCCGCGAAAGGGCCCTGGGCCCCGACCACCCCGACACACTCGCCGCCCGCTACGAGGTCGGCATCAGCCTGGGCCGCCTCGGCCGCAGCGCGGAAGCCCTCGAGCTGTACCGCTCCCTGGTCGACGACCGCACCCGTGTACACGGCCCCAGCCACCCCGAGACCCTGCGCGCCCGCCACGGACTGGGCGTCAACCTCGGCCGCCTCGCCCGCTGGGAGGAGGCGCTCACCGAGGCGCGCGACGTCTGCGCGATCCGCGAGCGGATCCTCGGCGCCGACCACCCGGACACCCTCGTCAGCCGCCGCGAGGTCGCCGTGGGCCTCGGCTGGCTGGGCCGCTGGGCCGATGCGCTCGCCGTCTATCGCGCGGTGGCCGAATCCCGCGAGCGGGTCCTCGGCGCCGACCACCCCGACGCCCTGGCCAGCCGCAACGACGAGGCCCACTGCCTGGAACAGCTGGGCAGGGGCGCCGAGGCCGTGGAGCTCTACCGCCGCGTCGCTGCCCTGCGCCAGCAGCGCGGCTCCGGAGCCCACTGACCCACCGACTCTGGCCGCCGGTGATCACCACGTGTTACGAAGAGACATGCACGCACCCTCGCCCGCACCCGCACATGACGCGTACGACGCCGTGATCGTCGGCGGCGGCCACAACGGCCTCGTCGCCGCCGCCTACCTGGCCCGCGCAGGACGCTCCGTCCTCGTCCTGGAACGCCTCGGCCACACCGGCGGAGCCGCCGTCTCGACCCGGCCCTTCGCCGGAGTCGACGCCCGCCTCTCCCGCTACTCCTACCTCGTCAGCCTCCTGCCGCAGAAGATCGTGCACGAGCTCGGCCTGGACTTCGCGGTACGGGAGCGCACCATCTCCTCGTACACACCGACCGTGCGCGGCGGCCGCCCCACCGGGCTGCTCGTCGGCGGGGGAGAGCAACGCACCCGTGCCTCGTTCGAGGCCCTCACCGGAAGCGACCGCGAGTACGCGTCCTGGCAGCGGTTCTACGCGACGATGCGCCATGTCGCCGAGCGGGTCTTCCCCACCCTCACCGGCCCCCTCCCCACCCGGGCCGCCCTCCGCGAGCGCATCGGGGACGACGACGCCTGGCGGATGCTCTTCGAGGAGCCCGTCGGAGTTGCCGTGGAACGCGAGTTCGCCGACGACCTGGTCCGCGGAGTGGTCCTCACGGACGCCCTGATCGGCACCTTCGCCGACGCCCACGACCCCACGCTCGCCCAGAACCGCTGCTTCCTCTACCACGTCATCGGCAACAGCACCGGCGACTGGAACGTGCCCGTCGGCGGCATGGGCGCTCTCACCGACGCCCTCGCGAAGGCCGCGCGCGACGCGGGCGCGGAGATCGTCACGGGACACGAGGCCACCCGTATCGAGACCGACGGCACGCGAGCCGAGGTCACCTTCCGTGACGACAGCTCCGCATCGACCGTCGCCGCCCGCCACGTCCTGGTGAACGCCTCACCCGAAGCGCTCGCCGCGCTCCTCGGCGAGCAGCCGCCCGTCCCCGCCGAGGGCGCCCAGCTGAAGGTCAACATGCTGCTGCGCAGGCTGCCCCGGCTCCGTGACCACGGCGTCGACCCACGCGAGGCCTTCGCCGGGACCTTCCATATCGCCGAGGGCTACGGGCAGTTGGGTACCGCGTACGCGGAAGCCGCTGCGGGGAAGCTCCCCGGCGCGCCGCCCTCCGAGATCTACTGCCACTCCCTGACCGACCCCTCGATCCTGGGTCCCGAACTCGCCGCCCAGGGCTACCAGACCCTCACCCTCTTCGGTCTCCACACCCCCGCCAGGCTCTTCGCCGCGAACAACGACGCCGCCCGCGACGAGCTCCTGAAATCCACCCTCGCCCAGCTCGACGCCCACCTGGACGAGCCCATCGCCGACTGTCTGGCCCTGGACGAGGACGGCCGCCCGTGCATCGAGGCGAAGACGCCCCTCAATCTGGAACGCGATCTGCGGCTGCCCGGCGGAAACATCTTCCATCGGGAACTGGCCTTCCCGTACGCGGACGAGACGACCGGCCGCTGGGGCGTGGAGACCGAGCACGCGAGCGTCCTGCTCTGCGGCGCGGGCGCGGTCAGGGGCGGCGGAGTCAGCGGCATCCCGGGACACAACGCGGCCATGGCCGTACTGGAGGCAGGGACCCGCTGAGCTTCAGCGCCGCGGGACCTTGTACCGCGTGTCCTTCCACCCTGTCCGCAGCTCGCCGGTGTCGACGATCGCGTCGCGCGGCACCAGGCGCCGCGCCTCCGGATACGTCCGGAGGCGCGGCAATCGTCCTGCAGGCGCTGCACAGCCGTTTCGCGGTCGCTTTCACGCAGCAGCGACAGTGGATCTTCCGGCGGAGAGGTCACCGATTCACTCTGGTGGCGGGCCGAAGACGCTCCGCAGCGCGGCCAGTTTGCGCCGCAGGTCGTACTCCGCGCCGCCCTCATGACCGTTGTACGGAAAGATCTCGATCTCTGCCGGGCCCGCATAGCGGTGGTAGGCGGCGAACACCGTCGAGGACGGACAGATCTTGTCCATCAGACCCACCGAGAACCAGCCGGGACAGCTCGCACGGGCCGCGAAGTTGACCCCGTCGAAGTACGACAGGGTCTCCATCGCCTGCTCCACGGAGAAGCGGTGGCCCGAGAGCCACCGGGCGATCTCCGCGTACGGACCGGAGTCGGTGATCTGCGAGGCGCGCCGGTAGTGGCAGAGGAACGGCACATCGGCGACCGCCGCCACCACGTCGTCCCGCAGTCCGGCGACGGCCAGCGTCAGCCCGCCGCCCTGGCTGCCGCCGAGCACCGCCACGCGTGCGGGATCCACCTCCGGGTGGGCCTTCGCCGCGTCGACGGCACGCACCGCGTCGGTGATGAGCCGCCGGTAGTAATGGCGGTAGGGGTCCTCGATGCCGCTGGTGAGGAATCCGGGGGAGGAGGAGCCGTGGCCCTCGGGTGCGATGTCGGGGGTGTCCGCGGTGTTCTTGCCGCCACCGCCCTGGCCGCGGTTGTCCATCACCAGATGCGCGTAGCCCAGGGCACTCCAGGTCAGCCAGGAGTACGGGATGCCCCGACCGCCGTTGTAGCCGATGTACTGGACGATGGCCGGCAGCGGACCGGTGCGGCCGCGCGGCAGCAGCAGCCAGGCCTTCACCGGCTGCCCGCCCCACCCCCGGAACGTCACGTCGAGGACGTCTACGGTCGCCAACCCGCTCTCGTACGGCACGAATTCGGCATCCAGCGGATGGCGCGAAGTCTCGGTGAGGGTCTTTTCCCAGAAGGCGTCGAAGTCCGCGGGCTCCTCTGGCTGCGGCCGGTAGTCGCGCAGCCGCTCCAGTGGCATGTCGAACAGCAAGGTCAGCTCCTTGTCAGGGTCAGGGTGAGGGTCGTGCCGCGCAGGCCGGCCGTGTCCGCGGTGATGCGGATGCCGCCGGGGGTGGGCTCGGTCCGTACGCCCGAATCGGCCGAGGCGACCTTGAGGCCGCGCAGCGCCAGGTCGAGGACGACCTGTGCGCGCAGCTGCGTCGGGTCGGAGAGCGCGACGGTCACCGTCCTGCCCTGCGGCCGTACGAGGACGGAGGCCGGGCCGTCGGCCGCCAACTCGCCGGCCCGGCCCGCCGCCCAGAAGTTCGCGGCGAGCAGCCCGTCGGCGCACCGGCGCACCGCGTGCACCGAGGTTGTCGTGGCGATCGCGCGCACCGGAGGTGAGGCGGAGAGCTGCTGCGTGCGCGCCGCGGAGGCCATCGGCGCTTGGAGCCAGAAGTACCCCGCGTCGGTGGGTGTCGCCCCGTGGTCGTGCCAGAGCGTCAGGTACGGGCGGGTGACGGGGGTGTCCGTGCCGTACTTGAGGTTGATCTCCCGCCAGGTCGCGGTGCGTTCCTCGCGCAGCGTCCGGACGTGGGCCGCCTGCGGGAAGACGTAACCGCCGGTGCCCTCCAGGTGCAGCCAGCGCACGGCATCGAGATCCACGGGACCCGGGACGGTCGAGGCGGGGGAGCCGTTGACGAGGAGGGCCGCGGCCGGGTCGCGCAACTTGCGGTTCTCCACGACCGTCTCGACGGTGCCCGCGTCCACCGTGATCCCCGAGCCCGCGCAGGCGATCACGTCGTCCAGACAGAACCAGCTCTTGAGCGCCCGCAGCGAACTCCCGTACGCCCGCAGCTCCATGCCGTACGCACCGAGCGTCGTCCCGGGCAGCGCGGTGCCGCCCGCCCAGTCCGCGGTGGACGTGGTGCGCTGCCCTGCGGCGTCGGCCGGCCGCCCGGCGACCACGGTGGTGCCGGGGAGGCGGGTGGGGTCCACGGTCGGCCAGTAGTCCTCGCTGTAGTGGCCGAGGTCGTCGGTGTAGAGCAGCACCATGCCGTCGGAGAGGTGCCAGGCGTGGAGGTTCTCGTTCTGGATCGACTCGTAGTTGTAGATGCGCGTCGAGTATGCGGAGATGCCGAGCGCGAAGCCGGGGCGGTGGTGCGCGGCCTTGTCCATCAGCGGGTGCTGCTTGTGGGCGACCAGCGGGCCGCGCGCGGGGACGGGGCCGGCGAGCACCTGCTGTGCGGCCACCAGCGAGGCGAGGTCGGTGGCGGCGAGGAAGTCGCGGTAGGTGTCCTCGGTGATCCACTGCTTGACCAGTGCGGTGAAGCGGTCGGCGGTCTCGCCGGGGAAGCCGGGGATCAGCCGCAGCACCGCCTCGATGACCGTCTGCGCGGAGACATGGCCCTGCTTGCTGGGGCGGGCGATCTCGCGTCCGCACACCGAGGCCATCACGTCGCCGCGCACGATCAGCGGGTCGAAGCCGTCGTCCACCCAGCGGCGGACGTTGTCGAGGTCCGGGTCGGTGACCGTCCACTCCGACGAGGCCAGGAGGTTCAGGAGGCGGGAGAGGTTGTTGAGGAGTTCCTTGCCGTAGCCGCCGTTGTAGGGGTGCTTGTAGTGCTGGAGGAAGGAGCCGTCGGAGTAGAAGCCCTCGCCGGTGCCGTCGGCGCCGCCCGTACGGTCGTTGAAGGCCAGCACGCTGTTGGCGCCGCCGCCCTCGACATCCGAGAGCGCGTCGCGGACCCGGGTGAGGGCTGCGCCGTCGTTGCTCAGGACGGCGTTGACGGCGACGACCGTGGAGATCCACACCCGGTTGGCGCCTGTGGCGATCTGGCGGTCCGCACGCCACAGGTTCGGGTCGGGGGTGTAGGAGTGCACGGCGCCGGTGATGCGGGTCAGGCGCTCTGTGCCCAGGACGTCGTACAGCAGGACCGCGGCGTCGTTGAGGGCGAGCGCCGAGCCGATCTCCCAGTCCCAGTCGTTGTCGAACCGAGTCATGCCGGGCCCGTAGCGGTGCGCCAGCATCCAGTCCAGCGAGGCGAGCAGCAGCTGCGCGGTGGCGGCGTCCCCGTACTGCGGGGTGCCGGGCACGGCCCAGGCGGTGGCGATCGTGGCGATGCGCTTGAAGGAGGTGGTGACGTGGTTGGAGAGGGTGGTGCTCGCCAGGTCGGGCCACAGTCCGTCGGTGCGCGTGGGGTCGAGGCCCTTCGCCGTGGTGGCCGCCGTCCTGCCGATCCGGTCCACGGCGGCCGCGATCCGCGGGTTGCCGAGGTCGAGGCCGGGGCCGCCGGTGAGGAGGGTGTGCCAGCGGGTGCGTAGGGCCGCGGCATCCGCGACGGCGGGCTCTGCGGCGGTGGCCGGTGCCGAGGGCAGAGCAAGTGCTGTTCCCAGGGCGGCAGTTGCGGCGAGGACGGTGCGTCTGGTGGTGCCTGATGTCATGATCCGGGCCTCACAGAAGGTGTCGGCGGTTCACGGCCGCGGCAAGTGCGGTGTGTCCGGCGGGATTGGGGTGCAGATGGTCGCCGCTGTCGTACGCGGGCAGCATCCGCGAGGGGCGTACGGGATCCCGTAGCGCCGTGTCGAAGTCTGCGATGCGGTCGAAGATCTTCCCGGCCCGCAGCTCGGCGTTGACCTTCTCGCGTACGGCTTCGAGGTCGGGCGTCCAGCGCACCCATCCCTCGAAGGGGGTGATGGTGGCGCCGACCGCCCGCAGCCCCGCGTCGTGCGCGCGGACCACCAGCTGGCGGAAGCCGGCGATGAGCCGCTGCGGATCGGTCTGACTCGGCGGCTGCTGAAGGTCGTTGATGCCGAGGTGGACCAGGACGGTGCGCAGCCCGGGGAGCGCCAGGACGTCGCGGTCGAAGCGCGCCTGACCGCCGGGACCGAACCGGGCGTCGTCCAGGAGCAGCCGGTTGCCACTGATCCCGAGATTGGCGACGGCGCCGCCGGGCAGCCTGCGGGCCAGTTGGTCCGGCCAGCGGAGGTTGGCGTCATCGGGTGTGCCGACGCCCTCGGCGATGGAGTCTCCGAGCACGGCGACCGACGGGCCGTGGGCGTCCGAGACGTCCACCCCGGTGAGCAGGAACACCGAGGTGGTGCGGACGCCGTCGATCCAGTGGCTCGCATGGGTGTTGCGGTGGAATGACAACGGGCCGGTGGGGCCGGGGAGTTGGGTGACGACCGTGAGGTCAGCGCCGTCCTGCGCGCGCAGTCCCGCGACCGGGTCGCTGGTGAGCGAGGCGCCTGCGGCCAGCCAGGCCTGCGGCTCGCCGCCGAAGGTCACGGGGTGGCCGTCCGCGGTGACGGGGCCGATCAGTACGGGCTGCGTACCGAAGGCGTGACCGTACCTGAGCCGGACCCGGCCGCCGGCCGACAGACGCACCGTGGCCCGGAAGGTGGCGTCGGTGAGTCCTGCGGAAGCGAGGGGGTCGGCCGCGGTCGGTGCGGTCTGGGCCGTGGACCAGGACGCGGTCCACGGGGCGGGGTGGCGCGTGGCCGCGTGTGCGTCGGCCGGAGCTGCGGCCACGGCCACGATTCCCGCCGCCGCACCCAGCAGGCCTCTTCGGGTGGGCGCGCTCACTGGGGGCACGGCCCGGTCGGGTCGTACTCGGCGCCGTAGGTGCCCACCGAGTCGCCGCCGGTGTTGCCGCTCATGGTGTTGGTGCACACCGGGCCCTGCGGGGTGCGCATGAACTTGATGCCGCCGCCCGCGTTCCCGGTGATGGTGTTGCCGTAGATCCCCGTGTTGATGCCGTCGGTCGCGGTGTCGCCGCCGAGTCGGATGCCGGAGCCGAGGTTGTCGTGGACGGTGTTGTACCGGAAGATGTTGCCGCTTCCGCGTGCGTCGAGCCCGGCCGAGCTGGGGTCGCGCTGGGCGCTGCAGTCGTTGTACTCGACGTAGTTGGACGTCGAGTTCTCCTTGATGTCGACGCACTCGTTTCCGTGCGTGGCAATGGTGTTGTGGTGGATACGGTTGCCGTGGCTGATGTCGGGTGCCGCGTCCGGTGCCCCGTTGGCACCCTGCTGCTCGGGTGCCGTACCGAGGTAGATGCCCTCGCCGTTCTTGCCTCCGCCGCCGAAACGGAAGTCGGCGACGCCGCAGTCGCTGATGGTGTTGCCCGACACCTCGGCGCTGGAGACGAGATAGCGGAGGCGTACGCATTCGTCCGCGGCGTTCTTGAGCGTCATGTCGGTGATCCGGAGTCCGCCGACACCATTGCCGGGAGTCGTGCTCATGACATAGATGAGCTTGAGGCGATAGCCCGCGACACTCGACGAGGAGCCGAACAGCCCGTCGACGGTGAACCCCTCCAGCACGGTCTTGTCGTGCTGCACCTGGATGATCCGGGAGTCCCCTGCCCCCTTGACCACGGCGTTCGCAGGGCCGGTGAGCGTCACTTCAGGGCGCCGGGTCACGACATCCTGGAGGTACGTGCCCGACGCCAGATGCACCACCGATCCGGAGGGCGCCAGGTCGAGCGCGTGCTGGATCGTGGCGAGCGGACTGCCGGACGACGTACCGGAGTTGGCGTCGCTGCCCGACGGGCTGACGTAGTACGCGCTTGCCGCCGCGACAGCGGGGGCAGGCAGGGCGAGGGGCGCTCCCGCGGCCAGTGCGGCCAGCAGGGCGGCGGTCAGTGAACGGCTCATACGGTGTTCCTCCTGGGATCGGCGAACGACAGAGCGAGCAGTACGGGAACGCTCGGGCCGAGCAGCAGCGGCCCGAGCGGCACGACGGCGGAGAGCAGGACGGCCGAGACGACCGCGCCCAGCAGCGCGGTCCCCCGGGCGGGCGAACCGAAGCCGAGAGCGAGCGCGCCGCGCGTCCACGCGGCGACCGAACCGTTCGGCGCGTGCCCCGCCTGAGCGGCGAGCGCGACATGGTGGATGACCAGCGCGGCGGCGATCCCCGCCTGAGCGGCCAGCGCGACGAAGGCGATCGGGTGCGAACTGCCCAGCAGATACGCGATGTTGGCGATGAGCACCGCGGCGGCGGCCGTGGACAGCAGGCTGTGCTTCCACAGCGCCCGCCAATAGCGGGGGAAGGCCTCGAAGACCCCGGCGAAACACCGGCTGTCGCCCTCGGTGCGCCACCGCTGCAGCGCGCAGGCCATGGCCGCGAGCGCCGGCAGCCAGGTCACCACACCCAGGGCCAGTACGGTGAACGCGGCCCCGGCCGCCGCCGGGTACGCGAGGAACTCAAGACGCCGCATCAGCGCGAACGACCGCATGTCAGCCGACCTTTCCTGTGTACGGTTCCCGGACGTCCAGGACCAGTTGCCCCTGCACCTCCACCCGCCGGGCGCCCACCACGGCGATCGCGTCGCCGTCGATCAGTACGGCCGCCGCGTCTGCGGTGACATCGGCGGTGCGGATACGCCGCAGCACGGGGGAGAGGAGCACGGTCTCGGCGCCGAAGGTGAGACCGAAGCCCTCCTCGCACGCCACCTCCTGCGCGACGGTCGCCTGGCCCGGCTCGATCGCCGTGAGGAACACGGCAGTTGGTGTCGGCGGCGTCGTCGTGCGCAGGGTGTGCAGCGTCCGGGTGATCCGCAGTTCCGGGGTGCTGGACGTGGGGTTCGCCTCGACCGTCACCGCGGCGGATTCCGTACGGGCGCCTGCCGGGGCGAAGCGGCGTACGAAAGCGCCGGCCGCACCTGAACGGATCCGGTGGAGGTCCTCGGCGGTCCGTTCCGTCGGCGCGTCGGTCTGCAGCAGGAACGACCACTCCCGTGCGACGTCCGCCTCGGCGACGTCCAGGAGTACCAGGCGGCCCGACGGCGTGAACACCAGTGTCCGGTCGAGGCGTTGGACGCCGAGCGCGGGATCGTACATCGCGGCGATCTCCGCCGTCGCGTGCGCCCAGCCGCCGTCGGCGAGCACATCGCGCTGGCGGGCCTGACGCTCGTACGGGATGTCCCGGTACACGTGGTACCGGTCCTCGTCGGCGTATCCCTGGCCGTCCACGAGCAGCAGATTGTGATGGGCGGCCCGCTTGCGGTTGCTGTACCCCTCGTCGACCGCGAGATGCGCGCCCTGCGAGAGAAGGACGAAGGAACCCGAATCGGGGTGGTGGTGACCGGTGTTGAGCGTCTCCCAGCCCAGTTCCGCCCGGTGCTTGGCCGAGGTCTCCCACGCCTTGTGCCCGCCGCCGGGGCTCGCCTTGAAGGACACCAGGGTGGCCTGCTCGTCCCATCCCGTCCGCGAGGTGAGCAGCCCGAGATCGGGGAAGTACGCCTGCGTGCGCGACGGTGCGACGGGGGTCACCGCCGGGTCGTACCAGAGGTGCTCCAGATACGCCTCGGGAAGGATCCCGGGCCGCACCCCGCTCAACTCCGCTTCCCCTGCCAGCAGTTCACCGCCCACCAGATCGCCGAGCCACTGTGCCTCGCCGATGCCGTACCGGGACGCCAGCCGGTAGTAGAGGGCGGCGCTGTGTCCGCTGTGCCGGTCGTGGCAGTCCCCGTGGTCCACGATGCGGGCGAACCCGGGCGCCGACTGGTGGAGCCGGTAGTCGAACGTGCGGGCCATGAAGCCGCCGCGCTCCCACCAGTCGATGCCCTCCGCCTCCTGGAGCAGATCGAGATGCATCGCCAGCCAGGGCACCCCGTACCGCCAGTAGACGACGCCTTCGGCATGCGAACCGTCCTCGGGCAGCGCGTCCAGCACTCGCCCGAGATTGTCCTTGGCGCGCTCCGTCCACTCCTCGCGTCCCAGCACATAGCCGGCGGTGGCCAGGCCCGCGTAGCAGATCCAGTTGTGGTTCTGCCAGTACGAGGAGGACCACCAGCGGCCCTCGGAGGCGACGGCGAATTCGTACAACCTCCGCCCCTGGAGCAGGAGTTTGTAGCGCACCAGCGCCCTGACCTCCTCCGGCAGGGCGTCGCCCAGCCAGTGGAAGGCGAGCGAGATGCCGTGCAGCAGCCAGCCCGCGTCCAGGTCGTGGTCGGGCATATGGGCGCTGCCCCAGTGCGGCAGCCGCACCGCGGCCTCCAGCCAGCGCCGGCTCTCCGCGAGATGGGCGGGGTCGCCGGTGATCCGGTACGCGAGTGCCGGGTTGGCGGCGGCCGGACCCAGCCAGGTGATGCTGGCCTGCGGGTGGACGGAGGGCGGGGTGAGGGCCAGATTACGGACGGCCTCGTGCAGGAGCCGCTGCTCCTGGGCGGACCGGGGGCCTGCGGGCGGCGTCGCGGAGAGCAGCATGTCAGGCCTCCGCCCGGTGCGCGGCCGTGGTGCCGTCGGCCAGCTCGACCGTCAACTCGACGACCTGGCCGTCCTGTTCGGTGAGCGAGACGCCCACGACGGCGGGGCCCGCGTCACCGGACTGGTAGACCGATGCGAACGTCACGCGCTCGGACCGCGCGGTGAAGTCCACCCAGCTGCGGGTGCGCCCGGGGTCGTCGGCGGGTCCCGGCCCGGGTCGCGTGAAGGGGCGTACCGCAGTCGTGGCCGTGTGCAGGCCGTGGAGGTTCTCCGTGCCGTACCAGGTGGTGCGCACGGCCCCGTCCGCCGTGATCTGGACGTCGAGGGCTGTGCCGGGGCGCAGTTGGGCGGTGACGGTACGGGGCTCGGGCGCGGTGACGGTGAGCAGGTCCACGAGGTAGCAGGACCCCGCCTCGACGCGGCGGACCGCGCGCACCCCCGGGTAGGCGGAGGTCACCTCGGCCGTCACCGATGCGGAGTCCGCCGCGAGCAGCCGGCCGGCGCACTCCGCCTGCTCCACGCCGTCCACCCGGAATGCGGGATGCGCGGCGGTCGAGGCGTACAGCTCGCGGAACTCGGCGTGCGCATAAGGGACTTGGCCGTAGTCCGGCTGCCACGGGGTGCGTGCCCCGTAGAGATAGAGCGCCAGCTTGTCGCGGTGCCCGTGCGATCCGCCGTGCGGACCGAAGTCCAGGAGTGCCTGTACGCCACCTGCGCGGAGCACGGCATACCCCGTGTCGGAGAAGACGACGGCCGCCTCCGCTGCGGGCAGCTCGGCCAGCGGAGCTCCAGCGAACCAGCCGCCCAGTTCGCGGTCCAGCCCGTCGTCGGCGGCGCCGAGCTCCTCGCGGGCCTGCCCGGCCACCGCATCCAGCCGGGGCGCGGGAGTGAACTGATCTGCAAGCGCCGCGAGTTCGAGCCACTCCAGCGCCAGCGGTGCGCGCAGATACGGCCCGTCGTGCAGCGCGGGCAGCAGTCCGCCGTCCGTCGCGATCGACGCCAGCGCCCCGGTCATGCCCGCCAGTACGGCGCTCACATCGGCCGGGACCGACGCCGGTTCCGTACCGCGCAGGGCCAGCAGCGCGGCCCGCAGCACGAAGCCGTGGTAGTACGTGGAGCCTTCCCACTCCCAGCCGTCACCGGCGACGGCTGCCCGCAGATGCGCGTACAGCCCGCCCTCGCCGTCCCGCCACTGCTTGGCCCCCTCCCAGGGCGCCTTGCGCACCGCCGCCGAGGCCCGGCTCGCCGCCGTGCCCGCGGCGTTCAGCCACGCCGTGTAGTTGGAGGCCAGGTCGCCGCGGCCCACGAGGACCTCGCGGGCGTCCAGCGCCGCCTGCTCCAGGTCGTCGAGGAGCGGCAGCACCGCGGCCAGACCCTCCGTGTCGCGCTCGGCCAGCGTCCACACCGCATGAGCGATGTTCACCGCCCAGATGGCATCGGTCAGCGCCTGGTGGAAGAGGCAGCCGCGCAGCATCCACGACTGGGCCTCGTCGTGCCGTGCGCCCGCCAACTCCGCGTACAGGGAGGCGTATTCGACCAGCCGGGCGAGCGCCTGCGCGCTCTCGCCCCGGTGGGCGAGGACCCGGATGTGCCGGGCCCAGGCCTGGTGGGAGAGCACCAGCCAGGCGCCGCGCACCGCCTCGGTGTCGACCCGGCAGCCGTACGCACAGCGTGCGCCGTCCTCGGGGAAGACCCCGCTGAGCGGATCGCCGTGGTCGAGTTCGCCCCCATGGGCCGGGCACACGTACGCATGCCACCAGCCGCCCCGCTCGCGCGGGATCGTCCTCAACGCGGCCACACGCCACCGTCGATGTCCACGGTGGTCCCGTTGAGGAAGCCGGAGGCGGGCGAGGCCAGGTGGACGACCGCTGACGCGACGTCCTCGGGGGTGCCGGCGCGGCCCACCGGGATGCCCGCAGCCATCGCCGCCTGCGCCTCGGGGGCGGTGAACGTGTCGTGGAAGGCGGTGCCTCCGATGAAGCCGGGCGCCACCGCGTTCACGGTGATTCCTGCCCCGCCGACCTCCTTCGCGAGCCCCTTGGTGAAGCCGCGGACCCCGGCCTTGGCGGCCGCGTAGGCGACCGACCCGGGGCCGCCGCCGTTGTGGGCGGCCAGCGAGGCCATGGTGATGATGCGGCCGGCCTCGGAGGTACGGAGGTGGGGGAGCGCGGCGCGGCAGGTGCGGAAGGTGGAGGTGAGATTGACGTCGACGACCCGGCCGAAGTGGTCGTCGGACATCTCCTCGACCGTGGCACGCCCGATGAGGTGCCCCGCGTTGCAGACCAGGATGTCGAGCCCGCCCAGGAATCCGGTCGCCTCGTCGACCAGTCGGTCCACCTCGCCGGTCACGGTGACATCGGCGCGGAACGCCTTGGCGCGCCGCCCCAGGGTCTCGATCGCGGAGACCGTCTCCCCGGCCTGCTCGGCGGAGCTGTTGAAGTGCACGGCGACATCGGCTCCGGCCGCGGCGAGCGCGATCGCGATGGCCCGCCCTATGCCGTGGGCCGCGCCCGTCACCAGTGCACGGGAACCGTTGAGATCAGCAGACATGAAAGTCAAAGCCCTTTCAGGGGTGGTTACTTGAGACCTGCGGTGGCGAAGCCCTGCACGAAGTAGCGCTGGCCGATGAGGAAGAGGACGACCATCGGGAGGGTGGCGAGCGTGGTGCCCGCCATCAGGTAGTGCCACTGCGTGCCGTTCTCCGTCTTGAAGACGGAGAGCCCGACCTGGATCACGCGGAGGCTGTCGGTGTGCGTGACGAGGAGCGGCCACAGGAAGTTGTTCCATGAGGCCTCGAAGGTCAGCAGGGCGACGGTGGTCAGCGCCGGCTTCACCTGGGGCGTCATGATCTGTGCGTAGATACGGAACTCGCCGAGCCCGTCGAGGCGGGCGGCCTCCTCCAGCTCGACCGGGAGGTCCAGGTAGAACTGGCGGAAGAGGAAGACGGCGAAGGGGGTCACCGCGCCGGGGACGATCAGCGCCCACCAGGTGTCGAGCCAGCCGCTGCCGCCCTGCCCCAGCCAGTCGTTGCCGCCGGCCAGTGGCATGAAGCGGACGATCAGGAACTCGGGGAGCACCTTGGTGTAGGTGGGGATCATCAGTGCCGCGACGAAGCAGTAGAAGATGAGGTCGCTGCCACGGAACTTGATGCGCGCCAGTGCGTATCCCGCCATCGACGCCACGACGACGTTGATCAGCGTGTGGCTGAGCGCGATGATGAAACTGTTGCGGGCGTACGTGGCGAACGGTGCGGCCTTGAAGGCCTCGACGTAATTGCCGAACTCCCAGTGGGAGGGCAGCAGTCCGGAGTTCGTGGAGGCGATCTCGGCCGGGGTCTTCAGTGAGGTGAGGACCATCCAGACGAACGGCACCACCATCAGCAGCGAGACCACGGTCAGCACCGCATAGAGCGCGAGCCGGCCCCAGTTGAAGGGCTTGCGTACGCCCTTGACCAGCTCGCCCTTGCTCAGCTCAGCTGTGGCCACGGGTGCCTCCCATGATCCGCCGGTTGACCAGGGTGAAGACCAGCAGCAGCGCGAAGAGCACCAGAGACTGGGCGCAGGCGTAGCCGACGCGGAACTCCCGGAAGGCGGACTTGTAGATCTCGAACGTCATCATCGTGGTGCTGTTCGCCGGACCTCCGTCGGTGAGGACGTAGATCTGGTCGAAGGACTGGAAGGCGTTGATCATCGAGGTGATCAGGACGAAGAACGTCGCGGGCTTGAGCAGCGGCAGGGTGATGGAGAAGAACTGCCGCACCCGCGAGGCGCCGTCCACGGAGGCGGCCTCGTACAGCTCCTTGGGCAGGGACTGCAGCGCGGCGAGATAGATGAGCATCTTCATGCCGATGCCCTGCCAGATGCCGACCAGGATCACCGAGGGCATCGACCAGGACGTGGAGAGCAGCCAGGCGGGGCCATGGATCCCGAAGATGCTCAGGACGGTGTTGAAGAGTCCGTTGCCCGGGTTGTAGATCCACAGCCAGACCAGGGCGATCGCCACGGTGGCCGTGACCTGCGGCAGGAAGACCGCGGTGCGGAAGATGCCGCGCGCCTTGAGCCCGGTGTGCAGGGCCATGGCGAGGAGCAGGCCCAGCAGCATGCCGAAGGGCACGGTGAAGAAGGTGTAGACGACGGTGTTCCAGATGGACTTGCGGAAGATCGCGTCGTCGAACATCTCCCGGAAGTTGTCGAAGCCGACGAACTGCGGGGCGCTGAGCACGTCGTACTTGGTGAAGGCGAGCGCGAACGTGGCGACGACCGGCAGCCCGATCCAGAGCGCGGCGTGCAGCAGGGCGGGTGCCACCATGAGCCAGCCGGCCCGGCGGCGCCTGCGTCCGGGGCCGCCGGCCCGCGGTGTCCGGCGCGGGGGCGCGGCGTCAGGGGTGGAGGGCGGCGCGAGCGGCCGCGATTTCAGTGCGGATATGGTTCCCACGGTGAGCGGCCCTCACATCCGCGCGATGGCGGCCTCGGCGAGCTTGCCGAGGTTGGCGATGGCGTCCGCCGCGGACTGACCGCCCACGATCGCGGGCTCCAGCGTGGGCTTGATCTTCTCCCGGATCTCCATCCAGGCCGGAGTGCCGCCCTCGGAGCGGGCATTGCCCAGGTTCTTGAGGGAGAGATCGACGAACTGGTTCTCCTTGGTGTACGCGGCTCCCGCCGACCCGAGGTCGGTCAGGCCAGGTACCGAGCCGCGCTGTGCGGCCGCACCGAGGATGGCCTCGGGGCCGGCCAGGTACTCGACGAGCGCACGGGCCGCGGCGGGGTGCTTGCTCCGCGCGGCCTGGGTGACCAGGGTGCCGCCCTGGAGCATGGCGGGTTTGCGGTTGGCCAGGATGAAGGCGCCCATCTTGTCGCTCTTGAGCAACTCCGGGTTTTCTTCCTTCAGTTGCTGCCACAGGGCGCTGGTCGACATCATCATCGACGTCTTGCCGGTCTGGATGTTCGTGGGTGCCCCGAGCTCGGTCTTCTTCGCGTAGTCGGCGCTGCCGTCGGACTGCAGGTCCTTGAAGAACTGCAGTGCCTCGACCCCGCGCGCATCGCTGAAGAGCACCTTCTTGCCGTCCTCGCTGAACAGCGAGCCGCCGTTGGCGAAGAGGAAGGTCTCCCAGCACTGTCGCAGGTCGATGGAGAACGGGTCGAAGCCGACCCTGCCCTTCGTGGTCAACTGCTTCGCCATGGCCCGCAGTTCCGACCAGTTCGCGGGCGTCTTCTTGATGCCCGCCTCGGCGAAGTGGTCCTTGCGGTACACGACGATCCGGGTGTCCAGGACGACCGGGAGCGCGTAGAGCTTCCCGCCGAACCGTGACGGCTCGAGGACCCGCTTCTCGTAGGCGTGCGCGGTGGCCAGGGACTCCGGCAGCTCGGCTATCGCCTTCTTGGCGGCGAACGGGGGGATCCAGCCGACGCCCATCATCATCACGTCGGGCAGCAGACCGCCCGCCATCGCCGTGGTGATCTTCTCGTTGAGCTGGGCGTACGTCGTGTAGTCGACGCTCACCTTGACGTCCGGATACTTCTTCCGGAAGCCGCCGAGGATGTCCTGCTCCAGCAGCTTCTTGCCGCTCGCCTTCTCGAAGATCGGCGTGAGCAGTGTGATCTCGCCCTTCGCGGGACCGTCCGCCGAGCCGCCGCCGGCCGAAGCGCTGGAGCCACAGCCGGTGAGAGTCGCGGCGGCACCCGCGCCGAGGGCGGCGAGGACGGATCGTCTGTTGAGTTCCATGGGACACCCCTTGGGGATGGTGGAGTGGTGGATCGATCCAGCGGTGAAGTCCCGGCCATGGATGGGAAGTGCTGGTAAATCGATGCACTGAAGCTAGGTGAGCGTGGGAACAGGCGTCAACAGCTGATGCACAAGAATTTTTCGGGGAAGTTAACTGGTGTACGGGTAGAGCAAGTTCAGTAAATCGGTACACTGATCGGCGTACGAGCAGTTCGAACCGGAGGTGGCATGAGCGGGGCAACGATCCATCAGGTCGCGGAGGCCGCAGGGGTTTCCGCGAGCACCGTCTCCAACGTCCTCAACGGGCGCGTCGAGCGGATGCAGCCGGCCACGCTCGCCCGTGTGGAACAGGCGATAGAGACCCTCAGCTACCGGCCCAACCGGGCCGCCCGGATGCTGCGCACCGGCAGGATCCAGGTCATCGGCCTCATCGTTCCGTCCGTCGCCAACCCCTTCTGGGGCGCCCTGGCACGGGAGTTGGAGGCCATCGCGCTGGCCGAGGGCTATCACGTACTGCTCTGCAACAGCGAGCGCGATCCGGCCAGGGAGCTGAAGTACGGGGAGGAGCTTCTCGCCGACGGCGTCAGCGGCGTGGTGCTCTGCTCGTCACTGCCCTCGCTCGACCATGTCGCGCCGCTGCTCAAGCGGGGGCTGAAGATGGTCGCCTTCGACCGGACCGCCCAGGCCGGCGACCCGGCCTCGCTCGCCAGCATCAGTGTGGACAACGCGATGGGCGCGGAGCTCGCGACCCGTCATCTCCTCGAACTCGGCCACCGAAGACTGGCGTTCGTCTCCGGATCGGTGAACAGCGTCAACCGCAGGGAACGGCTGCGCGGCTTCCGTGCGGCACTGGAGGAGGCCGGCATCGACCCGGCCGAGGGCGTCGTCTGGCCCGGCGCGTCGACCAGTGAGTTCGGCGACAAGGAGTCGGCGGAGCTCGGCCGCAGCGCGGCGCGCGAGCTGCTCTCCGCACCCGAGCCGCCCACCGGATTCGTCGCCATCAACGACATGTGCGCCATCGGGATCTGCCGTGGCGTCAGGGATGCGGGCCTCGTGGCCGGCCGGGACGTCTCGGTGGTGGGCTTCGACGACATCCTGCTGGCCGACCTGTTCGAGCCCCCGCTGACCACGGTGCGTCAGCCGCTGCCGGAGATGGCGGCCGAGACCTTCCAGCAGTTGAGGTCGCGTATCGAATCGGCGCCCGCGGCCGGACGTTCCCTGCTCATCCGGCCGCGGCTGGTCGTGCGCGCCTCGACGGCACCTCTGCAACTGCCGGGCTGAGGGCTCAGTCTGCCGACGGCGCCCAGCCCGATGCGTCGATCCGGGCGGCGTCCGCCGGCCGGGATTCGTCGAAGACGGTACGGCGCCCGTCCGTGACCCGGATCTCGTCGACGTACGCGCCGCGCCCGACGTACAGCTGATCGGTGGTGTACCGCCAGCGCAGCAGGACCTCCTTGCCGCGCCACGCCGCCAGATCCGCGTCGAGCCGGTGCCAGACGCGCCCTGACCAGCCGGTCGCGGAACCTGCCGGGTGCTCCTGTGGATCCTGGCTCTTGGCCGTGGTGGTGAAGGGTGCGGGCTGCCAGCTCGTCCCGCCGTCCGCTGACGCCTCCAGGAACAGGACGTCGGAAGCGGGCTCGGTGTCCCACCACAGCGAACACGACAGCCGGGACCGTTCCGCGGCCAAGGTCAGCGCGGGCAGCGTGAGCGTGGCCGTCGTCGCGCTCGCCATCCCGGAGAACCAGGCCGTGCGTCCATGGTCGGGCCGTACCGGAACGGCGCGTGCCAGGTCGTTGGCCGCGGCCACCCGCGGAGCGCTTCCCGAGCGCCAGGTGCGCACCGGGTGGACCGAGTTGCCCAGGACGATCAGGAAGGTGTCGGTCGTCGGGTCGAGCACCAGGCTGGTGCCGGTGAATCCGGTGTGGCCCGCCGTGTGCGGGGTGGCCATCGCCCCCATGTACCAGTGCTGGTAGAGCTCGAAGCCCAGACCGTGCTCGTCGCCGGGGAAGGCGGTGTTGAAGTCGGTGAAGAGCAGTTCCACCGAGGCGCGGCTCAGGATCCTGGCCCGGCCGTACGCCCCGCCGTTGAGCAGGGTGCGGGCCAGCACCGCCAGATCCCAGGCGCAGGAGAAGACGCCCGCGTGGCCGGCGACGCCGCCGAATCCATAGGCGTTCTCGTCGTGCACCTCGCCCCACACCAGCCCGCGCTCCAGGCCCGACCAGGGCAGCCGGGTGTCCTCGGTGGCGGCGATCTTCGGCTTCCACGAGGCGGGCGGGTTGTAGCGCGTGCGGTGCATCCCGAGCGGAGCAGTGATCTCGTCGTGGAGCAGGACATGCAGAGTGCGACCGGTGATCTTCTCCAGGACCAGCTGCAGCGAGATGAGATTGAGGTCGGAGTAGAGGTACTTGGTCCCCGGCGGGTTCAGCAGCGGCTGATTCCACAGCAGTTGGAGCTGCGCCTCCCGTGTCGTCCCCTTGTACAGCGGGATCCAGGACACGAACCCCGACGTGTGCGTGAGCAGTTGCCGTACCGTCACGTCCTGCTTGCCGGCTCCCGCGAACTCCGGAAGGTACGAGGCCACCTTCGCCTCCAGCTCCAGCGCGCCCCGCTCGATCTGCTGCACCGCGAGCAGCGAGGTGAAGAGCTTGGACACCGACGCCAGGTCGTAGACCGTGTCCCGCTCCGCCGCGATCTGCTGGTCGGCCGGGAACTCGACCCCGGTGTCGGTCTTCTCGTCGTACGCCGAGTAGCGCACCGCCATGCCGATCGGCTGGTGCAGCGCCACGGTCGCACCCCGCCCGGCCAGCAGCACCGCGCCCGCGTACCAGGGGTGCTTGGGGGAGGGCGCGAGATAGCGTTCCGCGTCGGCCACGAGTCGACCGAGGTGCTCGGGCAGCAGCCCGGCCTGCTCGGCACTCCCGCGGTGCAGCGTCGCATTGCCGCCCGTACCGGAGCGCGCCGCCGCCGGACCCGCCGGGAGCGAGGTGAAAGCGACCGCCCCGCCGAGCGCCAGCAAGGTCCCGCCGAGTGTGCGCCGGCTGATACCTCTGCCCGCCGCGTCGTCCTCACCCATGAGCCACGCCTCCCGCTGAAAGTTACTTCCCGCCGCATCCGCAACAGGTGAAACTTTCTTGCAGGCCGGGTGCGGTGTCAACCATGGCAAAGAATCTGACACTGCATCAGAAAATCTCTTCCCTCGTCCGTCCCGCTGCGGCATCCTGCGGGCCATGGAGACGGAGCTGAGCAAGAAACTGGGGATCGAGCACGCCATCTTCGGCTTCACGCCCTTCCCGGCGGTCGCCGCGGCCATCACCAGAGCCGGCGGATTCGGCGTACTCGGAGCGGTCCGCTACACCGCACCCGAGGACCTCAAACGCGACCTCGACTGGATGCAGGAGCACACCGAAGGACTGCCGTACGGCCTCGACGTCGTCATGCCGGCCAAGAAGGTCGAGGGGGTGACCGAGGCCCAGGTCGAGGCGATGATCCCCGAAGGGCACCGCACGTTCGTCCAGGAAACCCTCGCCAAGTACGACGTCCCCGGACTCGCCGAGGGCGAGGCGTCCGGCTGGCGCATCACGGGGTGGATGGAACAGGTCGCGCGCAATCAGCTCGACGTCGCCTTCGACTACCCCATCAAACTCCTCGCCAACGCGCTCGGTTCACCTCCCGCCGACGTCATCGAACGCGCCCACAGCCAGAACGTCCTGGTCGCCGCACTCGCGGGCAGCGCCAAGCACGCCAGGCACCACGCCGAAGCAGGCATCGACATCGTCGTCGCCCAGGGATACGAAGCCGGCGGCCACACCGGCGAGATCGCCTCCATGGTGCTCACCCCTGAAGTCGTCGACGCCGTGAACCCGTTGCCCGTACTGGCCGCAGGAGGCATCGGCAGCGGAGAACAGATCGCCGCCGGGATCGCGCTCGGCGCGCAGGGCGTCTGGCTCGGCTCGCTCTGGCTCACCACCACAGAGGCCGAGATGCACTCCCGCGCGCTCACAGCCAAACTCCTCGCCGCGGGCTCCGGCGACACCGTGCGCTCCCGCGCCCTCACCGGAAAACCGGCACGCCAGTTGCGCACCGAGTGGACCGACGCCTGGGACGACCCGGACGGTCCCGGCACCCTGCCCATGCCGCTGCAGGGACTCCTCGTCGCCGAAGCGGTCTCCCGCATCCAGAAGCACGAAGTGGCACCGCTGCTCGGCACCCCGGTCGGCCAGATCGTCGGCCGGATGAACTCCGAACGCAGCGTCCAGGCGGTCTTCGACGATCTGACGCGCGGCTTCGAACGCGCGGTGACCCGTATCAACCGCATCGCCGGAAGGAGCCAGTGACCGTGAACCAGCCCCCCAACGGATTCTGGGCGCAGGCCACCGCAGACCCCGGCCGCACCGTCCTCGTCGCACCCGACGGCGAGGAGTGGACGGCCGGACGTCTCCACGCGGCCGTCAACCAACTCGTCCACGGACTGCGCGCCGCCGGCCTGGAGCGCGGCGACGCCTTCGCCGTCGTCCTGCCCAACGGCGTCGAACTGTTCACCGCCTACCTCGCCGCATCCCAGGCGGGCTTCTACCTGGTCCCGGTCAACCACCACTTCGTCGGCCCCGAGATCGGCTGGATCGTCTCCGACTCCGGCGCCAAGGTCCTCATCGCCCACGAGCGCTTCGCCGACGCCGCCACCCAGGCGGCGGACGAGGCAAAGCTCCCCGCGAGCCACCGCTACGCCGTCGGGACGCTGCCCGGCTTCCTTCCGTACGCCCAACTCCTCGACGGACAGCCCGAATCCGCACCCGCCGACCGCACCCAGGGCTGGGTCATGAACTACACCTCGGGCACCACCGGGCGACCGCGCGGCATCCGCCGTCCGCTCTCCGGCAAGCTGCCCGAGGAGGCGTACCTCGGCGGCTTCCTCGCGATCTTCGGCGTCAAGCCCTTCGACGACAACGTCCACCTGGTCTGCTCGCCGCTCTACCACACGGCCGTCCTGCAGTTCGCGGGCGCTGCCCTGCACATCGGGCACCCCGTCGTCCTGATGGACAAGTGGACGCCCGAGGACATGCTGCGCGCCATCGACACCCACCGCTGCACGCACACGCACATGGTCCCCACCCAGTTCCACCGTCTCCTCTCGCTGCCCGATGCGACCAAGGAGCGGTACGACGTGTCCTCGATGCGCCACGCCATCCACGGCGCCGCGCCCTGCCCCGACCACGTCAAGCGGGCGATGATCGAATGGTGGGGGACCTGCGTCGAGGAGTACTACGCGGCCAGCGAGGGCGGCGGCGCCTTCGCGACCGCCGAGGACTGGCTGAAGAAGCCGGGCACCGTCGGCAAGGCCTGGCCCATCAGTGAACTCGCCGTCTTCGACGACGACGGCAACCGGCTGCCGGCCGGAGAGCTCGGCACCGTCTACATGAAGATGTCGACCGGCGGCTTCAGCTATCACAAGGACGACACCAAGACGAAGAAGAACCGCATCGGCGACTTCTTCACCGTCGGCGATCTGGGCATCCTCGACGAGGACGGCTACCTCTTCCTCCGCGACCGCAAGATCGACATGATCATCTCGGGCGGCGTCAACATCTACCCCGCCGAGATCGAATCCGCCCTGCTCACCCACCCCGCCGTGGCCGACGCCGCCGCCTTCGGCATCCCGCACCCCGAGTGGGGCGAGGAGGTCAAGGCCGTCATCGAACCCGCCGAAGGACAGCTCGCAGGGGAGGCCCTGGCGACCGCGATCCTGGCCCACTGCGAACAGCGCCTGGCGGGCTACAAGCGCCCCAAGAGCGTCGACTTCATCGAGACGATGCCACGCGACCCCAACGGCAAGCTCTACAAGCGCCGGCTGCGCGACCCGTACTGGGAGGGCCGCGAAAGGGCCGTCTAGGCCACAGGGCCACGGTGGCCGGGCCGATGCCCCGGCCACCGTTGGCGCACCACCCCGCGCGCCCCGCCGCCCGCTCTGGCAGCGTGATCCGCATGAGTACGGGCGCCGGCACGACATCGCTGACACGGCAGTGGACCACCTGGGTACCGGTCCTCGCGGTGATCGCCCTGATCTTCTCGTGGGGCCGCGACCTGCCCGCCTTCGCCGTCATCGTGGTCTCGGTCTGTCTGGCGGGCGCCGTCCTGGCCGCCGTCCATCACGCCGAGGTGATCGCCCACAAGGTCGGCGAACCCTTCGGCTCGCTGGTGCTCGCCGTGGCCGTCACGGTCATCGAGGTGGCGCTCATCGTCACCCTGATGGCCGACGGCGGATCCAAGTACTCCTCGCTCGCACGCGACACGGTCTTCGCCGCCGTCATGATCACCTGCAACGGCATCGTCGGCCTGTCGCTCCTGGTGGGCGCGGTGCGCAGCGGAGTGGCGGTCTTCAACGCCGAAGGCTCCGGCACCCTCCTGGCCTGCGTCGGGACCCTGGCCACCCTCACCCTGGTCCTGCCGACCTTCACGACCACCAAGCCGGGACCGGAGTTCACCGGACCTCAGCTCGCCTTCGCGGCGGTCGCCTCACTCGCTCTGTACGGGCTCTTCGTCGCCGTACAGACCATCCGCCATCGCGACTACTTCCTCCCCGTCACCCAGGAAGGCGAGATCCAGGACCCCGACGAGCACGCCGAACCGCCCACCAAGAGCGCGGCCCTCGCCAGCCTGGCGCTGCTGCTGATCGCGCTCATCGCCGTCGTCGGCAACGCCAAGGCCGTCTCCCCGACCATCGAGCGGGGCGTCGAGTCGGCCGGACTGCCGCACGCGGTCGTCGGCGTCATCATCGCCCTGCTCGTCCTCGCGCCCGAGACCCTCGCCGCCGTGCGGGCGGCCCGCCGCGAACGCGTCCAGACCAGCATCAACCTCGGATTCGGCTCGGCGATGGCGAGCATCGGACTCACGATCCCCGCCATCGCGCTGGCCACCATCTGGCTCTCCGGACCCCTCCTGCTGGGCCTGGACGCCACCCATATGGTGCTGCTCGCCCTCACCGTCGTGGTCGGCGCCCTGACCGTCGTGCCGGGCCGGGCCACCCTCGTACAGGGCGGCGTGCACCTGGTGATCTTCGGTGCGTTCGTGTTCCTCGCCGTCAGCCCCTGACGAACACCACCCGCAGCTTCGGCGAGGTCAGAATGTCCCGCTCACAGAACCGCTCCGTCACCCAGCGGCCCTGCGAGAACAGCGTGGTCTGGTCGCTGAAGTGGGACGAGTTCGGATTCGAGGACTGGCTGTACGTCAGCAGGGTGCGTGCCACCGGGCAGCGGCTGCCGTCCCACCCGACCGCCTGGATGTAGCTCGACCCGGTGGAGACCTCCGGGTAGCCGCCCGCCGCCGCGTTCCACACCCCCTCGACCTTGTTCCAGATGCCCAGCGACTCGGTGCCGCCGGGGACGGGGATGCGCTGTCCGTTGCGTACGACGAACTGGTGCTCACCCAGCGGTGCGTCGAGCGCGATCCCCGCCGCCCGCAGCTCGGCCACCGCATCGGTCAGTGCCTTCGCGAAGCCGGGCGCGGCCGTGTTGAGGGTGTTCGGCGTACGCACCGGATCGGCCGGATCGAAGGGGACCTTCCACAGATCGGCCGCCGGGACCGCGACGAGCAGCTTGCGCCAGAACCGGTCGAAGAGCAGCGCCCCACGGCTGTCGGTGGTCACCTTCCGGTCCCAGCGCGCCAGCACCCCGCACGCCTCGGTCACGTCGCCCGAAGGCAGAGCGGCACAGGCCTTCGCCACATCGGCGGCCGCCAGATCGGCGGCGGGCACCCGCCCGGCGAACTGCTGCTTCTGCAGATCGGCCACCTTCAGCCCGCCCTTGGAGGCCATCGCCGACACATCCTGGATCGCACCACGGGTGCGCATGGTGCGCGCGGTGCCGATGGTGCCGAAGACCCGCTCGTACCCGGTCAGCGGACGATCGGCATTGGCCAGCCACGCACTGTCGTTGGAGTTCTCCGCGTATGGGGCGTCCCGCAGCGTCGGCATCTTCGACGGACCGAAGATCCCCGGCTGCACCGCGTCAGGATCCGAGCCGAGCGCACAGTCGCTCCGCGAACCGTCGAGGACAGCAAGGCCCGAGGCCGGATACGTCGCCCTGCCCAGCGGAGTCGAACAGCGCTGTGCGAGGTCGTCGGTGATGCGCGGCAGCACCTGCGACTGCGTGTAGAGCGAGTGCCCGGCGGAGTCGGCGGCGATCGTGTTGATCCACGGGAGGCCCTGCGTGCGGCGCAGCGTGCTCTGCACATCGGCGACGGAGCGCGCCTTGCTGAAGCCCAGCGCGGTGTCCGAGGCGCGCAGATTGACCGCGTTCGGGTCGCCCAGCGCGTACGCCGTCGTCGCCGTCCAGGGGAGCGGCAGCCCCGCGCCGAGGGTGCTGACCACCGGACCGTACCGGGTCCACCACTGGGTGCGCGTCACCGAAGGACCGTCCTTCACGGGGACGCTGACGGTGCGCCGCGTCATCCTCTCCGGCTTCCCGTCGATCAGATACGCGGTCGGATCGGCCGGGTCGAGGGTCAGCTGATGCAGATCGAGGGTGGTGCCGGTGGCGACCGTATGACTCCACGCCAGCTGGGCGTTGTGACCGATGGAGACGGTCGTCGAGCCGAGCAGGGAACCGCCCATGACGTTCAGTTCACCCGGGATCGTCTGCTGCGACTGCCAGAAACGGCGGCCGCCCTGCCACGGGTAGTGCGGATTGCCCAGCAGAAGTCCCCGCCCGTCGGCGGTGGTCGCCCCGCTGAAGGCGACCGCATTGGAGCCCATGGCGCCGTCGTCCGTACGGAACAACTCGCGGGCCGCGTCCGCCGGGTCGGTGGCGGAACGCGCCGCGGGAGCCGCCCCGGGCGGCTGCGCGGCCGTGATCCCGTCCACGCCGCGCCCCTGTCCGCCGAGCACGGAGAGGGCGAACCCCTGGGCGGCGACGTCCAGTTCGGTGATCGGGCGCACCCAGGCGGCGCCCGCGCAGGCCGGGTCGGTGATGCGGTTCTGCTGCAGCCAGGCGTTGTACCCGGCGGCGAACCCGCGCATCGTCTCCTTGACGTCGTGGCTCGGCCCCGCAGGCGCGGGCACCTTCAGCAGCTTCTCCACGGTGCCGCTCTCGCGCACCCCGCGGAAGAAGAGATCGCTGCTGAGGTTCGTGGTGGCGGACGACAGCGAGCCGTCGGGCGCCGCGTCGGCGCCGAAGAACCGCGAGCGCTCGCCGCGTACGGTCGCATAGCCGCTCGCGAGGGTGCAGACCTGGTCGGCGGCCTGCGCCCAGCCGTTGCCGAAGCCGAGGTTCGCGTAATCCTTGGCGACGATGTGCGGGATGCCGTATTCGGTGTACCGGATGACGGCCGACAGCCTGCCATCGTGCGGCCGGTGATCACCGTGCGACTGCGCGGCCGCGGCGGGCGGCAGCGAGGCGATGGCGGTCAGCAGCGCGATTCCGGCGACGGCGAAATGTCTCAGGCGGCTACGGAGGGGCAACGTTCCTCCCAACTTGACTGGTGCACAAGGCGATTGCGTACGGCACACGGGATGCCATCCGCCACTCATCCACCAGCGACGGCGGCCTGTCAACATCCCGTTCGGTATCCATCCCTTGACCTGCCATCCGGCGGACCGCAGGATCACGCCATGACTGGTGTACGCAGCAGTACCGTCGACTCCGTCCTGCGCCGCAGCGCCCGCCGCAACCCGGGGCGCACCGCTCTGCGCTACGCGGACCGCTCCTGGACGTACGCCGGCCTGGACGAAGCGGTCACCACCGCGGCAGCGGTGCTCACCGCCGGACACGGCCTGCGCCCCGGCGACCGCGTCGCCGCGTACGGGCACAATTCGGATGCCTACCTGATCGGCTTCCTCGCCTGCGCACGGGCGGGCCTCGTGCACGTCCCCGTCAACCAGAACCTCACCGGCGACGACCTCGCGTACATCCTCGGCCAGTCGGGCAGCACCCTGGTCCTCACCGATCCGGACCTGGCGGGCCGGCTGCCCGAGGGATACGCGGTCCGGCTCCTGCGCGACACCGAGGACGCGCTGCTCGCCGAGCTGCGGACGCCCCGCGACTTCACACCGGCCGCCGAACCGGGCGCCGAGGATCTGGTCCAACTGCTCTACACCTCTGGGACCACGGCGCTCCCAAAAGGCGCGATGATGACCAACCGGGCCCTGGTCCACGAGTACGTCAGCGCCATCACCGCACTCGACCTGCGCGAGAGCGACCGTCCGGTCCACTCCCTGCCGCTCTACCACTCCGCGCAGATGCACGTCTTCCTGCTGCCCTACCTCGCCGTCGGCGCGGAGAACACCCTCATCGACGCCCCCGATGCCGCGCAGATATTCGACCTCGTCGAGGCGGGCCGCGCCGACAGTCTCTTCGCGCCGCCCACCGTCTGGATCGGCCTCTCCCACCATCCGGACTTCGCCGTCCGCGACCTGGGCGGGCTGCGCAAGGCGTACTACGGGGCGTCGATCATGCCCGTACCCGTGCTGCAGCGGTTGCGCGAGCGGCTGCCCTCGCTCGCCTTCTACAACTGCTTCGGGCAGAGCGAGATCGGCCCGCTCGCCACCGTTCTCGGCCCCGACGAGCACGAGGGGCGGATGGATTCGTGCGGACGGCCCGTCCTGTTCGTCGAGGCGAAGGTGGTCGACGAGAACGGCAAGGACGTACCCGACGGGACGGCGGGCGAAGTGGTCTACCGCTCACCGCAGTTGTGCGAGGGCTACTGGGACAAACCGCAGGAGACCGAGGAGGCCTTCCGGGACGGCTGGTTCCACTCCGGGGACCTCGCCGTACGTGACCCCGAGGGATACTTCACCGTCGTCGACCGGGTCAAGGACGTCATCAACTCCGGGGGAGTGCTGGTCGCCTCCCGCCAGGTCGAGGACGCCCTCTACACCCACCCCGCGGTCGCCGAAGTCGCCGTGATCGGCCTGCCCGATCCGCGGTGGATCGAAGCCGTCACCGCGGTCGTGGTCACCGGCGCCGAAGTCACCGAGCAGCAACTCCTGGACCACGCACGGGAGAAGCTCGCCCACTTCAAAGCCCCGAAGAGAGTGCTGTTCGTGGACGAGCTGCCGCGCAACGCGAGCGGGAAGATCCTCAAGCGTGAGCTGCGGGACCGTTTCGCAGATCCACGATCCGCTTGAACTTGCCCACCGACCGCTCCAGCGTTTCGGGGTCGACGACCTCGACGGCGGCGGTGACCCCGATCGAGTCCTTGACCGCCGCGGCGACCGTGCGGGCCGCGGCTTCACGCTCGTCCGTGGTGGCATCGGGCCGGGCCTCGGCCCGTACGGTCAGCTCGTCCATCCGGCCCTCGCGGGTGAGGCGCAGCTGGAAGTGGGCGGAGAGCGCGGGCGTACGCAGCACGATCTCCTCGACCTGGGTGGGGAAGAGGTTCACGCCGCGCACGATCACTAGATCGTCGCTGCGTCCCGTCACCTTCTCCATGCGCCGGAACGCCCGCGCCGTGCCGGGCAGCAGCCGCGTCAAGTCGCGTGTCCGGTAACGGATCACGGGCATCGCCTCCTTGGTGAGCGAGGTGAACACCAGCTCGCCGCGCTCGCCGTCGGGGAGCACCGCGCCGGTGAGCGGGTCGACGACCTCCGGGTAGAAGTGGTCCTCCCAGATGTGCAGTCCGTCCTTGGTCTCCACGCACTCCTGGGCGACGCCCGGGCCCATGACCTCCGAGAGGCCGTAGATGTCCACGGCGTCGATGGCGAAGCGCTCCTCGATCTCGGTGCGCATCGCCTCCGTCCAGGGCTCCGCGCCGAAGATCCCCACCTTGAGCGAGGTCGTCCGCGGGTCGATGCCCTGGCGCTCGAACTCGTCGAGGAGCGTGAGCATGTACGTCGGCGTGACCATGATGATCTCGGGGCGGAAGTCCTGGATCAGCTGTACCTGGCGCACCGTCATGCCGCCGGATGCGGGGATCACCGTGCAGCCGAGCCGCTCCGCGCCGTAGTGCGCTCCGAGACCCCCGGTGAACAGGCCGTATCCGTACGCCACATGGACCTTGTCGCCGGGCCGGCCGCCCGCCGCCCTGATGGACCGGGCGACGACGTCGGCCCAGGTGCCGATGTCCCGTTCGGTGTAGCCGACGACGGTCGGGCGTCCGGTGGTCCCGCTGGAGGCGTGGATGCGGCGTACGTCGCTCTGCGGTACGGCGAACATCCCGAAAGGGTAGTTGTCGCGCAGATCGGCCTTCACGGTGAACGGGAAGCGCGCGAGATCGGCGAGCGTACGGCAGTCCTCCGGGTGCACCCCCGCCTTGTCGAAGGCGTCGCGGTAGAAGGCGACATGGTCGTACGCATGCTGCAACGAGGTGCGCAGCCGCTCGATCTGGAGCGATTCCAGCTCCTCGCGGCTCAGCCGTTCCACCGCGTCCAGCAGAGGTTCCATGGGGGTGGCTCCCGCCTCAATCGGACGACCGATCATTCGGTCGTCGTGTTGGGGATCAGTAATTCAGGGGAGCGGGCGAGGGTCAAGAGATGTGCCCGTGCCGGTGTTCACCAGGCGCGGAACAGATTGCGTGCGGCGGCGCCACGCTGTGAGGATCGGGCGCATGCCCAAGTTCAGCGCGTACGACGGGACCGAGCTCGCCTACCACCTCAAGGGCGAGGGGCCTCCGCTCATATGCCTGCCCGGCGGCCCGCTGCGCGCCTCCGCCTACTTCGACGAACTGGGCGGCCTCACCGCGCACCGACAGCTGGTCCTCCTCGATCTGCGCGGCTCGGGGGACTCCGAGGCCCCGGCCGACCCGTCGACGTACCGCCGCGACCGCCTGGTCGACGACATCGAGGCGCTGCGCGAGCACCTCGGCCTGGAGCGGACGGACCTCCTGGCCCATTCGGCGGCCGGGGATCTCGCCCTGCTGTACGCGGCCCGCCACCCCGGGCGGCTCAGCTCGCTCGCGCTGGTCACCCCCGTGGCGCAGGCGGCCGGCATCGTGATCACCGACCAGGAGCGGCGCGAAGCGGCAGAGCTGCGCAGCGGGGAGCCCTGGTATCCCGCGGCGCGGGCCGCGCTCGACAAACTCCTGGACGGGGGCTTCTCCGCGGAACTGATGGCCGCCATCAGGCCCTTCGCGTACGGCAGATGGGATGCGGCGGCGCAGGCTCTGGCCGCCAGGTCGGCCGCCGAGCGGGCCGGGGAGGAGGCGCGGACGCGGTACTGGGCGGACGGCGCCTTCGACGCGCAGGCCATCACGGCAGCCCTCGCCGCGTCGGAGGTTCCGGTCCTGGTGCTGGCGGGCGAACTGGACTCCGAGCCGGGCCCCGCCCGGGCGCGCGAACTGGCCGCGCTCTTCCCGCACGGCGAAGCGGTCGTCATGCGCGGCGCCGCCCACTTCCCCTGGCTGGACGACCCGGGAGCCTTCGTCCGTACGGTCACAGCCTTTCTCGACCCCGAGGTCCGCACGCTCGACGCGGCGGGAGTCCGCATCGCCCACCGCACCTGGGGCGAGCCGGCGGCGCCGCCCGTCGTCCTGCTGCACTGCCTCGGCGCGGACGGCGCCGACTGGCGCGAAGTGGCCGGGCAGCTCGCCGCCGCATACCGCGTGCACGCCTTCGACCTGCGTGGACACGGGCTGAGCGACTGGCCGGGGGATTACGGCCTGGAGGCGGTACGCGACGACGTGCTGGACTGCCTCGACGCGCTCGGCCTCGACCGCATCACCCTGATCGGCCACTCGCTGGGCGGTTCGGTGGCCCAGCTGATCGCCTCGCACCGCCCCGGTCTGGTCGCGCGGCTGGTCCTGGAGGACCCGCCGCCGCTGCTGCCCGCCGATCCGCCGATGGTGCGTTCCGCGCAGCCGGATGACGCGACGGGCTTCGACTGGGAGTTCAAGCTCCAGTCGGTCGGCTACCGCAACGCACCCGACCCCGCGTGGTGGGACGACCTGGGCCGCATCACGGCGCCGACGCTCATCGTGGCGGGAGGTGCGGACAGCCACCTGCCGCAGGACCTCCTCGCCGAGATGGCCGACCGCATCCCCGACGGGCGTCTGGTCACCATCGACGCGGGCCACCTCGTCCACCAGGCGCGCCCCGCCGACTTCCTATCGGAGCTGAAGGCATTCGGGATCTGACGCGCACCGGGCCGGGCGGGTGATCACCAGTGCCAGCAGGGCGCCCGCCCCGCACAGCGCCCCGATCGCCACCCACACCATGTCGTACGAACCGAACGCGTCCCGCGCCGCACCACCGGCGAACGCGGCCAGTCCCGCGCCCAGTTGGTGCGCGGCGGACACCCAGCCGAAGACGATGGCACTGTCCTCGCCGTAGAACTCCCGGCACAGGGCGAGCGTCGGCGGCACGGTGGCCACGTCGAGCAGCCCGAACAGCACCACGAACGCCACCATGGGCGCGCTGACCGATGCGCTCATCAGCATCGGAAGGCTCAGCAGCGTCACGCCCCGCAGTGCGTAGTAGAGGGCCAGCAGCCGGCGCGGGTCGAAGCGGTCGGTGAGCCAGCCCGAGCAGACGGTGCCCGCCACGTTGAAGACGCCGATCAGCGCGAGGAGCGAGGACGCCGCGGTGGCCGGCATGCCGTGGTCGTGGGCGGCCGGGGTGAAGTGTGTCCACATCACGCCGTTGGTCGAGGCGCCGCAGACGGCGAAGGTCCCGGCCAGCAGCCAGAAGGGTGCGGTCCGCGCGGCCGATGCGAGGGTGCGTACGGTACGGGCGGACGCGCCCGCGGTGGCCTTCGGCCGGGCGGTGAACTCCCGTGCGCCATAGGCCCGTACGCCCGCGTCCGCCGGATGGTCCCGCAGCAGCAGGAGTGCCAGGGGGAGCACCGCGAGGGCTGTCAGCGCGGGTACGACGGCTCCGGTACGCCAGCCGTGTCCGTCGACCACCCAGGACAGCAGCGGCAGGAAGGCGAACTGCCCGAACACCCCGGCGGCGGTCAGCACTCCGCTGACCAGTCCGCGCCGTGCGACGAACCAGCGGGCCGTCACCGTCGCGGCGAAGGTTCCGGCCACGGCTCCGGAGCCGAGCCCGACGAGGACACCCCAGGTCAGTACGTACATCCAGGGCGCCGTCATCAGGGTGCTGAGCAGCGCCCCCGTGGCGGCCGCGACCAGCGCGCCGCACACGATCCGGCGCATCCCGAACCGGTCCATCAGCGCCGCCGCGAAGGGCGCGACGAGTCCGTACAGCACCATGCTCACCGCGGAGGCGAGACCGATGGAACCGCGCCGCCAGCCGAACTCCTGGCGCAGCGGGTCGACGAACAGCCCGGCCAAGGTGGTGAACGCGCCCGCGGCGACGATGGCGAGCGTCGCCACGCCGGCGACCTTCCAGGCGGGGTGCACGCGGCGCGCGGGTGCGGTGTGCGTTACGGGAGCATCGGTGAGAACCATGTCTCGACCCTGCGCCGGTGCCGGCGACGGAACCAGTGGCGAGAAAGACATGATGTGCAAAGATCGCGCCATGGGTGCTTTCGCTTCGGACGGCCGCCACCGGGTCGCCGTCCTCGTACGCCACGGTCTGCTCGCGATGGAGCTGGGCATTGTGCACCGGCTGTTCGGTCAGGCGGTGTCGGCCGACGGCGAGCGGCTGTACGAGGTCCTGACCTGCACCGTGGAGCCGGGCGAGCTGCGCACCGACACCGATGTCACGATGAACGTCCACCGCGGTCCCGAGCTGCTCGCCGAGGCCGACACCGTGGTGGTCCCCGCAGCGGGCGAGGACTACGAGCCGCGCACCGTGCCCTCGCTCCCGCCTGAACTCGCGGACGCACTGGGCCTGATCCGCCCCGGCACCCGGCTCGCTTCGATCTGCACCGGATCCTTCGTTCTGGCCGCGGCGGGCTTCCTCGACGGCAGGCGGGCCACCACCCACTGGCGCTCGGCCGACGATCTGGCCCGTCTCCACCCGTCCGTCGAGGTCGACCCGGATGTGCTGTACACCGAGGACGGCAACGTCCTCACCTCGGCGGGAGTCGCCTCCGGCATCGACCTGTGCCTGCACATGATCCGCAGCGACCACGGCGCGGCGGTCGCCGCCGAGGTGGCCCGCTCCACGGTCGTACCGCCCCATCGCGACGGCGGCCAGGCCCAGTTCATCCGCCGCCCCGTCACCGCGGACCCTGCCGCGGCCACCGGGGCGGCCCGCGTCTGGGCGCTGGAGAACCTCGGCAGCCGGATCACCCTGCGCGATCTGGCCGACCGGGCCGCGATGAGCACCCGTACCCTCTCCCGCCGCTTCTGCGAGGAGACCGGTCTCACGCCGGTGCAGTGGCTCACCCGGCAACGCATCGACCGCGCACGGCAGTTGTTGGAGGAGACGGATCTGGCCGTCGAACGGATCGCCGCCGACGCCGGATTCGGGACGTCCGCTTCCTTCCGTATGCATCTGCACGAGGCACTCGGGGTCTCACCGAGCGCCTACCGCGCCACCTTCAGAGGGCGTGGAGTGGCCGGATAGCGTTCTTGACGGCCCGTGTTCGCACCGGGTTTCATCTGACGTCGGCCGGGCCTTTCCACAAGGAGGTTCAGTGTCCACTTCTGACGACGACCTCGTCTCCGTAGAACGTGCGCTTGCCACACATCTTGAGTTCAGCGACGCGGCACCGATCACCCTCAAAGCCGCCGAGTTCTACAGGTTCGCCGTCGACCTCCTCTGCGAGCGGTCGGCCACAGTGGAGAAACTCGCGGCAGCCCTCCGTGATCCCAGCGGTGAGATCCCTGTCGCCGTGGTCGAGGACCCGCTCGTCAGGGTCACCCTGGACGAGGCGGTCTCCCGGCTGGAACAGGGGTTCCTCGACGAAAGCGCCTGGACCGAAGTCGTCACCATGCTGCGGCTGGTCGCCGATGTGCTGGAGCGGCACGGCCCCGCGGCCCCGCCGACCGGAGCCGAAGTCTCCCAGGGTCACACCGTCACCACCGCGCCCGGCCGCTCTGCCTGGCTGTACGCGGCGAACGGTGAGGGCGCCACCCCGACACCGCTGGGACAGACCTTCCTGGGAACGTTCGAGCGCGACTTCCTCCGCGGCGTACCCGGAGACCTCCTCGAGCCCACCCATGCGACGCGACGCGGGCTGGACGAGGGATTCGCGGCGCTCAGCGCGCTGCTGCCCGAACTGGGACCCAGTGTGGCCGCGCACTACATCGGCGTCGGCGTGGTCGACGTACACACCGAAGGCGAAACGTTTCTTGCGGGCAATGTCGGACGCATCCCCGGTGTGGTGTTCTTCTCCGAGAACCGCATAGCGCGTCCCTGGCGCCTCGCCGAGACCGCGCTCCACGAAGGCCTGCACCTGAAGCTCTTCGACATTCAGCGCTCCTCCAGCATCTTCGCCGAACCGGACAGGCTTCCCGACGGGCCCAAGATCAAGGTGCCCTGGCTGAAGTGGGCCTCCATGGTCGCGCCCAACGAATGGGCGCTGGACCGTGCACTCGGCGCCTATCACGTGTACGCACATCTCGTCCTGTTCCACGAGGCGCTGAAGACCCGCCTCACCCCCGAACTGCTCCGGCGATTCGGCGAACCGGAGCCTTCCGACACCCCGTCCCTCCACCGCTTCGGCGCCGAGCGTGCCCAGTTCCTCGGCGAGGAGATCCTCAGTCGCGGTGCCGCGGCCCTCACCGACCAGGGGCGGGAATTCGTGACCTGGCTGCTGCACGCAGTGAAGGAGTCCGCCCGTGCCTGACACCCTCTACAGCCAGGCACCCGACCTGCGGATCCGCCCGGTGGAAGCGGCCGGATCGCTGATCGTCTTCACCCCGCAGCGCCCCAAGGTGCACTGGCTCAACCTCGCCGGCTGGTACCTCTTCGAGCTGAGCGAGGGCGTGAGCGGCGAGGCGATCGCCGCCGACTACGCGGAAGCCGTGGCCGAACAGATCCCGCACGAAGCGGCGCTGGAGCAGGCACGCGACTGCCTGGACGATCTCGTGGAGCGCGGGATCCTGCTCGCCACACCGGCCTGAGCCGCGCCATCCCCCCTTTCTCCTCCGGTCATCCGGCCGGAGGTCCCTCCTGCCCTGCAGAAGGAGGTGAACCCCATGTCTGAGCAACTCAAGAAGAGGCTGGCCCGGGCGGTGAACATCACGCCGCCGAAGGCCACGGCCCCGTCCCGGGATCAGCGCCTGTGGCCCCCGTGGTACATGCAGAAGCACTGAACGTGAGCGCGCAGGGTGCGCCGGCCGGCAGTCGCCGGCCGGCGCACCCGGTCGTCAGGAGCCAGTTCGGGTGTCGGCGAAACCGGGGGAGTCATGCGGCAGTTGCCCGTCCTGATCGTCGGCGGGTCCCTCACGGGTCTGTCGGCTGCGGTCTTCCTCGGCGTACACGGGGTGGCGAGCCTCGTGGTGGAGCGGCGCGACGCCATCCTGGCGCACCCCAAACTCCAGGGCCTCGTGCCCAGGGCGATGGAGCTGTACCGGCAGGCAGGTCTGGAACCGGAGATCCGGGCCGTCGCCCCGACAGCCGCGAGCGCAGGAGACCTCGTCTCCGTACGCGCCCGGACGCTGGCCGACGAGCACGAGCCGCTCACCGAGGCGGGCGACGAGGACGAGGGTGCCGCAGCGGCCGCGTCCGGCGCGTCCCCGTGCGCCTTCGCGCCGATCCGCCAGGACGAGCTGGAGGTCCTGCTGGGGGAGCGGGCGCGGGGGCTGGGCGGTCTCGTCCGGTACGGCACCGAGCTCACCGGACTGGAACAGGACGCGGATGGGGTGATCGCCCGGCTGCGCGGCCCGGACGGCACGACCGAGACGGTGCGCGCCCTGTACGTGATCGCCGCCGACGGAGCCGGCGGATCCGTACGCCGCGAACTGGGTGTCGGCTCGACGGGACCCGGCACCTTCTTCCATATGGCCACCCTGCACATCCGCGCCGACCTCTCCGAGGCCCTGCGCGGGCGCGGCATCGGCATGGCCTACCTCACCGAACCGGCCGCGGGCACCACGCTCGGCCCGCTCGATGCCACGGGCAGGCACTGGTTCTTCGCCACGTCCCGCCCGCCGGGCAGCTCCACCACCGACCCCGCTTCCTGGGTGCGGGCCGCAACAGGGCTCCCCCTGCTGGACGTTGAACTCCTGGAGCAGGTGCCGGGCAGCGGCCCACAGGTCTTCACCTTCCCCGTCGGTGCGCGCGTGGCCGACCGGTACGCCGTCGGCCGGGTGTTCCTCGCAGGCGACGCCGCACACCTGATGCCGCCCACCGGCGGTCTCGGCGGCCTCACCGCGGTGGAGGACGTGCACAACCTGGCCTGGAAGCTCGCCCTCGTCCTGGGCGGGAGCGCACATCCCGCGCTGCTCGACACGTACGAGACCGAGCGGCGCCCGGTCGCCGTGCGCAATATGGGCCAGGCCCTCGCGCGGGGCCGCACCCGCTGGCAGTTCCCCGGCCATGAGCGGGACGAGCCGCTGCTCGACTTCTACGCCCTGACCTACGGATACCAGTACCGCTCCACAGCGGTTCAGGGTGCGCCGGACGACGGGGGCCCACTGCTGCCCGTGACCGCCCTGAGCGCCGCCCCCGGCAGCCGTGCACCTCACATCTATGTCTCGCAGGACGCCGATCCGCTCTCCACGCTCGACCTGTACGGGAAGGAACTCGTCCTCCTCGTGGGCCCCGACGGGGACCCCTGGGCCGAGGCCGGCGCGCGGGCGGCCGGGCTGCTCGGCGCACCGTTGGAGACGTACCACCTCGACACGGACCTGGCGCGTCCCCACGGGCTCGGTGACAGCGGCGCACTCCTCGTGCGTCCCGACGGGTTCGTGGCATGGCGGAGCGCCGGGGCCCGAGCCGACCCCGACGCCGTGTTCGAACAGGTGCTGCGCACGCTCCTGCAGCGCTGAGCGCGCCCGCCGGGACTACGGCTGAGCGTCCGCCGCGACCGTACGCGCCCACCGGTAGTCCGCCTTGCCGCTCGGCGAGCGCTGGATCTCCGGGGCGATCACCAGCTGGCGCGGGATCTTGTAGCCCGCCAGCCGGGTGCGGCAGTGCGTCTGGATCTCGTCCAGAGACAGCTGCCGTGCGCCCGTGCGGATCTGCACCACGGCCGCCACATGGTTGCCCCACTTGGCGTCCGGGACGCCGGCGACGAGTGCGTCGTACACATCGGGATGCGACTTCAGCGCCTGCTCGACCTCTTCCGGATACACCTTCTCGCCGCCCGTGTTGATGCACTGCGAGCCACGGCCGAGCACGGTGACGATGCCGTCGTCGTCGACGGTGGCCATGTCGCCGAGCAGCACCCAGCGCTCGTCGCCCTTCTGGAAGAAGGTTTCGGCGGTCTTGGCGGGGTCGTTGTAGTAGCCGAGGGGTACATGTCCGCGCTGTGCGAGCCGACCCACGACGCCGACGGGTACGGGCTCGTGGGTCACCAGGTCCACCACCTGGGTGCGCTCGTTGACCTCGAGGCGGAAGCCCTTCTCGGGGCCCGAGTCGTCCGTCGCCCGGCCGTTGGAGCCGGACTCCGACGACCCGAAGTTGTTGAGGAGCAGCACATGGGGGGCGAGCGCCTGGAGCTGGGCCCGTACGGTCTCGGACATGATCGCGCCGGACGAGGAGATGCTGAAGAGCGAGGAGAGGTCGGTGCCCTTGAGCGGGCCGTGCAGTGCGTCGATCAGCGGCCTGAGCATCGCGTCGCCCACCAGCGACACACTCGACACCTTCTCCTTCTCGATCGTACGGAGCACGTCCTCGGGCGTGTATTTGCGGTGGATGACGATCCGCTGGCCGTAGTTGAAGGCGACGAACGAGGTCAGTGTGGAGGTGCCGTGCATCAGTGGGGGAGCGGGGAAGAAGGTGATCCCCGCGCCTCCCTTGGCGACCCGCTCGGCCAGTTCCTCGGGGCGCTTCACCGGTTCGCCGGACGGCTCGCCGCCGAAGAGGCCCGCGAAGAACAGGTCCTCCTGGCGCCACATGACGCCCTTGGGCATGCCGGTGGTGCCGCCGGTGTAGATGATGAACTGGTCGTCGGCGGAGCGCGGAGCGAATCCGCGTGCGTCCGACCCCGCCGCCTCGGCATCGGCGTACGGGACCGGCGCGATGGCGGGCTCGGGGGCGCCTTCGGGCGCCGTGCCCACCCGCAGCAGATGGCGCAGCTTCGCGGTCTGCGGCAGCGCGGCCGCGACCCGCTCGGTGAATTCGCCGTCGAAGACCAGCGCCACCAGGTCCGCGTCGTTGTAGAGGTAGACCAACTCCTCTTCAACGTAGCGGTAGTTGACGTTGACGGGGACCACGCGCGCCTTGAGGCAGGCGAGGACGGTCTGCAGGTATTCGATGCCGTTGTAGAGGTGCAGGCCGAGGTGCTCGCCGGGGCGGAGCCCGCTTTCGATCAGATGGTGGGCGATGCGGTTGGCCGCGGCGTCCAGCTCCGCGTAGGTGAGCCGGCGCTCCGCGCCCGTACCGGGATGGTCGATGTACACGAGTGCCTCGCGGTCGGGGACCACGTCGACCACCGACTCGAACAGGTCGGCAAGGTTGTACTCCACCATTCCTCCTGACCCAGACAATCACTGACCCGGCGGTCATTACAGCGCCGCCCGGCACAACTGGGAAGGGTCCCCGCCAAGAAATCTGACTGACTGTCAGAAAACTATTGAACTGGACCCCCACCTACTGCAACCTGTTCTAGGTCTTGAGACGGGAGAACGGCAATGGGTGGAACAGAACACCTCACCGTGCGGCGCGAGGGCGCGACGCTGGTGCTCACCTTGAACAGGCCCGAGGCGAAGAACGCGCTCTCGCTGCCGATGCTGGTGGGCCTGTACGACGGCTGGCTGGAAGCCGACGCGGACGAGTCGGTCCGCTCGGTGGTGCTCACCGGCGCGGGCGGCGCGTTCTGCGCCGGCATGGACCTCAAGGCCCTTGCGGGCAAGGGGATGGAGGGCGATCAGTACCGCCACCGGATGAAGGCCGACCCGGATCTGCACTGGAAGGCGATGCTCCGCCACCACCGCCCCCGTAAACCGGTGATCGCCGCCGTCGAGGGCTACTGCGTCGCGGGCGGCACGGAGATCCTGCAGGGCACCGACATCCGCGTCGCCGGGTCGTCGGCCACCTTCGGCCTCTTCGAGGTCAAGCGCGGGCTCTTCCCGATCGGCGGCTCCACGGTCCGGCTCCAGCGCCAGATCCCGCGCACCCACGCACTGGAGATGCTGCTCACCGGCCGCCCCTACTCGGCGGCCGAAGCCCAGGCCATCGGCCTGATCGGTCATGTCGTCCCCGACGGGACGGCCGTCGAGAAGGCTCTGGAGATCGCCGAGCAGATCAATGCCTGCGGCCCGCTCGCCGTGGAGGCCGTCAAGGCCTCGGTGTACGAGACCGCCGACCAGACCGAGACCGAGGGCCTCAAGTCCGAACTCGCCCGAGGCTGGCCGGTGTTCGACACCGCCGACGCCAAGGAAGGCGCCCGCGCCTTCGCCGAGAAACGCCCCCCGGTCTACCGCCGCGCCTGACCGCGCACGCCGCGAACCCGCGGTCCCGGTCCGCACGCTCCGGCACCCGCCGGAGCATCCCCTGCCCGCCAGGCAGAATTGGAGCCCGTTCATGACAGCCGCGCCCTCACCGGAGGTGCTTCGCGCCCCCCTGGTCGTCGAGTTCCCCTTCACCCGCTCGCTCGGCCCCGTCCAGAGTGCCTTCCTCACCGGCCTGCGCGAGCGCACCGTGCTCGGCGTGCGCACCGGCGAGGGCAAGGTCCTCGTCCCGCCCGTCGAGTACGACCCGGTCACCGCCGAGGAGATACGCGACCTCGTCGAGGTGGCCGCCACCGGCACCGTCACCACCTGGGCCTGGAACCCGGCACCGCGCCGCGATCAGCCCCTCCAAACCCCCTTCGCCTGGGTCCTGGTGAAGCTGGACGGCGCCGACACGGCACTCCTGCACGCACTCGACGCAGCGGGTCCCGAGTCCGTGCACACCGGCCTGCGTGTCCGCATCCGCTGGGCCGGTGACCGCACCGGCGCGATCACCGACATCGCCTGCTTCGAGCCGTACGAAGGCGAAGGCGAAGGCGAGGGCGAAGCGGCCGCAGCTCCCCATGAGGGCCGCTTCGGCGACATGGTCACCGGAATCGTCGCCCCCGCCCGCCTGGACTACACCTACGGCCCCGGCCGCGCCCAGACCCGCTACATCAACGCCCTCGCCGGACAGAAGACCGTCGGCGAGCGCTGCCCCTCCTGCCGGAAGGTGTACGTTCCGCCGCGCGGCGCCTGCCCCACCTGCGGAGTCGCCACCACCGACCAGGTCGAGGTGGGCCCGGCCGGCACGGTCACCACGTTCTGCATCGTCAACGTCAAGGCGAAGAACCTCGACATCGAACTGCCGTACGTCTACGCGCACATCGCCCTCGACGGCGCCGGCCTGGCCCTGCACGGCCGGATCGGCGGCATCCCCTACGACGAGGTGCGCATGGGCCTGCGCGTCGAGCCCGTCTGGTCGGAGGACGGCCGCTACCCCGACCACTACCGGCCCACGGGCGAGCCCGACGCCGAGTACGACGACTACAAGGAGCTGATCTGATGGCGCCCGCACGGGAAGTGGCGATCGTCGCCTTCGCGCAGTCCGACCATCTGCGCCGCACGGACGAACTCTCCGAAGTCGAGATGGTGATGCCGGTCCTGCACCAGGTCCTGGCCGCGACCGGCCTCAAGACCAGTGACATCGGCTTCACCTGCTCAGGGTCATCCGACTACCTCGCAGGCCGCGCCTTCTCCTTCACCATGGCCCTGGACGGGGTGGGGGCCTGGCCCCCGATCTCGGAGTCCCATGTCGAGATGGACGGCGCCTGGGCGCTCTACGAGGCCTGGGTGAAGATCCTCACTGGCGAGGCGGACACCGCGCTCGTCTACTCGTACGGAAAATCCTCGCCCGGCTCGGTACGCGACGTCCTCACCCGCCAGCTCGACCCGTACTACCTCGCCCCGCTCTGGCCCGACTCCGTCTCCCTCGCGGCCCTCCAGGCGCAGGCCCTGATCGACGCGGGCGACACCGACGAACCCGCCCTCGCGGGGATCGCGGCCCGCAGCCGCGGCGCCGCCTCGGACAACCCGCACGCACAAGTCACCGGCGCCCGCTCCCAGGGCGACTACCTCGTCCAGCCGCTGCGCACCGGCGACTGCCCGCCGATCGGCGACGGCGCCGCCGCGGTGATCCTCGCGGCCGGCGACCGGGCGCGCGAACTGTGCGAACGCCCCGCCTGGATCCGCGGCATGGACCACCGCATCGAGGCGCACAGCCTGGGCGTACGCGACCTCACCGACTCCCCGTCGACCCGGCTCGCGGCAGAGCGCGCGGGCGCTTTCGACCGCCCGGTCGACACGGCGGAACTGCACGCGCCCTTCACCTCCCAGGAAGTCGTCCTGCGCAAGGCGCTGAAGCTCGACGACACCGTCACCGTCAATCCGTCCGGCGGCGCACTGGCCGCCAACCCGGTCATGGCGGCAGGACTCATCCGCATCGGCGAGGCGGCGGCCCGCATCCACAACGGCACGTCCAGCCGTGCCCTGGCCCACGCCACCTCAGGCCCCTGCCTCCAGCAGAACCTGGTCGCCGTACTCGAAGGAGAGGCCCAGTGAGCAAGGAACCCGTAGCAGTCGTCGGCATCGGCCAGACGCACCACGTCGCGGCCCGCCGCGACGTCTCGATCGCGGGCCTGGTACGCGAAGCGGCCCAACGCGCCCTCGCCGACGCCCAGTTGACGTGGGCGGACATCGACGCCGTCGTCATCGGCAAGGCTCCCGACTTCTTCGAGGGCCTGATGATGCCGGAGCTGTACCTCGCGGACGCGCTCGGAGCGGTCGGCAAACCGATGATGCGCGTCCACACGGCGGGCTCGGTGGGCGGCTCCACCGCCCTGGTCGCCTCCAACCTGGTCTCCTCGCGCGTCCACAGGACCGTCCTCACCCTGGCCTTCGAGAAGCAGTCGGAGTCCAATGCCATGTGGGGCCTGTCGCTGCCCGTCCCCTTCCAGCAGCCGCTGCTCGCGGGCGCGGGCGGCTTCTTCGCCCCGCACATCAGGGCGTACATGCGCCGTACGGGAGCCCCGGACCACATCGGCTCCCTCGTCGCGTACAAGGACCGCCGCAACGCGCTGAAAAACCCCATGGCGCACCTCCACGAGAAGGACATCACCCTGGAGAAGGTCCAGGCGTCCCCGATGCTCTGGGACCCGGTCCGCTACTCCGAGACCTGCCCGTCCTCGGACGGGGCGTGCGCGATGATCCTCACCGACCGGGAGGGCGCGGCCCGTTCGCCGCACCCGCCCGCCTGGGTCCATGGCGGCGCGATGCGCAGCGAACCGACCCTCTTCGCCGGAAAGGACTTCGTCTCGCCCCAGGCGGGCAAGGACTGCGCGGCCGACGTCTACCGCCAGGCGGGCATCACCGACCCGCGCCGGGAGATCGACGAGGTCGAGATGTATGTGCCCTTCTCCTGGTACGAACCGATGTGGCTGGAGAATCTGGGCTTCGCCGAGGAGGGCGAGGGCTGGAAGATGACGGAGTCCGGGGCCACGGAACTCACCGGCGACCTCCCGGTCAACGCCTCGGGCGGAGTCCTCTCCACGAACCCCATCGGCGCCTCGGGCATGATCCGCTTCGCGGAGGCGGCCCTCCAGGTCCGCGGCCAGGCGGGCGAGCATCAGGTGGACGGCGCCCGCAAGGCGCTGGGCCATGCGTACGGCGGCGGTGCCCAGTTCTTCTCGATGTGGCTCGTGGGCGCGGAGCCCCCCGCCAACTGACCGCCGCACAAGGGCGACAGGCCGCGGAACGGTGCCCGCGGCCTGTCGTCACCGTTGCCCAAACTTGTTGGCGGGCCGGTTACTTGTCGTCGTTCTTCAGGGAGTCGCGGGCACCTTCGGCCTTGGCGCGTACGTTCTCGACGACTTCACGCATGCTGCCCTTGGCCTGGTCGACCTGACCCTCGGTCTCCGTGCGCTTGTCGCCGGTGACCTTGCCGACCATCTCCTTGGCCTTGCCCTTGGCCTTGTCCATCGCGCTCTCGCCCATGGTCACTCCTTCGTGGTGGGGGGATGCTGCCACGCTACGGACGGTCCGGCGGACACGCATCCGGAGGTTGCCCGCCGCACACGCGGCAGTGGACCGGCCTGCCGGGGAGTACCTTCCGTGGCCTGTCCGTGTCCGGCGGCGATCGCTAGTCTTGCGACGGACGACGAACCGGGAGGAGCACGGACGTGGCCGAGCGCACCACCACTCAGCGGACCTTTGCGGGCTGGGGAAAGCCGGAGCTCGATCTCAGCAATGCGGACTGGCAGTCCGGGAGTCAGGGGAGGGGCGACGTCCAGATCGCCTTCGTGGAAGGCTTCATCGCGATGCGCAACGGCAGCAGGCCGGGCAGCCCGTCGCTGATCTTCAATCCGGGGGAGTGGCGGGCCTTCGTGCTCGGCGCACGCGACGGCGAGTTCGACCTCACCTGACGTACGGCAGCCGACCCGTCCCGGCAGTGCGACCGTCGGGGCGGGACCGGGTCGCAGCCGGCGGACCACCCTTGGTTAACGCTTCGCCGGGTGGATACCATTAGCTCATGGCTGCCCCCGATCTGGCTCTCGCCCTCGCCCTCACCATCCGCCACGACGGCCACGGCGGAGTGGCGGACGACCTGGCCGCCCCTGAGGGTCTGACCCGCTGGGTGCACGAGCACGCGACCGCACTCGGACGCGACGCCTCCGATACCTTCGCCGCAGACCAGGACGCACTCGACGCGGTACGGGACCTGCGCGCCGCGGTCCGCGCGCTCTTCGCCCGCGCCGTACGCCCCGGTGAGCCCAGCCCCGCCGACGCCCTGCGTCTGCTGCCCGTGGAGGAAGCGCTCGCCCGGCTGAACGCCGCCGCGGCCGCCGTTCCCACGATCCAGCGGCTCGACTGGGCGCAGGACACGGACCCCACGGCACGTGTGCTCGCATCCGCTCCGGCGTCGGAGCGCCGTCTCCTCACCGCGGCGCTCGCCCGCGCGGCTGTCGGCTTCCTGGCCGGCCCCGACCGCGCGCGGCTCCGCGCCTGCCATGCCCCGCGCTGCGTGCGTTATTTCCTCAAGGAGCACCCGCGCCAGGAGTGGTGCAAACCTTCCTGCGGCAACCGCGCCAGGGTCGCCCGTCACCACGAGCGCCACCGCGCCGAGTCCGCGTAGCCTCGGTCCCATGAGCGGCGAGAGCGACCTGCGAAAACTCCTCAGCGGCATGCGCCCGGAACTCAATCCGGGCCGCTACGTCTACACCACCGCCCCCGACGGACCCCCGCCCGGCGTCCATCCCGTCGTGGGCGTCGCCGAACAGGAGGGCCTCACCCTGGTCGTCCCCCAGGACGAGGCGGACGCCGCGGGCCTTCCGTACGAGTACGTGGCGGGCTGGATCACGCTGCGCGTCCACTCGGCCCTGGAGGCCGTGGGCCTCACCGCGGCGGTGGCCCAGGAACTGGCCGCGGCAGGCCTGAGCTGCAATGTGGTCGCCGCCCTCCACCACGACCACCTCTTCGTCCCGTACGACCGCGCCACCGAGGCGGTCGCCCTCCTCCAGGCCCTGGCGGACCGCTCCGCCTGAGCCCCGGAACACGCCCCGGAAACAGCCCAGGACCAAGGCCCTGGTCAACTCCTCACATTCGGTCACACCGGGGCCGTGCAGGCGTACGCTGAGGTGCCTCACGGACGTGACTCACCTGGCCCCTGTCCTGCGCGCCGGGGTGCACGCCCGAGCAGGGGGTGCACCATGACCAGGCGCCGACTCCTGGAGCGTGAGGCCGAACTGGCCGCAGCCGACGAGGCGTTGAGCGAGCTGACCGGTCTGCGCCACGAACTCGTGGGCGCCCGGTCCCGGCCGCGTGGAGCACTCCTGGCCTTCGCCGGCTACGCGGGCCTCGGCAAGACCACACTCCTCGCCGAAGTCCGCAGGCGCGCCGCCGAACAGGGCTGCACCGTTCTCTCCGCACGCGGCAGCGACCAGGAGCAGCAGGTCGCCTTCCACGTCGCCCGCCAGCTGATCCAGCCCCAGCTCGCCGGTTCCTCCGACGCCGAACTGCGCTCCACCCTGGGCAGTTGGTACTCCATCGTCGGCCCTGCCCTGGGCCTGTGCACCGCCGAGACCGGCGCGCCCCCCGACCCGCAGGGCCTGCGCGACGGACTCGACTGGGTCCTCACCCACCTCGCCGTCCAGCGCTCCCCGCTCGTCCTCGTACTGGACGACGCCCACTGGGCCGACCCCGAGTCCCTCAGCTGGCTCTCCGCCTTCGCACCCCGCGCCGAAGACCTCCCCATGCTGCTCGTGGTCGCCTACCGTCCCGAGGAACTCCCCGAATACGCACAGGAGTTCAGGGGCCTGCCCGGCCGCTCCGGCACCCGTCCCATCGGTCTGGAGCCGCTCACCGCCACAGCGATATCCGATCTCGTACGGGAAAAGATCGGCACGCATGCCGACGACGCCTTCTGCCGCGAGTGCTGGGCCGTCACCGCGGGCAACCCCTTCGAGGCGGTGGAGCTCGCCGCCAAGGTCAACGACCGCAACCTCATCCCCAGCGAATCCAGCGCCCACCTGCTGCGCGACCTGGCCGCGGCCGTCAAGGGCAGCGGACTCATCGCCCGGCTGGAACGCCTGGGCTCCTCCACCGTCCGCCTCGCCTGGTCCTGCGCCGTGCTCGGCACCGAAATCTCCCCGTCCCTCGCCGCGGACATCGCTGGCCTGGGCCGTGAGGAGGCCTCGGACGCCACCGACCGGCTGCGCGACGCCCGTATCCTCACCGGCTCCGACGCCCTGGAATTCGTCCACCCGCTCATCGCCACCGCCGTCTACCGCGCCATCCCCGACGCGGTGCGCGTCGCCCTCCATGGCCAGGCCGCCTGGTCCGTGGTCGACGCGGGGCTCGGTTCCCCGGCCGCCGCCCGCCACCTCCTGGAGACCCACCCCGAGGGCGACCCCTGGGTCGTGAGCCACCTGCGCGCGGCGGCCGGCGAGACATTGCGCGCAGGCGCCCCCGACGCCGCCCGCCGCTATCTGGCACGCGCGCTGCGCGAACCCCCGGCCTTCGACGACCGGGCCGCCGTCCTCTACGAACTGGGCTGCTCCTCCCTCCTCACCGAACCGGCGACCACGGTCAATCACCTCCGTGCCGCCCTGGAGGAGCCGATCGCCGACCAGGCCCTGCGCCACGGCATCGTCTACCGCCTCTCCCAGGTCCTGGCCCACAGCGACCGCCTCGCCGAGGCCTCCGAGACGCTCGGGCGCGAGGGCCAGCGTACCGGCGATGCCCGCACCAAACTCCGTATGCAGGCGGAGAAGTTCATGTGGGACGCCTTCCGTTCCGACGAACCCGACTCGCCCGCCCGCTCCCGCAGGCTCTCCCGCCTCGCCGACCGCCTCACCGGCCGCGACCTCACCGAGCGGTACATCATCGGTCTGCGCGCCTGGGACGCCACGCTGCGCGGCGAGCCCGCGGCGGTCGCCCTGCACCACGCCGAGCGCGCCCTGTCCGGCGGGCTGAGCTGGGCGGACGAGAGCCGGGGCTTCGAAGTGCCCGTACTGACCGCCCTCGTCTTCATGTACGCGGACCGGCCCGGCCGCGCCGAGGAGCTCTTCGCCGCGGGCACCGCCGAATTCGAGCGCCAGGGCTGGCGCGGGGCGCACCTGTCCTTCGCGTACACACTGCTCGCCTACATCCGCTACCGGCGCGGCCGTCTCGTCGAGGCCGAGGACTTCGCCAGGGCCGGGATCCGGCTCGCCGAGCGTGTGGGCGCCCGTACTCCCGTGTGGTGGTACGCGACGGGCATCCTCGTGGAGGTCCTGCTCGCGCGCGGCCGCGTGGCGGAGGCCACCGAGGTCGCCAGGGACCACGACTTCGTGGCGCCCTTTCCCGCCGCCGTGACCTTCCCCGACTCCCAGACCGTGTACGGACAGCTCCTGCTGGCCCGCGGCAGGACCAGGGAGGCCGCCATCGAGCTGGCCTCGGCGGGCCGCCGCCTGGATCCGCGCGGCATGCGCAATCCCGCCTGGTGCCCCTGGCGTCTGCACTACGCCGTCGCCGAACTGCACGAAGCCCCCGAACGGGCCCGTGAAGCGGCACTCGAAGCGGTGAGCCGCGCACGGCAGTACGGCACCGCATCGGCCGTCGGCCAGGCCCTGCGCGTCGCCGCCGAGGTCTGTGCCGAGGACCGCACCAAACTCCTCGAGGAGTCCGTCGCCCACCTGGAGCGCTCGCCCGCCGCCTACGAGCTGGCCCGCGCGCTGGTCGCACTCGGCACCCAGCAGCGCCGCACCGCCCGCCCCCAGGAAGCCGCGGACCACCTCTACCGAGGACTGGAAGCAGCCGTGCAGTGCGGAGCCGACAGCCTCGCCGAGGCGGCCCGCGACGAACTCGCCGCGGCGGGTCTGCGCCCCAGCAGGCTCCGCTCCACGGAGACCGACACCCTGACCAGCCGTGAGCGCACCGCGGCGGCCATGACGGTACGGGGAGACGACGCGGCCACCGTCGCGGCCGCTCTGAGCACCGACGTGGCAGCTGTCGCCCGCCTCCTCTCGGCGGTCTACCGGAAAGTAGGCACGGACCGCACGGGCCTCGCCGCTGCCCTCGGAACGTGAGCAATGCGCGGGTCGCCCCGGCTTCGGAGACCCGCCGGGGCCACGTACCATGGCTGCATGTCCTTCCTCCGCCGCCGCAGCGCCGCCACTCCCACTGGCCCGGACTTCGATGTCCTGGCCATGGACCCGGGTGACTGGCCCGGGAACCTGGGCGCCGGACTGCTGCCCGCGCCCGACGGCAGCTGCCAGGGCGTCTTTCTGCGCTACGACCTGTTCGGCGGCCGCGGACCCGCGATGATCATCGGCAACCTCCCCGAGGGCTCACCGGCCCGTGAGCTCGCCGAGGGCCAGATCCCCTTCGAGGTCGCGCAGCTGCTGGCCGCGCTGGAGAACGACGAGCCGGTCGAGGTCCTGGACACCGAGGACATGCCGGTGATGCAGGGCGACAATCTCCTGATCGTGCGCCGCCTCAAGCTCTCCGAAAGCCGCGTCTCCTGCGTGCAGTTCGACCGGAGCGATGGCGTGCTGGTCACCATCGCCAGCTGGGACCGCCCGATCACGGACGACCTGTACGCACTGCTCAAGCCGCTGCCCGCGGAGATGTTCCAGCAGGGCTGAGCGCGGCGCCGGCAAGTAAATCTCAGGTAACGCGCCTCTTCAGTATGCCCGTTGTCACTTTCTTTCCGCAGGTCAGATGGCCTGTCAGTGGTCTGGACCACTGTTTCATCGGATGGCCCGCGCGTCACTCTTGACGCGCCTTCGCCTCACGTCACAGAGTGTGCGCCCATACCGTACGGCGAGATCGCCCCGCGCAACTCCCGGCAAGAAGGGCCGACATGACGTCCGCATTCCACCAGAGGTCCAGAATCGCGCTCGCGCTCACCGCCGCGAGCGCTTTCAGTTTCGCCCTGACCGGACCGGTCGCCCAGGCGAGCGCGGACGGCACCCGCCCGGAGTGCCCGCGCGTCCTGAACTGCGACTGGGTACCCGCCGCGTATCAGCAGACCGGCGACCCCGCCAACAAGGAGGTGTACGGCAACTACGACACCTCCGACCGGCCGCAGACCAACAAGATCAAGTTCATCGTCCTGCACGACACCGAAGAGGACTTCGCCACCACGCTGCGGATCTTCCAGGACCCGACGCGGGCCGCCTCCGCCCACTATGTGGTGCGCTCCGCCGACGGCCATGTGACCCAGATGGTGAAGGACAAGGACATCGCCTGGCAGGCGGGCAACTGGTCCATCAACTCCCAGTCCATCGGCATCGAGCAGGAAGGCGTCGCGGCCGAGGGCGCCAAGTGGTACACCCCCGAGATGTACCGCTCCACGGCCACGCTCGTGCGCTACCTCGCAGCCAAGTACGACATCCCGCTGGACCGCCAGCACATCATCGGCCACGACAACGTCCCGCCCACCAGCGCGGCCGGAACCAAGGCCATGCACTGGGACCCGGGCACCTACTGGGACTGGAACTACTTCATGACCGTGCTCGGCAAGCCGACCGTGCCCACGGCCCGGCCCGCCAGCCAACTCGTCACCGTCAACCCGGTGTTCAAGAAGAACCTGCAGGCCTTCCGCGACTGCGAGAAGAAGGTCGACCTTCCCGTGCAGCCCAGCAGCGCGGTCCCGCTGCACACCGAACCGTCCGCCACCGCCCCGCTCTTCTCCGACCCGGGCCTGCACACCGACGGCTCGGCGGGCACCAACTGCGCCGCGGACTGGGGCAGCAAGGTCAGCGCCACGCAGCAGGCCGTCGTCGCCGAGCGCAAGCCCGGCTGGACCGCGATCTGGTGGTACGGACAGAAGGCCTGGTTCGAGTCCCCGAAGGGCACCCGCACCACCACACCCACCAGCGGTTACGTCGTGAAGCCGAAGGCCGGCAAGGCCGAGGTCCCGGTGTACGGGGTCGCCTACCCGGACAAGGCCGACTACCCGGCGGACTTCACCGCCGGACGTCTGGGCACCCCGCTGCCGTACACGATCAAGACGGGCCAGTCCTACCCGGGCGGAGGCGTGGCCCCCACCGGCTACTACTACGCCCCGACGATCGACTCGTCCTTCGCGTACGACCACACCTGGTTCCCCGGGGCGACGAAGTACGTGACGGTCCAGATCGGCCACCGTGTCGCCTTCGTCAAGGCCGACGACGTGGACATCGTGCGCGCCCACTGAGCGGACAGTGCGATGCGCGCCCAGTGTGTCGGCCCTGGGCGCGCATCGCACTTCCCCCTCTTTGCCTCGGCGAAGCGATTCAGCGGGTGCCCACCGCCGCGCGCACGGCCCGCCGCGCCATCGCGCAGTCGTCGTGCAGCCGCCGCAGCAGCAACCGCTGCTCCTCGCCGTGCGACAGGATCCCGGGCCGGTTGTCCTGGCCCCCTGCTCCTGTCGGAGCCGTCTCGCGCATGGTGCGCTGGACGGCCGTCTCGTAGTGACGGATCTCCCGGGTCAGCACGAGCATCAGGTTCACCAGGAACGCATCACGCGCCGTCGGCCCTGCTGCCTGCGCCAGCTGACTGATCTGCCGCCGCGCCACCGGTGCGTCTCCCAGTACCGCCCACAGGGTCGCCAGGTCGTATCCGGGCAGATACCAGCCCGCGAGCTCCCAGTCGACGAGCACAGGGCCCGTCGGCGACAGCAGGATGTTGGAGAGCAGAGCGTCACCGTGGCAGAACTGCCCCATGCCCTGCCGGCCGCCCGCGAACGCCAGACCGTGCAGCAGCTTCTGCAGGTCGCCCAGGTCACGGTCGGTGAAAAGACCGAGCTCGTGATAGCGGGCGATCCGCGACGCATAGTCCAGAGGGGCGTCGAACATCCCGGCCGGCGGTCGCCAGGCGTTGACCCGGGCGATCGCGCCGAGCGCGGCGCGCACATCGGCGCGCGGCGGGGCCTCTGCCGGGTGGCGCTGGAGGGCCGCGGCCCGTCCGGGCATCCGCTCGATCACCAGCGTGCAGTTCTCGGGATCGGCGGCGATCAGGCGGGGCACGCGTACCGGCGGACGGTGCCGTACGAAGGAGCGGTATGCCGCTATTTCGTGCCGGAACTGCTCGGTCCACACTGGGGAGTTGTCGAGCAGGCACTTGGCAACCGCGGTCGTGCGCCCGGTCGTCCCGACCAGAAGTACGGACCGGCCGCTCCGGCGCAGTATCTGCACCGGGTTGAACTCCGGGCAGATGCGGTGCACCGACGCGATCGCCATGCGCAGCTGCGAGCCCTGGGGGCCTGACAAGTCGAGTCTCCCGCTGAGCGGTTGAGTGCCCTGTCCTGCCGCACGCCGGGCCCGGCCGGCGCCGAGCGCCCCTGCGGAGTGGGTGGGGTCCAGATACGGTCCGCCGCTCGTGGGGAGCCGGCGCATCGGACGGGGCGGGGCAGACACGGAGGACGATGCTGTGTACATGGGGGAAACAGATCCCTTCGTGTGCCGACAAGTTACGTGCGCTGCCCGCCCCGGTGTCCGGGACACACCCTGGGGAGTGCGGTCCGGCCACCGGGTCGGGGTGGCGCATTCCTACCTGACACCGGGCCGCGGGTGGCACACCATCTGGCGCACCCTGGCGAACCCTGGCGAATATCCCCACCGCATCTGACAGGGGGTTACTGTCAACTCAGCCGAGAACCTGGGGGCTTGACGTGACCGGAGAACCCAACACCCGCCTTGCAGACCTGTTCGGCCTGGCCGGATGGTCCAAGGGCGAACTCGCGAGACTTGTGAACCGGCAGGCGGCGGCCATGGGCCACCCGCAGCTGGCGACCGACACCTCGCGCGTACGGCGCTGGATCGACATGGGCGAGAGCCCACGCGAACCCGTACCAAAGGTGCTGGCAGCACTGTTCACCGAGCGGCTCGGTCGTGTCGTGACCATCGAGGACCTCGGGTTCGGACGACCGGGGCGCGCTGGGAAGCGGCGGGACGTCGGCAATGCAGAGCAGACCAGTCCCGACGGCCTCCCATGGGCGCCCGATCGTACGGCAGCGGTCCTCACCGAATTCACGGGAATGGACCTCATGCTCAACCGACGCGGCATGGTGGGCGCGGGCGCCGCGCTCGCCGCAGGCTCCGCAATCAGCGGTGCCATGCACGACTGGCTCCACACCGATCCGGCCCTGGCATCGGACGCACCACGTTTCGAAGATCCCCTGCACGCCGACCCCGCTGGGTTCGACCGCTATGAGGCCGCCCCCATCGGGTCGCAGGAGATCGAGGCACTGGAGCGCTCCGTCGAGGTCTTCCGCGCCTGGGACGCCGCCCGTGGCGGCGGTCTCCAGCGCAAGGCAGTGGTGGGCCAGCTCAACGAGGTGGGCGGCATGCTCGCCTACCGGCACCCCGACCACCTCCAGCGGCGCCTGTGGGGCGTCGCTGCCAACCTCGCCGTACTCGCCGGCTGGATGTCCCACGACATCGGCCTCGAACCCACGGCCCAGAAGTACTTCGTCATCGCGGCCCACGCGGCCCGTGAAGGCGGCGACCGGCCCCGGGCCGGCGAAGCGCTCTCGCGCGCCGCTCGTCAGATGGTGCACCTCGGCCGTCCCGACGACGCGCTGGACCTGATGAAGCTCGCCAAGTCGGGCTCGGGCGAGCAGACCCTGCCCCGCACCCGGGCCATGCTGCACACCATCGAGGCCTGGGCACAGGCGTCCATGGGGCACGGCCAGGCGATGCGCCGCACCCTCGGCGAAGCCGAGGACCTGTTCGTATCGGACAAGGGGGATGTGCCGCCGCCGAGTTGGATGCAGATGTTCGACGAGGCGGACCTGCACGGAATGCAGGCCCTGGCCTTCCGTACGCTCGCCGATCACGACCCGTCGGCGGCGGGGACCGCACAGCGGCACGCCAGGCAGGCACTCGATCTGCGGGTGAACGGGCGTCAGCGTTCGAAGATCTTCGACTACATCTCGCTGGCCTCGGCGTGCTTCATCGCCAACGACCCGGAACAGGCCGACCGGTACGCCCGTCTCGCCCTGGTGTCGATGGGGGAGACCTCCTCGCACCGCACCTGGGACAGGCTGCGTGAGATGTACCGGCTCACCGGTCAGTACGCGGGACACGGAAAGATCCAGGACCTGCGCGAGGAGATTCAGCTCGCCCTGCCCCGGAGCCGGTCGAGGAGCGCGGACATCTAGCCGGCATCCAGGCGGACACCGAGAAGGAACGGACGATCCGACCGGAACGAGAAACGGAACCTAGCAGCCGATCCTGGCGACCAGCAGACAGGCGTCGTCCTCACGCTCTGCCACGCCGCACTCCTCGACGATCATCCGCACACTGTCCTGTGCCGTGCGGGCCTCGGCGAACCGCGGTGCGAGTGCGAGCAGCTGGTCCGCATCAGGACCGTCACTCACCGAACGCCGTGTCAGCCCGTCGGTGTGCAGCACCAGCAGGTCGCCCGGCAGGAGCCTGACTTCGGCCTGTTCGTACGTGGCTCCTGACGTCGCGCCGAGCAGCACGCCGTCGGGCCGCTGGAGCGCGCGCCCCGCCCCCTCGCGGAACAGCAAGGGGGCGGGGTGTCCCGCCTGCGCCCACGCCAGCGTCCGCGTCCCGGGGTCGTACCGGCAGCACACCGCACTCCCCAACGCGGGCTGGGCGGATGTCTCGAGCAGCTGGTTGAGATGGGTCATCAGGAGCCCGGGGGCGATTCCGGCCAGAGCCATGCCACGCAGCGCCCCGAGAACCATCGCCATGCCGGATGCGGCGCCCACCCCGTGGCCCGTCAGATCGCCCACGGTCAGCAGGGTCTGTCCGTCCGGGAGTTCCAGCGCGTCGTACCAGTCGCCGCCGATCAGCGCGCTGCTCGAGGACGGCAGATAGTGCGCCGCGAGGTCCAGTGCCCCGGGCCCCGACTGAGGGAGCCGCAGGGAGCCGCGCCAGGGTGGCAGCACCGTCTCCTGCAGTTCGACCGCCAGCCGGTGTTCGGTCCGTGCGATCTGCCGACTGCGCTGCAGCGTGTCCTGGGACTCGCGCACCGTGCGCTGACTGCGTCGTAAAGCGCTGACGTCCCGCAGCACCGCCCACATGGAGGCGGTGCAGCCGTCCTCGTCGAGTACGGGCTCGCCCATCATGTGGAGGGTGCGCACGCAGCCGTCGGGCCGCACGATGCGGAATTCCCCGTCGATGGTCTTCCCGTCGACCAGACAGTCCGTGACCATCGCGGTGAGCAGCGCCTGGTCCTCGGTGAAGAGCACGGACGGCAGTTCGTCCAGCGACAGCGCCCCGCTCTCGGGGGCGCGTCCGAAGATCTGGTACAGCTCCTCGGACCAACTGGCCTCGTCCGTCAGCAGGTTCCACTCCGCGCTGCCGACCCGGCTCAGCAGGGATCCCGCCTGGGTGCTGTCGGGCGCCTCGTCCTGGGCTCCGTACCCGGCGAGCTCGGCGGCCAGTTCCTCGGCCGCCTCCGCGGGGAACCCCTCCTTGAGCTGTCCCAGATGTGTGCCCAGGTCGTCGAGGTGATGGACCGCCAGGTCGCACAGGGCGCGGTGCCATCGTTCCTGCACGTCGTCCATGTCATCGGCCGTCACGGAGCTCCGGCGCACGGCGTCCACGTCTCCGCGCAGCCTGCGCGTGCGGGTGATCAGTGCGTCAACTGTTCCCCGCTGGGGCGGCTGCGGGGCGGGGCGGTCCGCAAAGAGATGGGACGGCATGACGTACTCCGATACAGGCGCGGCACGGCCAAGGCACTGACGGGTGAACCGGTAACGACTGTCGCACAGGGAGCGAGGGCCCGTAAGGGATTTGGCAACACTCGATGCGGTGGTGCTCCTGGCATATGCCATGGGCTTCGCGGAGAAGGCGGGCCTGTCAGTGCTGCCTGCAATGCTGAACCCATGGACGAGCAGATCATGAGGGGACGCGTCTACGGAGCCGATCACGAGGATCCGGACCCGGGACCACGGCCGGGACGCACCTATGTCGAGTTGGTGGGCGGCCCGCTGGACGGCCTGCTGCTGGACGTGACGGGCCGCAGCGCGCGCCAACTCGACGAGGGCGCCGCGCTCACCACGGAGATCGGGCGGTACGGACCGGGCGGGCACGCGGCGTACGGGCCGAGGTCCGGTGACCCGAAGCGGTGGGACTGGCAGGGGGATACGCCGTGACGGGCTTCTGCCGAGGCGCGCGGTCTATGCTGAATTCATGTTCAAATCACGCAAAGCGGGACGGGGCGAGTCCTGGGACGGCGTCGTGGTCGAGAAGTCGCGCAACATGCCCGACGGTTCGAACATGTACCACTACGTGAAATTGCGACTGACGGACGGTGAGACCAGGAAGGTCCGCATCGACGGCACCCTCTGGGAGTCCTTGAAGGAAGGGGACGCGGTCACCAAGCGGCCGGGTGCGGATCCGGCCAAGGGCTAGCAGCGTTTCCGGCCCGGACCGCGACGTTGGTCGGACAAGTGCTCCTGTGGCAATCTCCACTCTCGTGACAGACACCGACAGCCTTCAGATCACCACGCTCTCCGAGCGCCCCGCGCTGGTCCCGCGCGTGTACGAGATCTCGGACACCTGGCCGGCCTTCGTCCCGCACGACATGGTCGGAAGCGCCCTGCTGACCCAGGTGGCCGAGACCTTCCCTCAGTACTGCGTGGTGGCGACGGACGGCGACCGCGTGGTGGCCCGCGGATTCAGCGTGCCCTTCGACGCCGAATCCGCCGGCCGCGAAGAGATGCCCGACCAGGGCTGGGACCGGGTGCTGGCCTGGGCGTTCCGCGACCACCACCGTGCACACAAGCCCACGATCGCCAGCGCCCTGGAGATCACGGTGGACACCGACTATCTGGGGCGAGGGCTGTCCTACCGGATGCTGGCGGCCATGCGGGACGCCGTCGGGCGCCAGGGGCACACCGTCCTGCTGGCCCCCGTGCGCCCCAACGCCAAGCACCTGGAACCGCGTGTCCCCATGACCGAATACATCGGCCGCCGGCGCGACGACGGACTGCCGACCGACCCGTGGCTCCGGGTCCACGTCAAGGCGGGCGGCACCATCGCGAAGATCGCACCCGCGTCGATGACGGTCAGCGGGTCCCTCGCCCAGTGGCAGGAGTGGACCGGCCTGCCCTTCGACGCCGACGGTGACATCGACGTGCCCGGCGCCCTAACCCCGGTCCAGTGCTCGACCGCACACGGCCGCGCCGTGTACGTCGAGCCGAACGTCTGGATCCGGCACTCCGTGCCCGGGAACTGAGGCCAGGCCGCTCACGGAATATCCCCTGTGGGCCCGGAGGTTGGAGGCGGGGTACGTACCGACGACCACGGGGCGGCGGACGGGGGCCCGCCTCCGGCCTCCGCGCCCGGGACCGAGAGCGGAGTGGACATGACCACCGACACGACCCCTGGCCCCGATCGCTCCTTCCTCTTCGTGCTCGGCAGCGCCCGCTCCGAGGGAAGCAACACCGAGATCCTCGCGAGAGCCGCTGCCGAACAGCTGCCCGCCGGTGTCCCGCAACGCTGGGTGGACCTGAACGAGGTGTCGTTGCCCGACTTCCAGGACGGACGGCACGAGACCACACTCTGGCAGCCCGGCGACAGCGAACTCGCGCTGCGGCAGGCCACCCTGGAGGCCACCGACATCGTCATCGCCTCTCCCCTGTACTGGTACACCCTCTCCGCGCAGACCAAGCGCTACCTCGACTACTGGTCGGGCTGGCTGGCCGTACCGGAACTGGACTTCAAGGCGCGGATGGCAGGCCGGACGCTGTGGGGCGTGACGGTCATGTCACACGCCGAGGAGGAGGTCGCGGACGGAATGGTCACCACCCTCACCCACACCGCGGCGTACCTGCGGATGCGTTTCGGCGGTGTGCTGTTCGGGAACGGCACCCGCCCGGGCAAGGTGCGGAACGACGAGCGGGCCGCCCAGCGCGCCAAGACGTTCTTCCACGGTGAGGCACCGCTCGCCCGGTTCCCCTACGAGGACGCCGCGGCCTTGTGAAGCGCGTCGCGCGTCACCCCGCGCGCCCCGTCGCAGCCGGCGACGAACTCACAGTGCAGCACCTGTCGTTGGTCTGTCTCGGGGCAGGTGTACGACACCGAGGGCCGTTCCGTGTGCGCGTCGTGCACACGCACGTCCCGGACCTCGAACCGAAGATCCCCGCCCCGGATGTCGGCGTCCTGGAGGGCGCGCACCACCCCCTCCTCGATGACGCCCGCCCACCGGGGCCGTAGGGAGTACCCGGACAGCGTGGTGCTGCGGAACTCCTGCGCGGGTGCGGAAGTCTGGCGCCGGGCGCCCCGCGGACCGTGGAGCGGGCGCCCTCCACCCGACCGGATGCTGTGTCCCAGGAGGCCTTCCACCATGCTGCCCGCCCGTTTCGCCCTGCCCGCCGTCGCCGCGATCGCCGGCATCTTCCTGCTTGCGCCCGTCGCGGCGGCCGGCACCGCCCACGTTGCGTGCCCGCCGTGCGCAGCCCTCCAGAGCGCCGTCGACGCGTACCGCAGCGGTGAGATCCAGTACTTCGCGGATCCCGTTCCGGCCTGGAGGGCGGAGGCCGAGGAGAACGGGTGCGTCATCTTCGGACTGTGACCGCTCCGCACGGGGGTGCGGGAGACTGGTGAGGTGACTGCATCCTCACGAGAAGTATCCGGTGTGGGCCGCGGCGTTCACGCGCTGATTCCGTCGGGCCCCACCGTGCCGAGACCGTCCGCAGGACAGCGGGCCGAGGCCGCGCTCTCCGCCCTGCGGACGGTTCCCGTACAGGCCGCCGTACTGCAGGCGGCGGTGGCGCTGCTGTCCGACCTCGCCGAGTCCGCCGCGGCCCCGGGCGACCGGGAGGCGGCTGCCGCGACCGTGACGCTCCTCCTGGAGGCACTCGACACGGTTCCGGTCCGCCTGCCGCGTCCTTCCTAGCGCTCCTGGTTTTCGGTCGGGTCGGTCCGCAGGAGCGTGACGAGCTCCCGGGGCAGACCGTGGGTGTCGTGCAGGTAGCTGTAGTCGACGTCCGTCAGCCTGCTGGTGAACCGCGGCTTCGACAGGACCTGACGGCCTCGTACGAGCAACTGCCTGAACCGGCGCTCCTCGTCGAGCAGAACCTCGCGCACCGTGGTCACGTCCACGACCTGCCGGAAGTGGTCCAGGGTGTGCTCCAGCAGTTCGAGGGGGAGGTCCTGGATCGACCGTGACGGATTGTCGCGCCAGAGGGTGGTCAGGATCCGGCGGATCAGCCGGCGCAGCACGTAGCCGCGTCCGGTGTTGGAGGGCAGGATGCCGTCACCGATGACGACGACCGACGAGCGCAGGTGGTCGCAGACGATGCGCAGTGACTGTTCGTCCAGGTGCCACAGGGGTGGAACGATCCGCATCCACGGCTCGAACAGGTCGCACTCGTAGACCGACTTCTTGCCCTGGAGCAGTGTGGTGAGCCGTTCGAGACCGAGGCCGGTGTCGACATTGGAGCGGGGCAGCGGGTGCAGGCTGCCGTCCTCGTGGCGGTGGTGGCGCATCAGGACGTGGTTCCAGATCTCCACCCACCGCTCGTCCTGCGTGGGGGTGGACCGTGGTGGAGTGTCTCCGGTCCACAGGAAGATCTCCGAGTCGGGTCCGCAGGGGCCGGTGGGGCCGTTCGACCACCAGTTCTCGTCGCGGGTGAGTTCCACCGGGACACCGTGTTTCTCCCAGATGCGCAGGGACTCGGTGTCGGGGCCCAGCTGGTCGTCGCCGCCGAAGACGGTGGTGTGCAGCCGGCCCGGGTCGATTCCGTAGCCGTTGACGAGCAGGTCGTAACCCCACTCCAGGCTGTGCGAGCCGCCGTAGTCCCCGAGCGACCAGGTGCCGAGCATCTCGAAGACGGTGAGATGCGTGTCGTCGCCCACCTCGTCCAGGTCGGTGGTGCGCAGACAGCGCTGCACATTCACCAGGCGGCGGCCCAGGGGGTGCGGCTTGCCTTCGAGGTACGGGGTGAGGGGGTGCATGCCGGAGGTCGTGTAGAGCACGGAGTCACCGGGTGGCGGCAGCAGAGTGGAACCGGTGATGTGCCGGTGTCCGCGTTCCTGGAAGTACTCGATGAAGGTACGGACGACCTGGTCGGTGTTCATGGCGGCGGGTCCTTCGCCTTGGGGCGCCCGGAAAAGGCCGCGGCGCGGAAGGCGGGACAGGAATCCGTCAGAGCACCGGCGGGCCGTTTCCGGTCGCCGGTGGAAAGAGGGGGAATGAGGTCAGTCGGCGGCAACCGGGGAGCTGGTCGCTCGCGCGGTCGCGGTGGTGCCGGTGGTGAGGACGTTGACCTTCATGGGATCAACGGTACGCGGTGGGGCGGGGGTGGTGCACGCCGTTTTAGGCGGGTGCGTATCCGCGTGTGCGGACGACGTCCTGGATCAGGCGGGTGAAGGCGAGGGCGGCCGCGCTCCGGTAGGTGTTCTCCCGGTGGAGAAGCGCGACCGTGCGGGTCGGCAGCGGCGGTTCGACGGGTACGGGTTCGAGGTGGGGATGGTCATGGGTGAGCGCGTCGGGCAGCACTGTCGACAGCGCGGTGCACCGGACGATCTCGGTGAGGGCCTGGATGGAGTTGGCCTCCACGGTGATGTGCGGGCGCACCGCGTGGGCGGCGAAGTAGGCGTCGATGTGGCCGCGGGTGGCGAAGTCGCCGCTGAGCAGCGCGAGTTGAAGGTCGGCGACATCCTGTACGGACAGCGGCTCCGGTGACGGTCCGTCCGGTGCGTCCGTACGCGGCAGGCCTGCCCCCCGTACGAGCCCGAGGACCTCGGTGAACAGGGCGGTCGCCCCGATGCCCGGCAGATGCGGTCCGTGGAAAGCGATGCCGAGGTCGATGTCATCGGCGAGCAGACCGGCCTCGATGCGGTCCTGGGGCATCTCCTGGACGTTCAGGCTGATGCCCGGGTGGCGGGCGTGGAGTTCGGCGGTGAGGGGGCCGACGAGGTAGGCGGTGAAGGTGGGGGTGAGGGCCAGGCGGAGATGGCCGCGGGAGAGGTCTGCGACATCCATGACGGCGCGTTCGGCCGCGGCCAGATCGCGCAGCGCCCGGCGCGCGTAGTGGACGTACGCCTCGCCGGCGTCCGTGAGGCGCACGGTGCGTCCGGTGCGGTCGAGCAGTTGCGCGCCGACGGTTCGTTCCAGCTGCTTGACCTGCTGCGACAGGGTGGGCTGCGAGATACGCAGGTCTTCGGCGGCGCGAGTGAAACTGGCGTGCTCGGCGACGGCGAGCAGATAGCGCAGGTGACGGAGTTCCGGAGCCATGCACACAAGTATAGATGTGACCAATGAGGGATATCGAATCTGCGTCTTGGACGCTATAGGTGCAGGTCGTGCATGGTGGAACTCGACCGAAGGAGTGACCATGCAGGACCTCATCGAGGGCGTCGCGCGGTTCCAGCGGGACGTCTATCCGGCAAGGGCGGAGCTCTTCGCGCATCTGGCGGAGACCCATTGTCCGACGACGCTGTTCATCAGCTGCTCCGACGCCCGTGTGGTGCCGGAGCTGATCACCCAGAGCGAACCGGGCGAGCTGTTCGTCATCCGTACGGCCGGCAACCTCGTCCCGGTGCACGCTCCGGGACCGGACGGCGTGGCTGCCGGCGTCGAGTACGCCCTGGCCGTGCTGGGCGTCACCGATGTGGTGGTGTGCGGCCACTCCGCCTGCGGAGCGATGACCGCCCTCGCCGAGCGCCATGACCTGAGCGCCGCCCCGGCGATCGCGGACTGGCTGCGTCACGCGGAAGCCGCTCGCATCCGTACCGCCGGAGAGAACGGCGCGCAGAACGTGGACACCCTCATACGAGAGAACGTGCGCGCCCAGCTGGCGAACCTGGCCACCCATCCCTCGGTGGCGCGCGCCCTCGCCGCGGGCACGGTCACGCTGCACGGCTGGGTCTACGACATTCCCACCGGCACCGTCGAGGAACTCGACGCCTCCCGCGCCTGACCACCACCCTCACCGAAAGAAGGAAGCCCTCTCATGATGCACGCCCAGTTCGACCCCGCAGCCCGTCAGATTCTGGCCGCCAAGGCCGTCGAGGCAAAGGTGCGCAAGGACCTGTCCTGGCAGGAGATCGCCGACGCCGCAGGCCTGTCGGTCGCCTTCGTCACCGCCGCCGTGCTCGGCCAGCACCCGCTGCCGGAAACCTCGGCCCGTGCCGTTGCCGAGATCCTGGGCCTGGAGCAGGAGGACGCGACGCTGCTGCAGACCATCCCGTCCCGCGGATCGATCCCCGGTGGCATCCCCACCGACCCGACGATCTACCGCTTCTACGAGATGCTCCAGGTCTACGGCACGACGCTCAAGGCCCTGGTCCACGAGCAGTTCGGCGACGGCATCATCAGCGCGATCAACTTCAAGCTCGACGTACGGAAGGTCGCCGACCCCGAGGGCGGCGAGCGCGCCATCATCACGCTGGACGGCAAGTACCTGCCGACCAAGCCCTTCTGATCCGTCTCCACCACGCACCGCGAAGGAACCCTCATGGATTTCGCACAGCGCACCATCGACCTTGCCCGTCGCAATGTCGAGGAGGGCGGACGGCCGTTCGCCACCGTGATCGTCAAGGACGGCGAGATCCTCGCCGAGTCCGCGAACAAGGTCGCCCAGACCAATGACCCCACCGCCCACGCCGAGATCCTCGCGATCCGCGACGCGTGCGTGAAGCTGGGCACCGAGCATCTGACCGATACCACCATCTACGTACTGGCCCACCCGTGCCCGATGTGCCTGGGATCGCTGTACTACTGCTCCCCCGACGAGGTCGTCTTCCTCACCACGCGTGACGCCTACGAGCCGCACTACGTGGACGACCGCAAGTATTTCGAACTCGACACCTTCTACGGTGAGTTCGCCAAGGACTGGACCGAACGGCGCCTGCCGATGCGCCACGACGCGCGCGACGGCGCGGTGGAGGTCTACAAGCTCTGGCAGGAGCGCAACGGCGGTGAGCGCCGGCTGACCGGGACGCCCACCGCCTGAGCTGCGCTCCGGTGGATGTCAGCAGTGCACGGCGTTCTTGTTGGAGAGGTAGTACTCGGAGATCCATCCGTCGGTGGTCGTCGGAGTACAGTCCATGCACTGCTTCGGGGTGACGACGTGCACCTTGTCCCAGTACGGGTTGCCGAAGACCGTGGTGCCGACGTTGTAACAGGCACTGGTGACGGTGCTGTAGGTGTAGCAGTAGCCCTTGATGGTGGCCGAAGTGCTGGCCGAGGCACGGATCTTGACGGTCTCCGTGCACTTGTTGCTCACCGATGCCGGGGACACGGTGGCGGCCTCGGCCGCGCCGTTGAAGACCAGCGTGGTGGCGGCGGTCAGCGAGGCGAGGGCGAGTACTTGGACGAGCTTGCGCATGATGCTCCTGAGGTGTGGGGTCGAGGAAGGTGCGGACGGGCCGCGAAGAACGAGTGTCATCGTACTGATGTTCGAGCAACAAGGCAGTCGATTAACGATGTTGGGCCTTCGGTGCGTACAGCCTCGAACACCGTTGTCAGTGGTGGACGGCAGGATGATGTTCATGACGACAACTCCTGCCGGCCCTGCCGACGCCGCCGCCTACGCCGAGGCGGTCGAGACCGCCGTCCAGGCGGCAGCCGCGTACTACACGTCGGGCGAGAGCGCATTGGACGACGATGCCTACGACCGTCTGGTGCGGTCGATCGACGCCTACGAGACCGAGCACCCCGAACACGCCCTCGCGTCCTCGCCGACCGGGAAGGTCGGCGGCGGGGCGACCGTCGGGGACGTACCGCACACTGCGCCCATGCTGTCGCTGGACAACGTGTTCTCCCCGGAGGGCTTCACCGACTGGACGGCCTCGGTGGAGCGAAGAATCGGGCGCCCGGTCACGTCGTGGAGCGTGGAGCCCAAGCTCGACGGCCTGGCGATCGCGGCCCGTTATCGCGACGGGCGGCTCGTCCAGCTGGTCACGCGCGGCGACGGCATCTCCGGCGAGGACGTGTCGCACGCGATCGACACCGTCACCGGCCTGCCCGCCACCCTTCAGGAGCCGCTCACGCTCGAAGTGCGGGGCGAAGTCCTCATGACCACGGCCCAGTTCGAAGAGGCCAACACGGTGAGGACCGCGCACGGCGGTGCTCCCTTCGCCAACCCCCGCAACGGGGCGGCCGGCACGCTGCGGGCGAAGGACCGGCCCTACCGGGTCGAGACGACCTTCTTCTGCTACGGAGTGCTGGCACTGGACAGCACCGGTGAACAAGCTGATGCCCTCAAGGACATGCCGCACAGCCGGATCCTTGAGTTCGCCGCAGGGCTTGGCGTGCACACCGCCGCCACCAGCGCGGTCTCACCACACACCGCGTCCACCACCGAGGACGTGCTGGCCCGGGTCGAGGAGATCGCAGCCGCACGAGCCGAACTGCCCTTCGGGATCGACGGCATCGTCATCAAGGCCGACCTCGCCGTCGACCAGCGGGATGCCGGATCCGGGTCGCGGGCGCCGCACTGGGCGATCGCCTACAAACTGCCCGCGGTGGAGAAGGTCACCCGGCTCCTGGAGGTGGAATGGAATGTGGGGCGCACCGGCATTGTCGCGCCCCGTGCGGTCCTGGAGCCGGTCGAGATCGACGGGAGCACCGTCACCTATGCCACCCTGCACAACCCGGCCGACATCACCCGCCGCGATCTGCGCCTCGGCGACCAGGTGATGGTCTACAAGGCCGGTGACATCATTCCGCGCATCGAAGCGCCACTCGTGCATCTGCGGACCGGTGACGAACTGCCCATCGTCTTCCCGGAAGTGTGCCCGCAGTGCGGGTCGGAGATCGACAGCAGCGAACAGCGCTGGCGCTGTGTCAGGGGCCGCAACTGCAGAGTCGTGGCCTCGATCGCGTACGCGGTGGGACGCGACCAGCTCGACATCGAGGGCCTCGGTGCCACGCGTGTGGTCCAGTTGGTCGATGCCGGCCTGGTCGGCGACTTTGCGGACCTGTTCGCCCTGACCCGCGAGCAACTGCTCGGACTGGAGCGGATGGGGGAGACCAGCACGGACAACCTGCTCGCCTCCATCGCATCGGCCAAGGGGCAACCGTTGGCCCGCGTCCTTGCCGCGCTCGGCGTCCGGGGGACCGGACGTTCCATGTCTCGGCGTATCGCCCGGCACTTCGCCACCATGGATCATCTGCGCGCCGCGAATGCGGCGGCCATCCAGGAGGTCGAGGGCATCGGCGTGGAGAAAGCCCCGGTGATCGTGGCGGAGCTGGCCGAACTCGCCCCGCTCATCGACAAACTCGCCGCTGCCGGAGTGAACCTCAGCGAACCCGGCGCGGTCCCGCCCGCTCCGAAGGAAGAGGGGGTGGAGCCCGCGGAGGAGGCTGCCGCCGGGCCACTGTCGGGGATGACGGTGGTGGTCACCGGCGCCATGACCGGCCCGCTGGAGGAGCTCTCCCGCAATGAGATGAACGAACTCATCGAGAGGGCAGGCGGGAAGTCCTCGTCGAGCGTCTCCAAACGCACCTCGCTTCTGGTCGCCGGGGACAATGCCGGTTCCAAGCAGGCCAAGGCCGAAGCCCTCGGTACGCGTATCGCCACCCCGGCCGAATTTGCCGAGCTCGTCGGCGGATACCTGACCTGAGCGTCAGCCGCTGGTGACGAGGATGACGTCGAGGGTGCGGGGTCCGTGGACGCCTTCGACGCGGTCGAGTTCGATGTCGCTGGTGGCGGAGGGGCCTGAGATCCAGGTTTGGGGGCGGGTGGGGTCGAGGCGGGGCAGGGCGTGGGGCAGGGACGCGACGATCTGGTCGGGGGTGTGGACGATGCAGATGTGGTGGTCGGGGATGAGGGTGATGCGTCGTCGGCCCTGGTCGGGGCCGCCGTCCAGGACGATCGTGCCGGTCTCCGCGATGGCCAGCGCACACCCGGTCACCGCACTGTCGACCGTGTCGAGGTCGGCCGGGCTGCTGGTCGAACTGTCCGGGATCTGTTGCGTGTTCGCCTCCTCCAGCCAGGCGGCCGGCAGGCCGGGTGGGATGAGCACCGTGTGGGAGCCGTGTGCGGTGAGGAGGCGGGCGATCAGGTCGGGGAGCCCGGCGTGGTGGGTGTGGTGGACGTGGGCGCGGTAGTCGGTGAGGTGGTGGGCGAGGAGGTCGGTGAGGGTTTGGGGGGTGTTGGGGGTGTGGGTGGTTTGGTAGGTGCGGGTGGGTTCGGGGGCCTGGGGGGCGTCGGCGACCGCCGTGCGGATGCGGGCCAGGATCGTGTCGCGGGTGTTCATGTGCGGTTCTTCTTCCACCAGTCACGGAACGGCTCTGCGGGCAGGGTGGGCAGGTCACGCCGGTCGGTCCACGCCGATGCCCCGGGGACCTTCTTCGGGTGCACGGCCCGGGTCTTCGCGGCGAGGCGCTCGATGGTGGTCAGGGCGGCGGGGTGGTTGAGGATCCAGCCGGCCGCCTTCATCGTTGATTTCTCCAGGCGGTGGCCGGATCCGGGCTGGTCGGTGACCTGTTCGCGCAGGTGGACCAGGACCTCGGGGATGTCGATGGCGACGGGGCACACCTCGTAGCACGCCCCGCACAGGGTGGAGGCGTAGGGCAGGGAGGCGTCGATGGCGGACTGGGTGCCGCGCAGTTGCGGGGAGAGGATCGCGCCGATGGGGCCCGGATAGACCGAGCCGTACGCGTGGCCGCCGGCCCGCTCGTAGACCGGGCACACATTCAGACAGGCCGAGCAGCGGATACAACGCAGCGCCTGGCGCCCCACCTCGTCGGCCAGGGTGGTGGTGCGTCCGTTGTCGAGGAGGATCAGGTGGAAGGTGTGGGGGCCGTCCTGGTCGGTGGTGCCGGTCCAGGTGCTGGTGTAGGGGTTCATCCGCTCCGCCGTCGAGGAGCGGGGCAGGGTCTGCAGGAACACTTCCAGGTCCTGCCAGGCGGGGATGACCTTCTCGATACCGACCACCGAGATCAGGGTCTCGGGCAGGGTCAGGCACATACGTCCGTTGCCCTCCGATTCCAGGACGACCATCGTCCCCGTCTCGGCGATCATGAAGTTGGCCCCCGAGACGGCGACCTTCGCGCGCAGGAACTTCTCCCGCAGATGCAGCCGGGCCGCCTCCGCCAACTCCGCGGGGCTGTCGGTGAGATGGTCGGGGGCCGGGCGGCCCCAGTCGCCCATGGTGCGGGCGAAGATCTCCCGGATCTCGCCGCGGTTGCGGTGGATGGCGGGCACCAGGATGTGCGAGGGGCGGTCCTCGCCCAACTGCACGATCAGCTCCGCCAGGTCGGTTTCGTAAGCGGCGATGCCTTCCGCCTCCAAAGCCTCGTTGAGGCCGATCTCCTGGGTCGCCATCGACTTGACCTTCACCACCTCCGACTCGCCCGTGGCCTTCACCAGGTCGATCACGATCCGGTTCGCCTCATCCGCGTCGGCCGCCCAGTGCACGATCCCGCCGGCCGCGGTGACCCGCTCCTCCAACTCGATGAGGTAGGTGTCCAGATATCGCAGCGTCCGGTCCTTGATCTCCTTCCCGGCCTGCCGCAACTGCGCCCAGTCCGACAGCTCACCCACCGCCACCGCACGCTTCGCCCGGATCGTGTGCGTGGCATGACGCAGATTCCCCCGCAGCACCGGATCGTTCACCGCCACACGCGCCGCCACCGGAAACGACGGCATCCCCACAAACGTCCCACTCATCCCAACGGCTCCTTCTCCGTACTCGCCAAAATCTCCGCCAGGTGCACCGGACGTATCCCGACCTTCAGCCGGCTCATCGTGCCGCCCAGGTGCATCAGGCACGAGTTGTCCGCCGCGCACAACACATCGGCTCCGGTCGAGGCGGCGTTGCGGACCTTGTCCTCGCCCATCGCCACGGAAACATCGGAGTTCTTCATCGCGAAGGTTCCCCCGAAACCACAGCACTCCTCCGCCCCCGGCAGCTCGCGCAGTTCAAGTCCCTTGACGGCTTGCAGGAGTTGACGCGGTCGTTCGCCCAGCCCCAGGCTGCGCAGCCCGTGGCAGGTCGGGTGGTAGGTGACGGTGCGCGGGTAGTACGCGCCCACGTCCGTCACGCCCAGCACATCCACCAGGAACTCCGTCAGCTCGTACGTCTTGGGCACCACGCCCGCCACCGTCCGCGCCAGCACGTCGCCGCGGCCCTCCGCCTGCGCCCGTTCGCCCATGCGCGGGTAGAGCTCGCGGACCATCGCGCCGCACGATCCGGAGGGGGTCACGATGGCGTCGTACGCTCCGAAGACCTCCGCGAAGCGGGTGGCCAATGGTTCGGCCTGGCGTCGGTAGCCGGTGTTGTAGTGGGCCTGGCCGCAGCATGTCTGTCCCATCGGGAACTCGACGTCGACGCCCAGCCTGTTGAGCAGGGTCACCACGGCGCGGCCCGTGTCCGGATAGAGCGCGTCGTTGACGCAGGTGAGGAACAGGGCGACTCGCATCGCGGCTCCTTGATCAATCGGTTGGTGGAAGGCGTAGGGGCGACGGTCAGGGCGCGGCGATGCGCGCCGCCGCCGCGTCCCATGAAGCCCGGCCGGGCTGCGGCTCGTACCGTACGAGTCGCTGGGTACGGGACAGCAGGGCGCGCATGTCGGACCGGTCGCCCACCAAGACTTGGGCGCGTGCCTGCACCAGGACGTTGCCGAGTGCCGAAGCCTCCGCGGGGCCTGCGACCACGGGGAGTCCGCAGGCGTCGGCGGTCAGTTGGCACAGCAGCTCGTTACGGGCGCCACCGCCCACGATGTGCACGGTGTCCACGGTCTGCCCGGACAACCGCTGGGCGTCCTCGATCGCCGTGCGGTGGGCGAGCGCGAGGGAGTCGAGGATGCAGCGGGTGGTCTCGGCGGGAGTCGTCGGCACCGGCTGTCCCGTGGCCCGGCACGCGTCGGCGATGCGCTGCGGCATGCCCCCGGGGGCGAGGAATGCGGGGTCCGATGCGTCCACCACCGAACGGAGCGCCGGGACCGCTGCCGCGTCCCGGAGCAGCGCGGACATGTTCGGATCGCCCCATTCGCGTACGCACTCCTGCAGCAACCACAGGCCCATGATGTTGCGCAGATAGCGGACCGTGCCGTCGATGCCCAGCTCGTTGGTGAAGTTCGCGGTTCTGCTGTCCTCGCCGAGCACCGGTGCGTCGAGTTCGAGTCCTGCGAGCGACCAGGTGCCCGTGCAGACGTAGGCGAACCGCTCGCCGTGTGCCGCGGGTACGGCGGCCACCGCCGATGCCGTGTCATGCGAGGCGACCGCGGTGACCGGGACGGGTCCGGTCAGTCCTGTCGCCTCCAGGGCGGCGGGCAGCAGGTGGCCGGCCGGGTCGCCGGGGTGGCGCAGCGGTGCGAAGAGGCCGAGGTCGATGCCCAGGGCGGCGGCCAGGGGGTGTGCCCAGTCGCGGGTGCGCGGATCGATGAGCTGGGTGGTGGAGGCGTTGGTGAGCTCGGTGCCCGCCTCTCCGGTCAGCCAGTACGTGAGGAGGTCCGGGATCAGCAACAACCTCTCCGCCGAAGCCAGTTGGGGCGTGTCCCGGGCCGCGGTGAGCTGGTAGAGCGTGTTGAACGGGGCGTACTGGATGCCCGTCGTCGCGTACAGCCGTTCGGCGGGGACGGACGCCCACACCTTCTCCGCCGCGCCTTCGGTGCGGCTGTCCCGGTAGTGGACGGGGTTGCCGAGAAGGGCCCCGGCGGCATCGAGCAGGCCGTAGTCCACGGCCCAGCTGTCCACGCCGACGGACGCCAGGCGGCCGCCGGCCGCGGCGCCTGCGGCCCGCAGGCCGTCGAGGACGCCCGTGTACAGCGCCAGGATGTCCCAGCGCAGGCCCTCGGGCAGGTGAACCGGGCGGTTGCGGAAGCGGTGGGCCTGGTGGAGTTCGAGGGTGTCGCGTCCGACGCGGCCGACCATGACGCGTCCGCTGGACGCGCCGAGGTCGACCGCGGCGAAGGTGGTGAGGTGCTCGCTCATCGCAGGAATGCCGCCGCGACGCCCGCGTCGACCGGGATGTGCAGGCCCGTGGTGTGGGTCAGGTCGCCGCCGGTGAGGGCGAAGACGGCGTTCGCGACATGCTCGGGGAGCACCTCGCGCTTGAGGAGGGTGCGCTGGGCGTAGTACTCGCCGAGCTTCTCCTCCTCGACGCCGTACACGGCTGCGCGCTTGGCTCCCCAGCCGCCCGCGAAGATCCCGGATCCGCGCACCACGCCGTCGGGGTTGATGCCGTTGACGCGGATTCCGTGCTCTCCCAACTCGGCTGCGAGCAGGCGCACTTGGTGGGCCTGGTCGGCTTTGGTCGCCGAGTAGGCGATGTTGTTGGGGCCGGCGAACACGGCGTTCTTGGAAGCGATGTAGACGATGTCGCCGCCCAGACCCTGCGCGGTCATGACACGGGCCGCCTCGCGCGAGACCAGGAAGGAGCCGCGGGCCATGATGTCGTGCTGGAGGTCCCAGTCCCTGGCGGTCGTCTCCAGCAGCGGCTTGGAGATGGAGATGCCCGCGTTGTTGACGACGAGGTCCACACCGCCGAAGGCGAGCACCGCGGCCTTGAAGGCGGCTTCGATCTGATCCTCGGAGGTCACGTCGACCGTGACGGCCACAGCGATGTCGCTGCCGCCCAGCTCCGCCGCGACCGCCTCGGCCTTCGCCGTGTCGAGGTCGGCGACCACCACGCAAGCCCCCTCGGCGGCGAGCCGGCGGGCGATCGCCTTGCCGATGCCGCTGCCCGCGCCCGTGACCAGAGCCACCCGGGTGGCGAGGGGCTTCGGCTTGGGCATCCGCTGCAGCTTGGCCTCCTCCAGGGCCCAGTACTCGATGCGGAACTTCTCGCTCTCCTCGATGGGTGCGTACGTGGAGACCGCCTCGGCGCCGCGCATCACGTTGATCGCGTTGACGTAGAACTCGCCCGCCACGCGCGCGGTCTGCTTGTCCTTGCCGAAGCTGAACATGCCGACTCCGGGCACCAGGACGATGGCCGGGTCCGCACCGCGCATCGCGGGGGAGGCGGCATCGGCGTGCCGCCCGTAGTAGGCGGCGTACTCCTCGCGGTATGCGGCGTGCAGCTCCTTGAGCCGCGCGATCGCCACCTCCAGGTCCGCGGTCGGCGGCAGGTCGAGGACGAGCGGGCGCACCTTCGTACGGAGGAAGTGGTCGGGGCAGGACGTGCCGAGGGCCGCGAGCCGCGGGTGCTCGGCACGCGACGTGAAGTCGAGAACCGCATCGGAGTCGTCGAAGTGCCCGGTCTGCGGCCTGTCCTGCGAGGCGATCGCCCGGATGTGCGGTGCCAGGGCGGCTGCCCGCTCGCGGCGCTCGGCCTCCGCGAGGGGCTCGTATCCCGGCAGTACGGGACCGAACGGCTCGGCCTTGCCCTGCGTGGCCAGGAAGGTCTCGGCGGTGTCGATGATGTGCAGCGAGTTGGCCTCGCACTCCTGCGAGGTCGCACCCCACGCGGTGATGCCGTGACCGCCGAGCACACACCCGATGGCCTGCGGGTTTGCGGCCTTCACAGCGGCGATGTCCAGGCCGAGCTGGAAGCCGGGCCGGCGCCAGGGCACCCAGACCACGGTGTCGCCGAAGCATTCGGCGGTCAGCTTCTCGCCGTCGGCGGCGCAGGCGAGCGCGATGCCCGAGTCGGGGTGGAGGTGGTCCACGTGTGCGGCGTCGACCAGTCCGTGCATCGCGGTGTCGATGGAGGGGGCCGCACCGCCCCTGCCGTGCAGGCAGTAGTCGAACGCGGCGACCATCTCGTCCTCGCGCTCCACCCCCGGGTACACGTCCTTGAGTGCGCGCAGCCGGTCCAGGCGCAGCGCGGCGAGCCCCTCGGGCTTGAGCGTCCCGAGGTCGCCCCCCGATCCCTTGACCCACATCAGCTCGACGTCGCCGCCCGTCGCGGGGTCGGTCGCGGTGCCCTGCGCGGAGGTGTTGCCGCCCGCGTAGTTGGTGTTGCGCGGGTCGGCGCCCAGGCGGTGCGAGCGCTCGATCAGTGCGGCCGCTTCGGGGTGAAGAGGGGAAGGCATGGGTGTCCTTGCTGGTGAGTGGGGTGAGCGGTGCGGGGTCGGCATGTGCTGAAGGGTCAGGCGCCCCAGCCCGCCTGTGTGCCGCCGACGCGCTCCTGGGCGTTCTTCGCCGCGAGGCCGGAGCGGTGGTAGGCGGCGACCGGGTCGGGGTCCAGGCCGAGCTCTTCACGTACCTCGGCGAGGAGCGGGCGGACGTCGGTGTTGTACGCGTCCATGAGGACCGCGTTGGCGGCGAGCACATCGCCGGAGCGCTGGGCGCCGGCGAGCGCCTCACGGTCGACGAGCAGCGCCTTCGCCGTGGCTTCCTGGACGTTCATCACCGAGCGGATGATCGCCGGGATCTTGGCCTCGATGTTGTGGCACTGGTCGAGCATGAACGCCACGTCCGGGGTGAAGCCGCCGCCGCGGATCACCTCGTACATGATCCGGAACAGCTGGAAGGGGTCGGCCGCGCCCGCCATGAGGTCGTCGTCGGCGTAGAAGCGCGAGTTGAAGTCGAAGGCGCCGAGCTTTCCCTCGCGCAGCAGGCTCGCGACGATGAACTCGATGTTGGTGCCGGGCGCGTGGTGGCCGGTGTCGACCACGACCTGCGCCTTGGGGCCCAGCTTGAGGCAGTGCGCGTAGGCGGTGCCCCAGTCCGGCACGTCGGTCGCGTAGAAGGCGGGCTCGAAGAACTTGTATTCGAGCAGCATCCGCTGGTCGTCGCCGAGGCGTGCGTATACGGCCCGCAGCGCTTCGGACAGGCGGTCCTGGCGCTCGCGGATGTCGTCCTGGCCGGGGTAGTTCGTGCCGTCGGCGAACCACAGCTTGAGGATCTTGGAGCCCGTCGCGTCCAGGATGTCGACGCATGCGAGGAGATGGTCCACGGCCTTGCGGCGCACCGCGGGGTCGGGGTGGCAGACGCTGCCCAGGGCGTAGGCGTCGTCCTGGAAGGTGTTGGAGTTGATCGCGCCCAGCCGCAGGCCCCGCTCCTCGGCGTACACCGCGAGGGACTTGTAGCCGCCCGGCCCCTCGACCCGGTCCCATGGAATGTGCAGCGAGACGGCCGGTGTCACGCCGGTGAACGCGTGCACGGTGGCCGCGTCGTCCACCTTTTCGAAGGGGGTACGGGGCACCCCTGCCTGCGCGAACACCTTGAAGCGCGTCCCCGAGTTCCCGTACGCCCAGGACGGCGTCTCGACGGCCTGGGTCTTGAGGGCGGCCTTCACTGCGGCGAGGTCGGACACGGTGGAGCTCCTACGCATCGGGCTGAACGATTTAGTGAAACGATTCAAGCCGGAACGTAGGGGCTCGCGCCGAGGCTGTCAACCCTTCTCGCCACGGCAGTTGACCGTAACTCTGTTGTGACCTCCCGTGGTCGGAATTTCGACCGGGACCCGTTGACGCGACACCGTTGTCATGAATAACGTCCCGGCAACCCAGTTGAAACCTTTCACGACGCAGTGAGGGCTACCCGCCGCGTCGCTGAGGAGTCCTCATGAACCACCGGTCCGACACGGATCCGGCCCCCGTCCTGGCGCTCAGGGACCTCTCGAAGTCCTTCGGCGCCGTACGCGCCCTTCGCGATGTCTCCCTGGAACTGTTTCCCGGCGAGGTGCACGCCCTGGCCGGCGAGAACGGTGCGGGCAAGTCGACCCTCATCAAGGCGCTCGCCGGCGTCCACCGCCCAGACGCCGGGCACCTGCTGCTCGACGGCGAGCCGACCGTCTTCCACGGTCCGGCCGACGCCCGGGACGCCGGCATCGCCGTGATCTACCAGGAGCCGACGCTCTTTCCCGATCTTTCGATCACCGAGAACATCTTCATGGGGCGCCAGCCACGGCGGTCCCTCGGCCGTATCGACCACAAGGCCGCACACACCGCGACCCTGGCCCTGATGCAGCGCCTCGGTGTCGAACTCGACCCCGACCGCCCGGCCCGCGGCCTGTCCATCGCCGACCAGCAGATCGTCGAGATCGCCAAGGCGCTCTCCTTCGACGCCCGCGTCCTGATCATGGACGAACCCACCGCGGCCCTGACGGGCAGTGAGGTGGCCCGCCTGTTCGGCGTCGTACGCGCCCTGCGCGACCAGGGCGCCGCGGTGCTGTTCATCTCGCACCGCCTCGAAGAGATCTTCAAGATCTGCACGCGGGTCACGACCCTGCGCGACGGCGCCCTGATCTCCAGCGAGCCCCTTCAGGGCATGACCGAGGACGACCTCGTACGCCGCATGGTCGGCCGCGACCTCGAAGAGCTGTATCCCAAGCAGGACGTACGGGCCGGCGAGATCGCGCTGAGCGTCCGGCGCCTCACCCGCGAAGGCGTCTTCACCGACGTCTCCTTCGACGTCCGTCAGGGCGAGATCGTCGGCCTCGCGGGCCTCGTCGGCGCCGGACGTACCGAAGTCGCCCGCGCGGTTTTCGGCATCGACCGGTGGGACGCCGGCGAAGTGGCCGTCGACGGGCGGACGCTCGCCAACGGCGCCCCGTCCACCGCGATGGCCGCCGGACTCGCCCTCGTACCCGAGGACCGGCGCGCCCAGGGCCTGGTGATGGGCATGTCCATCGAGCGCAACATCGGGCTCACCGGACTGCGTACGAGCGTGAAGGCCGGTCTCGTGGACCGGGGCGCCGAGCGCAGCCGCTCGCTGGACTGGGCGCTCAAGCTCCAGGTGAAGTACGCCCGGATCGCCGACGCCGTCTCCACGCTCTCCGGCGGCAACCAGCAGAAGGTCGTCCTCGCCAAGTGGCTGGCCACCGGGCCCAAGGTGCTGATCGTCGACGAGCCGACCCGCGGCATCGACGTCGGAACCAAGGCCGAAGTGCACCGGCTGCTGAGCGAGTTGGCCGCCGATGGGGTCGCCGTCCTGATGATCTCCTCCGACCTGCCCGAAATCCTCGGCATGGCCGACCGCGTGCTGGTGATGCACGAGGGCCGGCTCACCGCCGAGATACCACGCTCCGAAGCCACCGAGGAAGCCGTGATGGCCGCAGCCACCGGGAGGGCCGCCGCATGACGGTGACCGCACCCAACCCCGTACCCGCCGCCGAGGTGCCCAAGTCGAGCGGCACCCGGCTGGTCGACCGCGTGTTCAAGATGCGCGAACTCGCCATCCTGGCCGTCTTCCTGGTGATGATCGTCATCACCCAGATGGGCAACAGCGAGTTCCTCTCCGAGCAGGGGATCAAGGACCTGCTGCTGAACGCGACCATCCTGGTGCTGGTCGCCACAGGCCAGTCGCTGGTCGTGATCACCCGCAACGTCGACCTGTCCGTCGGCTCGACGATGGGCATCAGCGCCTTCGCGGCAGGCACCTACCTCCAGGGCGGCGGCAACCCCGTCGTGGCGATCGTCCTCGCCGTCCTGCTGGGCATCGGGTGCGGCCTGCTGAACGGCCTGCTCGTCAGCCTCGGCCAGGTGCCCGCGCTCGTCGTCACCCTCGGGATGCTCTACATCATCCGGGGCGTCGACTCGATCTGGGTCGGCCCACGGCAGATCACGGCGGCCGACCTCCCCGGCGGCTTCGTGGACTTCGGCTCCGGCGGCATCTCCGCGGTGCCCTACCTCGCACTGATCGCCCTGGCGGTGCTGGTGGCCACCGCGTACTACCTCAAGCAGTTCGGCAGCGGACGCGAGCTGTACGCGCTCGGCTCCAACCCCGAGGCCGCGGGGCTCGCGGGCATTCCCGTACGCAAGCGGATCCTCGCCGCGTACATCTTCTGCGGAGGTCTGGCCGGTCTCGCGGGTGCGCTCTACCTCGCCCGGTTCGGAAACGTCGACTCCGGCACCGGCACCGGATACGAACTCACCGTCGTGAGCGCCGTCGTGGTCGGCGGCGTCGTCTTCACCGGGGGCTCCGGGAGCGTCTACGGCGCCGCCCTGGGCGCCCTGCTGCTCACCTCCATCAACAGCGTGCTGCCCGCGCTCGGTGTCAGCTCCGTCTGGGTGCTCGCCATCAACGGCATCCTGCTCATCCTCGCCATCGCGGTCGACCGCATCGTCGCCCTGCGCGTGGCCGCCGCACTGAAGAAGAGGAACGCTCGCCATGGCTGACTCACCGCTCTCCCGCGCCGTCCGCTGGGACACTGTGGTCGGCGCCCTCCTGATCGTCCTGCTGCTGTTCTCGTTCGGCTTCGTGGACGGCTTCGGCAACGCCCTCAACCTGTCGTTCCTCATCGGCAACACCCTGCCGATCGCCCTGGTCGCCCTGCCGATGACCCTGCTCGTGGTGGCCGGCGAGATCGACCTGTCGGTGGCCTCCACGGCCGGGCTGTCGGGCTCCGTGATGGGCGCCCTGTGGAACCAGGGCATGTCGATCGAGACGATCATCCCGCTCTGCCTGCTGCTCGGCGTGGCCTGCGGACTGGTGAACGGGCTGCTTGTGACGCGTCTCGGGCTGCCGTCCCTCGCCGTCACCATCGGCACCCTCGCCGCCTACCGGGGCATCGCACAGATCGTGCTCGGCTCGAACGCGGTGACCGACTTCCCGGCCCCGTACCAGGACTTCGCGGCCGGCAGGATCGGGGACACCTTCCTCCCGCAGGCGTTCCTGCCGTTCCTGGTGCTGCTCGCGATCGCGGCGGTCGTGCTGCACGCCACCCCGTTCGGGCGCTCGCTCTTCGCCGTCGGCGCCAATGAGGAAGCCGCCCGGTTCGCCGGGATCCGGGTCAAGCGCCAGAAGCTGGTGCTGTTCGTCGTCACCGGTTTCATGGCCTCTCTCACCGGTATTTTCTGGGCGCTGCACTACTCCAGTGCCCGTTACGACAACGCCACCGGGCTCGAACTCTCCGTCGTGGCAGCCGTTCTCCTCGGCGGCATCGACTTCGACGGCGGCAAGGGGACCCTCGGCGGCGCGATCGCGGGAGTCTTCCTCCTCGGCGCGGCACAGGACGTGATGAGCCTGCTGGAAGTCTCCGCGCAGTCGCAGATCGTCGTCACCGGCGTCCTGCTCGTCGTCTCCGTGCTCGGCCCGCGGGTCGCTCGGCAGATCGCCGTCGCACGGGCGGGCCGGACGGCCCTGCCCACATTGACCTCGTAACCCCTCTTCTCCGCAAAGGACCCCGCCATGCGCAAGTCATCGATCCGCCGTGCCTGCACGGCCCTCGTCGCCGTCACCTCGCTCGCCCTGGCAGCCACCGCCTGCGGCGGCACCACCAAGAACGACGTCAAGGACGGGGGCGGATCGGCCGCCGCCGCCGGCAAGGCCGACCCGAACGCGGCCACCAAGAAGGGCCTCACCGTCGGCTTCCTGCCCAAGCAGGTCAACAACCCGTACTTCACCTCCGCGGACAAGGGCGGCGAGAAGGCACTCACGGAACTGGGCTCCAGCTACAAGGAGACGGGACCGAGCACCGCCACCGACACCAGCGGGCAGGTCAGTTACGTCAACACGCTCACCCAGCAGCAGGTCGACGCGATGGCCGTGTCCGCGCAGGACCCGGGTGCGCTGTGCACCGCGCTGAAGCAGGCGATGAAGAACAAGATCAAGGTCGTCACGTACGACTCGGACACCAAGGTCGAATGCCGCAACGCCTTCGTCTCGCAGGCCAGCTCCGAGGACCTGGGCCGTACGGAGGTGCAGCTGCTCGCCGAACAGATCGGCTACAAGGGCGAGATCGCGATCCTGTCCGCCGCTCAGACCGCGACGAACCAGAACGCCTGGATCGACTTCATGAAGGAAGAGCTGAAGGACCCCAAGTACAAGGACATCAAGCTGGTCAAGGTCGCGTATGGAAACGACGACGCCCAGCAGTCCTTCCAGCAGACTCAAGGCCTTCTCCAGGAGCACCCGAAGCTGGCCGGGATCATCTCCCCGACGACGGTCGGCATCAAGGCCGCCGCCCAGTACCTGTCGGGTTCGAAGTACAAGGGCAAGGTCAAGCTGACGGGTCTCGGCACCCCCAACGACATGCGCAAGTACGTCAAGAACGGCACGGTCGAGGCCTTCGAGCTGTGGGACCCGGCGAAGCTCGGCGAGCTGGCCGCACGCACGGCCGTCGCGCTGTCCTCGGGGCAGATCACCGGCAAGGAGGGCGAGACCTTCAAGGCCGGGTCCATGGGCAGCTTCACCATCGGCAAGGACGGCGTCATCAACCTCGGCAAGCCGACCGTGTTCAACACGAAGAACATCGACCAGTTCAACTTCTAGCAGCCCACCACCGCTCCACTGGAGGTTCTTGTCCGATGGCACAGCCGGTGGGTATCAAGGACGTCGCCCGCGCGGCCGGTGTGTCCGTCGGCACGGTCTCCAATGTCATCAACCGGCCGGAGGCGGTGGCCTCCAAGACCCGTGCCCGGGTGCTGGAGGCCATTGACCGGCTCGGTTACGTACGCAGTGAATCCGCGCGCCAGCTGCGGGCCGGGCACAGCCGGATCATGGGCCTGCTCGTCCTCGACATGGGCAACCCGTTCTTCGTGGACGTGGCGCGCGGCGCCGAGCGTGCCGCGCGGGAGGCCGGGCTCGGCGTCATGGTCTGCAACAGCGCGCAGAGCCCGGACGAGGAGGCGGAGTACCTGGCGCACTTCGCGGAACTGCGGGTGCGCGGCGTGCTGCTGACGCCCGCCGACGCGACGGGGCGCAACATCGCGGCGTTCCGCCGCCACGGCATCCCGTTCGTGCTGGTCGACCGGGTCGCCGAGGACACCACCGAGTGCTCGGTCTCGGTGGACGACGTGCTGGGCGGTGCGATGGCGCTGCGGCATCTCGTCGACGCGGGCCACCGCTCCATCGCGTACGTGAGCGGGCCGCCCGGCCTCAACCAGGTGAGGGACCGCCGCACGGGTGCCCTCACCGCGCTCACCGATGCGGGCCTGGGCCCCGATGCGCTGCTCGAACTGCCGACCGAGCGGCTCGACGTGGCGTCGGGACGCGATGCCGGGGCCCGGCTGCTCGGGCTCTCCAAGCGTCCGACCGCGGTGTTCTGCGCCAACGACCTGCTCGCGCTGGGTGTACTGCAGGCCATGTTCGCGGCGGGCGTCGACGTGCCGGGCGACCTCGCGATCGTCGGGTACGACGACATCGAGTTCGCGGCCGCCGCCGCTGTCCCGCTCACCTCGGTGCGGCAGCCGGCCGTGACGCTGGGGGCGCTGGCCGCCGAACTGCTCCTGGGGGAGACGGAGCCGGGGGAGGGGCAGCCCCATGTGCACCGCAGGGTCATTCTGAAACCGGAGCTGGTGGTCCGCAGGTCCAGTCTCGCGCCGCGCTGATGATGTTCAACTCGGCCTGCATTAAAGGTAGTTGGAACTTCAGGAAAGCCGTGCACACGCATTGACGCACGCCTCGTGCGACACCTACGTTCACCGCGATGAATCGATTCACCCTCTCTCATCAGGAGCCGTAGTGATCAGTAGAAGGAACATCCTGGCGGGCGCCGCGGTCACGGTGGGCGCCGTGACCGCAGGCACCGGACAGGCCCTCGCCGCATCCGGGTCCGCAGAAGCCGAGGCGCACGGCGGGGCGAGCGCCCTGCGCGTCACCACGCCGACGGTCGAGTACGTGCAGCAGCCGCTGGGGCTGGACGCGGCCCGCCCGCGCCTGAGCTGGCCGATGACCTCGGACGCCGCCGGACAGCTCCAGAGCGCCTATCAGCTGCGCGTCGCCACGACCGCCGCCGGCCTCTCGCGCCCCGATGTGTGGGACAGCGGCAAGGTCGCCTCCGCGGAATCCGTGCTCGTCGCGTACGCAGGCCCTCAACTCAAGTCCCGTACCCGCTACTTCTGGTCCGTCCGCGTGTGGGACACCGACGGCGGCGTCTCCGCGTGGAGCGCGCCGACCTGGTGGGAGACGGGCCTGATGGGCGAGGACCAGTGGACCGCCGAGTGGATCTCCGCCCCCGCGGTCCTCACGGACGCCCCGTCCCTGGAGGGCAGTTCGTGGATCTGGTTCCCCGAGGGCGACCCGGCGAGCAGCGTGCCGGCCGCCACCCGCTTCTTCCGCCGCGCCGTGGACCTCCCCGAAGGCATCACATCGGCCGTGCTGGCCATCAGCGCCGACAATGTCTACACCGTGTCCCTCAACGGTGCCGAGGTGGCGCGCACCGACCTGGCCACGGACAACGACAGCTGGCGGCGGCCCGCCGTCATCGACGTGACCGCGCAGCTGCACTCCGGCGCGAACATCATCGCCGTCTCGGCGACCAACGCCACCGTCGGAGCCGCGGGCCTGATCGGCGTCCTGACCGTCACCACGGCGTCCGGCGAGCAGAAGACCGTCACCGACGGCTCATGGAAGTCGACGGACACCGAACCGGCCGACGGCTGGCGCGAGCAGGCCTTCGACGACTCCGCCTGGCCCGCCGCGAAGGTGGCCGCAGCCTGGGGCGGCGGCCCGTGGGGCCGCCTCGTCGCAGCCTCGTTCGCCGCCAACCAGCTGCGCCGCGAGTTCCGGCTCCCCGGCAAGAAGGTGGCCAGGGCGCGCCTCTACGCGACAGCCCTCGGCCTCTACGAGACCCACATCAACGGCCGCCGTGTGGGCCGCGACCAACTTGCCCCCGGCTGGACCGACTACCGCAAGCGGGTGCAGTACCAGACCTACGACGTTACCGGCCTCCTCCGCTCGGGCACCAACGCGCTGGGCGCCTATGTGGCGCCCGGCTGGTACGCGGGCAACGTGGGGATGTTCGGCCCGCACCAGTACGGCGAACGCCCCTCGTTCCTTGCCCAGTTGGAGATCGAGTACACGGACGGGACGAGCGAGCGCATCACCTCGGCCAAGGACTGGCGTGCCGCCTCAGGGCCGATCGTCTCCGCGGACCTGATGTCGGGCGAGACCTATGACGCGCGCAAGGAGACGGCCGGGTGGACCTCGCCGGGCTTCGACGACCGTGCCTGGCTTCCGGTCCGCGCTTCTGACAACGATGTCCCCGCCGAGATCGTCGCGCAGATCGACGGCCCCGTGCGGATCGCGAAGGAACTGCCCGTACAGAAGATCACCCAGCCGAAGCCGGGCGTCTTCGTCCTCGACCTGGGCCAGAACATGGTCGGCTCGGTGCGACTGCGCGTCTCGGGCAAGGCGGGGGACGCCGTGCGCCTGCGGCACGCGGAGGTCCTCAACCCCGACGGCACGATCTACACCACCAACCTGCGCACGGCCGCGGCGACCGACACGTACACGCTCAAGGGCGGGGGCGAGGAGACCTACGAGCCGCGCTTCACCTCGCACGGATTCCGCTACGTCGAACTCACCGGATTCCCCGGCACACCCACCGCCCGCGCGGTCACGGGCCGGGTCATGCACACCTCCGCACCGTTCACCTTCGAGTTCGAGACCAACGTCCCGATGCTCAACAAGCTCCACAGCAACATCACGTGGGGCCAGCGCGGCAACTTCGTCTCCGTCCCCACGGACACACCCGCCCGCGACGAACGGCTCGGCTGGACCGGCGACATCAACGTCTTCGCACCCACCGCCTCCTACACCATGGAGTCGGCGCGCTTCCTCACCAAGTGGCTGTTCGACCTGCGCGACGGCCAGACCGCGGACGGCGCGTTCACCGACGTGGCCCCCTTCGTCGGGACGGTCGGCAACGGCGTCGCGGGCTGGGGCGATGCGGGCGTCACGGTCCCGTGGGCACTCTACGAGGCGTACGGCGACAAGAAGGTCGTCGCCGACGCCTGGCCCTCCGTCCAGGCCTGGCTGCGCTATCTGGAGAAGAACAGCGACGGGCTGCTGCGCCCGGCCGGCGGGTACGGCGACTGGCTGAACGTCTCGGACGAGACGCCCAAGGACGTCATCGCGACGGCGTACTTCGCCCACAGCGCCGACCTCGCGGCACAGATGGCCGGGGCCCTGGGCGAGGACCCCGCCCCGTACACCGGCCTCTTCGACCGGGTGCGCCAGGCCTTTCAAACCGCATACGTCACAGCCGACGGAAAGGTGAAGGGCGACACACAGAGCGCGTACGTCCTCGCCCTGTCCATGAACCTGGTCCCCGACGCCCTGCGCAAGGCGTCGGCCGACCGTCTCGTCGCCCTCATCGAGGCCAAGGACTGGCACCTGTCGACCGGCTTCCTCGGCACCCCGCGCCTGCTGCCCGTCCTCACCGACACAGGCCACACCGATGTCGCCTACCGGCTGCTGCACCAGCGCACCTTCCCGAGCTGGGGCTACCAGATCGACCGGGGCGCGACCACGATGTGGGAGCGCTGGGACTCCATCAAGCCCGACGGCACGTTCCAGGACGCGGGCATGAACTCCTTCAACCACTACGCCTACGGCTCGGTGGGCGAGTGGATGTACACCAACATCGCGGGGATCGCCGCAGGCCGCGCGGGCTACCGGCGGATCGTCGTCCGCCCCCGCCCCGGCGGCCAGGTCACGTCCGCGAGCGCCAGGTTCGCCTCGCTGTACGGCCCCGTGACCACCCAGTGGGAGCAGCGGTCCGGCGGTTTCGTACTGGAGTGCACCGTGCCGCCCAACACCACCGCCGAGGTGTGGGTGCCCACGGCCCGCCCGGACCGGGTGAAGGGCGGCCAGGCGACGTTCGTACGCGCCGAGGACGGCTGTGCCGTGTACGAAGTCGGCTCGGGAAGCCACCGCTTCACCGCGTGAGAGAGACCGGTGGGCCGCCGTTTCCCCTTCCGGGAAGTGGCGGCCCACCGGCGGCCGCTCAACTGGGGAACATTCCCGCGGTCGCGTTGACCCAGGTCCCCGTGATCGCGACGCCCGCGTCCGACGCCAGGAAGGCGGCCAGCGCGGCGATATCGGCGATCTGCGGAGAGCGCTTGGTCATGCGCAGGCTGTCGAGGTGCTGGCGAATGCCCTGCACGGCGGCTTCGTCCATGGCGGGAGCGCCCGCGCCGGACAGCTTCTCCGGCGTCAGGCTGTCGGTGACCCCGGCCGTCCAGATCCCGCAGACCCGCACACCGGCCGGGCCGAGCTCCTGGGCGAACTGGCGGATCAGCGAATCGGTCGCACCGTCCGCGGAGGCCGTGCCGCCCATCATCGGACTGCCGTTGCCCGACCCGCTGTCCAGGGCGATGATCGCGCCCGAGCCCTGCGCGGTCATCCGGCGGGCAGCGGCCCGTGCGGTGATGAACTGGCAGGTGATGCCCTGCACGACCGGCCGGGTGAAGTCCTCGACCGACAGGTCGGTGAGCGGGATGCCGTGCAGGTCCCCGCGCGGCACGAGGTTGAAGGAGATGTCGATCCGCCCTGCCCGCTCGACGACCGAGGCGGCATGCGCCTCGACGGCCGCCTCGTCGAGGGCGTCCAGCACGTCGTACTCGGCGCCGACAGCGGAAGCGACCTTCTTCAGCGTGGCCTCCGTACGGCCGGTGAGAAAGACCCGGGCTCCCGCGTCTGCGTACGCCTTCGCCACCCCCGCGCCCAGTGCGCCCGCTCCGCCGTAGATGACCGCGACCTTGTCCTGAAGCATGTCCGTTGTCCTCCTGCTGGGGGGTGCCGTGTGCACCCGACACCCATAAGACGAAGCATCGGCGGAAACTCATCGGCGGCGGCCGCCGTCACATGGTCATGGGCAGTCCGAACGCGGCGAACAGGTGCGGCTCGAAGGTGGTGATCTGTGCGATCTGCCCGCCTTCGACGCGCAGCACATCGATCAGCTGCGCCCGGAAGACACTGGTGCCCGGCCTGCGCAGATAACCCGCCACGGCCGGCTGCCCGTTGGCGCGCACCGGCAGATGCCGCCAGTGCCCGGCGAACATCGGCGACGCGGGATCCAGGTTGGGCCGTACGAACGCGAAGAGCGCGTCACGGCTGGTGAACCAGAACGGATTCGGCGGCATGGTGAGCACCGCGTCCTCGCGCACCAGCTTCACCATGGCGTCGATGTCGGCGTCGGCGGCCGCCTCCATGTAGCGGCGCAGCAGCGTCATATCGTCGGCGCTCGCCCGGCTCGCCGCCCAGTCCTCACGCCGCCCCGGGAGCGCCTCGCGAAGGGCCGATCTGCCGCGCTGTACGGCGCTGTTGGCCGAGGCGAGCGAGGATTCCAGCAGGTCGGCGGTCTCCTGGGCCGACCATCCTGCGACGTCCCGCAGGATGACCGCGGCCCGCTGTCGCGGCGGAAGCTGCTGGATCGCGGTCAGGAAGACGAGTTCCAGGGTCTCGCTCGCCACGGCCTGCTCGTCCGGCGCGTGCCGGGTCGCCGGGCGCTCGGGCAGTTGGTCGTCGGGAAAGGGCTGGAGCCACGGCAGCCGGGGCGGCGGCGGCCCGTCGCCGGAATCCATGCCGGGGACGGGTTCGTAGACGGTCGGCCTGCGGTTGTGCTTGCGCAGGAAGTCCAGGCACACATGCGTGGCGGTCTTGTAGAGCCAGGCCCGGGGATTTCCCACGTCATCGAGCGTGCCGCGAGCCCGCCAGGCGCGCAAAAAAGTCTCCTGGGTGAGGTCTTCGGCCTCGTCGTACGACCCGAGCAGCCGGTAGCAGTGGACCCGCAGCTCATCCGTGTGCGCCTCGACGAGCGCGGCGAGAACACCGTCGTCGGGATTCGTCACGGGCGGGGGCGTGACGTTTTCCATCGGGTCGGCTGCGCCCTCCGCCTCCCCGGCCTCGTCCTGACGCGCCTGCCGGGCGAGGCGCCGCAACTGGGCGAACCGGGGTGCCAAGGCCTCCACTCCGGCATGGAACGCGAGCGCGGAGGTGGGTCGCAACTGCCGTACGCGGTCCCCGATATCGGTGATCAGGTCGCTCGCGGGAACCTCGGAAGGGTGTCGCCGCTCGCGGTAGGCGCGCTGCCGGCATGCCTGCGAACAGTACGACGCGGCCCGCCCGGGTCCCGCGCTCCTGTCGAGGGGACGGCCGCAGGCCCGACACTTCGCTGTCATGCCGGACACGCTAGGCGGCCGCGGGACCCCTTTTTGCGCGAACTGCTGGATCCCTTCCCTTGTTGACACGTGTCATCTAGGCTCCGTCGTCGCCAGCTGGAGACATGTCATGGACACCGAACCGAGTAGAGGAGACCGAGTCCGTTGAGAACATCTGTCGCCCGAAGAACCACGGCCCTTGCCGGCGCCGCGACCGCTCTTCTGCTGGCCGCCACCGCTCTCGCGCAGGCGCAGTCCGCCGACTCCGAAGCAACGCACCACCCCCGTACCGCTTCAGCGGCCACCACGCCGCTCGCCGGCTTCCGCGTCCTGCTCAGCAACGACGACTCGATGCAGATGGCGCGACCCAACGGCTCCGACGGCAAGGGCCTGTACGAGGTGCGGCACGCGCTCTGCGCGGCAGGGGCGGACGTGGTCGTCTTCGCACCCTGGGCCAACCAGAGCGGCGCGGGCACCGGCTCCACCACCAGCGGCCAGCTGACCGTGGAGCGGCGGACGGCGCTGCCCCTGGACTACGCGCAGGACTGCTCCACAGCGCCCGCCCAAGGCGCTGTGTACGGGGTGTGCAAGGGCGGATCGCCCTGCGGTCCTGCCTCCCTGAGCGCCACGCCCGCCGACGCCGTACGTCTCGCCCTCGGCGGTGGCCTGGCCGCGAAGGCGGGGTGGCAGGACGGCCCGGGCCTGGTCGTGTCCGGCACCAACTACGGCCAGAACGTCGCCTCGGTGGTCAACGAATCGGGCACGGTCGGAGCCGCGCTCGCCGCGATCGGCGAGGGCGTGCCGGCGGTCGCGCTGAGCAGTTCCTACGATCCGACCGTGACGACCTCCCTGGAGGTCGCGGACCGCACCTACCGGGAGACCGCGGCGTACGCCGCCGACTTCATCGGGCAGCTCAAACGGCGCGACCTGCTGAAGCCGGACTTCGTCGTGAACGTCAACTACCCCTATCTGCCCGTGGGACAGCGCCCCCGTGGCACCGCGTGGACGTCCGTAGGGACGCAGCAGCTCGTCAAGGGCGCCTACACGGGCAGCGGCAACACCTTCACCATCGGCGCCGGGTTCTGCGCACCGGGGGTGGAAGGCTGCCGCCCCGAGACCAAGCGCGACGCCGACTTCGCCATGCTCCAGCGCGGCTACGTGACGGTGACCCCGCTGGGGTCCGACCGCACGTACACGGGAGTGAAGGACCTGAGGCTCGCCGCGTACGTGAAGAGCCACGGCTGACGCGCGCAAGGGCGGGGGCGGGGGCGGTGGCGGTGGAGCGGAGAGCGGCCACCCGCCTCCGCCCCCACCCACCACCTGCGACTACCCGGCGCGCACGGCCGTGAGCGTGTGGGTTCCCGGCCCGAGGTCCGTCACCAGGACGTGATCGCCGTCGAGGCGGACACCGGCCCTGCCCCGGCCGCCGTCCCACAGCGTGTGCCGGCCGTCGCGTACGACCACCCGCCGACCGCCGGTCGGCAGCGCGGCCGACCCCTTCGTGCCGCGGGGCACCCGGACGGTCACGGTGAACGTCCCCTTCTCGTTCGTCCACTCAACTCCCAACGGGCCGTGCGGCGTGGGCAGTTGGCCCTGCGCCCAGGTGACGGACGCGGGGTTGGGGCGGACCTCCCACGTGGCGTAGCCGGGTGAGGTCGGCCGGGCGCCCAGGAGCTGGTGGGTCAGCGCGGGCAGGACGCCGGTCGACCAGCCGTGCGCCATGCTCGTGTAGGCGTCCTCGTACAGCGAACCGTTCGGGCCGATGCCCTCCCAGTTCGTGATGCCGGGGTCATGGCTGTCCATCCACCCGTACGTGCGCCGGATCTGGTCCAGCGCCGACTCCGCCCGGCCGCTGTCGAAGCGGGCCACGATCTCCGGGTACGAGGTGAAGGCGTAGACCCGCTGGGAGGCGCCGCCGAAGATCGTGTCGTTGTCCATGAAGGCGTTGCCGTAACGGAGTTGCGTCGTGCGGTCGCGGTGATCCAGTGCGGAGGCGGCCCGCTCGCTGCCCGCGATGCCCGCGGTGATGGCGATGGAGTTGCCGTCCTGCGCGTGGCGCACAGGACCCGTCGCCGAGTCCAGGTAGGCGCCGGCCGCCTCGTCCCAGAGATAGGTGTTCACCGCCTTGGCAACGTTGTCAGCCCGCGTCGACCAGCGCGCGGCATCCGCCGTCCTCCCCAGCCAGGTGGCCAGCGAGGCGGCGTCGTGGAGCGCCTGGACGTAGTTGGCGTTGTAGTACGTGATGCGGCCCGTGCGGTTGAGGAACGCGTAGTCGCCGTACCCGCCCGTGCCGTTGAGTCCCTTGCTGAGCAGGCCCGCCTCGTCGGTCACGCTGGGGTACCAGGTGTCGAGGACCTTGAGGAGCTGTGGGTAGTAGCCGCTCGCGTAGGCGCGGTCGCCGGTGTACAGGACGTAGTCCCAGCTGCAGGTCACCCACCAGAGCGGATAGTCGAAGAGGGGCAGCGTGTAGTTGTTGATGGACGCCGGGGGGATCCAGCCGTCCGCGCGCTGGTGATCCGCGAGATCGGCCAGGACGTTGCGGGCGGCCGCCGCGGTGTCGTCGTGGGTGAGGTAGAGGGTGCGGGCCGAGACCGCCAGGTCGCCGACGTACGGGTCGCGGTCGCGCTTGGCCCCGTCCTGGAGCACGAGCTTGCCCTCCAGGGAGGCGCTCCAGGCGTTGCGCGGGTCTACGTCGTCACGGCGGAAGGTGTCGGTCACCAGCTCGTTGGTGTACGCGGCCCCGTACCAGTAGCGGTTCAAGTCGTCGTCGGAGCAGAGGAACCAGCCCCGGAAGGTGTCCGGCGTACCGAGATAGGCGGTGAACTCGAGCGACACCGAGTCGATGGAGACCGTGCCCCAGGGGAGGGCCGCGGGCGCGTCGGCGCCGAGCGCGTCGAGCGTGATCTTCAGATATCGGAACCCGTGCAGGCCGTCCGCGAACACCTTGTCCCCGGCCTGGAAGCCCTTGACGTCCTTCCAGTCAGCGCCCGCCGCCGGCACCGCGAACTGGTCGGTGCCTCCGCCGGTGCCGCCCGCCTGGTCGGCGCGCGTGAAGTCGGAGCGCTCGGTGAGGAATTGGCGTGTCTCGGAGAAGGCGAGGCGCACCCCTGGGCTGTTGTCCGACGCCGAGGCGAATTTCACGCGCGGATAGCCGACGACGACCTTGCCGAAGTCGATGGTCACACTCGGCGCCTCCACGGGCTCCACCGCCTCGGGCCACACCTCGTTGACGCGGGTGAACGCGCCCTTAGGGGTGTCCTGGTCCGCGGTGACGGTGATCCGCACCTTGTCGGTGGTGCGCGGGGCGTCGAAGGCGATGGCGCGCTGGACGGCGCTGTTCGCGGAGACCGAGGCGGTCTGCTTCCAGCTCCCGTCCTGCCAGGTCTCCACGGTGAAGTCCTGCGGTACGCCGTCGCTGTTGGAGATCAGCGTCAGCCCTGAGAGCGCGCGGGCCGCGGGCAGAGTGATGGTGAGGGTGTCGGGAAAGGCGGCCGATGTGTCGTCGTTCCAGAAGGTGTCCGGGTCGCCGTCGATGGCGTTGGCGGCCACGTACGTACGCGGCTTGCCGTCGTTGCCCTGGTTGCCTGCGTGCTCGGACGAGGCCTCGGCGGTGGTGCCCTCGGGCCACTTGGGCGCCTGAGGCGGCTGCGGCCGGCTGAGGACGGTGACGTCGCCGCCCGGCTTCAACAGGGCGTCGGGGCGGGTCACTTGACCGGTCGTGCCCAGGGTCCTCACGGGCCGGACCAGCTTGTCGGCAGGCGCCTGTACGTAGCGGTGCCAGGCGTCCTTCCCCTGGGCCGCGGACGGGTGCGGTGTGGTGCCGGGCGCGGCAGCGGCGGGGCCCGCAGCGAACAGCGAGAGCCCGGACGCCGACAGTGCGGCCGTACCCAGCCCCGCGGCCATCACGGCACGCCGGTTCGGCCCGGATTCCGGACCCTTCCCCTTGTTTCCGCTCGACGGCATAGCGTGCTCTCCCCTTCGTCGAAAGCTGCTGAAACAGTGTAGTGAAACGTTTCAGCCGTGTGAACGGACGCGACGCTACACGAGCGGTGGGATGCCGTACAGAGATCGCGCAACGCGCATCGGACGCGTACAGCCGGACGTCGGTGCCGTCGGTGACGGCCTCCTTGGCCCGATCGGAGTACCCGCATCCCGCTCAGGGAGCGGTGTGCGGGAGGGCACGGGCACGCTGGAACCAGCTCACGGCCCGATACGACCCGCCGTGGCACCCGTTCCAGGAGGGAGGACTCCGTGGGCAGCACGCAGCCGCCGCACACCCCGCAGCCGGTGCTGGCCGGGACGAGCCGGGCCGCGGTGTTTCTGGTGTTCACCGTCGACCACGGCGGCGAGGACGGGGCGCGCGACCTCCTCGCGGATCTGTCGGGGCTGGTGCGCGCGGTCGGATTCCGGGTTCCTGACGACCGGCTGTCGTGCGTGGCGGGGATCGGCTCGCTCGCCTGGGATCGCCTGTTCGAGGGTCCCCGGCCCGCCGGGCTCCACCCCTTCGAACCGCTGCGGGGCGCCCGCCACAGCGCCCCCTCCACCCCCGGCGACCTGCTCTTCCATATCCGCGCCCGGCACACCGACCTCTGCTTCGAACTGGCGGCGCAGATCACCCGCCGGCTGACGGGCCACGCCCGCGTCGTCGACGAGACGCAAGGGTTCAGCTACTTCGACCAGCGCGACATCCTCGGCTTCGTCGACGGCACGGAGAATCCCGAGGGCGCCCGGGCGGGGCGTGCCGCGTTCGTCGGGGAGGAGGACGCCGCGTTCGCCGGGGGCAGCTACGCGATCGTCCAGAAGTACCTGCACGACCTGCCCCAGTGGGACACGCTCCCCACGGGCGAGCAGGAGCGTGTGGTCGGCCGTACGAAAGCCGACGACATCGAGCTGGCGGAAGACGCCCAGCCCTCCGACTCGCATGTCGCGCTGAACCAGGTCGAGGACGCCGACGGCGAAGAGCAGCCGATCGTGCGCGCCAACATGCCCTTCGGGTCACTGGCACGCGCCGAGTACGGCACGTACTTCATCGGCTACTGCCGCACCCCCGCGGTGACCGAGGAGATGCTCCGCAACATGTTCCTGGGCACCGCGGACGCCACCCACGACCGGATCCTGGACTTCTCCACGGCCGTCACCGGATCGCTGTTCTACGTCCCCACGACGGAATTCCTCGACGATCCGCCCGCACCCTCCCGAGCGGCTCCGGCCCAGGCCCCTGCCGCCGTGCTCCAGTCCGACGCCGTCGCCCCCCGCTTCGAGGGCACCTCCCTGAACATCGGACGCCTCGAGCTCCCCGCCACCGCGCACGCCACTTCACCGAAGGCCCTCTGATACCCATGGACAATCTGCACCGCGACCTGGCCCCGATCAGCACGAGCGCGTGGAAGGAGATCGAGGAGGAGGTCCGCCGCACCTTCGTCCTGCACCTCGCGGGCCGTCGCGTCGTCGACGTCGACGACCCGGGCGGCCCGGCCCTCGCGGCCATCGGCTCGGGCCACCTCAAGCCGATCGCCGCGCCGACGCCGAGCGTCGAGGCCCGCGCACATCAGTCGCACCCCACCATCGAACTGCGCGTGCCCTTCACGCTGGACCGCGAAGCGGTCGACAACGTGGAGTACGGAGCGCAGGACAGCGACTGGCATCCCGCCCAGGAGGCCGCCAGGACCATGGCCCTCACCGAGGACCGGATCATCTTCGAGGGCTGGCCCGAAGCCGGTATCGACGGGATCAGGAGCGCATCGACCAACACCGCCCTGCCGCTGGCCGCCGACGTGGCCGAGTACCCGGACAGTGTGAGCCGCGCCATGACGGCGCTGCGGCTGGCGGGTGTGGACGGTCCGTACGCGCTGCTCCTGGGTGCCGATGCGTACACAGCGGTCAACGAGACCTCGGACCACGGCTATCCCGTACGCGAACACCTGGCCCGTGTGCTGTCGGGGCCCATCGTGTGGGCCCCGGCCATCAACGGCGGAGCGGTCGTCTCCACCCGGGGCGGCGACTTCGAACTCCACCTGGGGCAGGACCTCTCGATCGGCTATCTCACCCACGACGCCACGACCATCCAGCTCTATCTGGTGCAGAGCCTCACCTTCAGCCTCCACACCCCGGAGGCCGGGATCGCCCTCACCGTCTGACGACGCCGGGCGCGTCGGCTGCGGGAACGACCGAGCGGGGTCGCCGTCCTTCCGCCGGCCCTCGGTGTGCGCGGGCTGCGCTCGCTCCTCGAACACCCCGATGTGTTGCGCACCCA